>DASYGV010000057.1:0-69422 GCA_035999335.1 Thermoanaerobaculia bacterium | reverse complement strand
TTTTTCATTGCCGCCGCATCTCCTGCCAACTGCCAACTGCCAACTGTCAACTGCTTCTGCTATAAACCGCCTCGCATGGCGGACGCCAAGTACCACCGAATCCTTCTCAAGCTTTCCGGCGAGGCGCTCATGGGCGGACGCCGCACGGGCATCGACGCCGACGTTCTCACGGACATCGCCGACGAGCTCGCGGAAGTGCAGCAGATGGGTGTGCAGGTCGCGATCGTGATCGGCGGCGGCAACATCTTCCGCGGCGTCACCGGCGCGACGCAGGGCATCGACCGCGTCGCGGGCGATCACATGGGCATGCTGGCGACGGTGATCAACGCGCTCGCGTTGCAGGACTCGCTCGAGCGTCGCAATGTCCCCACGCGCGTGACCACCGCGATCACGATGGCCGAGGTCGCGGAGCCGTTCCTTCGCCGCCGCGCGATCCGCCATCTCGAGAAAGGCCGCGTGGTCATCTGCGCCGCGGGCACCGGCAATCCGTTTTTCACCACCGACTCCGCCGCGGCATTGCGCGCGGCGGAGCTCAAGTGCGACATCATCTTCAAGGCCACGAAAGTCGACGGCATCTACACCGCCGATCCGGAGAAGGATCCGAATGCGATCCGCCTCCCGCACGTGACCTATCAGCGCGTGCTGGCCGATCGTCTGCAAGTGATGGACGCCACGGCGATCGATCTCGCCCGCGGCAGCTCGATTCCGATCTATATTTTTTCGCTGCGCGAGAAGGGCAACATCAAGCGGGCATTGCTCGGCGAGGACGTGGGCTCGATCGTCTCCGACGAAATGCCCGCCGCGTGAGGAAACGACCATGCCAATGAACGAAGTCATCAAAGACGTGCAACATCGAATGGACAGTTCGATTCAATCCCTGCACGCGCATTTCAAAACTCTCCGCACCGGACGCGCGAATGCCGCGATGCTGGACAGCATCCACGTCGACTACTACGGCACGCCGACGCCGCTGGCGCAGGCCGCGAGCATCAAGGTCCCCGAGCCGGCGCTGCTCGTCGTCGAGCCGTGGGACAAGTCGATGGTCGGGCCGATCGAAAAAGCGATTCGCACCTCCGACCTCGGATTCAATCCCGCCTCGGACGGCAAGATCATCCGCGTTCCCATCCCCGTCCTCACCGAGGAGCGGCGCAAGGACCTCGTGAAGAAGGCGCATCAGATGGCCGAGGAAGCGCGCACCGCCATCCGCCAGGTGCGTCGCGACGGCAACGACAAACTGAAGAAGATGCTCAAGAACCATGAGCTCTCCGAGGATGACGAAAAGCGCGCCCTCGACGAGATCCAGAAGCTCACCGACAAGCACATCGATGAAGTGGCGTCGGTTCTCAAGAGCAAAGAGCACGACATCATGGCGGTCTGATGACCCTCGTCGTCATCGTCCCCGCCGCCGGCACCGGTTCTCGTTTCGGTTCCGGCATTCCCAAGCAATTCCAGCCTCTCGCCGGGAAACCGCTCGTTCAGCACGTGATCGAGCGCTTCCTGCTCGACGAGAACGTCGATCGCGTCGTTGTCCCGGTTGCCGACGTTCTGCTCGCAAGCGTGAAGAACAGCGATCGCGTGTCGTTCGTCGCCGGCGGCGAGACCCGCCAGCAGTCCGTGATCCACGGACTCGCCGAGGCGGAAGATGCCGAGCTGATTACGGTGCATGATGCGGCGCGTCCGCTGTTCAGCACCGCGATCTTTCACGCAGTGATTGCCGCCGCGCGCGAAGTCGGCGCGGCGCTGCCGGTGATCCCCGTGTCCGACACGATCCACGTGATGAATGCCGACGCGACGATCAAACAGACCCTCGACCGCACGATGCTCGGCGCCGCGCAGACGCCGCAGTGCTTCCGCGCGGAGATCCTCCGAGACATCCTCGAGCGTGCGCAGCGCGAAGGGATCGAAGGGACCGACGAAGCGGGACTGGCGGTGCGCTTTGGCTATGCCGTGAAAGGTGTGCCCGGCGATCCGCGCAATTTGAAGATCACCGTCCCCGAGGACCTCGAGATTGCGGAGTCGTATCTGAAGCAGTGGAGCGACGCGTCGTGATCCGTGTGGGGCAGGGCATCGATATTCATCCGTTCGATGCCTCGCGGCCTCTCATCCTCGGCGGCGTGCGCATCAGCGAGACGGGCGGGCTCTCCGGTCACTCCGATGCGGATGCCGTGCTGCACGCGATCACGGACGCTTTGCTGGGCGCCGCGGGTGCGGGCGACATCGGTCACTACTTTCCGTCGACCGACGAGCGCTGGCGCGATGCGGATTCGTCGCGTTTCGTGCACGAGGCCATGCGCATCATCGACGAAATGGATTCGCGCATCGCGAACGTCGACGTGACGGTCATCGCGCAGCAGCCAAAGCTCGCGCCGCATCGCGACGCCATGGTCGCGTCGATTGCGAAGTTGCTCGAACTACCCGAGGGTCACGTGAACGTGAAGGCCACGACGACCGATCAACTCGGATTCATCGGACGCGCGGAAGGGATCTGCGCGATGGCCGTCGTCCTGGTGGAGAGCAAGTGAGCGTCCGCGTTCGCTTCGCTCCTTCTCCCACGGGGCACCTGCACGTCGGCGGTGCGCGCACGGCGATCTTCAATTGGCTCTTTGCGAAGCATTTCAATGGCGCTTTCATCATCCGCGTCGAGGACACCGATCAGGCGCGCTCGACGCACGAGTCGGAGCAAATGGTCCTCGACGATCTGCGCTGGCTCGGTCTCGGGTGGGACGAAGGTCCTGATGTCAGCGGTCCGCACGCTCCGTATCGGCAGTCCGAACGGCGCACGATATACGGCGAGACCGCCGCGGCGCTTGTGGCGAAAGGCGTCGCGTATCGCTGCTACTGCAGCGAGGAAGAGCTCGAAGCGAAGCGTAAGCAGGCCGAAGTCGACGGACGTCCGCCGCACTACGACCTCAAATGCTGGATCGATCGCCGTGATGACGACGCGCCGCACGCGATTCGTTTCCACGTGCCTGATGACGGCGACGTCACCATCGACGATCTCATTCGCGGCGAGGTGACGTGGCGCAAGGAGTCCCTGGGGGACTTCATCATCGTCCGTTCCGATGGCTTTCCGGTCTACAACTTCTGCGTGGTGGTCGACGATCACGACATGGACATCACGCACGTCATTCGCGCCGAGGAGCATCTGACGAACACGCATCGCCAGGTTTTGATCTACCGCGCGATGGAGTGGGCTGTCCCGCACTTCGCGCATGTCTCGCTGATCCTCGGACAGGACCGCACCAAGCTCTCGAAGCGCCACGGCGCGACGTCCGTCAGCGCGTACGCGGAGGAAGGCTACCTTCCCGATGCGATGCTGAACTACCTCACGCTCCTCGGATGGTCGTCGCCGGACGGGCTGGATGTGTTCTCGCGCGAGTACGCGATTCAGAACTTCTCGCTCGATCGCGTGAATGCGGCACCCGCGGTGTTCGACCCGCAGAAGTTCGAGTGGCTGAACGGACAGTACATTCACGCGATGAGCGCCGCGGAGCTCGTGCCGTTCGTGCGGCCGTTTTTCCCTTCGTTATCGAACACTCCGTGGCTCGAGGAGGGGATCGACGTCGTCAAGACCAGCGTGCACCGGCTGACGGAGTTCGCGGGTGCGCTGCTTTTCGTGCTCGAGTACGCGCCTCCAGCCGTCGATCGCGCGCTGGCCGAAAAGCTCGCGGAGGATCTGCGCGCGAACGGAGCCCCGACGGATGAAGCGAGCTACAAGGCGATGGTCGAGCGATTGAAGATCTCGACCGGCTTGAAGGGCAAGGCGTTGTTCATGCCGCTGCGGCTGGCGATGACGGGACTCGATCACGGCCCCGAGCTCGTGCGCGCGATCCCGCTGCTGCAGCACGCGAGTGAAGTCGATGCGCGCGTGCTCTCGCCGCTCGCGCGCGTCGAGATGATCCTCGCTTCATGATCTACGGCCTCCTTCGCCGCGCCCTCTTCCACCTCGACCCCGAGGCGGCGCACGAATGGACCGCGGAGCAGATGCAGCATCTACAGCAGATCCCGATCGTGCTTCGAGCGCTGGAACGCGTCTGTCGTCCGACGGATACAGCAAAGCGCGAGCTCCTCGGAATGACCTTCAGATCGCCTATCGGCATCGCCGGCGGCTTCGACAAGAACGCGACGATGATGCCGTTCCTGGCCGCCCTCGGGTTCGGCTTCCTCGAAGTCGGGACGGTCACGCTGAAGCCGCAGCCGGGCAACACGAAGCCGCGGCTCTTTCGCTATCCGAGCGATCGCGCGCTCATCAATCGCATGGGGTTCAACAACGATGGCGCGGATGTCGTCGCGTCGCGATTGCGCGCGTGGGAAAGAACGGTTCCCGTCCTCGTGAACGTCGGCAAGAACCGCGACGTACCGCTCGAAGGAGCGGTCGAGTCGTACGTCGAGTGCTACCGCCGCGTTGCGCCGCATGCGGATGCGGCCGTGCTCAATCTCTCGTCGCCGAATACGCCCGGACTGCGCGACCTGCAGCGCCCGGAGCATCTCGAGGCGCTGTTGAACGGCGTGCGATCGATTCGTTTCGGCCCGGTGCTCATCAAGATCGCTCCCGATGTCGACGACGCGCAGATCGCGGAGATCTGCGACGTCTGTGTGCAGCTGGCGGATGGCATGATCTGCACGAACACGACCCTCGACCGCCGGCCGGGCATGAACGAAGCAGGCGGACTCTCGGGCGAACCGCTGATGGAGAAATCGACGAACGTCCTGCGAAGAGTGCGCGAGCGCGTCGGCGCGGGCTATCCGCTCATCGGCGTCGGCGGCGTCTTCACCGTCGACGATGTCCGCGCGAAGATCGCCGCGGGTGCGGATCTCGTGCAAATCTACACGAGCTTCGTGTATGAGGGACCGTTGATTGCGAGAAGGCTTGCTTTTGGTGTGACGAGCGATGAACGATGAGCGATGAACGATGAACCGCCGTGATGCTCATCGTTCATCGCTCATCGTTCATCGCTCGCTTTTATGATCGTTTACGGCGCGAATCCCGTTCTCGAAGCCGTCCGCTCGCACCCGCGGCGCGTGCGCTATGTCGCCATCGCGCGCGAGCACAGCGGGCGGATGCAGAAGGTCGTGGCCGAAACGAAGGACGCGGGCGTGACGCTCCGCATCCTTTCGGTCGGCGAGATCAACCGTCTCGCAGGGAAAGGCAACGTGCACAACGGCGTCATCGCGGAAGTCGACGCGGGCGCGTACGCCGACTTTCATGACGTCGTCGAGAACGAGGCCACGAAGTTCGTGCTGATCCTCGACAGCATCACCGATCCGCAGAACTTCGGCGCGATCCTGCGCGTCGCGGACGGATTCGGCGTTGACCTCGTCGTCATCCCGGAGCACGAGAGCGTCGGCCTCTCGCCCGCCGCGATCAAGTCGTCGGCCGGCGCATCCGAGTGGGTGGCGGTCGCGCAGGTGACGAACCTCGCCCGCGCGATCGACACGCTGAAGGAGAAGGGCTACTGGGTCTACGCCGCGGCTGCGGACGGGGACCGCGCGGACAAGATCGACTTCCGGGGGAAGGTCGCGATCGTCATGGGCAGCGAAGGGAAGGGAGTGCGCCGCAACGTCGCGGAGCACTGCGATCGGTCCGTCTCCATCCCGATGTTCGGGCACGTCGACTCGTTCAACGTCGCGTCCGCCGCGGCGGTGCTTTGCTACGAAGTCGTGCGACAGACGCGTTCGTCATGAGCGCTCACGGCTGTTCCGCGAGCAGTTCGTCGAGCTGCGCGGACATTGCCGCTTCCGAAAGACGCGTCGCGGTGTACAGGCGAACGGCGCCCTTGCGATCGACGAACGCAAAGCTCGGCGTTGCGGACCCGCCGTACCGCACCATGGCGTCGTTGTCGATCACGACCGGGACGTCCGCGAGGCCGGGATAGACCTCGGCCCAAACCTTCTTCACTTTCGCCGTTTCTTCGGCGGGCGTCATCGGCTTCTCGTCCGTCGGCGAACTGTACAGGCGAGTCAACGCCACCATCGAGAGCCCGCGCGAGCGATACTTTTCCCAAACGCGCGTCAGCGCGAGGGCCTGCGCCTTACAGTCGCCGCACCACTCGGCGAACAGGAAGACCACCACCGGCTTGTCCTCGCCGAACTTCGTATCCGGGATCGGCGGAGCGGCGTTTCCTTCCATCGCCAAGAGGTTGATGTTCTTGTTGATCCTCGACCGGAGCGACGCGGCCTTTGCGGTCGCGAGCTGCTGCTCCCAGTAGCGGATCGCGGCGCCGCGGCCCGAGCGGCGGTGCAAGAGCCGTCCTTCGACCTCGATCGCCGCCCCGTAAGGCGTCAGGAGCTTGGGATCTTCCCTCGGGATCTCGCGATGGAGCTCGCGGACAGCCTCATCCGCGATCTCGAGGCGGCCGAGCATCTCCGCGCCCCGAGCAATCCAGCCGATGGCGTTGAGGTACTCCGCATCCACACCCTTGTCTCTCCTGTAATCCTCCGCCGCCGCTTGCCCGGTGGCGACGTCGCCCGCGGAGATCTTCAGGCGCACGATGCGCACGAGCTCGGGCGCCGGAGCGGGTGGCGGCGCTGAGGCGGGTGCCTGCTGTGCCCCGGTCTGGGCGCAGAGAACGAGGATGAGCGCGGTCGCGATCGCGCGTAGTTTCATGGACACACCTCCAATGTTGCGTTCGGTGGTGTGACGCCTGCGGCGGGCAATGGTTTCGCCCGTAACAGCCGCAGATGCATCGGAATAGCCTCCGCTTGCGTCCCGTTAGGCTTCCTGCTATAACCCGCAGTTCTTCGGCCGCCGCCGGGTAAGCTCACCTTTTTCGCTTCATCGGTAGTGGCTGGTTGTGTCTTTGAAATCCGTAACTTAGAGAATTGGTGCTGGCATAGCTCAGTTGGTAGAGCAGCTGATTTGTAATCAGCAGGTCGCGGGTTCGAGTCCCGTCGCCAGCTCCAGATCGTAGAAAGCAGCGCACTCGTGGAGAGTTGGCTGAGTGGTTAAAAGCAGCAGACTGTAAATCTGCCGGGCAACGCCCTACGGAGGTTCGAACCCTCCACTCTCCACCAACGGGTGCAGCTGTTAGCCGCTAGCTCTTAGCTCTTAGGAGGCCCCCGCACACACCCGGGCCGTGGTTGGGTGGCGGCCTCCTAAGAGCTAAGAACTAACAGCTAATAGCTCGCGAACGAGCGAATAGCGAGTAAGCGCGGGAGTAACTCAGGGGTAGAGTCACAGCCTTCCAAGCTGTTGGTCGCGGGTTCGAATCCCGTCTCCCGCTCCATGAATCGGAATCGAATGCCCTCGTAGCTCAGGGGTAGAGCACGTCCTTGGTAAGGACGGGGTCACGAGTTCAAATCTCGTCGAGGGCTCCACCAACATTTTCGGGGTAAAGCAATGGCGGCAACACGCGAGATCATCACGCTCCAGTGCACCGAGTGCAAGCGTCGCAACTACACGACGACGAAGAACAAGAAGACCACGACCGAGAAGCTGGAGCTGAAGAAATTCTGCCGGCACGATCGGAAGCGGACCGTGCACCGGGAAACCAAGTAAACGTCCGGGGAATTAACCGGGAAAGCAACGCTTTCTCAGCAGTTTGCGGCAACGTAGGGCAATAGCTCAACTGGTAGAGCAGCGGTCTCCAAAACCGCAGGTTGGGGGTTCGAGCCCCTCTTGCCCTGCCAAACTCACAAGGCTCGCAGCTGTCAGCTCTCAGCTCGCAGGGGAGAAAGAATCTCTCTGCGAGCTGAGGGCTGCCGGTTGAGATGAGCAGCAAGGTGTCCAACAAATGGCGGATGAGAAAAACGAAAGCGCAGTCGTAGCGAAGCCGAAGCAGTGGTGGCTCTCCACCCGCGAGTTCTTCCGCGACACGGCCGGGGAGATGAAGAAGGTCACCTGGCCGACCCGCAACGAAGTCGTCGGCACGACCACCGTGGTCATCGTGGCGACGATCGTCTTCGCCCTCTTCCTCTGGGGCTGCGACCTGGTTTTCTACAAAGCGATCGACTACCTCTTCACCACGTTCGGAGCGAGCGCTTAACCCGATGGAAGCAACTGGTCAGAAGCAGTGGTACATCGTCCACACCTACTCCGGATTCGAGGAGCGGGTGAAGGAAAACCTCACCCAGCGCGTCGACGCCCTCGGCATGCGTGAGAAGTTCGGCGAGATCAAGATCCCGACCGAGACTCTCATCGAGATGAAGGGCGGCAAGAAGCGCGAGGTGCAGCGCAAATTCTTCCCCGGCTACATCCTCGTCGAGATGGAGATGTCGGACGACGCCTGGCATCTGGTCAAGAACACTCCCAAGGTCACCGGCTTCGTCGGAACCGGCAAGAAGCCGACGCCGCTCACGCAAGAAGAGGTCGATCAGATCCTGACGCAGGTCGTCACGACCAAGGAAAAGCCGAAGCCCAAGCATGTCTACGAGCACGGCGAGCACGTGCGGATCATCGACGGTCCGTTCACGAACTTCACCGGCGTCGTGGAAGAGGTCAACCTCGACCGCAGCACGCTGAAGGTCATGGTCACGATCTTCGGCCGCTCTACCCCGGTGGAGCTGGACTTCCTCCAGGTGGCTCGCTACGACGCGACCGACGAGGGTGGCGGCACCGGCGGTGCAGCCGCAAAGGCGCGATAAAAGGATTACCAATTACGCGCCTCCAAAAGCGCGACTGATTAGCACAAGGGATTTACGATGGCGAAAAAGATTACCGGATACATCAAGCTCCAGATTCCCGCGGGCCAGGCCACGCCGGCCCCGCCGGTCGGCCCCGCGCTCGGCCAGCACGGCGTGAACATCATGGAGTTCTGCAAGACGTTCAACGCCCGTACGGCCAAGGACCAGGGTCTCATCATCCCGGTCGTGATCACGGTCTTCTCGGACCGCACGTTCACGTTCGTGACCAAGACTCCCCCGGCCTCGATCCTCCTTCTCCGCGCGGCCGGCGTGCCGAAGGGCTCGGGCGTGCCGAACAAGACCAAGATCGGCAAGGTCACCCGCAAGCAAGTCGAAGAGATCGCGCGTCTGAAGATGCCCGACCTCAACGCCGCGAGCGTGGAGGCGGCCATCAAGACCGTCGAGGGCACCGCGCGCTCGATGGGCATGGAAGTGACGGACTGACAAAGGAAGTCCGTCATCCTGAGCGAGCCTCAGCGAGTCGAATGGATCTCCCGGCGTCAACGAGGAGGTCCTTCGCCGTCTCCGCGGCTTCAGGATGACAGACCAAGGCGCCCCAGCGCGTAGCTGAGGCAACTCGAGTAGGAGGCTCTTCGGAGCCGCTAACACTACAAGGAGAACTATGGCCAAACACGGCAAGAAGTATCGTGCTGCGGCCGGGAAGGTCGAACAGCGGCCGTATCAGCTGGATGAGGCGTTCGGTCTGCTCAAGCAGATCGCGTACGCCAAGTTCAACGAGACGGTCGAGCTTTCGATGCTTCTCGGTGTCGATCCCAAGCACGCCGATCAGATGGTCCGGGGAACGACTCTGCTCCCGCACGGAACCGGACAGACCAAGCGTGTGCTCGTGATCGCCCAGGGCGAAAAACAGAAGGAAGCCCAGGATGCTGGCGCCGACTTCGTGGGCGGCGATGAAATGGTCGAAAAGATCCAGGGTGGCTGGACCGATTTCGACGCTGTCATCGCCACGCCGGACATGATGCGTTCCGTCGGTAAGCTCGGGAAGGTCCTCGGCCCTCGCGGCCTGATGCCCAACCCGAAGACCGGCACCGTCACGTTCGAAGTCGCAAAGGCGCTCCAGGAGATCAAGGCCGGCAAGGTGGAGTTCCGCGTCGACAAAACGTCGATCATCCACGTTCCGGTCGGGAAGATCTCCTTTTCCGCCGATCAGCTGAAGGACAACGCTTCAGCGATCATCAACGCCGTTCGCAAGGCCAAGCCGCCGGCCGCGAAGGGCCGGTACGTTCGCTCGATCTACGTCTCCTCCACCATGAGTCCGTCTCTCCAGATCGACTCGGCCGTGGGCGAGATCAAGGCCGAATAGGAGACGACATGAAGAATCGCGAACAGAAAGCAGAAGCGATCTCCACCTTCTCCGAAGGCATCGGCAAGGCGACCAACGCGTTCGTGCTCGACTTCAAGGGCATCACCGTCCCCCAGGTCACCGAGCTGCGCAAGCAGGTCCGTGAGTCGGGGTCCGAATACGTCGTCATCAAGAACACGCTGGCCCTCATCGCCGTGAAGGACTCGCCGCTCCAGAAGCTGACGGGCACCTTCGCCGGCATGACCGCCATCGCCTACAACACCACCGATCCCGTAGCGTTAGCGAAGGTTCTGACCAAATTCGCCAAGGACGTCCCGACCGTGCAGTTCAAGGGCGCGCTCCTGGCCGGCCAGGTCGTCGCCGCCAACGAGATCCAGAACATTGCCAACCTTCCCTCGCGCGATGAGCTGATCAGCAAGCTGCTGTACCTCATGCAGCACCCGATCCGCGGACTGGCGGTCGTCCTCAATGGACCGATCCGCAAGCTCGCGATCGCGCTCAACGAGATCGCGAAACAGAAGAGCGGCGGAGAAGAAGCAGCGTAAGAAATGTAGGGCGCGGCTTCGGCTCCGCCCAATTGGGTTTGGACATCAAACGGGTTTGAATTTTGGAGGCTGAAATGGCTATTTCGACAGAAGATTTCGTAAAGCAGATTGAGACGATGACGGTTCTCGACCTCTCCAACCTGGTGAAGGCCCTCGAGGATCGCTTCGGTGTGTCGGCTGCGGCCGCAGCGGTTGCGGCGCCGGCGGCTGCCGGTCCGGCAGCGGCTGCTGCACCGGTCGAGGAGCAGACGGAATTCACGGTTGTTCTCAATGAAGCCGGCGAAAAGAAGATCAACGTCATCAAGGCCGTCCGCGAGGTCACCTCGCTCGGTCTGAAGGAAGCGAAGGACTTGGTCGAGGGCGCGCCCCAGACGATCAAGGAAGGCGTTTCCAAGGACGAGGCGGCCAAGATCAAGAAGGCGTTCGAAGACGCCGGCGCCAAAGTCACGGTCAAGTAATTTTCTCTGTCATCCTGAGCCGGCGAAGCGCGGCGAAGGACCTCCTGCCGAGCACGATGGGGGTCCTTCGGCCGTCTACGCGGCCTCAGGATGACAGCCTCTTTTCCGGGTGGTGCAATTTGTGCCGCCCGGAACGTCGTTTTCAAAAGTACCCACAATTTCGAGCCGGAGAAGGGGGGAGCGGCCTTCTCCACACGGCTCACCCATCGCGTACTCCTCTTTGCGTAGCCTGCAAAGAGGCCTCGCCTGACGCGACATACACGCAAGGAGTCCCATCGAATGAACGGAGCCATGCCGAAACAGGAGCCGGTTCGTCACGACTTCTCCAAGATTCGCAGCTATATGGCGCTGCCGAATCTGATCGACGTCCAGAGAAAATCGTACGAGCGCTTCCTCCAGATGAACCTCCTCCCCGAGGAGCGGGAGGACACCGGCTTGCAGTCGGTCTTCACGAGCGTCTTCCCCTTCAGCGACTTCCGTGAGACCTGCTCGCTCGACTTCGTCCGCTACTCCATCGGCAACTGGGAGTGCAAGTGCGGACAGCTCAAGGGCCTCGAGCACCTGCGCATGACCTGCGCGAACTGCGGGTCCAAGATCATCACCGATCACCCGCACGAAGAGACCGTCAACTGCGGTCAGTGCGGCGTCATCAACAAGAACCGCGTCGAAGTCTGCGACATCTGCGGCAACCCCGTCGACCTGCAGATGAAGTACTCCGTCGAGGAGTGCCAGGAGCGCGGCATGACCTACAGTGTCCCGCTGAAGGTCACCTTCCGCCTCTTCGTCTACGACAAGGACCCCGACACCGGCGTCAAGCACATGCGCGACGCGAAAGAGGAAGAGGTCTTCTTCGGCGACATCCCCCTGATGACCGACAACGGTACGTTCATCATCAACGGGACCGAGCGCGTCATCGTCTCGCAGCTCCACCGTTCGCCGGGCGTCTTCTTCACCAAGGAATCGGCGCACACGTTCCTGTCGAAGATCATCCCGTACCGCGGCTCCTGGGTGGAGTTCGAGTACGACCAGAAGAACATCCTCTACGTCCGCATCGACCGCAAGCGTAAGTTCCTCGGCTCGGTCTTCCTCCGCGCCCTCGGACTCACGACGGACGAAGAGATCCTCCGCCAGTTCTACACGCCGATCCGCGTGAAGGTCACCGACAACGGTGCCGAGCTCACCTTCGATCGCCGCGTGTTGGACCAGGAGGAAGCGAAGGAGCGTCACTCCATCCGCGGCCGCCGCGCCGTCCGCACCGTCTTCGGCGGCATCAAGCTCGATCAGAAGATGGCGGACCAGCTCACGAAGAACAACGAGACGACCGTGAAGGTCGACTACGCGGCGCTCGAGAAGGCCGTGTTCCTCGGCGACGTCGTCGACTTCAACAGCGGCGAAGTCCTCTTCGAGGCCAGCGAGAGCGTCCCGGCCGACTGGGCGGGCGTGCTTCGCGACAAGGGCATCGGCGAGATCGAAGTGATCTTCCCCGAGTGGGATCTCGTCTCCGACATCCTGCTCAACACCGTGCGCAAGGACACCTCGAAGTCGTTCGAGGCGGCGATCATCGAGATTTACCGCCGCATGCGCCCGGGCGATCCCCCGACCCTCGAGTCGGCGAAGGCGCTCTTCGAAGGCATGTTCTTCGACGCGCGCAAGTACGACTTCTCGCGCGTGGGCCGCTTCAAGTTCAACATCAAGCTCGATCTCGAGTCGCCGGTCACGCAGAAGACGATGACGCCGGAGGATTTCTACGTCGTCATCAACTACCTGCTCCGCCTCCGCAAGGACGTCGGCCGCGTGGACGACATCGACAACCTCGGCAACCGCCGCGTCCGCGCGGTGGGCGAGCTGCTCGAGAACCAGTTCCGGATCGGCCTCGTGCGCATGGAGCGCGCGATCAAGGAAAAGATGTCGGTCCATCAGGACATCGACTCCGCGATGCCGCACGACCTGATCAACTCCAAGCCCGTCATCGCGGCGATCAAGGAGTTCTTCGGTTCGTCGCAGCTCTCGCAGTTCATGGACCAGACCAATCCGCTGTCGGAGGTCACGCACAAGCGCCGTCTGTCAGCGCTCGGACCGGGTGGACTCTCTCGTGAAAGAGCGGGCTTCGAAGTCCGCGACGTGCACCCGACCCACTACGGCCGCATCTGCCCGATCGAGACGCCGGAAGGTCCGAACATCGGCCTCATCTCGTCGCTCGCGTGCTACGCGCGCATCAACGAGTACGGCTTCATCGAGTCGCCGTACAAGAAGGTGCAGGAAGGCCGCGTTCACGATCACTACCGCATCGTGAAGGCCGGCGACACGAACTTCACCCTCGGCCAGATCGTCGAGAAGCGCGACCTCCAGAAAGAGAACAACCGCGTCGCGAAGGAAAACGCGCAGAGCGCGGGCAGCAAGCGCAAAGGCATGCTGCAGTCGGCCGAGGCCGAGCCGTACGCGTTCTATCTCTCCGCGTGGGATGAAGAGCGCTACACCATCGCCCAGGCCAACGTGATCCTCGACGACGAGGGCAACCTCGTGCACGACCGCGTCATCGCGCGCCAGTCTGGCGACTTCGTCTCCATCGAGAAGGAGAAGGTCGACTTCATCGACGTCTCTCCGAAGCAGCTCGTGTCCGTCGCGGCCTCGCTCGTTCCGTTCCTCGAGAACGACGACGCGAACCGCGCGCTCATGGGCGCGAACATGCAGCGCCAGTCCGTGCCCCTCCTCCGCACCGAGTCGCCGCTCGTCGGCACCGGCATGGAGAACGTGGTCGCACGCGACTCCGGCGCAGTCGTCGTCTGCAAGCGCGGCGGCGTGGTCGACCTCGTCGACTCGAACCGCATCATCGTCAGAGTTGAAGCAGAAGACCAGGAGACCGGCGAGACGAAGGAATTCGGCGCCGACATCTACCAGCTCATCAAGTTCAAGCGTTCCAACCAGAATACCTGCATCGCGCAGAAGCCGGTCGTTCGCGAAGGCCAGCGCGTCCGCAAGGGCCAGGTCCTCGCCGACGGTCCCTGCACCGACGCCGGCGAGCTCGCCCTCGGCCGCAACGTGCTCGTCGCGTTCATGCCGTGGCGCGGCAACAACTTCGAGGACGCGATTCTCGTGTCCGAGAAGCTGGTGAAAGAGGACTACTACACCTCGATCCACATCGAAGAGTTCGAGATCGAAGCTCGCGACACGAAGCTCGGTCCCGAGGAGATCACCCGCGACATCCCGAACGTCAGCGAGTCTGCGCTGCGGGATCTCGATGAGAGCGGCATCGTCCGCATCGGCGCCACGGTCAAGCAGGGCGACATCCTCGTGGGCAAAGTCACGCCGAAGGGCGAGACCCAGCTCACGCCGGAAGAGAAGCTCCTCCGCGCGATCTTCGGCGAGAAGGCCGGCGACGTCCGCGACGCCTCGCTCAAGACGCCTCCGGGCATCGAGGGCACCGTCGTCGACGTGAAGATCTTCTCCCGCAAGGGCGTCGACAAGGACATGCGCGCCAAGTCGATCGAAGAGGGCGAGATCGAGCGGATGAACCGCAACATCCAGGACGAGATCCGCATCATCACCGATGCGCGCAACAAGAAGATCTCCGACGTCCTCGCCGAGAAGAAACTGCAGCGCGACGTGGTCGACTTCAAGACCGGCGACGTTCTGGTCCGCAAGGGCGAGCCCGCCGATCGCGACGTCGTCAACCGTCTCTCCCGCCGCGAGCTCCTCGCTCTGCCGGTCGAGGAAGAGACGCGCGAGACCGTGCGTATGTTCGTCGAGCGCGCCGAGAACCGCATCCGCGTTCTGGAACAGAAGGCCGAAGAGCGCCGCGAAGACCTGCAGAAGGGTGACGAGCTTCCCCCGGGCGTCATCAAGATGATCAAGGTCTACGTCGCCATGAAGCGCAAGCTTTCCGTCGGCGACAAGATGGCCGGACGCCACGGCAACAAGGGCGTCATCAGCCGCATCCTCCCCGAAGAGGACATGCCGTACATGCCGGACGGCACGCCCGTCGAGATCGTGCTCAATCCGCTCGGCGTTCCGTCGCGTATGAACGTCGGTCAGATCCTCGAGACGCACCTCGGCTGGGCCGCGCGCTCGCTTGGCCTGCACTTCTCGACGCCTGTCTTCGACGGCGCAACGGAAGCCGAGATCAAGTCGCAGCTCGCCGCGGCGGGTCTGCCGAGCGACGGCAAGACCGCGCTCTTCGACGGCATGACCGGCGAGAAGTTCGAGCAGCAGGTCTGCGTCGGCTTCATCTACATGCTCAAGCTCTCGCACCTGGTCGACGACAAGATCCACGCGCGCTCGATCGGTCCTTATTCACTCATCACCCAGCAGCCTTTGGGAGGGAAAGCCCAGTTCGGCGGTCAGCGTTTCGGAGAGATGGAAGTCTGGGCTCTCGAAGCGTATGGCGCCGCGTACACCCTGCAGGAGCTGCTCACCGTCAAGTCCGACGACGTCGAAGGACGTTCGAAGATCTACGAAGCCATCGTCAAGGGCGAGGTTCCGGACGATCCGGGTCTGCCCGAGTCGTTCAACGTTCTCGTCCGCGAGCTGCAGTCTCTGTGTCTCGATGTCGAGTTGCTGAAGGAATAGGCCATGGGACGGAAGACGATGACGCTGTCGCGTATGCCGAACAACTCATGCCGTGCTTGTCACGGCATGGGCTCGATCCGCATGACCGTGCATTTCCATAGTGGCGATACCGAATGGGAAGCGCCCTGCTGGGAGTGCTATGGCACGGACGTGAAGCTCTCTTTTCCGCATCCGGCACAGACCGATAACTGACTGACGAACGCTAAGAGCTAATAGCTAACAGCTGCCTTTCAGGAGGCTCAATTGGAAAGTTTCAACGCACTCTTTACACCGGCCAAGCAGCAGGCGATCAACGATTTCAACGCGATCAAGATCAGCCTCGCCAGCCCGGAGAAGATCCGGTCGTGGTCCTACGGCGAGGTCACCAAGCCGGAGACGATCAACTACCGCACCTTCAAGCCGGAGCGCGACGGTCTGTTCTGCGCGAAGATCTTCGGGCCGATCACCGACTGGGAATGCCTGTGCGGTAAATACAAACGAATGAAGCACCGCGGCGTCATCTGCGACAAGTGCGGTGTCGAAGTCACGAAATCGAAGGTCCGCCGCGAGCGCATGGGCCACATCGAGCTCGCGTCGCCCGTGTCGCACGTCTGGTTCTTCAAGGGCCTGCCGTCGCGCATCGGCCACCTGCTCGACATCTCCCTGCGCGATCTCGAGCGGATCCTCTACTTCGAGTCCTACGTCGTCATCGACACGGGCGATCTCGAAGGCGTGATCCACGAGAAAGAGCTTCTCCCCGAGGAGCGGTATCGCGAGCTGCGCGGGCAGTACGGCGACGTCTTCGTCGCGAAGATGGGCGCGGAAGCGATCAAAGAGCTGCTTCGCCGTGTGAACGTCGAAGAGCTCAGCGACGAGCTGCGCCTGATCATGCGCACCGAGACCTCGCAGATCAAAAAGCTGAAGGCCGCGAAGCGACTCAAGGTCGTCGACGCCTTCCGCAAGTCGGGTCATCGTCCGGACTGGATGATCCTCGACGTGATCCCGGTCATTCCGCCCGAGCTGCGTCCGTTGGTCCCCCTTGATGGCGGCCGCTTCGCGACGTCGGATCTCAACGATCTGTACCGCCGCGTCATCAACCGCAACAACCGTCTCAAGAAGCTGCTCGAGCTCCGCGCGCCCGACGTCATCGTGCGCAACGAGAAGCGCATGCTTCAGGAAGCGGTCGACGCGCTCTTCGACAACGGCCGCCGCGGCCGCGTGCTCAAGGGCTCGAACAACCGCCCGCTCAAGTCGCTCTCCGACACGCTCAAAGGCAAGCAGGGCCGTTTCCGTCAGAACCTGCTCGGCAAGCGCGTCGACTACTCCGGCCGTTCGGTCATCGTCGTCGGTCCGGAGCTTCGTCTGCACCAGTGCGGTCTGCCGAAGAAGATGGCGCTCGAGCTCTTCAAGCCGTTCATCTACCACAAGCTCGAGCAGCAGGGCCTCGTCGGTACGATCAAGGCCGCCAAGGAGCTCGTCGAGCTGCAGACCAACGAAGTGTGGGACGCGCTCGAGAGCGTCATCAAGGAGCATCCGGTCCTTCTGAACCGCGCACCGACGCTCCACCGCCTCGGCATCCAGGCCTTCGAGCCGGTGCTCGTCGAGGGCAAGGCCATCAAGATCCACCCGCTCGTCTGCACAGCGTTCAACGCTGACTTCGACGGCGACCAGATGGCCGTGCACGTTCCACTGTCGCCGAAGGCCCAGGTCGAGTCGCAGGTCCTCATGCTTGCGTCGAACAACATCCTGTCGCCGGCGCACGGCAAGCCGCTCGCCGTTCCGTCGCAGGACCTCGTCCTCGGCTGCTACTACCTCACCAAGGCCAAGCCGAACGCCAAGGGCCTCGGCAAGAGCTTCGGCTCGTTCGATGAAGTCATGATCGCGCTGCAGTCCGGCGAGATCGAGCTGCTCACGCCCATCAAGTGCCGCGTCAGCGGACGCTTCATGGACCTGACCAAGCAGTTCAACGATCAGGACATCGTCCACGCCGAGATTCAGGATCTCGAGAAGAAGCTCGTCGAGACCACTGTCGGCCGGGTCGTGTTCAACATGCACCTTCCGGAGCAGATCCCGTACATCAACGGCCTGCTCAAGAAGAAGGGTCTGCAGGAGCTGGTGAACTACTGCTTCATCAACTACGGCAACGACCTCACCGTGGAGATGCTCGACGGTCTCAAGGACCTCGGGTTCCTCTACGCGACGAAGGCCGGCATTTCGATCGGCGTCGACGACATGGTCATCCCGGCGCGCAAGCAGGAGATCGTCGAGAACGCCCGCAAGGCCGTCCTCGAGGTCGAGCGCCAGCGCCTCGACGGTGCCATCACCCACGGCGAGCGCCACAACAAGATCATCGACATCTGGCACCGCGCCACGGAGAACGTCTCGGACGAGATGTTCGCCGAGATGAAGCGCGTCGAGCAGGAGCGCGGCGAGTTCAATCCCATCTTCATGATGGCCGACTCCGGCGCCCGCGGTTCCAAAGAGCAGGTCCGCCAGCTCGCCGGTATGCGCGGTCTCATGTCCAAGCCCTCGGGCGAGGTCATCGAGACGCCGATCACCGCGAACTTCCGCGAGGGTCTGTCGGTGCTGCAGTACTTCATCTCCACGCACGGCGCGCGCAAGGGTCTCGCCGACACCGCGCTCAAGACCGCGGACTCGGGATACCTGACCCGCCGTCTCGTCGACGTCGCGCAGGACGTGATCATCACCGAGCAGGATTGCCAGACCTTCGACGGCATCATCGTCACTCCGATCATGGAGGGCGGCGACATCCTCGAGCCTCTCCGCGACCGCATCACCGGCCGTATCGCGCAGGAAGACATCTACGATCCGCTCACGGGCGACAAGCTCGTGTCGCAGAACGAAGAGCTCACCGACGACCTGGCCAACAGCATCCAGGAAGCCGGCATCGAGCAGGTCAAGATCCGCTCGGTGCTGACCTGCGAGACCCGCCGCGGCGTCTGCCGCCGCTGCTACGGCCGCAACCTCGCGAGCGGCAAGCTCGTCGAGATCGGCGAGGCCGTCGGCGTCATCGCCGCCGAGTCAATCGGCGAGCCGGGCACGCAGCTCACGATGCGTACGTTCCACGTCGGTGGTACGGCCTCGCGCGTGTCCGAGCAGTCGAAGCACGAAGCCACGAGCCCGGGCCGCATTTCGCTCGTGAACGTGGCCACGGTCACGAACAAGAACGGCGAGCAGGTCGTCATCAACCGTAACGGCAAGCTGCTGATCATGGAGGACACGCCCACTCGCAAGTCGAAGAAGGCCGCTGCCTCGGACATCGCGGCCGGCTCGCGCGAGAAGGAGCGCTACGCTCTGGTCTACGGCTCGACCCTCAAGGTCCACGACGGACAACACGTCGAAGCCGGACAGCCGCTCGTCGAGTGGGATCCGTTCACCTCGGCCGTGCTCACGGAGCTCGGCGGCAAGGTCAACTTCAAGGACATCGTCGAAGGCGAGAACGTCCGCGAAGAGACCGACAAGGTCACCGGCCTCACGCAGATGGTCATCGTCGAGTCGTCGGCGGCCGAGAAGCGCACCCCCACCCTCATCATCAAAGCTGGCAAAGGCGAAGAGCGGAAGTACCTGCTCCCGACCGGCGCCCACGTCATGGTCCACAACGGCCAGGACGTGCACCCTGGCGACGTGTTGGCGAAGATTCCCCGCGCCACCACCAAGACCAAGGACATCACCGGCGGTCTGCCGCGCGTCGTCGAGCTGTTCGAGGCCCGTCACCCGCGCGACAAGGCCGTCATCACCGAAGTCGACGGAACGGTGCATCACGGGGCGATCGTCAAGGGCATGCGCCGCATCATCGTCGAGACGGATGAAGGCACGCGCCACGAGTACTCGGTGCCGCGCTCGGTCCACGTCAACGTGCAGGAAGGCGAGCGCGTCCGCGCCGGCGACCCGCTCATCGACGGTCCGATCGATCCGCACGACGTCCTCGCGGTCCTGGGCATCAAGGAGCTGCAGCGCTACCTGGTCGACAAGATCCAGGAGGTCTACCGCTCCCAGTCCGTGGCCATCAACGACAAGCACATCGAGACCATCTGCCGGCAGATGCTCCGCAGCGTCCGCGTCACACGCGTGGGCGACACGGACTTCCTGGTGGACGAGCAGGCCGATCGCTTCCGGTTCATGGAAGAGAACGAGAAGGTCATGAACCGCGGCGGCGAGCCCGCCGACGGCGTGCCCCTGCTCCTCGGCATCACCAAGGCGTCGCTGTCGACGGAGTCGTTCATCTCCGCCGCGTCGTTCCAGGAGACCACGCGCGTCCTCACCGAGGCCGCGATCGCCGGTCGAGTGGATTACCTGCGCGGTCTGAAGGAAAACGTCATCGTCGGCCGCCTCATCCCCGCCGGCACCGGCATGCCGACCTACCGCGACATCTACCTCGAGAAGGACGAAGCGCCCGCGCAACCGTCCCTCGAAGAGTTGCTGCAGCGTGAGTCGGAAGATGAGGATGCGTTGTCGCTGGCGGATTTTGACGACGAGCAATAGCTGTCATCCTGAAGCCGCGCAGACGGCGAAGGATCCCCTGATTGAATCCCTCGGGCGGCTCGCAAGAGCCGCCCGAAGTGTTTGGACTCCGCGAGTGCGAGACATCACGGTGACGGGGTGAGCTTCTGGCGCTCTTCCTTCAGTGCGGAGAGGATTTCGATCTCCACGCGATCCTTCGGACGACCAGCGGCACGTTTCATCCGAATGAGGTCATCCAGAGAGGCGACCATGACCAGGAGATTGTCCATGTCGTATTCAGTGGCATTCTCGAGAAGGTCGCCATATCCGGCGGTTCCAGCAGGCGTGCCGAGGCAATCGAGAGGGCCCGCGACGGTCTCGAATGTAAACGAGTCGCCCATCTCGAGGGACCTCGCGTCGAGCTGGAAAGGCAAGCCCGCGGGCGCACCGCGCAGGCCGGCTTCCAGCTCTTTCAGTGCAGCGGCGAGCGCGGTGTAATTCGGGGCGCTTCGTTCGTAGCAGATGTCCAGATCATTCGTGATCGTGGGAGAGCCAAGCGCGCGACCTGCCAGGCCGCCAACCACGATGAATCGAACTTCGTGCGCCAGTAGCACTTTCATGGCGCGTAGCGGATCGAACCGGGTGATCATCGGCGGCGGAACTTCCTGTCAAAGTCCGCCAGATTGTTCGCTTCGTCCACGAGGAGCTTCACTCGCTCGGATGGAGAGACAGCCAGGAGGCGTCGGATCAAGGTGCGATCGATCCCCGTTCCGGGCTTCTGCTCAGCACGAATCTGCGGCTGCTCCGCCATACGCAGAGTGTAATGCCGCGCGCTTGCCATCCGTTCCGTCATGGCGGTACTTTCTTTCGCTGGACCTGTCGCCGTCCGGCTTCGTCCGGGCCGTGAGTCGCCCGCGCCTTCGCGAGCCGGTCCAGGCGGATCGTTCGGTCCAGCGGACCGCTGGTTCCGGTTCGCCGCCGCACACGTTCGGCGTGGGTCTCGACGCGCCGGCGATTCTCCACGATCGCAGCGCGCTCGATCGAAGAGAACGAGAAGGTCATGAACCGCGGCGGCGATCGCCGGCGGCGTACCCTGCTCCTCGGCATCACCAAGGCGTCGCTGACGACGGAGTCGTTCATCTCCGCCGCCTCGTTCCAGGAGACCACACGCGTCCTCACCGATGCGGCGATCGCCGGCCGAGTGGACTCCCTGCGCGGTCTGAAGGAAAACGTCATCGTCGGCCGGGAAGGCCTCACGGCCGCCCGAAGTCGCTTCTTGCGCTTGGCGCTGCGTCAGTGCTACCGTGAGTTCCCGCAGCGGGAAATGCGACCACAGTCCCTTCCCGACCTGGGAAGGATAGGAATGAAATTGCTGGGGCTGAATGTGCTCTCAGCTTTCGCTAAGGCGCATCCCGACGCGGAACCATCGCTGAGTGCGTGGCAAGCCGAAGTTGAACGAGCTACTTGGAAGCATGGGGCAGAGTTGAAAGGCCTCTATCCCTCAGCAAGTTTTGTCGGAAGGGACAACGTGATTTTTAACATCCGTGGCAACAACTATAGGTTGCACGCCCGCGTAAGCTTCGCCACCCAGGTTGTTATCGTCGTGCAAATCGGCACTCACAAAGAGTACGAAGGTTGGAAGTACTAGCCCGTCACCATGGAAAAGGTCATTAAAACGTCGCAGGATTACGCCGACGCACTGGCGCGCCTTCACTTACTGCTTGATGCAGATCCTGTTGAGAGTTCGGAACTCGCTGATCAGGTTGAGTTGCTTGCTCTGTTGCTGTCCACTTATGAGAAGGCAAACTTCGAAGCCTTGCCCTTACCCACGCCCATCGAAGCGATTCGGTTTCGGATGGATCAGATGGGTCTCGTCCAAAAAGATCTCGTAAAGTATCTCGGATCGCCGAGTCGTGTGTCTGAAGTGCTGTCAGGCAAGCGCGACCTCACATTGCCAATGATCCGAGCCATTCACGTCGGTCTTGGTATTCCAGCGGATCTTCTAATCAAAGAGTCGCGCAACGATGTAACGGAGCCGAGTGAGCCGCTCGACGTCTCTAAGCTGCCCATCGACTTAATGCTTCGTCGTCGCTGGATCGATCCTCCAAATTCCAAGGATATGAGCGAGGTGGCAGCGGCAGCTCACGCCTACGTCGCGCCCGTCGTTTCTTACGCCGCCGCCTTTAAACGTACTGTGCACTTCCGCAGCACTCGCAACATCGATCGATACGCCGTTATCGCGTGGTTGGCGCGCGTGTGGCACACGGCCAAAGCAACCATAGATGAACTTCCACCCTTCGACAGTGCCAGTGTTAGCAGAGAAATGATGCGCGATGTCATTCGGCTGAGTTGGATTGAAACTGGCCCGGCCGTTGCGCTCGAATTCTTACGTCGGGCCGGAATTTGTGTAGTGATCGAGCCGGCACTTCCGAAGACCTATCTTGACGGCGCTACTTTATTCGCGTGGGATCGGCCCGTTATCGGGCTTACGATTAGATTTGATCGGCTCGACAATTTTTGGTTTGTCCTTCTGCACGAACTCGCGCATGTCGCGCTTCATCGAGAAAAGGCGCTTTTGTTTGTAGATGATCTTGAGTCGGAATCCGTTGACGATGCTGAGCGCGAAGCCGACGAAGCAGCACTAGATGCAGCCATAACGCGAGAAGAATGGCAACGTAGTCCGGCTAGTAAAGTCCGCAGCCGGCAGGCAGCCGAACATCTCGCCCAGCAGTTGAGAATATCGCCGTCTATCGTGGCGGGCCGTATCCGGCGGCGATACAACGACTACAGTATTTTGAATGAGCTGATCGGACACGGAAAGGTGAGAAGCCTGTTTCCCTACGTGCGTTGGAACGATGGAGACAATAATGGAACGTAGATCTGGTTATGTCGCAGTCTTGCGTACACGTCAAGCGGAGCACGACGCGTTGCGAGAAGTTGCGCCCGAGGTGCGACCTCTGCTAGCCCCACTCATTGAGGTTACACCACGCGAAGCGTCGTCGCGTGCCGAACTGTCGCCGCAACGAATCGCACAGTGGGCGTGGCGCTTCGCAATCGGTTCAGGGGGGACGGGTGAGCTCTACCTCGATCTCGGCGACTTGTTGGATCACCCTGAAGCTGAAACGATTTGCGGCGAGCTCCAATATCTCGTTCTTTCGATTCGTTCTGAGATGCAACTTGTTTTCCGAACCCGAGACTTTGCTCGGCGAGGTATCGCTGCAGCCAGGGAACTGCTTCAGCGAAATGGTGCGGTTTTTCGCATAACGCAAGCCGATTATTTGTCTCCCGCACTAAACGAGTTGGTTCGCTTTACTAGGATCAATCGGTTGAACTATTCGAACATTGATTTGGTCGTCGACTGCCAGCTGGTTGCCGATGGGCAACGCTTGCAGGGCACCGTAGATCGACTTGAGCGAGACTTTCCATGGCGATCAGTGACCTATCTTGGTGGGTCGTTTCCTCCAGACTTATCGGATTTTCCGAAGAATGGAGAATACGAGATTCCTCGTATCGAATGGCAAGCGTTCGAACATGAAGAGGCGATACATCGCCGAGCACGGTACGGCGACTACACCATTCGACACCCGCTGCAGCGCGACGAGCTGCCGTTTCCTCCGAGCGCTTCGATCCGGTACACCGGATCGGACCATTGGGTCATCATGCGAGGCGAAAAGCCCGGTGGACCTGAAAGACCCGGCCCCGAGCAGTACATCGGTCACGCTCAATTGCTTCGCGCAAGGCCGGAATTCAGCGGAGCAGATTTTTCCGCTGGTGACGCGTACATCGAACTGATTGCTAGTCAGCTTACCGGCAAAACCGGAAACTCAACTAAGTGGGTCCAGGCGGGAGTGAATCACCATTTGACGCTGGCTGCACGACAGGTCGCTCGTCTCCGCGCTGCTTAATCGAAGCGGTAACATGCCGTCGAATCGTTGCTAGCGGAAGGGTAGGTGCGAGGCTATCGACGGCGTGCAACTTCGATTTCGGTCGAGGCTGCCCAAGAAGACGCGACAATTGTCGCAGTTCTACGGTAGATAGAATGTGAAGAGTCGCTCTGGCGTCCGCGCGGGGATTGGTCTTCGCAACCCTGAGAATGGTCAACACGACGCCGCGTGGCGTCCGATGCGCTAGCCATACTCCACACCATAAAGGGAGCTCATTGAGAAGTTTTATCGCCAGCCGGGGGCCACCAACGAACGTTAGGGCTTCGCAATAGCGAGAGAACGAATCTACTTGCGATTGAACGCGGCCAAGCGAATCCGTATCGCTCTTGATTTCGAAGCAATGCAAAACATCGCCGACCGCGAGGACATCGACCCGGCCTGTGCCGTGAGCGAATTCCCTGCAGACGTGCATTCTCGACTCGCGGGACAGAAATGAAATGAGCGTCGTGCGGATCTCAGACGTCGTAACTGGTGCGACGGTTCTTCTTTTCGTTGCCACGACACGATTCTACTTCACAGCGGGCCCTGTCGAATTGGCGTGGGGTGCGACGGGCTTGCGGCGTGCGCATTACGGCGCGATGCCAGTCGGACGCCGGCGCGGGGTCGTTCCCTCCCAGCGGTCTTCTGCTCGACGAGCGCATCGCGATTTCGGAGTTGACGCGAACCGCACTCGACCCGCAGGGCGTTGCGCGCGTGGAGTTGGGCCTGTGTCTCGTCGAGCATCTTCTAAACGCTCGGCGAGGTCGGGGAGCTTCGTGTTCGCGTAGAGATCGTCGATCGACGAGATGCCGTCCATCGCCGATGTGTTGTCCTTCCGGCAAAGCACGCGCGCGGCGCTCGAACGAAGCCACGAACTCCGGCAGTTTGCCCCCCTCCCGTTGCGACGATCGAGGCGAAACCGACATGGCGCCGTGAAGCCTTTTCTCGCGCTTCGCGAACTGGCGGCCGTGGGCCGCACTGCGCTTCAACTCAAACCGCTTGCGCCGGTTCGCGCGACGGCGTACACCCGCCACTCGCCGAGCTCTCCGAACGCGCGAGTCGCCTTCTCATCGAACCGGATGCCTGAACCGGCCACCAGGTCTTTGACCGTGCTGGACACCAGGACCTCTTCGAGCGCCGCCGAGGCGGCGAGGGCGAGGCAGAGGTCGACGGCGGCGCCCGCGACGGGCGTGTCGGGCGCGTCGGGACAGACCTCGACGTCGCCCGTGTGGAGGCCGGCGCGGAGCGGGAGGCCAAGGCGGCGGGCGTACTCACTGATGGTCGAGGCGCAGCGGACGGCGCGAGCGGGGCCGTCGAAGATGGCGATGGTCCGGTTGCCGAGCGTGTGGATCTCGCGGCCGCGGAAGCGTTCGATCTCTCGGGCCGCGTGCGAGGTGAGGCGGGAAGCAGAATCGTCGGCGACATCGTCCATCTGCAGCACGAGCACGGTGGCCAGCACGCTGTCGGTCGTCTGCGGTTCGTACCGGACGCCGGTGAGGAACTCTTCGATCTCGCCGAGGATCGACTCCTGGTCGCCGACGAAGGGGAGGTGATCGGCGCCCGGCAGCTCGACGTATTTCGAGCCGGGGATGCGGCTGGCGACGTAACGCCCTTCTTCGACCTTCAGACAGCGGTCGCCCGACCGATGAATGACCAGCGTCGGGATGCGGATCGTCGGGAGCACCGGCCGCACGTCGATCTCCGCGTTCATCTGCGTCAGCGCGAGCGCCGCACCCGGGCTCGCGCCCATGCGCAGGTACGTCGCCCACCACTCGCGAAACGCCGGATCGCTCGCCATGCTCGGCGCGCGATCCTCGATTCCGACCGGCTTGCCCCAGTCGGCGCGGATGACGTCGAAGAACTTCTCCCGCTGCTCGAGCGTCGGCGCCCACGGGTAATCGGCGTCGTAGATCCTTTTCGCGTACGTCCCGATCATCACCAGCGCCGAAGTGCGCTCGGGATACGTCGCGGCGAAGAGGCTGCACATCGGACCGCCTTCGGAGACGCCGAGCAACGCGGCGCGCTTCGACCCGACCGCGTCCATCACGGCGCGAACGTCGTCCATGCGCTGCTCGAGCGTCGGCAGCTCGTTGTTCGCCACACGGTCCGACAGGCCGGTCCCTCTCTTGTCGAAGAGGATCAGCCGCGCGAACGTCGAGAGGCGCAGGAGGAATCGCGCGAAGCTCGGCTCGCGCCAGAAATAGTCGAGGTGCGAGATCCACCCCATGACGAACACGAGATCGAGCGGTGCGTCGCCGATCACCTGGTAGGCGATGTTGACGTCGCCGCTGTGCGCGTACTTCGTCTCCGGAGGGCGAGTCTCCGGCTCGATCTCATCCTCGACGACGATCGTCGTGCGCGTTCGCTCGCGCACGATCAGCTCCGGCTCGCCGAGCGCCGAGACCTCGCCGAGGAAGCGATAGCCCCGTTTGGGGACGGTCTCGAGCAGGGTCGGACCGTCGGGACCTAGCGCTTTCCTGAGGGTCGAGATGTTCTGCGCGAGGACGTTCTCGCCGACGTACGTCTCCGGCCAGACGATCGACAGGAGCTCGTCGCGCGGCACGAGGCGGCCGCTGCTCTCGACCAGAGCCACCAGCGTGTCGAACGCCTTCGGCGTCAGGGAGACCTCGCCCGTGTCGCTGAGCAGGCGCCGTTCGGCCACGTCCATCCGGAAGCGTCCGAACGCGTAGACGGCGCGTTTCGGCTCGCCCGTCATGCCTTTGAGCGACATCTCATCGATCTTTCACCGCGCTTTCAGGACGCCGCACGGGGCGGTGCGTATCGTCCCATCACCTCAACAACTCAACGGCCGATCACGCGCGCGAGGGCGCCGTGGTCGTTCCCAGCAGAAACGCGATGTTCGCATTTTAACGGAACGGGGGAGCCATGCTGAAACGGACCGAGATCACGATCGAGAGAGAAACAGTCTGGGTTTTTGGCGGCACCGAGGTTCGCCCGGAGTGGTGCTTTGAATGCGGTCACATCGTCGACGCCATGACGGTCGACGCGGCGGCGCGGGCTGCCGTGGTGAGGTCACGCGCAGTCTTCCGCTGGGTCGAAGAGGGCCTCGTTCACTACGGCGAAACGTCTCGGGGACTGCTCTGGATCTGTCCCGAATCCATCCACAACCTGACCGGGGGAGCCACGCTTTGAAACGTTTCCACAGTTCTCTCGTTACTCGCCTTGTTGCTGCCGACCGCGATCAGCTGCGTTCTTCGGGGTCGACCTTTACGTCGATGGCGTCGAGAAGCGTTTCGATCGTCAGCTCGGCGAAGATTTCTCTGCGCTCTTTCGTGTAGTCGCCGTGTCCGGGGTCGTACTGCATCATGAAGCGCATGGCGCCTGCAGGGCCCAGGCGCTCAGTCAGAGCCTTCCATCCCTCCATCCGGATCTGGTAGAGAGACATCGGGCCGCTCATTCGCGAGCTCCTTCCACGAAGTAACAGAGATCGAGGTAGAGAGTGACGCTCACGCGGTCATCGTACTACCGGGGCATGTCCGAACTACCGAACCGGTCAGAATCTACTTCGTCCCCTCCACTTCTCTTAACAACTCCTCCGCCTTCGCAACATCGCGCAACATCCACAACAGATACTGCACGTCCGCACTCACGTTGCGCGCGACGTCCGGATTGAACGCGAAGTCGTTCGCGACGTTCTCCCACACGCGGTCGAAGTTCACGCCGACCAGTTCGCCGCGGCCGTTCACGACGGGGCTGCCGGAGTTGCCTCCGGTCGTGTCGCCGTCGGCGAGGAAGTTCACGGGGAGGGCGAGGTCGTCGGGGGCCGCGGCGAGCACGGCGTCCGGCACGTCGAAGGGTTCGGCGTTGGTGTGCTTGTCGACGACTCCGCGGAGCGTGGTCTGTGGTGTGTAGAAGACGCCGTCGCGCGGGGCGTAGCCTTTGACGTGCGCGAACGAGACGCGCAGCGTGTTGTTCGCGTCGGGGGCGACCGGTTTGCCCGCGTGCGCGATGACGGCGCGGCGCCATTCGGGGCGCAGCCGCGAGATCGTTCCCTCGCAGCGGTTCTTGCGCTCGACCAGCGTATCGATCTCGATGTTGAGCGCGAACCCGAGCTCGACCAGCGGGTCTTTGCGCGCGTGGAGTTGGGCCGGAGTTTCCTCGAACATCTTCAGACGCTCGGCGAGATCGAGGAGCTTCGTGTTGGCGTAGAGGTCGTCGATGGATGCGATGCCGTTCAGCGCGGCGATGTCCTGTGCGCGACGGAGGAAGTCTGCCAGCAACGCCTTGTCGGCCGGCGCGTAGAAAGCTTTCTGGTCGCGCTCGATCTGATCGCGCACGCGGTTGACGACGCGCTGCATGAACACCGGATCGCGCTCGGCGTCCGGCTTCTGCCGCTCGATCGCCGCTCGCGTGATCGCTACCGCTAACACGAGCGCTTTCGGTCCGGTCGGCGCGAGCGACGCCTGGGTCATGCGGATGTGGTCGAGGAGGAAGTCGTGGTCGGCGGTTTTCTTCTGTTCGGCCGCCATTGCGCCGAGGCCTTCCCACGCCGCGACGGCCGCGGGCCGGTTGTGCGAGCGCGACCACGCGAGCACCGTCCGGTCGGCATCGCGTTGCTTCTCGAGAATGCTGCCGCGCTTGAATCCGTCGAGCTGGCCCTCTCCGTTCTTCTGCCGGTTCGCGAGCGTCTTCACGAGAGCGGCAACGGCGAGCTCGCCTTCCTTGCTGCCTTTGGTCGCATCTTCGAGAATGCGAATCCAGTCGCGGTAGACGTTTGCGCGCGACGTGAACCACTGATGCCGCTCTTCCATCTCCGCCGCGGTGAGCGCGCGATAGGTGATGCCCGGATATCCGAGGACCATGACGAAGTCGCCGGGCTGGGCGCCTTTCGCGGCGAGGGGGAAGAAGAACTCCGGGCGGAACGGCTTGCCGTCGACGTACGCGCGGCCGATCGCGAAGTCGCCGGTGTGCCGCGGCCACATCCAGTTGTCGATCTCGCCGCCGAACTCTCCGACCGCCCGAGGAGGTGCGTAGACCAGGCGGACGTCGGCGAGCTCGGTCATCTCCTGCAGCACGTACTGCACACCGCCGTCATGCGCCGCGACCCTGCACCGCGATCCCGGCTGCTTCTCGCACGCGGCCACGATGTCGTTCGACTTCTTTTCGATGGCGCGGAAGCGCTGCGCATCGCTCGCTCCCTTCGGGATCGCCGCGAGCACCTCGGCCGAGACGTCGGTGAATCGCCGCGGGATGGTGATGCGCACGGTGCGGCTGCGCAGCTCCGCATCGCGCGAGCGCGCCAGGAAGCCGTTCGCGATGATGTCGTTCTCCGGCGTGGCGTGCTCCTGCAGGACGCCGAACAGGCAGTGATGATTGGTCACGAACAGCCCCTCGGACGAGATCCACCCGCCCGAGCATCCGCCGGTGCTGATGGCGGCGGCGAGGAGGCCCGTGCCGCGTTTCGGATCCCACAGGCGTTCCGGCGGCAGCTCGAGACCCTCGGCTTTCAGCCATTTCGCGTCGAGCTCGAGGACCTGCTGCGGCGTCCATTTGCCTTCGGAGGCGAGGAGCGTGGAGGCGAAGATGAGTGGGAGCAGAAGCTTCTTCACACCTCGATCATAGCGACTTAAACCGATATTCTTTGCCGATCTCAGAAGATACGCTTGCATTGGTTGCCTTCCTCGGATCGCTCGCGATTCTCGGCCTGATCTGGTTCCAAGCGCGCAGCGACTCCCTCGGAGAAGCTCTCCACCGATTGGCCGAAGCACGATCAAAGCATCCTTCGCTATCACGACCGCGTTCCGCTTTGGATCTACTGCGTCGAGCCCAGGAAGAGTTGAGCTCGGCCAACCGGCTGCTTTCCGAGGTCTATTCGATTGGCATCTGGGTGAAGGCGGATGACTGCAGCGATAACCGGCGCAAACGCACCGGTCTTCGAGAAGCGGATTGGGCGGCCTCAGGTGCATATCGAGCACTGAATGAGATCGAATGTGAATGGCCGGATCTACAGACCGCGGTAAACTCACTGGCCCAGGAAGTCGATGCAATCGTGCGAGCGCTCGAACCACTGCCCGACACGATTCCGGACACGATGGGTGACAACCTCGAGTTGGATTGCACGGTCAGCACCCTGGCCGGCCAGGTCGAAGCATTGCGCGAGCGGGTTGAGGCCATTCTTGCCGATTGTGCGAACCGTACAGCGCAAGACAGCGGCGAGATCATCTGCTAGCGATTAACATCTCTCCGTGTTCGCCTCCGCGATCGTCTACCTCGGCCTCCTCACCGCCTTCGTCGGCTTCGTCTCCGTCCTCATTCCGCTGCGTTTCCTGCGCATCCGCACCCGTCGTCGCGGCGCGGCGATCTTCGCGATCGGGGTGCTGATCGTGGTCATCGGATTCGTGCTGCCCGCACCGGAGCGGCGCGTCGCGAAGGCGGCGACGCATCTCGACGAGTCTTTTCCGCGATGGCAATTTCACGAGCATCACGAAGCGCACGTCGCTGCGACGCCGGAGCGCGTCTTCGCGGCAATCCATGAAGTGCGCGCGGATGAGATCCTGCTCTTTCGATTGCTCACCTGGATTCGGCGAGGTGGACGAGACCTTCCCGAGAACATTCTCAACGCCGGTGCCGAAAGGCCGCTGCTCGACGTGGCCACGAGCGGTGGGTTCATCTATCTTGCAGATGACCCGCCGCGGGAGGTCGTCGTCGGAACGGTCGTCGTCGCGCCTCCGGGAACTCGCGGCAAGTTGACGCCGGACGTGTTCCGCAAACAACTGCCGCCCGGCTTCGCTCTCGCGGGGATGAACTTCGTCGTGACGCCCGACGGAAAGGGCGGATCGATCGTCACTACGGAAACGCGCGTGTACGCGAACAGCGATTCCGCGCGGCGACGCTTCGCCGCATACTGGCGCGTGATTTATCCGGGCAGCGCGCTGATCCGCCGGATGTGGCTGCGCGCAATTGTTCGTCGAGCGGAACTGAGCACCGAGCGACAATGAACTGATGCCGTCCAACCTGCGCCGCGACCTCGGCACGCTCGACTCCTACGCGGCGCTCCTCGGCATCCTCATCGGCGCCGGCATCTTCAAGGTCACCAGCGACGCGTGGGCATTGACCGGACCGAGCGTGATTCTCGGATACCTCGTGCTCGCGCCGGTGATCCTGGCCACGTCGGTCGCGTACTCCGTGTACCTCTCCACACCTCTCGGACGTGCGCCGGGCGGGGAGTACACGCACATCTCGCGCACGTTCGGCGGGTACGGGCTGGCCTTCGTCGGCGCGTGGCTGAAGATCATCTCGTACATCGGGGCGCTGGCTTATCTCGCGAGCGCGTTCGCGGACTACGTCACGCAGCTCGTTCCCGGCATCTCGCACATGGGCGCGGCGGTCGGGAGTCTGCTTTTCTTCTACGCGATTCACGTCGCGGGCGTGCGTTGGTTCGGGCGATTGCAGGTGTGGATGTGCGCGTTGCTCGGGGTGTCGCTCATCGTGCTGATCGTGCCCGGACTCTTCGTCATCCGCGCGGAGAACTACCGGCCGTTCTTCACCCACGGCCCGAGCGGGTTCCTGGCCAGTCTGGCGCCGCTCTTCTTCGCGTACGCGGGATTCGAGTCGCTGGCGCAGGCGGCGGGCGAAGTGCGCGACAGCACGAGCCGGCTCCCACGCATCTTCATCCGCGGAATCTCGGCCACGATGGTGATCTATTTCCTGATGTCGGTCGTCGCCCTCGGCGTCCTTCCGCCGGAGCAACTGCGCGTCTCATCCGCGCCGATGGCCGATGCCGCGGCGCGTTACCTGCCCGCGGGTGCGGCGGCGATCGTGACGCTCGGCGCGATCATGGCGGTGGCCACTTCACTCAACGCCACGATGCTCGTTCCTTCGCGCGTGGCGATCATGCTGTCCGAGGATCGGCTGGCGCCGCGGTGGGTGGGACGCGTGTCCTCGCGGACCGGCACGCCGATTCTCGGACTCACGATCACACTCGCCGTGGCGCTCGCGCTGCTGATCAGCGGGAAGATCTCCGTCGCGCTGAACATCGCCGTCTTCGCGCTGGTCGTTCTCTACTTTCTGCACAGCCTCGCGTTTCTTTTGCTGCCGACTCTGAATCCGGAGCTGTTCGCATCGGTGACCGTGCGCATTCCTCTCAGCGTGCAGCGGATCACGGCGGTGCTTTCGATGGCCGCGATGGCCGTGCTGATCTTTCAGCTCGCGCAGGATCGGGCGACGATGGTGCTAGCCGGCTTCTGGACCCTCATCGGTGCCGTGCTGTACGCATTCGGCCGCTCTCGCAAACGTCACGAATAGCGGACCGCGGGACTTCCGGCCGGATAGAACACGCCGAGGAGGCGCATCTCTCCCGTGCCGGTGTTCTCGACGCAGTGTCGTTGCCCGCGTGGCAGAAAGATGCACGAACCCTCGGCGATCGGCGTCGACGTCGCGCCGGCCCACATCACGCCGGCGCCGTCGAGGATGCAGATCACTTCTTCGTAGAGATGGAAGTGATCGGGCGCGCGGCCGGGCGGGATCGCGCCGACGAACTGCGTCGTCTCGCCTTGAATGAGCTCGCGATACCAGCGATCGCCGGTGCGTTGCATCGGTTGATCGTCGAGATGAACGATCGAGATCGCGCGCTCTGGTTTCGCGGCGGGACAGAGCGAACTGACGAGGGTCATCGCGCCGCGGAGATGAAGGAGGTGATCGGGAGGAAGATCGATGGCGCTGTCCTTCGCGATCGCGATCCCGTTGGCCGAGCCCTCACCGTCGATGACGTACAGAGTCTCGTCGTGAGTCGCGCTGCGCAAGGTTGCTTCGCCATCGAGCTCGAGCACGCGCAGCGAGAGCGCACCTTCGAAATGCCGCCAGATGCGGAGAGCGCCTTCGCGCACGGGCTCGCCTTCTTTGAGGCCGACGACGCGGCAATCGCCTTCCAGTGCGATCATGATCCGCGCGATGATACTGAAATGAAGGAAGACGGCATCCGCGCCACGAATCAGGACTTCATCCGCTACGAGCAGGTGGAGAAGGCGCAGAACTATCACCTCGCCGAGACGCCGTCCGACGATCAGTTCGACGACGAGTTTGCGATCCGCACGTGCGACCTGCGCAGTCCCGCGTTTTCGCAGGAGCTGGGAGACGCGTTGCGCGAGATCGGCTTCGCCATTCTCGAAGGCCACGGCGTCGATCCCGCGCTCTACGACGAAGCGCACGACCACGTCGCGAAGATGTTCGAAAGGCTTTCGCTGGAAGAGAAGATGCGCTTTCGCGCGCACCGTCACGGCTCGGTCAATCAGGGTTACTTCCCGATCAAAGAGACCAGCAACATGCATCCCGATCTCGTGGAGGGATGGGTGTTCTGCCGCCGCGCGTTCGCGCCGGGCAGCGTCGCAGAGTTCTGGCCGCTACCCGAATACGAGCCGTTCTTCCGGCGCCTCGTTCTCGCGCATGAGCAGCTGATTCTTCCGGTGATGCAGAGTCTTCTCGCGTACCTCGGATGCGATCCGCACTCGTATGACCGCCAGCTCACCGGCACGAACTTCGGGCTGCGCCTCAACTACTACCCGCCGATGTCGCGCGAAGACGACGAATCCGGCGCGGCCCGCCTCCTCGGCCACGAAGACGTGGACCTGTTTACGTTTCTCCCCGCGCCTCGCACCGAGGGGTTGCAGGTGCTCAACCGGCGCAACTTGAAGTGGGTGCGCCTGAATGCGCCGCGTGGCTCGATCATCCTCAACACCGGCGACTACATGCAGCGCATCAGCAACGACATCTTCCCGTCGACGACGCATCGCGTCAGCAAACCGCGCGACGCCGCGCAGCGCGTCGAGCCGCGCATCTCGTTTCCGATGGCGGTCTATGTGTGGGAGAACGAGATGCTCGAGGTCCTGCCCTGCACCGGCGCGCCGAAGTATCCGCCGGTGAAGGCGATCGAGTTCCACACCAGCATCACCAGCAAGTTTTATGGGGATGACTACGCGGTGAAGGGCCGTTAGCTCTTTGGCTCACGTCCGGCACCGACGGCGTCGAATCGAGAGCGCAAGGTTGCCAGTTCGCCCTTGAAGCGCCGCTGATCGAGACCGTGGGCACGGCTGTATTGCTCCCAGGCTGCTTGCGCGCCTGTGGCCTTCGTTGCGGCTTCGATTTCAGCCTTTCGGCTGAACATGCGCTGAAATTCGTATGTCAGATCGTTCAAACCTGGCCTCCCTCGGGCGTTCCTCGCAACTGTACCACTTGGCGACCCCGTTCGGCCGCGGACGCACCGAGTAAACTTCCGCCAACTATGGACTTCACCTTTGCGGTTGCCGGCGGCGGGCCGGCAGGTTGCTCCGCGGCGATCACCCTCGCCCAGCGCGGTCACAAGGTCGTTCTGCTCGAGCGGGACACGTTCCCTCGGTTTCACATCGGCGAATCGTTGCTGTCCACCGCGAACGATGCGTTTGCGGCCCTGGGGATCGCGGAACGGATGGCGTCGTCGTCGTTTCCGGAGAAGTGGGGCGCGCGCCTGTTGACGCACGATGGGCGGAGCGGACGCGGCGTCAACTTCGCCGACGTGCGCGAAGTCCGGCGGCCGCAGACCTACCAGGTGCCGCGTGCGGAATTCGATCGCATTCTCATGGACCGCGCGCGCGAGGTCGGCGTCGAGGTTCGCGAGAACTGTCGCGTCACCGACTGCGAGTTCCTGCCCGACGCGGTCGTCGTCACTTACAACGACGGCGAAATCGGACGGACGCGAGTGCACGCCGTCGTCGATGCCACGGGCAGAAACGGTCTGATCGCGAGAAAGTTCAACCTGCGCACCGACGAGCCGCTCCTCGCCAACATCGCCATCTTTTCCCACTATGCGAACGTACCGAGGCTTCCGGACGGGTGTCCCAATGACATCAGGATCGTCGCGCGTGACGACTCAGGGTGGTTCTGGTTGATCCCGATCTCCGACGAATTGATGAGCGTCGGCGTAGTCCTGCCGCGCGTTCTGTACATGCAAATGCCGGAGGGCTCGCCGGAAGAGCGCCTCGAGCGGGCATTGGCCGATACGCCGGTCGTCGCGGAGTTGATGCGCAATGCGACGCGGGAGTGGCCCGTGCGGGTGGAAAAGGATTTCTCTTACAGCGCTTCGTCGTATGCCGGCGACCGCTGGATCCTCGCGGGCGATGCGGGATCGTTTCTCGATCCGGTGTTCTCGACGGGCGTCTCGATCGCGATGGAGTCGGGAATCGAAGCCGCGACGGAGCTCGACCGCGCGCTGTCGCGGAACGAGTTTTCCGCGCGCTCATTCGCGAAATTCTCCCGTCGCCAGCGGAAGCGCTTCACCACGTTCCGTCGCTTCGTCATCGGTTTCTATACGCCGGAGTTTCGCGACCTCTTTTTCAAGCCCGATCCACCGAAGCTCCTCTTTCGTTCCATCGTGACCATCCTCGCCGGCCGTTGGAACGCCAGTCTCTCGACACGTCTTCTCAATCGAATGTTCTTCGTCATCGTCGCCATGCAGAAGCGGTTCGCTCTGACTGCGCGCGGATTCCGGCGCGACTCGAGTGCCGGCTATCCGGGCGCTCCTTGAATGACGAAGAAAACCAGCGCCGGAATCCTTCTCTATCGCCGCCGCGAGGTGATCGAAGTGTTCCTGGTCCATCCCGGTGGACCGTTCTGGGCGAAGAAAGACCTCGGCGCGTGGTCGCTGCCGAAGGGCGAGCTGGCAGAAGGAGAAGACCCACTTGCCGCCGCCGTTCGGGAGTTCAAGGAGGAAACGGGCTTCTCGATCGACGGCGAGTTTCGTGCGCTTCAGCCGCTCCGGCAACCGAGCGGCAAAACGATTCTCGCGTGGGCGGTCGAAGGCGACTGCGATCCCGCGGACCTGCGCAGCAACGTCTTCTCGATGGAGTGGCCGCCGAAGTCGGGGAGCATGCAGCACTTCCCCGAGGTCGATCGCGCGTCGTGGTTCAGGCTCGCAGAGGCGCGAGAACGAATCATTGCGGGACAGGCCCCGTTTCTCGATGAGCTGAGCTCGATCGTGTAGTGGACTGAGGCTCAGCGATGTTGCAACCGCGCGCGCGTCATGCGTTCGCGGATGCCGCCGCGCTCGAGGAAGTTCTGTTCCAGGCGACGAATCTGCCGATCGAGCAGGTAGCACGTCTGATGGATCAGGCAAACCGCGATGTTGGCCACGACATGGGCAGGGCGCGTATCAGCGAAGTCGCGATACGTTTCGTACGAATCGGATCTTCCGAGGTTGCGAATGTATCCGGCTTCGCGGGAGTCTTTCTTCCAAAGCGGGAGACCGCGTACGCGGAGATAATCCTCGTAGTCGATGCGCAGCTCTTCCAGGCTCGCGCGCGCGACGCTGGTGAGCTTGATCTCGGTTTCCGTGGAGGTGGCGGAGGCCTGGCTGCCTTCCGCGATGTTCTGCTTGCCCGATCGTGCCGCCTGCACCATCTGGTCGACGGTGCGATCGCGCCTCTCGAGAAAACGAGCGCAGAAGCGAACGGTGAGGTCGTAGACGATTTCCGCCTTGCGGTAAGAGAGAAGCGCGCGGTAACCGCCGTGCGGTGGGATGAAGCCTGTCATCGTGCCGAGGATACCTCGGTGGGTTTTCGGGCTACGACCGGTAGATAGGACAAATAGGACTGATAGGACGAATAGGACTCACATACGTCCTATCTGTCCTATGCGTCCTATATGTCCTATCCTGAATCCCCTCGCCATGCGCCGAACCTCCCGATCGACGTGGATCGTTGCCGGAGTGATCCTCGCCGCCGCGCTCGTCCTCGGGCCGCTCTCGCTTCTCGTCATCGGCCTGGGCGTCGGGCAGGGGTTCTTCGTCGGACTGCTGATGGCGGCGCTGCCGGTTCCGTTGTACGTCGCGTTCGCGTTGTGGGTCGACCGCTTCGAGCCGGAGCCGCCGTGGCTGCTCGTGCTGGCATTCGTCTGGGGCGCGGCCATCGCGGTCTTCTTCTCGCTGCTCTTCAACGTCGTGCATCAGGGCGTCCTCGTCCAGATCGCGGGCGCGGCCTCGGCATCGACGATCGCGGCCGTCATCGGAGCGCCGTTCATCGAGGAGCTGACCAAAGGCGCGGCGCTGTTCCTGCTGTTCCTCTGGAAGCGCGATCACTTCGACAACGTCACCGACGGCATCGTCTACGCGTCGATGGTCGGTCTCGGATTCGCGATGACCGAGAACGTGCAGTACTACGGCGAAGCGCTCTCGCACGAAGGCTCCTTCGTCGTCGCCGTTTTCTTTCTGCGCGGCATCCTCGGCCCGTTTGCGCATCCGCTTTTCACGAGCATGACCGGGATCGGACTCGGATTCGCGCGCGAGAGCAGAAAGCCGTGGGCGAAATGTCTCGCGCCGGCGGCCGGACTTCTGGCCGCGATGCTGTTGCATTCGCTCTGGAACCTGTCCGCGAGTCAGGGTCCCGCGTTCTTCGCCGCGTACGTGCTGGTCATGATTCCGGCGTTTATCGCGGTCGTGGTCATCGCGATCTTCTCGCTGCGCCGCGAGGCGAACCTGATCCGTATCCACCTCCAGAACGTCATCGACGACGGAGTGCTCAGCCGCGACGACATCCTCGTTCTGACGTCGGTCACGCGCCGTCTCGGCGCGTCGACGAGCGCTCTTTTCCAGCGAGGTTTCGGACAGTGGCGCGCGCGGCGGCGTTTCCACAAGCTCGCGACCGAGCTCGCGTTTCACTCATGGCGAGCGAATCGCGAAGCGACGCCGGACGCACGTGCCATTCACGCGGAGCTTTGCGAGGCCGTCCGCGCCGCGCGTGCGACACTCGGTCTGCCCGCGCAACCCGCGGCATTGCAAGCGTTGCGTGCGGGATAGGAAGCCATGAACGCCGAGAGCGCACGCCTCGCCAACGCGCACTCGTGGCGCAACTGGGGCCCTTACCTCGCCGACCGCGCGTGGGCCACCGTGCGCGAGGACTACAGCGCGGACGCCGATCCGTGGCGCTACTTCCCGCACGATCACGCGCGCTCGCGTGCGTATCGATGGGGTGAAGACGGGATCGCCGGCTTCAGCGACCGCTATCAAATCCTCTGCTGGGCGATGGCGTTCTGGAACGAGCGCGATCCGATCCTCAAGGAGCGCCTGTTCGGACTCGTGCCGACCGAGGGAAATCATGGCGAGGACGTGAAGGAGTGTTACTTCTACGTCGACGCGCTCCCGAGCCATGCGTACCAGCGCATGCTCTACAAATACCCGCAGCGCGAGTTTCCTTATCGGCAGCTCGTCGAAGAAAACCGCCGGCGCGGCACATACGATCCGGAGCTCGAGCTGATTGACACCGGCGTCTTCGACGACGACCGGTACTTCGACATCGAGATCGAGATCGCGAAGGAAGACGAAGAGTCGCTCGTCTTCCGCGTCACCGCGCACAACCGCGGCCCTGAGCGCGCGCCGATTCATCTCATTCCGAACCTCTGGTTCCGCAACACGTGGATATGGACTGGTACAGGGACAGGCGGCACCACCATTACGCCCGACATCCGCGAAGAAGACGGCGCGTTGCTCGCTGACGACTCGCAGGCGCCGCCGCTTTACGGACTCAGTCACGAGACGCGCATCGGACCGCGCGTGCTCGAGACGCCGGGCCGCAAGCTCTTCACGAACAACGAGACCAACGCCGAGCGCATCTGGGGATCGCCTTCGCGCACGCGATACGTCAAGGACGCGTTTCATCGGTTCATCGTCAACGGCGAACGAGACGCAACGACGGATCGCGGTACGAAGGCGTGCGCGTGGCAGCGGTATGACGTCGAGGTGGGTGGGAAAGCGACGATGCTCATGCGCCTTCGTCCGCACGACGGACGACCCCACGCGAGCGAGGCGGAGCTCGACGCGATCGTCGACTTGCGACGAAGAGAAGCCGACGAGTTCTACGCGTCGATCCATCCGGCGAATGCCTCGAGCGAGGAGAAGAACATCCAGCGCCAGGCCTTTGCCGGCATGATCTGGAATCGGCAGAGCTATCTCTTCGACGTCAACGTCTGGCTCGACGGCGACGATCCCGCGCATCCGCCGCCCGCGAATCGCCAGCGCGGCCGCAACAGTCACTGGCGCCACCTCAACTCCATGCGCATCCTCTCGATGCCGGACAAGTGGGAGTATCCGTGGTTCGCCGGATGGGACCTCGCCTTTCACTCCGTCGTCTACGCGCTCATCGATGCCGAGTTCGCGAAGGAACAGCTCTGGCTCATGCTCTTCGAGCAGTTCCAGCACCCCAACGGTCAGATCCCGGCGTACGAATGGGAGTTCTCCGATCTCAATCCGCCGGTGCTCGCGTGGGCAGTGTGGCGCGTCTACAACATGGACCGCATCCGCCACGAGCGCGCCGACGTCGCGTTTCTCGAGAAGTGCTTTCACAAGCTCCTGCTCAACTTCACCTGGTGGGTGAACAAGGTCGACCGCGAAGGCAACAACGTCTTCGAAGGCGGCTTCCTTGGACTCGACAACATCGCCGTGTTCGACCGCAGCAAGCCGTTCCCCGGCGGCGCGTTGCTCGAGCAGAGCGACGCGACCGGCTGGATGGGGATGTTCTCGCTGGTGATGATGCGCATCGCCCTCGAGCTGTCGAAGACGAACGAGACCTACGAAGGCCTGGCCACGAAATTCTTCGAGCACTACGTCTACATCGGCGCGGCGATGAAGATGCTGCACGGCAACCGCCGGCTCTGGGACGAAGACGACGGCTTCTTCTACGACGTCCTGCGCTGGCCCGACGGCACGACGGTGCCGTTTCGCGTCCGCTCGCTCGTCGGACTGATTCCTCTGTACGCCGTGGAGCGGCTCGAAGAGAAGTGGATCGAGCCTTTCGCGCTCTTCAAGACGGACCTCGACTGGTTCCTCCGCTTCCGACAGGACCTCGTCGAGTACTGCGTGACGACGGTGAAGCGCGGCGATGACTTGACGCATGTTCTCGCCGTCGTCGATCAGGATCAGCTGCGCAAGCTCCTCGTGCGCGTCGTCGATGCGGACGAGTTTCTCTCACCGTTCGGGCTGCGCTCGATGAGCCGGTATCACGAGCAGCATCCGTTCGTCTTCGCCAGCGCGTCGGTCGGTTACGAGCCCGCGGAGGCGAAGGGATTTCTGAAGGGTGGCAACAGCAACTGGCGCGGCCCGGTGTGGTTCCCGACGACGTTCCTGATGATCGAGACGCTGCGCAAGCTGGAGAAGGGATTCGGCGACGCCGCGCTGAACGGTGTCGCGTCGACACTCGCGGAGCGGATGATCTCGATCTTCGTTCCCGACGCGGACGGCTATCGGCCGCTGAACGGGCCGCGCGGCACGCGCACGGCGGAGCTCTTCGCGCACGACCCGCACTGGCGCGACCTCGTTCTCTTCCACGAGTACTTCCACGCCGAGACCGGCGAAGGCCTCGGCGCATCGCACCAGACGGGATGGACGGGCCTCGTTGCGAACCTCATCGACGAATGGAGACGCTCCCACCCGAAGCCCTGAGCGAGCGGAACGCGAGTCGAAGGGCCAATTGAGCCCCCACGCTGCGCTTGCACGAAGCGCTTTGCACACGCAGACATCGATGGCCAGCGCAGCGCGGGGGCTCAGTCGACCCTTCGACTCGCCTTCGCTCGCTCAGGGTTCATGACGTAAAGCCCCAGTGTGAACGCCAGCATCGTCCACAACACCAACTCGTTCGGCGGGAGCATGAACACGATCGCGATGAACGCGCACCAGGCGATGGCGATCGCGTTGATCACCGGTCCCCATCGTCCGAGGGACCATGGCGCGAGATCGCGGGTCATGTGCTCGCCGCGGCCGCGGATGCGATTGCGGAGATTCAGAAAGATCGGGATCACGTACGCGAGGTAGAGCGCGATCGTGCTGATCGACGTCACCACGTAGAACGCCGCGGCGTACAGGCACACGAGCACCGAGAGGATGCTCGTCACGACGATTGCGTTCACCGGCGTGCCGTTCGTGCTGACGCGCTTCAGCATCGCCGCGCCGGGCATGCCGTCGTCGCGCGCGAACGCGTACCACATGCGTCCCATCGACGTGACGCTCGCCAGTCCGCAGAGCCACATCGCGCCGCCGATGATCACGGCGATGAGGTTCGTCATGAACGATCCGAGGTTGTTCGCTATGACGTACAGCACCGGGTACGGGTCCGCGGCCGTCGCTGCGACGTCGCCGTTCGGGATGCACCACGTCAGCACCATCAGCATCACGTAGCCGACGACCGCGGAGACCGCGACGGAGAGGAAGATGCCCCATGCGGAATTGAGCCGCGCCATCTTCGTCTCTTCCGCGACGTGCGCGGACGCGTCGTACCCCGTGTACGTCCACTGTGCCTGCAGCAGCGCGAGCACGAACAGCAGCGCCGGCGGCGCGAGCTGGTAGAGCGCGGCGAGCGAAGGGAAGATCCGGAAGAGTGGCGACGGAATCGCGGCGTTGCCGACGACGAGCGTCGACGAGGCCTCGAACGCGTTCACCGTCGGCGCGAACGAGAACAAGAACGCGAGTGGGTTGTGGTGCTTGCCGAAGAACGTCAGCGCGAGCGTGATCAGCAGCACGCCCGCGATGTGCCACCACACGCTGATGTCGTTGAGCCGCGCCGTGAGCCGGATGCCGTAGACGTTGATGATGACCTGCGGGATCAGGATCGCGATCATCACCGCGAGCTGGAAGTACCAGTTGGTGAGCAGCGCGCCGCGCAGGTCGAAGATGCGCGTCGCGGCGCCGATGAGGTAGATCGACGCGGCGATGTTGATCCCGCCGGTGATGGTCACCTGCCCGATCATGTTCAGCCACGCCGTCAACCACGCCCATCCGCGTCCGCCGAGGCGGCGCGACCAGAAATAGAGACCGCCGGCGGTGGGGTAGGCGGACGCGATCTCGGCCATCGACGCCGCGACTGCGAGCGTGAAGAAACTCACGATCGGCCAGCCGACGGAGTTGACGATCGGCCCCGCGAACTTGAGGCCGTAGCCGTACAGCAGCACGGCCCCGGTGAGGATGGAGATGATCGAGAACGAGATCGCGAAGTTCGAGAACCCGCCCATCTCGCGGAAGAGCTGCTGGCGGTAGCCGAGGGATGCGAGGTAGGTCTCGTCGTCGTGCATTCGTGCCCGTGTGAACGCGATCGGAGCGGAGGGAGGTTACCATCGTGGAATGAAGACGCACGAGGCGATCGACCTGCGCAGCCTGGCGATGGCGCGTCGCATCGTCGAGAAGGTCGACGCCGATCCTCGCGGCCTCCAGCACGCGCGCGAAGTGTGTGCGCGCTGGATCGAGCGCGGGAATATCCCTGCGCGCGAATGGCTGACGATCCTCGAACGTCCGTGGTCCGAAATCCGTCACATTCTTCTCAGCGACTCCGAGGAGTCGCGGCGGCTGCGGCAGAGCGATCCCTTTTGCGGCGTCCTTACGCCGCGCGAACGATGGGAGATTTACCGGGAAGCAACGCGAAATGAAGCGGGATGAGTTGGAGCACGTCCTGCGCGCTGCGGGCGCAATCACGGGCGTTTCGACGTGGGTGATCGTCGGCAGTCAGGCCATTCTCGGCGCACGGCCGGACGCACCGCCGGAGTTGCTCGTCTCGCAGGAGGTCGACTTGTACGCGCCGGATGACGAGCACGCGAGCGATCTCGTTGACGGTTCGATCGGCGAAAAATCACCGTTTCATGAGTCCTTCGGTTACTACGGCCATGGAGTCGGACCTGAGACCGCGATCCTGCCGCCGCGCTGGCGCGAACGCGCGGTGACGATCGCGGGCGCCGGGACAGGAGGAGTGAAGGGCATCTGTCCACACCCATCCGACCTCGCGATCAGTAAGTTGGCCGCGGGCCGCGAGAAGGACCGCGAGTATGTACAAACGCTGATCAGCCACGGCATCGTGCGCGCTGAAGAGTTGCAGGAGCGGATTTCGGAGTTGGATGACGAGTGGGCCACGCGGATCCGCTCAAGGTTGCGCAATTTGCGGCTGTCTCAATAGACTGCGCCGGCTGGCTGAAATCCGGATGTGGAGTGCGGCAGCATAGCGAAGCGTTGCTGCCGCTTTCCATTGCGGCAGCGTCGAGCGGGCGGGGGCCGCAGCTCGACGCTGCGGCAATGAAAGCGGCAGCTGGAGTCAGCCGAGGGGACACTGCAGCGCGAGTACTCCGCTGCCGCACTCCACATTAGACTGACACCGCGCGATGAACGACGACCTTCCCGCTCTCGACACCCTCGGCCGGGACCTTCTGCGTGTGCCCGTGTGGCGCCGCGCGATCTCGCTACTCGCGCCGTTCGTGCTCACCGTGCTCTTCTTCGTGCTCGCGAGCCAGGGCGAATGGCTGGCCGCGCTCGCGTGTCCGGTCCTGCTCAGTTTTCTCACCTACGGATCGATCTCGCACGACCTCGTCCATCGCAACCTCGGACTTCCGAAATGGCTGAACGAGATCCTGCTCACGCTCATCGAGCTCCTTGCGTTCCGGAGCGGGCATGCGTACCGCGCGGTGCATCTGCACCATCACGCCCGCTTCCCCGCCGAGGATGATCTCGAAGGCGCGGCGGCGAAGATGTCGTTCTTCCGCGCGCTCGTCGAAGGGATCGCGTTGCAGCCGCGGCTGTGGTTCTTTGCGATGCGGCACAAGGGCTCGCATCGAGGATGGGCGCCGATCGAGTGCGTCGCCGCGACGGCGATGTTCGGTGCGTGCCTCGCCGTCATTCCGATCACGCCTGCTCCGATCGTCTACGCCGCCTTGATGATCATGGGAAGCTGGATCTTTCCGGTCATCACCGCATACATCCCGCACGACGCGGGCGGCACGTCCGATCTGACGCAGACGAAACTCTTCCGCGGCAAAGTGCTCTCGTGGCTGGCACTCGAGCACCTGTATCATCTCGAGCATCACCTCTATCCCGGCGTGCCGCATCACAACTGGCCCGAGCTCGCGGTGCGGCTCGATCCGTACTTTGCGCGCGCGGGGTTGAGGCCGATCAAGCTCCTCTTCTGAACCATGCACAACGAAGGCTTCTTCGAGACCCTCGTCGGCGACGGGCGCGCGCTCTTCAAACTGATCGCGCTGGGGCTCATCGGCTCCGGCATCTTCGTCGTCTTTCAGGCCGCGACCGGGCACTTCCTCCCGCAGGACACCACCTACCTCGGCATGGACGCGAAGCAACTCTGCTCCCTGCACGGCTGCCGCATCGTCCACTTCATGATCCATGACCGCATCTCCTTCGGCGGCGTGCTTCTGGCGATCGGTACGATGTACCTCTGGCTGACCGAGTTCCCGCTGCGGCGCGGCGAGTCGTGGGCGTGGTGGGCGCTCGCGATCAGCGGCGGCGCGGGCTTCCTCAGCTTCCTGGCCTACCTCGGCTACGGCTATCTCGACACGTGGCACGGCGCCGCGACGCTCGCCCTCTCGCCGATGTACCTCTTTGCGCTCTGGCGCACCCGCGCGCTGCGACGCGTCGAGGTCGCGCGGGAGAAGCTCGACCTCCGTTCGCGCGCGGGACGCGGGCGAGCATTCCTTCTCGTCTCGACGGCCGGCATCGTCGCCGCGGGCCTGGTCATCACAACCGTCGGGATGACCAGCGTCTTCGTCCCGCAGGACCTCGAGTTCATGCGCGTCGAGACCGCGCAGCTCCGTGCGCTCAACCAGCGCCTCATCCCGCTCATCGCGCATGACCGCGCCGGTTTCGGCGGCGCGCTGGTGTCGTGCGGGTTGGCGATGTTCCTCTCGGTGTTGTACGCGCGGCCTTCGCGGAATCTCTGGCAGGCGCTGGCGCTGGCCGGCACGTTCGGATTCAGCACGGCCATCGGCATCCATCCCGTCATCGGCTACACCAGCTTCACGCACGTTGCGCCGGCGGTGGCCGGATGCCTCGCGTTCATCGTCGGAATGATCGAAGTCAGACGCGCTTGGTCTTCAAACAGTTCTGTGGAGTCCGTTGCCTCCCTTCCGTAACGGGCGTAGAGTGCCCGACAACGTCCCAGTCGAGTCGTCGAGGAGGGTATCTCTCATGCGCCACCGGTTCGTTCTCGTTGTTCTGCTTCTCCTTCTCATTCCCACGCTTCTCTTCGCCCAGTCCCAGGCCACCACGGGTGTCATCGAGGGCACCGTCACCGACAGCAGCGGGGGCGTACTGCCCGGTGTGACCGTCACGGCCCGCAACACAGCCACGAACTACGAGCAGGTCCAGGTCACCGACGCCCAGGGCCGCTTCCGCTTCGTGCTGTTGCCGCTCGGTCCGTACGAACTGAAAGCGAGTCTCGAAGGCTTCGCTCCGCAGACGGTGACCGGCATCGACCTCGGCGTCGGCCAGACGCGCGTCGTCGAGTTGAAGCTCTCGCAGGCGGCCGTCAGCGAGTCGCTCGTCGTCACCGCGGAAGCGCCGCTGATCGAGACCGCGCGCACCGAAGGCGCGACGCGCCTCGGCGAGGACGTGATGTCCGATCTGCCCAACAACGGACGTAACTTCCTGGAGATGACCAAGCTCACGCCCGGCGTCACCATCGTCCAGGGCCCCGACGGCGACGAGCTGTCGATCAATGGGCAGAAGGGCATTTCCAACAACATCTCCGTCGACGGCGCGGACTTCAACAATCCGTTCTTCGGCGAGCAGCGCGGCGGTCAGCGTCCCGCGTTCACCTTCAACCTCGACGCGGTGAAGGAAATGGTCGTCGTCGCCGACGGCGCGAATGCGGAGTTCGGCCGCTCGCAGTCGGGCTTCGTGAACGTCATCACGAAATCGGGCACGAACGACATGTCCGGCACCGCGCACGCCGTGTTCAAGAACGATTCTCTGTCGGAGGATCCGGAGACTCCGGACGGCGACACGGCGCCGTACGAGTTCGATCAGACCCAGTTCGGCTTCACGCTCGGCGGCCCGATCGTCCACGACCGGCTGTTCTACTTCACCGCGTTCGATTTCCAGGACGCGTCGTCGACCAAACAGACCGACCCCACGCGCATCGAGCCGGCGGTCGTCGCCGCGTTCGCGGCGCTCGGATCGCCGAACGAAAACGGACCGATCGAACGCACCAACGACGCGCGCGTGCTCCTCGTCAAGACCGACTGGAACGCCAGCGTGCGCAACCTGGCGACGCTCCGCTACAACTACACCTGGTCCGAGCAGAAGAACGGCACGTTCGACGTCGACTCCTGGGGCCGCAGCGCGAACGCGATCGAGAAGGACCACTCGAACGCCATCAGCGGCTCGCTCATCTCGACGGTGCAGAGCAATCTCCTGAACGAGTTCCGCTTCCAGTGGGCGCGCGAGGATCGTCCTCGCCCGTACAACGGTCCGAACGTCACCGGTCAGAACCGGCCGCTGCCGGACACGGCTTTCGACTTCGGCAGCACGTATCGCTTCGGCATGCCGTTCTTCATCCCGGTCGAGTACTACGACACCCGCATCCAGTTCGTCGACAACGTGTCGTGGCTGCGCGGATCGCATTCGATCAAGGCCGGCGCCGAGTTCAACCGCGTGAACTCGGTGCAGACGTTCCTCGGGTTCGCGAACGGCCGCTACATCTTCGACTCCACCGCCGGCTTCCTCGATGACCTCGCGCATGGAACGAACAACCACGTGCTGCTCTACTTGCAGCAGGCCGGCGTCGGCAACATCTCCGTCGAGGAAGCGGGAACGCAGAGCATTCCGCAGAACGAGTACAGCGTCTTCGTGCAGGACTCTTGGCAGGCCACCCCGGACCTGAACGTGCAGTACGGCCTGCGCTGGGATGCGCAGAAACAGCCGGATCCGATCACCGATCCGGACGATGTCTTCTACGCGCCCTTCATCGGCACATCCAGGGGCGGCGTGGAGTTCCCGTCGGACGGGAAGGTTCCGTCGGACTACAGCATGTGGCAGCCGCGCTTCGGCCTGTCGTGGAATCCGGGCAGCGACGGCCGCAAGGTCCTGCGGGCGAACGCGGGCATCTTCTACGGACGCATCCCGGGACTGTCGCTCGCTTCGTCGCGTTCGACGAACGGCAGCCGCGGCCAAACGATCTTCCGCAGCAGCGCCGTGAACTTCGACGGCTGTCTGCCGGTCTATCCGAACAAGCTCTCGGCCAGCTGCGTCGGCGCGCCGGATCATCCGGACGTGTTCGTGTTCGACGAGGACTTCAAGAACCCCCGCACGCTGTCGGCATCGGTCTCCTGGGAGCACGAGGTCATCAAGGATTACGCCTTCCTCGTGAAGTACAACTACGCGAAGGGCTCGCACATCACGCGTTTCACCAACGGCAACGATCCACTGCTGTGGAGCGGCGCGCCGGTGGGCTGCTCGTTCGCCTGCGGACCGTTCAGCAACGGTCTCGGCGCCGGCGGCACGAACGGCATCGGCACGCTCACCGTCGTCAGCTCGACGGCCAAGAGTCTCTACCACGGCGTGACGCTCGGCGTGACGAAGCGCCCCTCGAACAACGTGCAGTTCCAGGCGTTCTACACGTATTCGAAGGACAAGTCGGACGACGATAACGAGCGCGATCCGTTCTCGTTCCGCTACGCGAAGATCACGGACCTCGACGCGGAGTACAACTACTCCGACCGCGATCAGCGCCATCGCGTCAACAGCTGGCTGCTTTGGAACGCCCCGATGGGCGTCGACGTGAATTTCCGCTACTCCTATCGATCCGCGCAGCCGAAGTCGCTCGCGTGCGTGGTAAGCGCGTCGTTCTGCGGGACCGACGCCTTCGGAGGCAGCCGCTTCAACGCCGACGCGGCGGCGCCGGCGGACCGCATCAACCCCGACGGCTCGGTCACACGGCGCAACCTCGGCCGCAAGGACAACGAGTACTCGGCGCTCGACTTCCGCGTTTCGAAGCAGTTCGGCGTCGGCGGCATGACGCTCGAGCCGGCGATCGACGTGTTCAACGTCTTCAACAGCGCGAATTTCCGCCGCCCCGAAGTGACGAGCCTCGTCTTCAACTTCGACGGCACGGTGCAGAGCGGCGCGGGCGACCCGCGCCAGATTCAGCTGGCGCTGCGGCTTCTTTGGTAAGTTGCTAACTGGGGGCGGGCTGGAAGCCCGCCCCCCATCGATCACTTCTTCTCGATCAGCGAAATCTCCAGCGTTCCTTCCTCGACTTGGCCGTCCGTGCGCAGCGTGATCTTCCGCTTACCGCCGCCACGCTCTCCTTCCTCGATCACTTCGATCCGCTCCTGCGGCTCATCGGACGAACGGGCAGCCTTGCGCATGAACATGCGCTCGCCGTTCTCCGCCTCGCGGATCTTGCGGAGCACGACCTCCTCCGGCTCGCGCAGCACGAGCACGCCGGTTTCCGTGACTCGCACCGCGAGATCGAGTGTGCCGAGGGATTCGAAGAGGATGAGGTGCGCGGGGACGTTCGTCGCCTTGATGTTCAATCGCTTCGCGCGCGTGGCGTCGTCGAGTGCGCCGTCTTCGAAGACGACGCTGATGCCGGTCGCGTTCATCACGCCGTGCAGGATGTCCTCGATGCCGGACTCCTTGAATTCCGCGCTGATCGGCTTTTCGAGGGCCTCCATGACTTCCCGGATGGCAGCGGACTCCGATTCAACCTTCATGCGCTGGCGTTTCATCGGTTCCCCCGCGCGCGCGTCGGTGAGTGTGAGCAGTCCGATCGCGACGACGAGCGCCGCGAAGAGCAGGGAATGACGGGACTGACGAAATGAGGCAATCATCACGATTCTCCTTTTGAGTTGTTGAGGGGATGCCGTCATGCCGACGAGCGCCGGCACGGCCGGCGCAGCGCGCATCCGGTCCACCATCTCCAGCACCGTGCCGCCGTACGCGGGGCGCTCCTCGGCACGAAGAGCCGCGAGCGCGAGCGCATCGCACGCGAGCTCCCGTTCCTCGGCGAGCCGCGCGACGGCGAGACGGACTAGAGGGTTGAACCAGTGCAGCGCGTGCGCGGCCGCGGCGATCCAGTTGACCAGCACGTCGGAACGACGCAGGTGCGCGAGCTCGTGCAGGACGACGTACCGCAGTTGCGCGCGCGTGAACGCTTCGAGAAATCCCTGGGGCAGAAGCAACGTGGGACGCAGCCAGCCGTGCAGCGCCGGCGTGGCCACCGCGTCCGTGATCCGCACGCGCACGCGACGCGTGACGTTCAGGATCCCGCGGCACTCGTCGACCAGCGTGAGGACATCGTCGCGATCGACGTCCACGCTATCGGCGAGTTGCTGTTGAAACCTGCGCGTCAGCACCGCCGCGCGTGTGATCACGAATGCGACGCCCGCCGCCCACAACGCGAGCAGCACCGCCGTCCAGCGCGTTCCCGCTGCAGGCGCGGCACGTACGACGGGCTTCAGCCCGTCGAGGCGGGCTGAAGCCCGCCCTACGTCGTCGACGGCAATCTTCATCGGCGGCGGAGGCGCGCCGGCGGAAACGAGGTTGAAGACGCTGAACGGCGCGGACGGTCCGACCGGAACGAGCAGCCGCACGATCCCGATGAGCAGAAGCGCGCACAACCATCGCGACGGAACGTGGTTCCGCGCGACGCGGTGCACGACCAGCGTGAACGCGACGAGCAGCGTCCCCTTCCATGCCGCGGCGAAGAGGAACGAGGCGACGGCGCTCGTCATCGCTCCGACTCCTGTTTCTCGTCGAGCAGCCGGCGCAGCTCGTCGATCTCGTCGCTGGTCAGTTTCGTGCTGCGTACGAAATGCACGAGCGCGGGCGTCGTCTCTCCGCCGAACACGCGCTCGATGAACGACGCCGACGCTTCCTTGATGTAGCGCTGCCGCGGGATGGCCGGCGAGTAGACGAAGCGGTTGCCTTCCTCGCGATAGCGCAACACACCTTTGCGCACGAGCCGTCCGAGGAGGGTCTTGACCGTCTTCGGATGCCGCTCCAGCGCATCGGCGATCTCGAGCGCGGAGCGCGGTCCCTCCCAGAGCACGTTCATCAATTCCCACTCGGCATCCGTGATCGGCGGCGTCGGCATTGCAACCTCCTGACTACGTTTGTAATCAATATGGATTACAACTGTAGTCACGTCAAGCCGTTCATCATTTCGTGACGAAATGTAGGGCGCGGCTTCAGCCCGCCTCCTTCGTGGGCGGTGGATTTTCCGTTTCGCCACAGACACGCCTGGGAGGCGGGCTGAAGCCGCGCCCTACGTCTGTGCTTCGCGTTTACACTGCACGCGCATGGACCGGACCCTCAAGCTGCGCCTCGAGAAGTGGGCGATCTGGCTCGGCCTCATCGCGGTTCTGTTCCTCCTCCGCCACCTCTTCCCGATCATCTTCCTCACCTTCGTCCTCTCCTACCTCGGCAACACGGCCGTCGAGGCGCTCACGCGCCGCTTCCGCTATCGCAAGCTGAACGTCGTCCTGATCTATCTCGCGCTGCTGGCGATTCTCGCGGGCGTCGTCCTGCTGGTCGTGCCGCGCATGCTCATCGAGGCACGCAATCTCGCGCGGGAGTACATCGCCACCGAGGCGGCGCGCGAGGAGACCGGGGACAGCGCGACGTTCATGCAGCGGCAGGCGAGGGAAGTCGTCGACTCGGTCCTGGTCACCATCGCCGGCCGGGAGGCGTTCCTCGACTTCCAGCGCTCCGACGCTTACACCGCGATCGTCACGCGAATCGACAAATCGCTGACGAACGTCAGCTCCCGCGTGGCCACCGAGGTTACGGCATTCGCGAACGTCGCGATCTCGGTCGCGCTGCAGTTCGTCCTGGCGATCCTGCTCTCTTTCCTGCTGATCTGGGACCTCCCGAAAACGAGAGAAGGACTGGGCCGCTTCGCCGAGGGGCGGACGGCGGACATCTACCGCGAGATCGTGCCCGGCCTCAAAGCGTTCGGGACGATGCTCGGCCGCGCGTTCGAAGCGCAGAGCGTCGTCGCGGTTGTGAACGCAATCCTCTCGACGATCGTCTTCCTCCTCCTCGGACTGCCGTCGATCGCGCTGCTGGCGATGATCGTGTTCGTCTGTTCGTACATCCCGATCCTCGGCATGTTCTTGTCGACGCTGCCGGCCGCGTTCCTCGCGCTGCGCCTCGGCGGCATCACGCACGTGCTGTGGCTCATCGCCGGCATCGCCGTCATCCACGTCATCGAAGCGTACATGCTCAATCCGCTGATCTACGGACGGCACTTGCGCCTGCATCCGCTGGCCACGCTGGTGATCCTGATGGTCGCGGAGCACCTGTTCGGCGTTTGGGGACTGCTGCTCGGCGTTCCACTCGCCGCATTCGTTTTGAAATACGTCATTGAAGGGGAATCAGTCACATGATGAAACACGCTCTCTCGCTGCTCCTGCTCGTTCTCGCAACACTTTTCACGGCAGCGAACATCAACGCCGCCACCGTGCGTCTCGGCGATGACGTCATTCCGGTGAAGCAATCGGTCGATCTCAACGTCGATCCGAAGAGCGACCAATACTCGGGCTCCGTCACGGTCGACCTCGACGTCAAACGCGCGACGAGCTCGTTCCTCTTGCACGCGGAAGATCTGACGATCGACACGCTGACGCTGACGAAAGACAAGAGCGCGATCGAAGCGACGCACGCGAAGGGCAAAGACGGCACGGTCGTCATCACGACGTCGAAGCCGCTGACGCCGGGAAAACACACGCTCTCCATCCTCTTCAACAACAAGTTCAACCGCCAGGCGGTCGGTCTTTACAAGATGACCACGCGAGACGGCGAGCCGTACCTCTTTACGCAGTTCCAGGCCATCGACGCGCGGCGCGCGTTTCCCTGCTGGGACGAGCCGCGTTTCAAAATCCCGTACCAGCTGACGGTCACGATCCCGGAGGAGTACGAGGCGATCTCGAACACGCCCGTCGTTTCCAACGAGAAAACGAAAATCCGTTTCGCGCCGACGAAGCCGCTGCCGTCGTATCTCGTTGCCCTGGCCATCGGCAAGTTCGAATCCACGCCGATCGCCGGCATGAGCGTCCCGGGGCGCGTCATCGCTGTGAAGGGACAGGGACAACTCGCGAAGACAGCCGCGGAGATCACGCCGCCCGTGCTGGCCGCTCTCGAGAAGTACTTCGACGGCAAGCATCCGTTCGAGAAGGTCGACCTCATCGCCGTGCCGGAGTACTGGGCCGGCGCGATGGAGAACCCCGGCTTGATCACGTTCCGCGACACGGTGCTGCTGCTCGATCCGAAGAGCGCCACGCCGTCGCAGCGGCAGAACCTGATCCGCGTCACGGCGCACGAGCTCGCGCACATGTGGTTCGGCGATCTCGTGACGATGGAGTGGTGGGACGACTTCTGGCTCAATGAGTCCTTCGCCGATTGGATGGGCGACAAGATCACCGACCAGCTCTTCCCCGAGTTCGAGCACGCCATCGGCGAGATGCCGGGCATCCAGGCGGTCATGAACGCCGACGCGCGTGCGACGACGGATCCGATTCGCAAGCTCGATACGTCGCCCGAGGAGTCGATGCGCAACGTCGGCGTGGCGTACAACAAGGGCAAGGCGGTGCTGTCGATGTTCGAGCAGTGGATCGGACCGGACAAGTTCCGTCAGGGTGTGCTCGCGCACATCAAGGCGAACGCGTGGGGCAATGCGAACGCGTCGGAGTTTTTCGCGTCGCTGAGCAAACACGCGCCCGCGGGGACGTCGGCTGCGCTGGAGACGTTCATCGCGCAGCCGGGCATTCCGCTGGTGACGGTCGACGTGACGGGGTCCACCGTACGTTTGTCGCAGAAGCGCTTCTCGACCTCGCCTGGCATCCAGCAGCAGACTTGGCGGGTGCCGGTGACCCTGCGCTACTCCGACGGCACGACCACGCGCACGAAGGCAGTGCTGCTCGACGCGCCGTCGAAGACGGTCCAGCTCGAAGGGAAGAGCATCGCCTGGATCTACCCGCACGCGCAGGCGGCGGGCTATTACCGCTGGCAGCTTTCGGATGACGCGATGACGGCGCTCGCCGCGCGTGCATCCGAGGTGCTCGAGCCGCGCGAACGTCTGGCGCTTCTCGGCAACCTCGGCTCGCTGTTCCGCACCGGCGTGATTCACGGCGACGCCTACCTCGAGCACCTCAGCCGCTTCGCGAATGATTCCGACCCGCACGTGGTCGGCTCGGTCGTCGGCGCGCTAGGGCAGATCCGCGTGACGTTCGACAGTGAGGAGCAGCGTCCCCGCTTCGCCGCGTATGTGCGGCGCACGCTCGGGCCCGCGCTCGCGCGCATCGGTCTCGATCCGACGAAGGACACGTCGCCGTCGGTGACGGGCCTTCGCCCCGATCTGGTCTCGTGGCTGGCGAATTTCGGCGAAGACGAGTCGGTGTTGCAGTTCGTGAATGAACAGTTGCCGAAGTATCTGAAGGATCCGAGCTCCGTCCATCCGACGCTGGCCGGACTGGTCGTCAGCCTGTCCGCGATCCGCGGCGACGAGGCGATGTACGAAGAGTTCAAGAAACGCTTCGAGACCGCGAGCATCCCCGCCGAGCGCTCGCGATTCCTCGGTGCCCTGGGTCAGTTCCGCGATCCCGCGATCCGCGCGAAGGTGCGCGAGTACTCGCTCACCCCCGCGGTGCGCCCGACCGATTTCTTCCAGATGGCGGGCGGTGGCGGCACGGAGGCGGAACGCGAGGATCTCTATCAGTGGGTCATCGCGAACTACGACGCGATCACGAAAAAGCTCCCTCCGGCGTTTGCCGCGGGCATGCCCTTCATCGCCGGCGGCTGCGATCCCGGCCGCGTCGAGCGCGCCCGGAAGTTTTTCGCGGAGCACAAGACCGAGGGAACGGAGCGCTCAATGGCCAGGACGGCCGAGCAGGTCAATGATTGCGCGGCTCTCCGCGCGCGGGAGATGGACGCGGTGATGAAGTTCCTCGCGGCGCAGTGAGGGCGGGCCGTCCCGGCCCGTATACGAGGAACGCGATCGACGCGATTTTGTGGCGACTAGCAGAATCGCCGTCAATAGTGATTGACGGCGTTACCGCCGGTGTGTAATAATAACTTCGCCGAGTCAGATCCCGGCAAATCCACACAAGGACGGCGTATCCCATGGCCTGAAAAAAGCGCCACATGCCATTCGTGTCTCTTCACCGCGGTATGGCGCGAACTGATTCTCAAGGAGTGACAATGAACCGTTTCCTGGTTTTTCTTGCGATTTCTCTGCTCACTGCAGCCGTTGCATCTGCACAGACCGGATCCGTGAACACGTCCGGCACGGGAACGTCGGGTGTGTACATCGAGACCACGTCGTCTTCGTTCCCCGACGTCGGCATCGAGGTCATCGATTCACTGCGTGTGTTCAATTCATCGGATCAAGACCTGCTGCGCGTCTATTCGGATGGGAAGGTCGCCGTCGGTCTCACATCGACGACCGAACGCTTCCACATTTTCGACAACGCCGACCGGAATAGCATTCTGGTTCTCGAAAACCCGAACACCGGTTTGTCGGCGCTCGCCGCGTACAGAGCGAAGGCGGACGTCGCGTTCGGCAGCTTCAATGCCCACGCTTCGACGCGGACGATCACCCGCTTCAATCAGGCTCTTGGAGGCTGGATGGAGCTGCTCAGCGTCGCGGGCAACGGTCTGGCCATCGGAACGCTGGGCGACGTGCCGATGATTCTCGGGACCAACAATGCAGATCGGGTCCACATCCTGGGGAACGGCGACGTCGGAGTGGGAACTGCTGCGCCGACAGAGAAGCTGCATGTGTTCGAGAATGCGGACACGCTGAGCTTCCTTCTCGTGGAGAACCCGAACACGGGCACGTCCGCGGCCGCGCTCATACGCGCGAAATCGGATGTGGCAATGGCCAATTTCCACGCGCACGCATCCACGCGGACGGTCTCGCGATTCGGGGTCACGCTCGGGGGGTGGACCGAATTTCTGAGCGTCAACGGAAATGGTTTCGCCATAGGGACGGCCGGGAGCGTTCCAATGATCCTCGGCACGAACAGCGCCGATCGGATCCATATCACGCCGGCCGGCGACGTCGGCATCAATAAACCCGTCCCGGGGGCGAAGCTTCACGTGGGTGGCAATTTGATCGTCGACGGCGACATCACCGGTGCGCGCGTCATCAACGCGGTCTACCAGGACATGGCGGAATGGGTGGTCTCCGACGAGCCGCTCGACGCGGCTACGGTGGTCATTGTCGCTCCGGGCAAGACAGATCAGGTCGTCGCTTCCACGCGGCCTTATGACACGCGCGTAGCCGGGGTCGTGTCGGCACAACCGGGTGTGCTTCTGGGCGTACCGGGCGAATCGAAGCTGAAGATCGCCACGACCGGACGTGTACGCGTGCGTGTCGATGCCACCGCCGGCCCGATTGAAGCCGGCGACATTCTGGTCACTAGCGGCAAGCCGGGAGTGGCGATGAAGTCGGTGCCCATCGAGATCTCGGGCGTGCAGATCCACCGCCCGGGCACTGTCGTTGGCAAAGCGTTGGAGGCGTTGGCTGCAGGCGAAGGGGAGATTCTCGTCCTGTTGTCGCTCCAGTAATCAAATCGTCTCTGCTCCGTCTCCAATAGCGCGCTTACCTCGGCCCGGAGGACGTAATGTCTTCGAGAAAATGCATTCTTGTGCTGTTCGTGCTGTTTGTGGCCATTCCATTGAATGCTGCAACGGCGAAACGAGGCTGGACGAAGATCGAGCTGACGCATGCCGGCGGCAGCAGCGGCCCGTTCCCTCCTGATCTCCTGGCGCGGTTCGGCGCCGAGCCGATTGCCGACTACGGCGAGTTCGCGATTGCCTATGCGCCGCGCGCCGCGGTCGAGGCATTGACAGCCCACGCGGCGAAACAGAACGTGCGCATTCGCGTGCGCGAGGAACTGGACGTTCTGCATCTGCCCGGCGCCGCGGTCGACACGCGCGACGGCATTGTCGGCGTGCAGCCTCATAAATTGACTCGGGGGTATCCTCGCAAAAACCCAGGATTATTCGTTTTGCAATTCATCGCCCCTTTGCGCAATGAGTGGGTTGCGGAGCTGGAGAGCATGGGCTGGGTGCTCTCGCGCTACATTCCCAATGACGGGTACATCGTCGTCGGACCGCCGGAACTGGCGGCGCGGACGCGGCAGCTCTCCTTCGTGCAGTGGCTCGATTTCTTTCATCCGTATCAGAAGGCCACGCTTCTCGCCCGTGACGGAGCATCGCACGATCAGCTTTTCGAGCTGCCGGCCGGCGCTGCATCCAGTTCGGCAGTGGGAGCGATCCGTGCCGCTGCTGAAGTCGAGATCGAAGTTCACCACGGCTCGGCGGACACCTTGGTGTACGCGCGCATGACCGATGCGGCGGCGGAGGACCTGCTGCGGCACGAGATGATCATTTCGGTCAGCCCGAAACCGACAGGCCAATTGTCGGACGAGCGCCAGGTCATGTCGCTCACCTCCAATCTCAACGCAGCACAAACGCAGCCGACCAGTCCGGGGAACTACTGGAGCTGGGTTCTGGCTCGATGCACGGAATGCTTGAGCATGCCGACGTCGACCTGGAGAATCGGCATCGCCGATAGCGGCCTCGATGACGGCGCGAACGTCCTCGGAGCGGGTCATGCCGATGTCAACGGCCGAAAGTTCTATGGCATCACCGGCTACGGCTCGAACCACGACGAAGAATGCGCTCCCACGCAATTGCTTTGCGACGCGCACGGACACGGAACGATCGTCTCCGGCATAGCCGCCGGCAACGGCGCCACGGGCGTGACCGACAGCCTCGGGTTCAATCTCGGTCAGGGTGTCGCGCCGACGGCAGGCTTGTTCATGACCAAGATCTTTTCGCTCGATACCGGCATCAACACGACCAATTTCTTCGACTGGACCGGTGACGCGGCGAACAACAGCGTCACCATCCAGAACCACTCGTGGAACAACTACAGTGCGGCGACGACGGGGCAGTATTCGACTCTCTCGCGTCAATACGACATTGCCGCGCGCGACGGCGACGACACGCTGAGCGCGGCGCGAAATCCTCTTCTCATGAGTGTCGCCGCGGGGAACAACGATTTCGGGTCCGGCTTCCTGACGGTGCCCGGCGGCACCGCCAAGAACGTGCTCGCCGTAGGTGGCCTGGAGAACTATCGTCCCGACGTCACTCACTGCCGGGACACGAGTGGCGATGGCTTCCGCAACATCATGAAGACGTCCCGCGTCGGAACCGCTCTGCCGGGCTATGTCAAGCCCGATCTCATGGCGCCCGCGTCCTTGATCGTTTCCGCTCACACGTCGGTGCTGTGGCCCACGCCGTCGCTCTATTGTTTCGGAGCGTTCGGCGGCGACCATCGATATACGGGCGACAGCGGCACGAGCTTCGCCGCTCCCGTCGGCGCCGGCGCGGCCCTGATCGTGAAACGCTATCTCGGCAGTACTCCGGGAGCGACCAGCCCCGCGCTCACCAAGGCCGTGCTCATCGCCGGCGCTCGCAGCGTCCGCGGTGGAGAGGACCGTACACACGAGCCGACCATTACGACCATCGGGCCGGTTCCCAGTCAGCAGCAGGGTTTTGGCAAGTTGTCGTTCGAGGACATTCTCAACGGCTCGCAGAAGCCGGTGGTATTCGATCAGGGATCAGCGCGGCTCTTTACACAGGCCGGCCAGGTATTCCGGGCCCGATTGCGGATTCGAGACTCGGCGAAGCCCGTGAAGATGGCGTTGGTCTGGACCGATACGCCGGCCACGGCATTCGTCACCAATCCACTGGTGAACGATCTCCATCTCGAGGTGATCCGCAACTACAGCACGAGCCTCGTCCATGTCGGCAACTCGCTTCAGGTGGCGACGGAGGCGAACGGCGAGGAATCGATCGCGCATTCCACGGGTGGTTCGCTGCCGTACGACAATGTGAACAATGTCGAGTATTTCCGATCCTTCATGAATACGAACGAAGAATTCGAGGTGGCGGTCAAGGTGTGGAATCTGGCCGGTGACACGGACCCGGATCTCGCCGGCTTTGAACAGGATTTCGCGCTGGCCGTCCTCAATGCCGACCTTCTCGGCAGCGGTCTGCCTATTGCACCGATCTTGACGGCTCAGACGAATCCCTCTGTCACGACTTCCGTCAATCTGAGCTGGACTCCGGCGTCGAACATGATGATCACCCGCTATGACATCTATCGCGGGACGAGTCTCGCGAACATGGCCGTGGTCGCGAACACGACGTCCACCTCCGCGGTCGACTCGGGCCTAACCGCCAACACGGCGTTCGTTTACAAAGTCGTTGCCGTCGGCCCGGGCGTCACTGCGACGAGCAATAACGACGTCGCCACCTCGATTCAATGGCAGTCGACTGTGACTTCCGGGACGATCGTGACGGCGCAGCATTTCACGGAGTTGCGGCAGGGAATCGACTACGTTCGCACGACGGCGGGTCTCGCCACCAACACGTGGGCCGAGACCATCGCCTCGTCTGTGGTGATTCGCGCGGCGCATATGAACGAAATGCGCGACAAGCTGGAGCAGGCCTTGTCGGCCCTTGTCGCGCCTCTCCCGAGCTATCAATTTCCAGACCCCGCTGCCGGTGTCTCGTCGATTCACGACGAAGACGTATTGGACCTTCGAGCCAGAGTTCATTGAGGAGCCAGCGAAGCGAAAAAAGTCACGTAGTTGCGACAAGCTCCGCCAACCTGCGGATCGCCCGTTCCATCGATCCGTCCGAACAGCGGGCCGCCAGCGATCCGTCGGAGAACCGGTTTTCGCGCACTGCATACGTCAGCACCTTGCGGATGGTCTCTAGATCGGCGCTCGCGATGTGAGATGGATCAAACGGGTCGACGCCGAGCGCGTTTTTCCAGGCGATCCAATCGAACACGAAAAGGATGCCGCTCGTCGAGATGCACGTGAACAACTCATCGACGACCGGCAAGTCGAGCCCGGTGCGCATGTAGGCCGCGAGCGCATCGCGAAACTCTCCGTTCTCGAAGCGAGGCAGAAACCGCACGACTTGCATCCCGAGAGAGTAGCCCTGTGAACATGATAAAAGCGTGGCCGTGCATCTGCTCCTGCTGCTGGTTCTCGACGCGGTGTCGATCCCTGTGCAAGTCGGGCAGATCTGGGTTGCGGCCCCGGTGAATTCGTCCATTACGCTCGACGGTCGACCGGCGGGTGTCGTGGCCGACGGCGTGGGTGGTCGGATGATCACCAACGTACCCGCCGGTCGGCACACGGTCACCGTGCGCGCGAGCAAGGGTCCCGGAGTGGTCTCCAGGATCATCGAAGTTCGAGCGTTGGAAACCTATCAACTCGTCGTGCCGGCTCTGTCGCTGTACAAGCGGCCTGGGTCGCAGTCCGATGAGGGCGACCTGCGGGTGAAGTCAGTCAGCCGGCGATGCATAGTGACGATCGCGGGAACTCGACACGAGATGACGTCCAAGACGCTCACGATCGGGAGGCTCGCTCCCGGCTTCCACGACCTGGCCGTTCTCTGCGGTCACACCGAAATGGCGGCCCGGATCGAGATCAAGAAAGGCCACACCACGCTCGTTGAAGTCGACGCGCGTGTGCCGATCATCCGAGTGGTGGGCGAGCGGCCGATGGCGGGGCGTCTGACGATTCCGCTGGCGAATGACGGGAGTCTGCCTGTTCGTTGGAAGCGTGTGATTTACTCGGTGTTGGATTCGGCAATCTACGAGTTCACCGTTCAGCACATCACCGGTCCGGTCGTCACCGCGACGTTCCGCTGCGCGTCGGCTCGGGAAGCCGCGATCCTGAACGAAAAACTATTCAGCCAGCCGGAAGTCGAAGACCTGAGTGTGACCGCGATCGAAGAGGTGTCCCGTGGCGTTCTCGTTCGGGTGACGATCACCTTCGTTACGCCGTGAGACTTCGCGGCATAATTCGCCTCGGAGGGACCGCACATGCCCAAGGCTATGCCAACCAGCGCCGGCCGTGCCGGCAAGGCAATCATCGCCGCTGCGTTGCTCGTGACCACGGGAGTGCTCGCGCAGGACCGCACCACCATCCCCATCCTCGACGACGTTGCCGTCAAGCTCGTCTGCACGCAGGCGATCCTCGACGCGCAGGCGCGTTATGCGAAGCTCGAAGCGCCCGGCGCGGTGGACGTCCTCGACGAATGGGACGACATCACCATCGACGTCGAGAACGCGATCGGGCCGATCGCGGTCCTCAACAACCTGCATCCCGAGAGCAGAGTCCGCGACGCGGGACAGGACTGTCTGGTGAAGGTCTCCAGCTTCGAGACCGAGATCTTTCAGAACGAGAAGCTGTTCCAGCGCGTGAACGAAGTGAAGCCGGGCAATCCCGCGCGGACGCGTTTCCGTCTCGACCTCATCGAGGCCTTCGAGGACAGCGGCGTGGCCCTGCCGAAGGACAAGCGCGCTCGCGCGAAAGAGATCAGCGACCGCACCGCCGTCCTCGGCCAGGAGTTCGCGAAGAACATCCGCGACAACACGACCAAGCTCACCTTCACGCCTTCCGAATACAAGGGCCTGCCGCAGTCGTACGTCGATCGAGTGAAGAACGCCGAGGGGAACATCGTCGTCGGCTTCGACTACCCGGACGTCATCCCGTTCATGTCCTCGTCCGAGAACGAGAAGGCGCGCGAGCGGTACTACGTCGAGAACATGAAGCGCGGCACCGCGCGGAATCTCGTCATCCTCGACGAGGTCGTGAAGCTGCGCAAGGAGCTCGCGACGCTGTACGGCTATCCCAGCTACGCGCACTACGTCACCAAGCGCCGCATGTCCGAGACGCCGCAGGCCGTGAATACGTTCCTCGACGACGTGGCCAAATCCGTCAAGGACGTCGAGAAGCGCGAGCTCGACGACCTCCGCAAGCTGAAGTCCGAGGCCCTCGGCACGCCGCTGGCTTCGGCGAAGATCAACCGATGGGACGTCTCGTACTGGCGCGAGAAACTGCGCGCGCAGCGCTACGCCATCGATCAGGAGTCGACGCGCAAGTACTTTCCGAGCGACGCCACGCGCAACTGGATCATCGATATCACCTCGCGCATGTACGGCGTGAAGTTCGAGCCGGCGGCCGTGCCGGTGTGGCATCCGGACGTTCTCTACTACGACGTGACCGAGGCGTCGACCGGCGCGTTCGTCGGCGGCGTGTACCTCGATCTCTATCCGCGCGACGGCAAGTTCAAACACGCCGCCGCGATCCCGATGCGCCACGGCTCGACGCGCAACGGGCGCCGCCCGACCAGCGTGCTGATGACGAACTTCGACCGCAAGGGCATGACCTTCGACGAAGTGCAGACGTTCTTCCACGAGTTCGGCCACGTGATGCACAACACGCTCTCGAACACGGAGTTCGCGTCGCAGGGCGGCACCAGCGTGCAACGCGATTTCGTCGAAGCGCCGTCGCAGATCTATGAGGAATGGGCGCGCCGCCCGGAGACGCTCGCGCTGCTGAAGGCACATTGCGCGGGCTGCCCCGAGCTCGACGCAAAGACCGTGAAAGCGCTGCAGGACGCGCGCAACTACGGCAAGGGCATCGACTACACGCGTCAGCACAACTATGCCGCGTTCGACATGGCTCTCGCGGACGAGAATCCCGCGACGGCGATGGACGCGTGGAAGAAGGTCGAGGGCTCGACGATCCTCGGCTACGTCCCGGGCACCGAGTTCCCCGGGACGTTCGGCCACATCGTCGGCGGCTACGCGGCCGGCTACTACGGCTACATGTGGTCCGAGGTGATCGGCAAGGACATGCTCAGCGCGTGGGGCTCGAACATTCTCGACGCGAACGTCGGCATGAAGTTCCGCAAGCAGGTTCTCGCCCGCGGCGGCGAACAGAGTGCGAAGGTCGTGGTCGAGGAGTTCCTCGGACGGCCGGTGAGCAGCAAGGCGTTCTTCGAGGAGCTGCGCGGCTCAGTCGTTCGAGAGAAGTAAAATCGCGGCATGACCTCGAACGTGCGCGCGGTCCTCTTCGACTGGGACGGCACGCTCGTCGACACCGCCGAGGCGACGTTTCGCTGTTACGTGCGGTTGTTCGCGGAGCTCGGCGTCGCGTTCGACCGCGAGACGTACGCACGCACGTATTCGCCCAACTGGCATCAGACGTTCCGGATGCTCGACATCCCCGAGGAGCGTTGGCCGCACGCGGATACGCGATGGCTCGAACATTTCGCGGAAGAACGGTTCGCGTTGATGGACGGCGCGCGGGAGCTGCTCGATGCGCTGCATGCGCGCGATCTCGTGACGGGAATCGTGACCAGCGGCAGCCGCGAGCGCGTGCGGCGCGAGGTCGACGCGCACCAGTTCGCGTTCCGCGAGTGCGTCTTCGGCTGTGACGTGAAGGAGAAAAAGCCGCATCCCGAGGGACTGCTGCTCTGTCTTGACCGCATGCGCATCGACGCGCGCGAGGCCGTGTACGTCGGCGACAGTCCGGAGGACATTGCGATGGCGCGTGCGGCCGGCGTCTATTCGATCGCGGTGCCGGGCGGCTATCCCAATCGCGACGCGCTGCTCGCGTCGCGGCCGGATCGGTTCGCGGAATCGCTGCGAGAGGTTCTCGATGTCATCGACATGTGGAGTGCGGCAGCGGAGTACTCGGTGCAGTGACGCCTCTCGGTAGACCTCAGCTGCCGCTTTCCATTGCGACAGCGTCGAGCTGCCGCGGGGTGGGGGCCGCAGCTCGACGCTGCGGCGAAGAAAAGCGGCAGCTTGCCGTCGCGCGAGGGTTGAACATGTCGCGAGAGAGTCGCTGCCGCACTCCACATGCTGCCACGCTGAGCCGCAGGAGCTTTCTCGCGCTGGCCATGCTCGCGCGCTGCTCTGGCGTGGAGACGGCATCGCCTCCATCGATCGACGAGTGGCGCAATGGACGCTTCAAAGCACGTCCGGACAGCAACGTAGGACGGGCTTCAGCCCGTCCCAATGAGCCCTGGCTCTACGTCCCTCCAAAGATGAAAGAGCCCGCGCCTCTCATCGTCGTGCTGCATGGTGCGGGTGGTCGTGGCGAGCGGGCACTCGAGTACGTGCGCGACGACGCGGATCGCATCGGCGCGATCGTCATCGCTCCCGACTCCGTCGGGCGCACGTGGGACGTGATCGTCGATGAGATCGGCCCGGACGTCGAGCGGATCGACGCGCAGCTCGAGCTCGTGTTCGACAGCTACGCGGTCGACAAAGAGCGTCTCGCCGTGAGCGGCTTCTCCGACGGCGCGTCGTATGCGCTGACTTTGGGCATCGCCAACGGCGATCTCTTCACGCACGTCATCGCGTATTCGCCCGGCTTCCTCGCTCCGCCGTCGCAGACCGGCGCGCCGCGGATCTTCATCTCCCATGGCACGCGCGACGAGATCCTCCCGATCGATCGCTGCAGCCGCCGCCTGGTCCCAGGGTTGCAGCGCGCCGGATACGACGTGCATTACCGCGAGTTCGACGGTGGCCACACGGTGCCGGCGGAGATCGCGAACGAAGCGATGGAGTGGTTCACGAAATCATGAAAAAGTTCATTCTCGTCATCCTCGCCCTGCCTCTGTTTGCGCAGGAAGCGCCGGCTCCCGCTGTTGTCGATCCATGGTCCTCCAGCATCGGGGCCGGAGTCGCGATCACGAGCGGCAACAGCGACACGACCAACATCAACGTTGCCGCGAACACGACCTGGGATCCGAAGACGGACCGGCTCTTCAAAGCGGAGGCGCTCTACCTTCTCGGCGAGTCCGACGGGGAGAAGCAGGTCGACAAGAGCGCGGCCCTCGCGCGCTACGAGCGCCTCTTTCAGGAGCGCGCGTTCTGGTTCGGAGAGGTGCAATACCTGCGCGATCCGTTCAAGGCGATCAACTACCTGGTCTCGCCGCTCGTCGGCGCGGGCTACCACGTCATCCGCACCGACGCGCGCAAGCTGACGTTCGACGGCGCGGTCGGAGCCGTCGTCGAGGACAACGATCTCCTCGGCCGCGACACGAGCGGCGCGGTGAAGGCCGGCGAGGCGTTCGAGTGGTCGATCTCGCCGGTCAGCAAGGTGACGCAGAAGCTCACCGGTCTCTGGAAGGCCGACGATTTCGGCGACGCGCTCTATCACTTCGACGCCGGACTGGCGACGACCGTCGCCGCGAGGCTCGAGCTCAAAGTGTCGTACGTGTACGACTACAAGAACCAGACGCCGCCGGAGATCGAGAAAGGCGACAGCGCGTTGTTCGCCGCGCTGCTCGTGAAGTTCTGAGGGCCGTACATCACGCACGAAAGCGCCGAAGTTGCACAACCCACGCTGCAACTCTTTGCGTGGAACACGAAATATGGCGTTTTTCGGCCAAAAATCATGAAAAAGCCATTGCGCATCGGCGCGTTCGTCGCTACATTGCGACCGCTCGTCCGCAAGGACAAATCACCGAAAGGAGAATCAAAACTCAAATGGCAGCAGGCCCAATGACCAAATCGCAGCTCATCAATCACATCGCGGAAGAGGCCGAAGTTCCGCGCAAGACCGCAGCGCGCATGCTCGAAGCGCTCGGCGAGGTCGCGTACAAGGAAGCGAAGAAGGGATTCACCTTTCCCGGTCTCGGCAAGCTCGTGCTCGTGAACCGCAAGGCGCGCACGGGTCGCAATCCGGCCACGGGCGAGGCCATCAAGATCCCGGCCAAGAAGGTGCTGAAGTTCCGCATCGCCAAAGCCGCCAAGGACGCGATCCTCGGCGCCAAGAAATAGGCCCTCACCCTGACCCTCTCCCCGCCGGGGAGAGGGCACTACTGCCGGAGGTTCGCCCTTGCCGCACCGCTATCCGCAGGAAGCCACGCTTCGCGATGGCCGCCGCGTGCTCCTCCGTCCCTTCGCTTCCAAAGACGTCGATGCGCTTTACGACTTCTTCCATCGCATGCCGATGGAGTACCGGCGGTTCGCGTGGGACAACGTCGACAACCGCGCGCTCGTGGAGTCGTGGGGCCGCGACATCGACTACGGGAAGGTCTTCCCTCTGGTCGCACTCGACGGACAGCGCATCGTCGCCGACGCCACGCTCCACCGCCGCGACGGCGGTCCGCTCCGCCTGGTCGGCCGCATCAAGTGGATGCTCGACCCGCAGTTCCGCGGCGCGGGGCTGGGCACGCTGCTCGTGCAGCAGCTGATCAACATCGCTCGCGAGCGTGGCCTCCGCCACGTGAGCTGCATGCTCATCAGCGACCTCGAGGCTGATGCGGTGAAGACGCTCGAAGGCCTGGGATTCACGTCGTACGTGCAGCCCGGCTACGGCACGGACCCGGACGGAAACCAGCACGACATGACCAAATTGATCCTGAAGATGTGACGTTTACCGCGTTCGGATCACTCACTTCGACGAGCCAACGTGCTCCTCAACCAAGCGACTCAAGAGATCTTCGGGAGTCTCGCCCTGGTCGTGTGCAAGGGTCCGCAGCTTCTCCGCAAGCGACTTCTCGAGGCCGAAGTAGATGACCGACGACTGAATGTCGACGTCCATTTGCACTTCTGCAGTGGCGTATTCGGAGAGATCGTGCGCATCCCAGAACTCTCCGATTTCGCGATAGGAAGATGCGCCTGAGATCGGTGTGGACTTACTTGCGGCCATAGAGTTTTCACTCGCTTTTGGTCATGTCACGTGCGGACACGGGTAAAGCACGTCCATCGCCTTTGCGAACGAAAAACGCGATCAGATACCTTCCCGCTTCGGTCTGGCCGAGCACGGCGTAGACATCCTCGCCGTCGCGGTGGCCGTTTTCGACGAATCGAAACTTTGGCTTGCCATCGAAAAGCTCTTCCACTTCATATGGCTCGACGCGATGTTTCTGAGCGAGCTTCTCGATGATCTCATCAAGCCATAGAAAACCCGTGATTTTCAATGCGCCATGATTGTGCCATGCCGCCAGCGTTCAGTGCGACCCACTACCGCGTTCTAATCGCGCGGAGCGCGGCTGTTCGCGCCTCCGCTTCGCGCGACTCCGCGTCGCGGCCCAGCGTCTTGTAGATCCACGCCAGCTGCAGAGGCGGGCGGAAGTCCGCGGGCTCGAGGCTCGCGGCGCGGTCGAACATCTCCGCTGCCTCGTCAAGCTTGGCTTCGCGCACCCGCAAGTGTCCGAGGCGGTAGTAGGCCTCGGCGGATCGCGGGTTGATCGAGACTGCAAGCTCGAGCTCCTTCGACGCGTCGGCGAAGCGCTCTTCGGCGATCAGCACGTGGCCACGGCTGATGTGGGTCTCGGCGAGTTGCGGCGCGAGCTCCACCGCGCGCTTCGACGCGTCCTCCGCGCGGCGGCGCAGTTGCTGATCGCTGCGGATCACGAACAGCTCCGCGAGCGCGTCCGCGAGTCCCGCGTGAGCCGGCGCGTATTCGGAATCGAAATCGATCGCCAGCTCGAACATCCCCACCGCCGCGTCGAACGACTCCGGCGTGGCCTCGCTGAGATAGGTGCGGCCGCGCAGGTGGAACTCGTACGCGTCGATGCGCACGGGCGTGGAGCGAAGCACGTCGCGCTGACGGTCGACCATCACGCCGAGGAGCACGCGCGCGGTCTTGTTCGCGATCTCTTCCTGCAACTGAAAGATGTCGCCGAGCTGGCGGTCGTATTTCTCCGACCAGAGGTGATGACCGCTGTGCGTGTCGACGAGGTGCACGGTGATGCGCATCTGGCTGTCGGACTTGCGCACGCTGCCGCGCAGCACGTGCCGCACGCCGAGCTTCTTGCCGAGGTCGCGGACGTCGTCGTCCTCGCGGAAATCGAACGCCGTCGCGCGCGAGACCACCCGCAGCTCATGGATGCGCGTCAGCGTGTTGATCAACTCCTCCGCAATGCCGTCGCAGAAATGACGCTGATCGTGGGAGGGACTGAGATCCGTGAACGGCAGCACCGCGATCGACTTGTGGTCCGCTGCCCACGCGGCCGTGGGTAACGTCGGCGCGCCGCCCACGGCGCCGACGAAGCGGAAGCCGCGCCCGTAAACGGTGCGGATCCAGCGCGGATCGGTGGGGGAGTCGCTGAGCGCGCGTCGCGCGTCGCGGATGGCGGTGGTGAGCGCCGACTCCGAAACGTGCACGTCGGGCCACAGCTTGTCGAGGAGCTCCTCCTTCGGCACGACGCGGTCGCGATGCTCGATCAAGTAGTTCAGCACTTCCAGAACTCGTGGCTCCGCCTTCACCGGCGTGCCGTCGCGGCGCAATTCGTATCGGTCGAGATTCAGCTCGAACTCACTAAAACGGAACATGGAAGGATTGATCCCGAACTTTCCCCACATTCTCTCCCGGTTTCGCGGGAGGCACCGACTCTACCTTGCTGTAACCGTTTACACCCCGATCAGGAGGTCCGATGTCGGTGATGAACCTGGAGCCACAAATCAGCGCGGATGTTTATGCGAGCCGGATCGGCCGCACCCTCAACAACGGATTCGTTTCTCTGATGATCAGCATCGGTCACCGCACGCGTTTGTTCGACGCGATGTCGTCGCTGCCGCCGTCGACGAGCAACGACATCGCCGTCGCGGCCGGACTGACGGAACGATACGTCCGCGAATGGCTCGCCGGAATGACGATGGCGCGCATCGTCCAGTACGACGTCCGCACCGGCACGTTCTTCCTGCCGATCGAATACGCGGCGGTGCTGAGCCGCGGCGCGGGCACGGGGAATCTCGCGCCGGCCGCGCAGATGCTGTCGCTGCTGGCCGACCTCGAAGACCTCGTCGTCGCCGGATTCCATGGCGGCGGCGGAGTGATGCCCGAGGCGTACGGGCGATTGCACACGCTGCTCGCGGACGAGAAGCGGCAACACGTCGACGAAGAGTACGTGGAGGCACTTCTCGAGTTGATGCCGGGCCTGGACCTGCGCCTTGCGGCCGGCGGATGCGTGCTCGACGCCGGCTGCGGGGACGGCGCGGTGCTGACGATCCTTGCGCGGATGTTCCCGCGCTCGGCCTTTCGCGGCTACGACATCTCGCACGAGTTGATCGATCGCGCGAACGAGCGCGTCGAAGAGGCGGGGCTGCAGAACATCGAGTTCGTCGTCGGCGACGTCGCATCGCTCGACGAACCGCGCTCGTACGATCTCGTGCTCGCGCTGGAGTCGATCCACGAGCAGGCCTTTCCGCGTCTCGTGCTGCGCAACATCGCCAACGCGCTCAAGCGCGACGGCGTGTTCCTGATGCAGGAAGTGGCGTCGTCGAGCCATCTCGCGCGCAACGCGGAGAACCCATACGCGCCGATGCTCTACACGCTCTCGCTGATGCACGCCGTGCCGGTCGCTCTCGCGCAGGACGGCGAAGCCCTCGGCCGCATGTGGGGCGAGGAGCGCGCGCGGCAGATGCTGGCCGAGGTGGGGTTCACGAAGACGCGGTTCGATGAGATCGCGTCCGACCCGCTGCGGTACTACTGCGTGGCTGCGAAGTGATATGGAGTGCGGCGGCAAGGCCGCCGCTTTCGAATGCGCGCCGTAGCCGGCGCGCGTCCGATCCTGCCACGAGTTCGAAAGCGGAGGCCTTGCCTCCGCACTCCACATCGCCTCACGGTTCACGATCCCTGGCAATCTTCCTCACCATCTCCAAAAGCAGCGACGCCTCCCGCATCGTCAGCACCGCACGTCCGGTGATGGCCTGCAGCTCCGCGCATACGCGATCGGGACTCCTCACGCCGAAAAAGCCGATCGCGTCTAGCACCTCACGCGTCTGCCGGTTCAGTTCGAGCACGAGCTGGTGCGGCGCGGGATCGGGCTCCTTCGCGGGCGGACGCGATCCCTTCCCGAGCTCGTAGCAGAAGATCGCCACCGACTGGGCGAGGTTCATCGTCGGGAACTCGGGCCAGGTCGGGATCGACGCCGTGCGCTGGCAGAGCAGGACCTCGCGTCCGCGGAGACCGTGGGTCTCGGGGCCGAACACGAGCGCGATCCGATGCTCCTCGCCGAGCTCCTCCTCCGCCACGCGCGCGACGTCCGCGGGCGTGAGCTCTTCGTACACTTGCCGCGCGCGAACCGCGGTCGTTGCGACCGTGAGATGGCAGTCGACGAGCGCTTCCTCGAGCGTGTCGACGCGCGTGGCCGCGTTCACGACGTCGATCGCGCCGACGGCCCACCAGCTCGATACGTTGTCGGTCCGCTCCGTTTTTCCGCCGACAATCCAGAGGTCGGTGAAGCCGAAATTCTTCATCGCCCGCGCGGCAGCGCCGACGTTCCCGGCTTCATGCGGCTCGACGAGGACGATGCGGACCTTCATCGCCGGAAGGCTATCATCGCGCGATGCTCGTGAAAGTAGCGCCTCTCGCAGCCCCTTCGTTGACGACCGAACGATTGCAGTTGCGCATGTTGCAGGACGCGGACTTCGAGGAGTACGCGGCCATCCACACGGATGCCGAGGTCACGAAGTACACCGTGCGGACGCAACTCAGCCGCATGGAGGCGTGGCGGCATCTGGCGGTGATGGTCGGACACTGGCACCTGCGCGGCTTCGGCATGTGGGGCGTGTTCGAGAAGAGCACGGGCGCGCTGGTCGGACGCGTCGGGTTTCATCAGCCCGACGGCTGGCCCGACTTCGAGCTGGGTTGGACGATCGGCCGCAACTGGTGGGGCAAGGGCTACGCGACCGAGGCCGCGCAGCGATGCGTGGAATTCGCGTTCGCGGAGATGGATCGCGATCGGCTGATCAGCCTCATCGATCCGGAGAATGTTGCATCGATCCACGTGGCGGAGAGGATCGGGGAGACGTTGCAGGGGGAGTATCAGCTGGGCGAGCATCGGCTGCTCGTCTATGGAGTGGACCGCCGCCGTCCCGGCGGCTGACCGGGCGGCGTCTCGCCGCCCGAGGGTGGCGGCGCGGGACGCCGCCACATCAGCCGGCGAGACGCC
>DASYGV010000039.1:0-23502 GCA_035999335.1 Thermoanaerobaculia bacterium | reverse complement strand
GCTCAACTTCACCGAGGCACCGGTATCGCCGACCATGACGACCAACGGATCCGGCACGGCCAACCCGAAATAGCTGCACAGCGAAATGCGTGCGGTGCCGGGAGTCGAGGCGCGGACGACTCGCGGCTCGACGACCAATGCGGGTGCGGCTTCATCGACGATCAGCTTCATCGTCCGCAGCGTCGTGACGCCGAGGACGGCGTCGTCGACTTTCAGCGCGACGTCGTAGACCCCCGCGTCCAAGACGCCGATCGGGGCGTTCGAGCTCCATTCCGTCAATGCGAGCGGGCACGCCGTATGGCGCGGCGCCGACCACATCACTTCGATCGCAGTTCCCGTTCGTGTAACGCGTGGATTCGCCGGGACACAACCGTCCCGCCAGATCTCGCCGCGCACCGCCGCGAAGATGAACGTCTGATTCGTCGATGCGGGTGGTACAAATTCGAATGAGGCATGTGCGGCGACCGCGGCCAACAACACTCCGAGGAGAAGGGCGGAACCGAGGATGCGCATGGTCGTGGGTTCCTCAATGAGGCGTCAGGATCGTGACGTGCTGAGTCTCGTTGTCGGTGATCGAGACGAATGCCCAGTAGCGAAGCGTCGGGTTGTCCACGACCGGGAAGACGTGGATGCGATACGTATCTCCGTCGAAGAGCCACGGAAACGTTGCTCCCAGGTCGATGGAGCCGAACGCCGGCGAGTTGCTATTGCACGGCAGTGCTTCGAACGTGCACGGTGCCTTCATCTCGATCGGATGCTGCGCCCAGTAATGATCGCCGACTGAAACGCCCACTTTCACCGGGTCCGATGCGCCGTCGACGCCGTACACGCGCAACTGCACGCGATAGCGCTGATCGAACGGCACGTCAGGGATGATGAACGGCACCGTGCGCAGTTCCTGCTCGCGGATCACGCGGACCTCGGTGCCGTATTGGGACAGGTCGCGCGGCGTCTGCACGATGCTGCTGAAGCGAACGAACGGCGTGACAGAGCGAGGCACGAAGAGCACCAGTCCATCCGGATGCTCTCCAAATGCCTCGAGCGGCAACGACGATCGCGCGGGAAGCGCCGCTGGACAGTCCTCCAGGTTGCACAGAGGACGCGACACCTCGGGCAGCCATTTGATGTCGCCGAACATCCGGTTGTGGATCGAGGCACGGGTCTTCCACGACGAACCGAATGCGCCGTCAGCGTTCAGGACCACCGGCACGAGCAGGCGCTCGTAGAGCGCCGGATCGGGCGCGGCCTTTGGATCGACGAAGTGCACCGCGCCGAAGGATTCATGCGTGTCCGCGCCCGCGTGCACGCGAATGTCGATGCTGCCGGCGGCATGGGGACCGAGCTCGATTCTCTTCTCGCAGTTGAAACTGGATGCCTCGACCGGGACGCCGTCCACGATCACTTCCGCGTTCGGACTGCAGAATCCCGGCCGATAGACCGCCGATGTGATGCGCACGCGGGTGGTTTTATCCGTGCGAATCACTTGCGGCTCGACGATGAGAGGCGGCTCGTGATGGCGCACGGCCAGCTCGCGCGTCGCGAACGGCGATGCCCCTCCGGCCACTCGCACGAAGACTTCGTACCTGCCGGGCGGACAGTACACCAAGAGGAACGTCACTGTTCCAGGCGGTCTTTCGCGTGTAACACCGCTCTTTGGTCTGATAGAGCACGTCGAACCTCTGCCCGACGCGCTGGACGCGCGGTGCTTCCGGTACACAGATATTGGGCCACATTTCGCGCACCTGGAGCACGACGAATGTCCGCTCGGTGGGCTGCAATGGGTCGAACTGAACATAGGCGGACGCGGGGACGGCAGCGAGGGAGAGAAGCAGGGTGGCCTGAAGCAATCTCATCACATACGCATCGTATGCGATAACAGCATACAGCGACAATAACTATCTATCGAAAACGTCGAAACCGGCTTCGATCCATAGGTATTGGAGCGTGTTCCGGTCGACAGCACCCGTTCCGAGGACGTAGCGCAGAAATCGCGATGCCCGCCGAAACCACGAGCTCGGCGCCGCCTTCTGCTCCAGATGCGCACGATGCTCCTCGGCGCTCGCAAACGTCACCGAGTGCAGCGCGTTCGTGAGGCGGACGACGCTCCCCTGCACCGTGATCTCGTCCCACGCGCCTTTGTTTGCGAACCGCATGTAGAAGCGTCGATGAAACAAACGCACTTCGCCGCCGGCATTGCCGATGCGCAGCGGCTTGCCCGCGTAGAACGGCACGCTCCGAATGCGGAACCCGCGCGCCTTCGCCTCTGACATCGCGGACGCAATTTCCTTCGCCAGCGCGTCGTCGATGACCTCGCGCTCGCGCACGACGAGCATCCAGTCCGTCGACGCCGCATCCACGGCGCGGTTGAATTCCGCGCGATGGCGGGACAGCTCGTCGCGCGGCGGGATGTCGAGGACGAGTTGCTCGAGGTGCTCGAAGTTCAGCGTGAGCGGTGCGAGATCCTCGTTGTGGACGTGTCCGAGGGTGATGACCGCGAGGCGCAACTACTCCCCCAGATCTTCACGAATCCGCACGATCCGCACCGCCCGCCCCGTCGCCTCGTCGATCTCGATGAGCGCGCCCGACAAACGAATGTCGCGCTTCGCGACCTCGAGCTTGCGCGGGGTGTTCATCAGAAACCGGTGCAGTGCTTCGTCGGGACGGAAGCCGATCACCGAGTCGTACGCGCCGGTCATCCCGACGTCGGTCTGATACGCGGTGCCGAGCGGCAGAATGCGCTCGTCCGCGGTCGGCACGTGCGTGTGGGTGCCGACGACGGCGGAGACGCGTCCGTCGAGATAGCGGCCGAAGGCCTGCTTTTCCGAGCTCGCCTCGCCGTGGATGTCGACGATGATCACCTTCGCTTTGTCGCCGAGTTCCGCCAGCTCCTTGTCCGCGCAGTAGAACGGATTGTCGATCGGCGGCATGAACACGTTGCCCATGAACTGCATGACGGCCACGTTCACGCCTCCCGCCGTCTGCCGGATCACCTTCCCCGTGCCGGGATTGCCTGCGGGGTAATTCGCCGGCCGGATCACGTGCGGGTAGTGCTCGTAGTTGTCGACGAAGTCTTTCTTGTCCCAGATGTGATTGCCGGACGTGTACACGTGGATCGGCAGCTCGGAGAGCTCGTCGATGATCGCCTCGGTGACCCCGAATCCGCCGGCGGCGTTCTCGATGTTGACGATCGTGAAGTCGACCATCTCCCGGCCGACGACCGTCTCCAGCTTCTGGTGCAATGCGCGACGCCCGGGCTGGCCGACGACGTCACCGATGTAGAGGATTCTGATCATAGTCGTCGAGTCGTCGAGCCGACGAGTCGTCGAGGGCGCCGAGATCTTCTCGACGACTGGACGACTCGAAGACTCATCGACTTACTTCGCGTACTCCGTCGCCCGCATTTCCCGGATCACCGTCACCTTGATCTGTCCCGGGTACTGCAGCTCGCTTTCGATCTTGCGGGCTACGTCCTTCGAGAGCCAGATCGACTGCTCGTCGGTGATCTTCTCGGAGTTGACGATGATGCGAAGCTCGCGCCCTGCCTGAATCGCGAAGCTCTTGGAGACACCCTCCATCTGATTCGCGATCGCTTCGAGGCGCTCGAGTCGGTGCACATAGTTCTCGAGAATCTCGCGGCGCGCACCCGGTCGCGCGGCCGACAGCGCGTCCGCGGCATTCACGAGCACGGCCTCGACCGTGGTCGGGTCGTAATCGCCGTGGTGGCACTCCATCGCGTGAATGATCTCGCGCTTCTCGCCGTACTTCTCCAGCACCTGGCGTCCGAGCTCGAGATGCGTGCCTTCCATCTCGCGATCGATCGCCTTGCCGATGTCATGCAGCAGACCGCCGCGCTTGGCGATCGTGTCGTTCACGCCGAGCTCCACCGCCATCAACGCAGCAAGCTGCGCGACCTCGAGCGAGTGCACGAGGACGTTCTGCCCGTACGACGTGCGGTAGCGCAGACGCCCTAGGAGTTTGAGGACCTCGGGGTTGATGTCCGTGAGTCCGAGGGAGAACGCGGCGGCCTCCCCTTCCTCGAACAGCTTCTGATCGAGCTCCTGACGCACCTTCTCGACCAGCTCCTCGATGCGGGCCGGGTGAATGCGGCCGTCCGCCATGAGTCGTTCGAGGGAAATGCGCGCGATCTCGCGGCGGATCGGATCGAAGCCCGAGAGGATGACCGCCTCGGGCGTGTCGTCGACGATGAGATCGACGCCGGTCGCCAGCTCGAGCGCGCGGATGTTGCGCCCCTCGCGTCCGATGATGCGGCCCTTCATGTCCTCGCTCGGGAGATCGACGACGGAGACCGTATTCTCCGCGACGTAGTCCGAGGCCATGCGCTGGATGGCCATGCCGAGGATCTTCTTCGCTTTCTGGTTGCCGAGCTCCGTGGCTTCGCTCTCGATGCGCTTGATGATGTGCGCGGCCTCGAGCTTGGCCTCGTTCTCCACGCCGTGGATCAGCTCGCGCTTCGCTTCGTCGGCGGTGAGACCGGCGACCTGTTCGAGTCGGTGGCGCTGCGCCTCGATCAGCTCGTCGAGCTCCGTCTCCTTCGACTCGACGCGCTTCTCGCGATTGTTCAGCGCTTTATCGCGATTATCGACCTCCGTGGTGCGGGCGTCGATCTGCTGCGTCTTCTTGTCGAGAGTCTCTTCCTTCTGCTGGAGGCGCTTCTCGACGGCTTTGATCTCGTCGCGACGTTGCTGCGCCTGCTTGTCGAAGTCCGAGCGCATCTGGAGGAGCTTTTCCTTCGCCTCCAGGTCGGCTTCCTTGACGCGCGCCGCGGCCTGCTTGTTCGCATCGTCGATGATGCGCTCGCCGGCCTTGCGCGACTCCGCGAGCTGCGCGTTGGCGCGCTTGCGGTGTACCGCGGCCCAGATCAGGGCCATGACGACGGCGAGGGCCAACCCCACGCCAATCGCGATCAATCCTTGAAAGATGTTCAAAACGTCCTCCACTCGGGAGGCCCGCGCAGTGTGGAAGGATTTCGGAGTACCCCGCCTGAGCCGTGATGAAAGATTCTTACCTGAACCTGTACGAGACAGGTGGGCGCCCTACCCGTGTCGTTATGGCTACCTTCTGAGCTCCCAGATTAGGAGGAAGGCGTGCACGCGACCCGAGACGCGAGCTACCCGAGATAAGAAGTACGGTTGCAGGGCTTGATCGTGCATCACGAACTCTGCAGGGTCTCCGAAACGATTCACAATTCGAACTCGAATCTGCTCAGCTGATTCCTTTACTGAGCCTTTCCGATATTTCCTCCGTTCTCTCGATCCAGATTCCCACGGCATCTTCCCGTTTCTTCCGGTATCTCGAGAACTCGTCGGCTATGTTGAGAGCCGCCAGGATGGCGATCTTCATCGGGTCGACGGTAGCAACCTGCCCCGCCACCTCGCGCATCCTGGAGTCGACAAACCGCGCAAGCTCCATCAAATAATCAGGATCCCCATCCCCACGGACGTTGTACGTCTGACCAAAGATCTCGACACTCGTCGAACCCGCGGTCGAGTCGTTTTTTGCGTCCATGGGGAAGAAGTTACCCTGAAACGCGGCGGATTATAACAGGTGGTGGCGGTTGGCAATTGACGGTTGGCGGGCAAACCACCAACCATCAACTGGATGCAGAATCTCCCCACTTGTTTTACGCCGCGTTACCGCCGTAAGTTATAGCCGTGGCGGCAACCGCTCCGCAACTCGAAACACAGTGCCCATTCCTCGACCTCGATCCGAGCCGCCCGGCACCCAGGCTCATTCCTCCTCCACCGCCGGTGGAACCAGGCGAGAGCGCGGCACTCCGTCAGCTTCGCGCGCTCCTCGATCCGACAGTCCAGGCGAAGGTACGCAGCGGCGCCGAGCTGCTCCGTCACACCGCGAACACCGAGCGCTCTTCGATCCTCCCCACGACCCTCGACGCCGTCGACGCGCTCCTCGGCGGCGGCCTGCCGCGCGGGAAGATGGTGGAGCTCGTGTCGCGCCGCGGCGCCGGCCGCTTCTCGATCGTGATGTCGTTGCTCGTCGCGGCAACGACGATGGGAGAAGCCGTCGCGCTGATCGACCTCGGCGATCACTTCGATCCGCAGCTCGCCGCGGCCAACGGCGTCGATCTGCGCCGCCTCCTGTGGGTGCGGCCGCGGACGGTGAAGGAAGCGGTGATGAGCGCGGAGATGATCACCGCCACCGGCTTCCAGCTCGTGGTCGTCGACATGGGACTGCATCCGTTGCGCGGACGACGCGCGCCGGACGCGGCATGGGTACGCCTCGGCCGCACGGCGGAAGCGCACGGCACGGCGATGCTCGTCTCGTCGCCGTATCCGCTGACCGGAACCGCCAGCGAGGCGGTGTTGAGGGGATCCGCATCGCGGCCGAAGTGGATCGGCAAGGGAAAGAGTCCTCTCCTGCTCGCCGGAATCGATGTGAGCTTCACGCTCGAAAAGCATCGCCATCTGAAGCCGGGCGCGAAAGCAAAAGTGTCATTCGCCATCGCCGACTCAGCACTCAGCACTCAGCACTCAGCACTTCTTCCATGACCCGCATCGCTTGCTTTTTCATCCCGATGTTCCCGCTCGCCGCGCGGTTGCGCAGCGAGCCGGAGCTGCTGCAGGAAGCGCTGGCGATCGTCGAAGGCAACGGCAACAACGTGCATGTCGTCGCCGCGACGCGGCGCGCGCGCACGAAGGGCATCCGCCCCGGACATTCGCTCGTGCAGGCGCGCTCGATCCTGCCGAAGCTCATCGCGCGTGCACGCGATACGGAATGCGAGCGCACGGCGCAGGAAGCGCTGTTCGACGTCGCGGAGGCGTTCTCGCCGCGCGTCGAGGACGCGGGCGAGGGAATCGTCTTCATCGACGTCGACGGCATGTCGCGTCATTACGACTCGGAGCTCGATCTCGCGCGTTCCGCGGTCCGCGCCTGCGACGCGATCGGTCTGCCGGCGCGTGTCGGCATCGCCGCGAGCAAGCTCGCCGCGCGCATCGCCGCGGAGCTCCCGAAATCGCCGACAGTCGTCGAAGCGGGAAAGGAATCCGAATTCCTCGCGCCGCTGCCGCTCGCGCGACTGACGCCGGAGCTCGAGGCCGCGGCGACGCTGCAGCGCTGGGGCATCGGCTCGATCGGCGACCTCGCGCGTCTCCCGGAGAACGAGGTCGCGACGCGCCTCGGCGAGCTCGGACGCGAGCTGCATTACGCCGCGCGCGGCATCGATCCGCGTCCGCTCATTCCGCGACCGCTGCCGCCGGATTTTCGCGAGGGGATGGAGCTCGAATGGCCGCTGGTCGCGCTCGAGCCGTTCCTCTTCATCGCCAACGCCGCGCTCGATCGTCTTTCGAAACGGATGGAGATGCAGGGCTTCGCTTGTAAACGTCTGGCGTTGACGTTGAGTCTCGAGCCGGACGGTTTCTACGCGCGCGCGATCGATCTCCCGGCGCCGACGCGCGACGTGAAGACGATGCTCACGCTGCTGCGTCTCGACGTCGAGAAGAACCCTCCCGGTGCGCCGGTGATGGGCTTCAGCATCGTCGCGCACCCCGACCGTCCGCGCCGCGCACAGCTCTCGCTGTTCGGCCCTCCCGCCCTCTCACCCGAAAAACTCGCAACGACCATCGCGCGCCTGGTCTCGCTCCTCGGCGACGACCGCGTCGGCGTGGCCATGTCCGTCGATGGCCATCTTCCCGAACGCTACGCACTCGGCGATTACGCGCCCCCGCCTCCACCCACGACGCGCGCAAAGGCGCAGAAGAGTCGCGGCCTCCTCGCCGTCCGCGTCTTCCGCCCACCCATCCCCGTCGAAGTAACGACGGAAGTGAGCGACGGCGAGACGCACATCGCCTCGATCCGCGGCGAAGGCAATCTCTCCGGCCCCGTGCGGATGTCGTCCGGCCCGTGGCGCGTGGAGTCGTCGTGGTGGACAGACGCACCCGCGGCCCGCGAGTACTGGGATGTGGAGCTGGAGGGCGGCGTGTATCGCCTCTTCGAGGCCGCGACGGGCGGATGGGTGGTGGATGCGACTTACGAGTGAGCCATCGACATGCGCCGGAGGCGCTCCAGAGGGTAGCCGGTGGCGAGCGCAAAATGCGCCGCCACCGGTGAGGATGTCGCGCACAACATTCCGCCCCGAAGGGGTGCCAGAGAAACGTCTATCGCCCCTGCCCGGGGCGGATCTCTCGCGGCCCGCGTTCCCGGTGGCGGCGCGTTGCGCTCGCCACCGGCTACCCTCTGAAGCGCCTCCGGCGCGGCAGTCTTTTAGCGGTCATCACTCGCGAGAAGCTCGTCGTCATCCGTGACGCGTTCTTCCACCAGCACCCCGTCGCGAACGACCACAAGCGCCGTCCCCTCTGCCGCGCAATCTCCCGAGCGCGTCGAGCGGCGCGCCCTGCATCACGGGGTCGATCCTTCTTACTATCGAACACGAATCGTGTACGTCTCGAGGCGCTGCTCCCGCGCGCCGTCGATGCCGTACAGCACGACCCGATATCTGCCCGCATCGAGGTACGCGCGCGGGATCTCGATGCGGAAAGTATCGTCGGCGCGCCGCGGTTGCACCTCGCCGCGCCACAGCGGACGTGCGCCGGGCTCCACGCCTGCGATCTCGAGGCGGAACTGCCCGAACGTGCCGGGGTTGTACAACGGCACGACCAGGACGAACACGTCGTCGGTTCCGGTCAGCGTCACCGCCCCGCCCTCGCCGCCGCGCTGTCCATCCGCGAAAAGCTGTTGCGCTTCCGGAAGCACTCGCGGCCCGCGAGACGTCTCGCGCCACAGCAAACCTCCGAACACCAGCGCGAGTCCCGCGGCCAGCGCCGTCGATGCGCGCCAGAACTGAAGCAGCTTTCCTCCGCGCGCTTCCTTTCCGTGAATCTGCGACTGAAACGACTTCCACCGCTTGGACACATCCTCGCCGGAGAGCGAATCGTCGCCCTCGGCCGGGAACGGCGCCGTGAGCGTGTGCGCCAGCTCGGGATATGCGACCAGCAGCGCGCGCACACGTGCCTCCTCCTGCGGCGACAATTCCCCGCGCGAATACGCGAGCATCTCTTCAGCCGTCGGCGGCTCGCCGAGCTGCTGACGATCGGCTTCGATCATCTCGTCCTGAACGACCTGCCAGTCGGATTTCCTGATCATTGCTCACCTCCCAGTCGCTCGCGCAGATGCCTCTTCGCATCGCGCAGCCGCGACTTCACGGCGTCCAGGCTGATGCGCAGCGCCGCCGCGATCTGCTCGTACGTGAATCCCTGAATCCGCAGCCGAAGACACTCCCGTTGTCCTTGCGGCAACTCCGCGACGGCCTTCCGCAGGCGCGTCCTCCGGAGCTCCTCTTCCTGACGGTCCGCGTAATCCGGCTCTTCCGGCGCGGGCGGATCGAACAGGAGCTCGGGATCGTCGATCTCGACCATCGCCGCGTGCCGCTTGCTCGTCTTTCGCGCGCGGACCCAGTTGTAGAGAACGTTGCGGGCGAGAGTCTCCAGATACGACCATTCCGCTTCCCCTCGGTACTGCGCGAAGTTTTCATAGAACCGTTTGAACGCATCCTGCGCGAGATCGTGCGACTCCTCATCCGAGACACTGCAGCTACGATAGAACCGCCAGACGCGCGCGTAGTACTTTCGATAGATCGCTTCGAATCGCTCATCACGGTCCCCGGCGACGTCCTGAATCGTCATCGCTCGATCACGCCTCCACGAAGCGCGTATCTTAGTGAACGCGTGAGAAAGCCGCTCATCGTCGCGATCCTCTGCTGCACGTGCATTACTTCCTGTAAGACGGACACGAAAACCGGATTCGAGTGGCGTCGCGCCGTCGAACCGCGCCTCAGCGACTCGTCCGAATGGCAGGCCTGCTCGAAACTGCCGCTCCGTCCGGGACAGGTCGTTGAGCAGGTTCAGTGCGGGACGCCGGCCCCTGCCGCGCTAACGGAATGCCCCGAATTCATCGATACACACGCCGCCGCGCTGCGGGTTCTCAAGTTCCAGCCGCGATGCACCGACGTCGCGATCCCCGCGCTGGAACGATTCGCGGTCACGAACGCAAACGCCATGAGCGACGTCGCGGCCGCCTATTACGTGCGCGCGCAACGCGACGATCGTCCGGCCGACTTCCTCCGCGCCCTCGAGGTCGCCGAGCAGGCCGTCGCGATCACGCCGAATCTTGCCGCATCCCACTTCAACCGCGCGCTCGCGCAGCAGGCACTCGGGCTGAACGTCGAGGCCAAGGAGTCGTGGACGCGATTCCTCCGTCTCGATCAATCGAAGTGGAGCGACGAAGCGCGCACACATCTCCAGCGTCTCGATCAGCCCGACGGTGCAATGCAGTGGGCCGTGAACCGCGAACGGATTCCGGCCGCGCTCGCGTCCCGCGACGCGGCGGCGCTGGCTCAACTGATTGCACCCTTCCCTTCCAGCGCGGAGCGCTACCTCCAGTCCACGCTGATGCCGCAGTGGGCGACCGCGCCGACAGCGGAGAATCTCACGCGCGCAAGGATCTTCGCGAACGCGCTCGCCCAACGCACGGGCGACCGCTATGTCGTCGACGCGGTAAACGCAATCACGCCGGCAACCTCGGCGACGCTGCAGAAAGCGCATCTCGCGTTTCGCGACGCTCGTTCCGCCGAGCTCAACTTCGAATCGCAGAAGGCCAGCTACCAGCTCGCATCACAATTGTTCGCGAGCGCCGGCAGCCCGTTTCGTCTCTTCGCGGATCTCGGCCGCTCCTTGCCGATGATGTCCGAGGAGGACGGCGTGGCGCGCGCTCTCGCGCTCATCGAGTCGCTCGCGCGCGAGGCCGATGCGCGCGGCTATCGCCATCTGCTCGCGCGGATTCACGCCGTGCACGCATTCGCGCTGGTCTACGACAGCCGCTACGTCGACGCGCTCGAGAAATACGACATCGCGCGCAAGGGGTATCACCGCTCGCGCGATCCCGAGGGCGTGGGGACGATCCACATCCGCCAGATCGGGATCTATCGCGTGCTCGGCCAGTCCGATCAGGCCTGGCGCGAAGTGGTTCAGGCCCAGCGGTACCGCGGTCATCTCGTCGAGGTGCGGGACCAGCACCTGCTCCTGGGAGAGTCCGCGGATGCCGCCGTTGCGCTGGGACACCCGCGCATCGCGTTGCTTTACCAGAACACTGCGTTGCGGCGGTTTCGGCAAAACCTCGCCGCACTCCCACCGGAACGGATGAAGGAGATCAAAGGGCTGCAACTTCAGATCGGGATCGCTCTGCGCGCACGTGCAGCCATCTGGTTGCATCTCGAGCGTTACGACCAGGCGCAGAAGGATCTGGCGGACACGATTGCACTTGCCGGACAGGAGGGAATCATCTATCGCCGCGGCGTGCTCGCGCGGGCGAAGGAAACCCAGGGGCAGTTGCTGCTCCGCACCAATCCGAATCGAGCCGTGGCGGCGTTCAACGAAGCATTCGACCTCGCGGCCGACAGCGAATACCGCACCTTCCGCGCCGCTTTGCTTGCTCAGCGCGCCGAGGCACAGCGGCGCGCGGGCCGTCAGGCCGAAGCGGAGAACGATCTCCGCAGTGCGCTCGCCGAATTACGCGCCGAGGAAGAGGACATCCTCGCCAGCCGCCGGCGCGGAGAGCGCGAGAACCTCTGGAGCTCCTACTTCTCGCGATTTCAGGAAACGTATCACCGCCTCATCCAGCAGCTCGTCGACGCGGGACGCCATGAAGAGGCGTTTCGTTACGCGGAGAGAGCGCGCGCTTTCGAGCCGTTGAATCTCATCCTGCAGCTCGCGTTCGTGCCGAAAGCGTTCCGCGAGCTGACGCCCGACGGCGACGCGATCGAGGTGGCGCGAATTCGCGCGTCACTCCCACCCGGCACGTTTCTCATCGAATACTGCGTGCTCGATGACCGCACGTACGCGTGGATCGTCTCGCGCGACCGCTTCGAGCATCTGACTTTACAAGTGCGCCGCAGCGACGTCGAGCGATGGAGCAATGCCATTCAGGACGCGGCGAGCGACCGCGACGCGCGAGCATTCGAGAATGCGCTCGAGGTGCCGTTCGGCGCATTGATCGCCGAGCCGTTGCGCAGAATCGGCTCGCGGGCGCAAACGCTCGTCTTCGTTCCCGACGGCGCGATGCACGGACTTCCCCTCGGCGTCCTGCGCGATCCGGCCACGAAGAAATACGTCCTCGAACACGCTCCTGTCGAGATCGCGGGAAGTGCGTCGCTTTACCTCTTCTCCCTGCTCCGCGACCAGGAGCTGAAATCGAGCAGAGCTCCGTCGGCGCTGGTCGTCGGCGATCCTGCGTTCAATGCTCAGTTGCCGCTGGCGCGCCAACTGGAGTCGCTGCCGTATGCACGCCAGGAATCGGAGCGCATCCAGCAGTTGTACGCACCGAATGCGGATCTGCGCGTCGCCGCCGAGGCGACCGTTCCCGAGTTCATTCGCCTCGCGCAGAAACACAGCATCGTGCACATCGCAGCGCACGCCATCGTCAATGCGCAGGTGCCGTCACGATCGCTGTTGCTGCTCGCGCCGTCCGCGCAACACAACGGAGCGCTCGACGCGCAGGAGCTTCTGACCCGGCTGCGGCTCGATCACACTCGGCTGGTCGTGTTGTCCGCGTGCAGCAGCGCTGGCGGACTGCCGGTCGGTCCGGAAGGCGTCGCGCCGCTGGTGCGGCCGCTCATCACGGCGGGCGTTCCGGGCGTCATCGGAAGTCTTTGGGACGTCGACGACGCCACAGCGGCCGAGCTTCTCGTGTCTTTTCATCGTCACTATCGAAACGGCAACGACGCGGCGCTCGCACTGCAACGCGCACAAATCGATTTGCTGCATAACAAGAACCCCGGGCTGTCATCGGTCCTCGCGTGGGCCCCATTCCAGGTGATCGGACACGCGTCGTCACCGTTCGCAGCGCGGACCGAAGAACTGAAGGAGAAGCCTCCGTGAACTTTCTCGTCCGTATCCTGTTCAGCGGCCTCATCGCCCTCGTTCCCAATGAGGACGGCACCGAGCTGACCGTCCTTCTCCTCAATGTCGATCACGCCTATCACACCTCGGACGGCTCCCATCTCGAGCACCACAATCCTTTCCTGATCGCCCGCGCGGGAAATTGCACCGGGCAATGCCCGAAACGCGACGCCAGCGTCGCGTCGCCGCTCTTCCCCGACAAATCCGCGAGCGTCGCGCTCGACTCTCTCGAAGCGGCGGTCGGCGGAGGCGGTGCGTGGCTGCTCTCCGGTTCTGAGCTGTCGATGCGCAAAGGCAGCACGAGCGATCCCGAGCTGCCCGCTCTCGTGTTGCAAACCAACGTCCGCGGCACCGACAACGGACAGCCGCTCATGATCCCCACGACGTCGACCGAGCGCGAGGACTTCAGTTGGATCGCCAGCCTCGAAGAGCTCTGCCCGAGCTGCACGTTCAATCCCGACGTGCTTGCCACGCAGCCGCCGGAGAGTCTCGTCGTCGCGCGCCTGCGTCTGCGCAGCGGCAAGGTCTTCACCTACTCCGTCGCGCGGATCGGAACCAGCGTCACGCCCGTGCATTTCAAACGCCTCGACGGCACCGGCACCGCGGCGGCGTACTCGCAGGCCCTCACCACCTGGGTCGGCGCGGACATCGAGGTCTCGGGCGACAGCATCGAGATCGTCGAAGAAAAATTCGACGGCGGCACGGGACGCTCGATGATCCTCGAGCCCGATGCGAACGACAGGATCGAGATCGCCGTGTTGAATCTCCCGTCGTTCGTTCCACCCGCGTCGCAGTCAAATGAGACGCCGCAGGTCGGCAAACATTTCGAGGCCTACTACGACCTCGTGGAGACGCCGCCGACGAAAGAGGAGCGTCTCGTTCCGCGCGCCGGCGCGGCCTCGACCAGCGCGACGTATTCGCAGGTGCAGTGGCAGGACATTCATCCGCAGGCGACGCTCTGGTCGGATCTGCTCAACGCCATCCGGCTGGACGTCGGCCGCGGACCGTACGATCGGCTGCTCTGTCCTCCGATCGTGCCGTGACACTTTGGGACGGCTCGCCGCCTTCGAGGCGGCGAGCCTTTTGTTTTCTTCCGGGGGAGTGATGAAGATCTTGATGTGGTTCCTGCCGATCGTTCTGCTGGGGTGCGAAACGCGAAACGACGGCCGCATCACCGCGGCCAGCTCGTTCACCGAACGTTTTGCGAGGTCGCGCTTCGCCGACTGGCACATCCGCGCAAAAGCCGCCGGCGAGGATTGCGCGGTGCTGCTCGTCGAGACGGCCATGATCATGGACGAGTCGATGATCGAGGCGATGCACTACGGCGCGGGCGCATACGACGTCTACACCGGCGGCGTCCAGCAGTTCTCCCGCGAGCGCGCCTTCCGCGCCGTCGTGTACCGAGATCCGTCGCTGCGCACCTGGACGTACGGCGCTGTCAACGTGACGGAAGCGGAGACACTGCGGGCCTGCCGTTGACGGTCACGTAGGGCGTGGCTTCAGCCCGCCTCCCCGTGGAGGGGCGGGCTACGTTTTCCGTGTCGGGCGCCACTTACACGCGCAAAACCTGTCTCTTGAAGGACACCTCAAAAAACGAGATTCGGGAGGCTGGTCCTGCGCGTCCAAATTGCCATTTTTCTGTTCACTGCAATCGCCGCCTCCAGCAGCGTCGATCCACAACCTGCGCCCGGACGACGCCGCGCGCTTCTGATCGGCATCAACGACTACAGCGCATCGCGCCTCGGACCTCCGCGCACCACTGCCGCGCCCGGCCGCGAATGGCCGAACCTCTCCGGTGCCGTCAACGACGTCGGGATCCTGCGCGACATGCTGATCCGCGTTCATGGGTTCGAGCGCCGCGACATCGTCACCCTCACCGACCAGCGCGCGACGCGGACCGCGATTCTCAAAGCGATCGAGCAGCATCTCCTGAAGCCCGCGACGAAAGGCGACGTGTTGTTCCTGTACTACGCGGGCCACGGATCGCAGGTGCGCAACTCTCTTTCCGACGAGCCGGACCGCCTCGACGAGTCGATCGTCCCGGCCGACTCGCGCCTCGGCGCGCGCGACATCCGCGACAAGGAACTGCGGCGGACCTTCAATCGCATTCTCGATCGCGGCGCGCGGCTGACGGTGTTTCTCGACGCTTGCCACAGCGGCTCCGGCGCGCGCGGCGGCCGGACGACGGGGGTGCGGTACCGCGGCGTGCGGCGCGATGAGCGCGACGTCGCCGACGGCAGGAAGCACGGTCCTCGGCCGGAAGAACGCGGCGCGCTCGTCGTCTCCGCCGCGCAGGATTACGACACGGCCTGGGAGCGGCGCGACGACGAAGGACAGATGCACGGCGCGTTTTCGTGGGCGTGGATCCGCGCGATGCGCGATGCGTCCTCCCACGAGTCGGCGGAGGAGACGTTCCTGCGCGCACAGGCGCGGCTTCGCGCGGAGACTCCTTTTCAGGAGCCGGTGCTGGCCGGCAATACGGATGTGCGTTTCAACCCGTTCCTCGGCGTCAGCACCGATCGCCGCGACCGCGCGGTCATCGGAGTCGAGCGCGTGCAGAGCGACGGCACGGTGCTGCTGCAAGGCGGGTGGGCAAATGGACTTTCCGTGGGCAGCGAGTTGAGCGTGCTCGGCGATGCGGCGCGGATCACCTCGCGCCTGATGATCACCCAGATCCTGGGCCCGGGAAAAAGCGCGGCGCGGATCGAGACCGGAAGGACGTTGCCGCAGGACGTACGATCGGGCGCGCTCGTGGAGATCGTCAACTGGGCCACCTCGCCGGCGATCCACGCATGGCAACTCCTCGAATCCCCGCCGGAGATGCGCGCCCCCTACTGCCTGGCGTTGCGTCGCGCGAGCGACGGTGAGCTCGTGCAGGAGAACGTCGTCCTCGGCGAGGAAACGTATCGCCTCGTGCTTCGCGCCGCGACTGCGCTCGCGGCAAACATTCCGCCGCGTTACTACTACGTCCTCGCGATCGACAGCCTCGGCAGAAGTTCTCTCGCGTTCCCGCGAGGCGGCTCGGTCGAGAATCGTTTTCCCATCGGCAACGCGACGCCCGAGATCTCCCTCGGCGACGCCGGCTCGATCGAGATCCAACGCCCGTACGGCATCGACACCTTTTTCCTGCTGACGACCGACGAGCCGCTGCCGAATCCGTGGATTCTCGAAAAGGACGGCATCCGCGCGCCGGCCGTTACGCCGGGGACTTGGTCGATCGAAAAATTCGTCTACCAGTCCGTCGCTCCGAAAAAAGTTCGCTCCAAGACACCACAACGTGTCGCGAACGGTGTCTAGAGGATGACCTTCTCCCCGAAGGCGATCCGCTTGCGAAACCTGATTCACTCACTCAACGACCGCGAGAGTGGTTGCTACGGGGAGAAGGTCGGCTTTTATCTAGGAGTGCGGCGGCGGGGGTGGATGGTGGAGGGAGCCGCCGCTCTGGTACGTCCGCAACGCCGCCCGCCCAGCCTACCAGAGCGGCGGCTCCCGCCCGCCACCACTCTCGCCACCGCACTCCTAGACGTAGAACATTTGCACCTCTCACCCACCGAGGAACAATCATCCCTCTTGACACCAAAAGCCCGCCCCTACGCCGAGCTCCGCGCCTCCTCCGCGTTCTCGTTCCTCGATGGCGCATCGCTCCCCGAGGATCTCATCCATTTCGCCGCGGCGAACAACCTCCCCGCGATGGCGCTCCTCGACAAGCACGGCGTCTACGGCGCGCCGCGCTTCTACTCGGCCGCGAAAAAAGCCGGCGTGCGCGCTCTCATGGGCGCCGACGTCGTCCTCGACGATGGTGCGATTCTGAGCCTCCTCGTCGACAGCCGCACCGGCTACAGGAACCTCTGCCAGCTCCTCACCGCCTCCGCGCTGCCACATCCCAAACGCGAGGCGCGCGCGACGTGGAAGCTCATCGAGCAATACAACGAAGGCCTCCGTTGCCTGACCCGCGCCGACGAAACGACACTGCACAAGATCAGTGGCATCTTCAAACGCCGCACGCACGTCGAGCTGCAGCGCCACTTCCGCCGCGACGAGGAACATCACAACGTCCGCCTCCTCGATCTCGCCCGGAAGCTCCGTCTACCGATCGTAGCGACGAACGGCGTCCGCTACGCGCGCGCACAGGACAAAGAGCTCCACGACGTCCTCACCTGCATCCGCGAGAGCCGCAACGTCGACAACGCCGGCACGCTCCTCGGCGTCAATCGCGAGAGACACATCAAGAGCGGCGCGGAAATGACGCGCCTCTTCGCTGATCTCCCTGAAGCCATCGACGGCGCGTGGGACCTCGCGAACACGCTCGAGTTCACCCTCGCCGACCTCGGCTATCAATTCCCCGACTACCCGCTCCCGCCCGGAGAGACGAACGACTCGTTCCTGCGCAAGATGACCTGGAACTCCGCGAGGGTGCGTTTCCGCCCGTTGACCGCGAAAGCACAAGCGCAGCTCGAGAAAGAGCTGAACATGATCGAGAAGCTCGAGCTCGCGGGCTACTTCCTCATCGTCTGGGACATCGTCCAGTTCTGCAATCGCGAGAAGATCCTCGTCCAGGGCCGCGGCTCCGCCGCGAACTCCGCGGTCTGCTACGCCCTCGGCATCACCGCCGTCGATCCCGTGAAGATGGAGCTGCTCTTCGAGCGCTTTCTGTCCGAGGAGCGCGGCGAGTGGCCCGACATCGACCTCGATCTCCCCTCGGGCGACCAGCGCGAGAAGGTCATCCAGCACGTCTACAAAAAATACGGCGAGCACGGCGCGGCCATGACCGCAAACGTCATCACCTACCGCGACCGCTCCGCCGCGCGCGAAGTCAGCAAGGCCCTCGGCTTCTCGCTCGAGCAGGCGGACAAGCTCTCGAAGACGGTCAGCACGTGGCACTTCGGGGAGCTCCGCGATCTCACTGTCACCCTGAGCCGCGCAGACGGCGAAGGGCCCCCTGCCGAAGCACGCGATGCGTCCTCCGCAGGGGATCCTTCGCCGTCGAAGCCTGCCCTGAGCGCAGCCGAAGGGCGGCTCAGGATGACACCATTGGCCGAGGCCCTCGCGCAGTCCGGCTTCGACGCCGAGGACCTGCGCGTGCAGCACTTCATGCGCCTCTACATGCAGATCCAGAGTCTGCCGCGGCACATGGGGCAGCACTCCGGCGGCATGGTGCTCGCGAAAGGCCGCCTCGATCAGGTCGTGCCGCTCGAGCCGGCGGCGATGCCCGGCCGCGTCGTCATTCAATGGGACAAGGAGGACTGCGCCGATCTCGGCATCATCAAGGTCGACCTCCTCGGCCTCGGCATGCTCGCCGCGATCGAGGAGATGATCCCGACCATCCGTAGGTGCGAAGGTAAAGAAGTTGACCTGGCGCATCTCCCGCAGGACGACCCGGCCGTCTACAAGCTCCTCAACGAAGCGGACACGGTGGGCATGTTCCAGGTCGAGAGTCGCGCACAGATGTCGTCGCTGCCGAGAAACGCTCCGAAGTGTTTCTACGACATCGTCGTGCAGGTGGCGATCATCCGTCCCGGACCGATCGTCGGCGGCATGATCAAGCCGTTTTTCGACCGGCGCCAGGGACGCGCGCCGGTGGAGTACGCACATCCCTGTCTCGAGCCGATCCTCAAGCGCACCCTCGGCGTGCCGCTGTTCCAGGAGCAGCTCCTGCGCATCGCGATGGTGGCGGCGAACTTCACCGGCGGAGAAGCCGAGGAGCTGCGCCGGGCGATGGGCTTCAAGCGATCGATGGAGCGCATGGCGGAGATCGAGACGCGACTCCGCGCGGGCATGACGAAGAACGAAATCGGTCAGGAAGCACAGGACCAGATCGTGAAGTCGATCACGTCGTTCGCGCTCTACGGATTCCCGGAGTCGCACGCGGCGAGCTTCGCGCTCATCGCGTACGCGAGCGCGTACCTGAAAGCGCGGCATCCCGCGGCGTTCTACCTCGCGCTGCTGAATGCGTGGCCGATGGGCTTCTATCACCCCGCGACGCTGATCAAGGATGCGCAGCGCCGCGGCGTGAAGATGCTGCCGGTGGACGTGAACCAGTCCGGCTGGCAGTGCCGCTGGGAAAACGGCGCGGTGCGCCTCGGCTTCCGCTTCGTGAGAGGCCTGCGCGCGGAGTCGGGACAGCGCGTGGAGACCGAGCAGCCGTTTGCGTCAGCGGATGACCTCGCGCGACGCGCACGCCTGCGCGACGATCAGCTCACGAAGCTCGCCTACTCCGGAGCGCTCGCGTCATTCGGTATGACCCGGCGAGCGGCGCTGTGGCAGGCAGCGGAAGCGGCGCGCGACGCGGGCGAGCTGTTCTCCACCGCGAAGTCGCGCAGGAAGAAGAGTCCCCTCCCCGAAATGTCGCGCCTCGAAGAGACAGTGGCCGACTACTCCGCGATGGAGCTCACGACCGGCACGCATCTGCTCGAGCACTACCGCACGCAGCTCAACCGCGACGGCATCCTCTCCGCCGCCCAGCTCAAGCACGTCCCGAACGGTAGCCGCGTAACGACCGCCGGAGCCGTGATCGTCCGCCAGCGGCCCGGCACCGCGAAGGGATTCGTCTTCCTCACCCTCGAAGACGAGACCGGCCTCTCGCAAGCGATCGTCAACCCGCAACTCTTCGCCGAACAGCGCTCCGTGATCGTCAGCCACTCCGGCCTGATCGTCGAAGGAATCGTGCAGAACGGCGAAGGACAAGCGTCAGTGCGTGCCGAACGCTTCGCTCCGCTCCCCGGAGTGATGGACGTGCACAGCTACGACTTTCATTGATGTCCCGTTTTCTCCGCGAAAAGGTCCACAACTGGCGGACGCGCTTCGCGCAACCCTCACCGGTACAGCGGCGCCCACCCGTTGTGGTTCGCGAACAGGCGCATGCAGCGAATGTGCTTCTGCTCGGTGAGGTAGAAGCGGTGATGCGTCCGCGCGGGAATGACGATCATGTCGCCCGAGGAGACTTCGATGCGGATCCAGCGGTCGTCGGCGTCGCGCACGTCGAAGATCCCTTCGCCGGCGACGACGTATCGCACTTCGTCCTCGGTGTGGTAGTGCTCCTTGTCGAACTTCGCGCAGATCTCGTCGAGGTTCGCCATGTCGGGTTTGAGCTCGACGAAGTCCTCGTCGACGTAGCCCTGCTCGCGCTTCACCGTTGCGATCAGTTCCGCGCGCGCCGCGTCGTCCGGGGGGACCGACCACGACAGAATTCCTCGCTGCGCGAGCGCGTCAGGCGCGACTGCGGAATCCGGCTGCTCGAGTCGATAGGCTCGCATCTTCGGCATCTCCCTGGGTCGTTGGAATTCCGAGGCGCCGCATCTCGACGGCGGCGCGGAAGAGATAGTCGTAACACTCGGCCTGAGTCTTCGCTCGGGTCCAGTCCGGACCCCACACGTAGACGCCATGGCGCCGCACGAGAACCGCGTGCGTCGCGGGATACTCGAGGATCGCAGCTTCGAGAGAGTCCGCGAGATCGCACTCGCGCGCGGTGTTGTCGATGATCGGCACGACCAGGCGGTCTTGATAGCCCATCCCAGCGATGCCTTTGATCATCTCCAGATGTGAAACCGCGAACTCCTTCTCGAACAGCAACGTCGCCATCACGGCGTGGATCGAGTGGCTGTGGATCACCGCGCCGGCGCCGCGCAGGTTGATCGCCTTCAGGAACAGCGAGCTGCACTCCGACGGCATCAGCGACGGATCGTTGGGCCGCGTGAGAATCGTCCCGTCGAGTGCGAGGGTGAACATCTGCTCCGGCAGCAGCCGCTCTTTCTGCACAGCACTCGGCGCGATCACGACACGGTCGCCGTCCCGGATGCAGATGCCGCCGCCCGTTCCGCTCGCCCATCCGAGGTCGTAGAACGATCGGGCGAGCTCGCAGATGAGAACGCGGGGGTCGTGGGCCGTCACGCCTCTATTGTGCATCTTTGGAGCGCCGGATTCACATTGGCCACGCTCCACAGCTCGCTTCAACGGGAACGCCTGCTGCAAGGGGGACTTGCGGCAAGCTCCGCGATGTCGGGCATCCGTTGAGGGGGAAGAAACCGCAATGACGAGAACACGCGCAGTGAAACTGTCGTTGCGGTTCTGGAGTGCGCTGGCGGGACCGGCGCGCCTTCGCGACAGCATTCTCGTCATCGTGTGTGCGCTCGTGAGCGCGGGCCTGATCTTCGGTCTTCTCTATGACGTGCTCGACAGCACACTGCGGCGTTGGACGGACCGCGATCTCAATCGCCGCGCACACCTGATCGGTCTCGCCGTTGCGCCGCACGCGGTCGAAGACTCCCCCGCCGCGCTGCAGCGCGCGCTCGATTCTCTGTCGCAGGGCGGCGATGTCGCGGGACTGATCGCGTGTACTTCCCAGGGCGCTCCCATCGCAAACTCGCGCGCGGGCCGCGACCTCGGATGCCGTTCCGCGCTCGCGCAGAACGCGATGCGATCAACCGGCAAGACGACCCGCGGCATCCTCGGCACGCGCAACGTCGCCGTGACGGCGCATGTCGTCGGAGCGCATCGCCTGCTGATCGTGCAGGACCGTACCTTCCTCGACGCGCGCAGGAAACACGTACTGCAGGCGATCTTCATCGCCGCGGAGCTCGTGCTGCTCGCGTTCATCCTGCTCGCACGCGCTGGCGCGAAGATCGGCAGCCGGCGCACGGAGGAATTCGCGCGATCCATCGTTCGGCAGATGCGATCGAGGACCGCCGGTGACGAGCCCGTGCCCGCGGACATGCGGATGCTCGTGCGCGACATGCGCGACACCGTCGATGAGCTGCGCAACCGGCGAGAACGGGTCAGCAGCGGTGCCGAACGGTTGCGCGCGCTGGTCTGCGCGGAGATTCCCAGCGGCAGCCTCGTCGTGATCGCGAATCGCGAGCCGTACGCGCACGAGCAGCAGGACGACGGACAGATCGTCGTCACTCAACCCGCGAGCGGAGTGGTCACCGGCATCGAGCCGATCCTCCGCGCCTGCGGCGGCACGTGGATCGGACACGCCGGCGGATCCGCCGACCGCGTGCACGCCGATCGCCACGGCCGCGTCGCCGTGCCGCCGGATGCGCCGGAATACACGTTGCGCCGCGTCTGGATCGTCGAAGACGAGTACGAACGGTATTACTCCGGTCTCGCGAACGAAGGCCTCTGGCCCCTCTGCCACATGGCCCACGCGCAGCCGACGTTCCGCGCGACGGATTGGAGCTCGTATCAATCGGTCAACGAAACTTTCGCGCGCGCGGCGATGGAGGAAACGCCCGCGGACGGGCTGCTCCTGATCCAGGACTATCACTTCGCGCTCGTGCCGCGCATCGTGCGCAATCACGCGCCGCACGTGGTGACGAGCCTGTTCTGGCACATCCCCTGGCCGAATTCCGAGGTCGTCGGGATCTGCCCGTGGAAAGAGACGCTGCTCGAGGGGATGATCGGCGCGGACATCGTCGGATTCCACACGAGGCAGTACTGCCTCAACTTCCTCGAGACCGTGCAGCGCTATCTCGAATGCCGCGTCGATCTCGAGGAGATGTCCGTCTCGTACGGCGGACATCGGACGCTCGTGCGCGCATATCCGATCAGCGTCGAGTGGCCCTACCCCGCCGTCTCACGCACCGTCGGCGCGGCGCTGCGCCGTTCCCTTGGCATCCTCGAAGGCGTGCACGTGAGCATCGGCGTCGACCGCGCCGACTACACGAAGGGGCTGATCGAGCGCGTCGCGGCAGTCGAGTTTCTGCTCGAAGAAAATCCATCGCTCATTGGCAAGTACGTGCTCGTGCAACTCGCATCGCCGACGCGGATGCGCATCCGCCGATACCAGCATCTCGCGGAAGAGTTTCAGGAAGCGGTGGATCGCGTGAACGTGCGCTTCGGGACACCGTCGTGGAAGCCGATCGTGCTGCGGATGAAGACGTTTTCGCCCGACGAAGTGCGGAAGCACTACGCGATGGCCGACAGCGCGCTCGTGACTCCATTGCACGACGGGATGAATCTCGTCGCGAAGGAGTACGCCGCGGCCTGCGAGGACGGCGACGGAGCGCTCGTGCTCAGCACCTTCGCCGGAGCGTCGAAGGAGCTCGACGGCGCGCTCATCGTCAATCCGTACGACACGCAACAGGTCGCGCAGGCGATCCTCCGGGCGATCCGGATGCCGTTGGCGGAACGAAAAGCCCGCATGCAGACGATGCGCGATCAGATCGCCTCCAGCTCGATTTACGACTGGTCGGCGAAACTGCTCACCGACATGCGCGACGTGAAGCAGCAGAGCGCGAGGTTCTGGCCCCTGCGCCTCCCGGCGCGCGACTCGGCCGGCCGCGGCGAGGTAGCGGCAGGATGACCGTCGGCTCGACGCTGCTCGCGTTCGATTTCGACGGTACGCTCGCGCCCATCCGCGAAAACCCGTCCGACGTGAGTCTCAACCGCGGAGCGGCCATGCTGCTCTGCCACACGACGCAGATGGAGGGCGTGGTCGTGGCGATCATCAGCGGCCGCGACGCGGACGACGTCGCCAGTCGCATCGACGCGCCCGGCGCGTACATCGTCGCCTCGCATGGTCTCGAGATTCGCGCGCCCGGCGGTGTCGTCGTGCGCGACACGCCGCCGCTCGCAATCG
>DASYGV010000032.1:0-111073 GCA_035999335.1 Thermoanaerobaculia bacterium | reverse complement strand
CCGACGCGGCGCGAGGCCACGCGCCCATCGACAGCGTTTCGCCCGTCGTGGCGCGAATGATCGTGAACGCCACGCGCGGCGGCACGGCCGCGGAAGCGCGCTCGGCGAGCAGACGGCCGAAGAGCTCGCGACCCGCGTCTTCTGCGGCGGCTTGTGTGACGTCCTGCAACTCGGCGTCGATCGTGAGCTGCGCGGCACGGACGCGCCGCGCCGCATCCACGCGAAAGAGCGCTTCGCCTGCATCGTGCAGCCATCCGAGGCCGAGTCGCCGCGCCTCGGTGCTCGGTCCGTAGACCCACCGACCCATGACCCACGCTCGGCCGAGCACCTGAACCGGCCCGTTGCGCCCGCGGATCGCGACCGGCTGCAGCTCCTCTTCGCTGAGATCCTGCGAGAACGAGTGCACGACGTTGAAGTCCGGGTTCCCGCGGACCGCGTACGAGAGCTGGGGCTCTCCTTCGTTGTTGCTCTCGCTCCTCTCGATCGTGAAGACGCTCGGCCGCGTGCGTTGCTCGCGCTCCATCTGCTGCTGCCACAGCTCGTACATTCGTGTGTAGTAGTCGCCCGGCGTCATCGCGCCCGCGAAGAACGCGGCGGGCAACGATCGGCGGCCGCCGTCCATGCGCAACTCCACCGGCATCGCGTTGAAGCGGAGGACTTCCGCTTCCATCAGCGTCGCACCAGTCGGGCGGTCGGTGAACTGCCCGTCTCCGTTGCGAAAGAGAATGCGCTTCGTGTCAGGGTCGAAGCGCAGTCTCCCGGCGTCGTTCAACTCGTCCACGCGCTTGAGCAGTCTCGACCAGGTCAAGACGTCGTACTCCGCCGAGCGCACGGCACGCACCGATCCTCGGACGACCAGGACCGCGACGAGCAACGCCGGCAGCAGAGCGAGCGTCGAGTACTCGCGCGTGCGGAGCGTCATCGCCAGCGGGATCGCGCATGCGAACGCCAGCCATGCGAAGTCCTTCGTCAGCAGCGCGGCGATGAGTCCAGCCGCGATGATGATGGCGGCGGTGGCGCGTTTCCACCGGCGGCGTCCCGCGTAGCCGAATGCGGGATCGAAAATGTTCCGCCGGGTGACCGCCGTCTCCGGAAGCGAGTCGACGGAATCCGCCTGCAGGCGCGACGACCAGAGCAAGGCCTGGCACATGAGGCCGAGGAGCAGTCCCCAACGCAGGACGTCCGAGCTCGACGACGTCGCGAGCAGCGGCAGGTTCCTTCCGGAGAACCAGAGCTGCGCGACGTTCATCGCCGCGTGCGTGACCGCTTCGCCGAGGAGCGCGGCGCCGATCGCGAGAGCGAGCACGTCGCCGATGCGGAGACTCGTCCGCCGCATCAGCAGCACGATGGCCGGCGCGGCGAAGATCGCCAGCAGCAGCAGTCCGCCGAGGATGCCGTGCTCGCCGACGACGAAAAAGCTGTACACGCTGTCGTACTGAATCGTGTCCTGGCGGATGAACGATTGCGACGCGGGAGCGCGGTTGAAGCCGAGTCCGAGCCATCCGCCCTTGCGCACGAGCGCCATGTGCTCCCATTCGTGGACCAGCGCGTTGCGGACGTTGGCGGCGGTGACCGCTTTCGCATCCCCGCCCGACGGCGCCTCCAGATCGAGCAGCCACTCCTGCGCCGAGGAACCGTGCTTCATCACTTCGACGCGGCTGAGGATGTGCTCCGTCATCCCTGGCGCGACGGCGTACGTGCCGAGAAGCGCCCAATACGCGAGAGCGACGGCGGTCACGACGACGACCAGGATCGTCGCCGCCATCCGGACGGCGGAGGTCAACAGGAGCAGCAGCGCCAGCGGAAGCCAGAACGCGAGGAGCGGATAGATCGCGCCGAAGTCTCCGAGCATCGCGAACATGACGGCGACCGGCGCGAACACGAGCAGAACGACCACGGCGATGGTGTCGGGCAGCGGCGGCTCCGTGACGTCCGGTGCATCGGCGTCGAGGACGCGCAACGCGTCCTCTGTTCCCGCAAGCGGCCGCGCAAGCAGCACGAGCGCGGGAAGGCCGAGGATCCAGAACGGAGCGACGATCTGCCGCAGGGACTCCGGCGCGAATCGCGACAGGACGAGGATCGCAACGGAGCCGGCGAGCCACACGGTGAAAGGCCGCTTCAACGTCGAGGACTGCAGCGCGGTCCAGACGTGCTGCACGGGCTGAACGACGAAGCGGTTCAGCATGTTCGGTGCGGGGGTTTCGCTCAGGCTCGCGTAGCTGAGCGCGCGCCAGAACGCGCGGCCGAGGCCGAACGTCGCGCGGTAGGGGACCTGCCAGAGCAGCGACGCATTGCGGAGCGACAGAGCGCTGGCGATCGCGATCGCCGTGATTCCGTAGATCACGACCAGCACGGGATCGAAGAGCGAGGAAGTGAAACGCTCCGCACCATTCGGCAGGATCTCCCGGGGCATGACGATCAACTCGATCGCGGTCATTGCGGCGAACGTCACCGCGACGAGAACCGTCACGTTCCGGTTGCGCGCGTCCTGCGGAACGCCGGGACGGTGATGCAGCCACAGGCGCACCGCGAGAGTGATCAGTCCCGGCACGATCACCAGCGCCGCGAGCGAGCCGGCGAGGCCCTTCACCGTGACCTCGTCGACCGCGGCCGGCGCCACGAGATAGCGGACGGCGAGCAGCACGCGGAACAACAGCAGCGTCCACACCGCGACGAGGACGCCGCCGATGCACCACAGATCGCGCAAGCGAAGTCGCTGCCCGCTGCCGAACGCGATCGACGTGACGAACAACGCGAGCGCACCCCACGCACAGACGAGTGCGAGGAACAGCGCGCGCGGAGTGGGCAGGTCGCGCACGACCGTCACCGTCAGCACGAGCCCACGCGAAGCTGCCCCTCGGATCACGAGCGGAACGCGCACGCTGGAGAGCGATCGGTTCGGCTGCAGCGCCGCCGCGAGCGCGCCGCCGCCGCGAATCCATTTCGGAGCGTTCGACGGAGGCGGCGGCAGCAGATCGGTTCCGTCGCGGAACCGCGGCAGGCCGCCGGACGAGATCTGCAACGCCTCCTCGTGCCGGAAGTCGGGAGCGCCGTGTCCGAGCGGGAGAAGGAACGTGTTCGCGCCGATGGCCGGCTCGCGCGCGAAGGAAAGCGCGCTGTCATTGCCTTTGAACGGAGGGAGCGAGGTGGTGCGCGTCCAGGGCGGCTGGAACGTCAATCGCGTTGCGCCGTTGTTCTCCGCCACGCGCACACCCAGTCTGCGGCGCGGCCACAGGATCTCGATCGTGGACGAAGCCGCGACTTGCGACTCGCGCCACGCCTCACCGTCCCTGACCAGATGCAACTCGCCGCGAGCGGGCCTCAGCACGCGGATCGTCCCGGCCCATTGCTCGAGCGCGTGCACGTTCGCGAGATCGATCTTGCCGTCGCGCCGCAGGTCGTTGAGCCGCGGGATCAACAGCGAGTCGAGCACGCGGATCCTCGTCGCGTGCCGCGGCGGCGGATCGATGACGATCAGCTCCTCGGCGACCGGCGTGCGTGCGATCACCAGCTTCGGCCGCAGCAGCAGACCTTTCCGCACCAGTCGAACCGAATACTTCCCGATCTGCTTCGCGTCGTCGCCGAGCGTCACGGCTTCTCCGTTGGCGTACGCACCGTCGACGCGGATGAGCGCCGTCCCGCCGCGGGTCTGAAGCCGAAAACCTTCGCCGGAGGCCGCGGGCTCGATGCGGACTTCCGGCCAGAAGTTGCCGTTCGGCCAGCCGAGGATCGCGGAGTGTTCGACGCCGCCAATCGCGACCGCGCCGGTGGAGCGGTCGGCGGACTCCGCGGCCGTCCACGCGACCTGCGTCGACCGCGGCCACTCGGCGAGCGACGCCAGCGGCGCGATGACGATCGGGACGGCCACGAGCGTCAGCAGCAGGATCGTGACGTACGGCGGGATGTGACGACCGTGGCGGAGGGTCGGAAGGATTTCTTCCTTGTGCCGGAACTCGAGCACCCACGCCAGCACCAGACAGCCGAGCACGGCAAACGCCAGCAAGGGGAGGGTCACAAGTACATCCTACGTAGAACGGGGGAAAACGTTGACCGGGGAGGTGTGCGGGTAGCAGGTAAGCCCCAGCGACGTCAGTTGCCGCCGCGCTGAGGATGCTGCTCGAAGAAGCACCACATCTCAGCCGTCGCGTCGAAGTCTTTGATCGTCTTTCCGGCGAACCACTCCGGCAGTTCGGCGCCACCCGGCCAGGTGTGGCCGCCGTCGCGCAGCGTGTACAGCGCGATGGTCGCGTCGTTCGCACACTGTTTGTACTCACGAAGCGTCACACCGTCGCGGATCTCGACGTCCTGCGCACTCGGCGCACACCGATTCCTGCGCGCCCATCCCTCGCCAAACTCGAGAAACGGCGCAAAGTTCACCGCGATCCAGGAACTGCCCCCGTGATACGGCGCCATCGTGTCGCGCAGACCATGAATGCCGATCATGGGCACGGGCTGCGTCGACCTGCACCACGTTGACGGCAGCAGCAGCGCCGCTCCCACCATTCCGATCGCCGCGAAACGGTCCGGCATCCTGCACGAGAGGGCGAAGCTCATCCCGGCTCCGTTGGAAAGGCCGTTCGCGTAGATGCGCTTCGGATCGATGTTGTACTCACTGCGTAACTTGTCGATGAGATCCGCGATGTACTGCGGGTCGCGTTCTCCAGTCATGCGCCAGACGCGCGGCCCCGCCGTGTCTCGACCTGCGGGATAGACGACGATGAATCCCTCACGATCCGCGAGCTCGTTCCAGCGCGAGAGATCGCGCTGCAGCGCCGGCCATCCACCCGCGCCGTGCAGGCTGAGGACGAGTGCCGCTGGTTTCGTGCGATCGAGACTGCGCGGAACGTAGAGGAGAAATTCACGCCGCTCACCGGACGAGACGATCGCACCATTGCTGCGATTCTTCGCGTAGAACGACACCGCCTCGGTGACGGCGAGTAACGCCGGAAGCGTCAGGATCAGCATCGCGGTCTTCATCGATGTCGATTCCTCGCGACGGCCAGCGGCGCCGCAGCAAGTCGCACGAACGGAACGACGAGCATCGCGACCAGCAGCAGGAAGTAACGGCGGAAGAGAATCTCCGGCAGAATCAGGGCCAGGACGCCGTACAGGGCAAGGACGCAGGCATCCCACGCGAGCGCTCCGAAAATGAGCTGCTTTCGCGTGAACAATCCGCGCGCGGCGCCGCGCTGCATCACCCGCATTGCGAGCACGAGCTTGAGCACGACGAACGCCGCCATGAGCCACGGGATCGAGTTCAACGCCAAGGCGGTCCGGTAACGACTATCGAGAATCCAGCCGAGAGCGAGAAAGCCGAACGTGACCAATACGAGAGTCGCGAACACGATCCCCTTCACGGCCCAGTCGCGGCCGCTCATCGCGATGTAGAGGCCCTGCACCAGCTGTTTCCACGTCGAGCCGACGAGGCCGGCGAGAATGAGAAGCCCGAGAATGATCGCGCGCGGCCGGCCCAACGCATCGTCTACATTGCGAGCGATCTTGAGGATCGGCTCCGCCGCATCCGACCACAGGAGCGCGACCGGAACAGCGACGGTGACAATCATCCACGCCGCCAGAGTGCTGAGTAGCGCCGCCTGCCATTTCGCAACCACGAGAGCACGATCTTCGACCGGACGCGTCGCGACGAATGGCGTGATTCCGTAAGACTCTGACGCGTTTGAGCTCGATTTAGCGACGGTCGCAGCGACGAAGATCGCCATGAACGACGGCAGGAGGAGCGACGCGACGACGATCTCGACGACGATGACGGCCGCCTCGCGAAACAGAAAGAGAAGTGAGAGCCCGACCGGCAGCACGATCGCAACGAGAAGTGGCAACGAACGGCCATACTGGCGCCACTCGAACCAGAGTTGAGCGCGAGCTGCCGACCGGAAATCACGGCGCGCCGCAGAACGAGTGAGAGCAGGCGCGAACCGTTCCGCTACGCGCCAATCAGGCACGTCGCCCCGTCGCGCGCGGTTGACCGCCGAGAATGCCGTGACGTACGCGAGCGGCACGAGCGGCGCGAGCAGAAGGAGCATCGTGCTCTCCCTCGCCTTGCTTTCGAGCGCTGTGAAAACAACGACGTCGATCGACACGAGCAACACGATCGAGATCACGATGCGCATTCCGCGAAGCGGGTAGGGCATCCAGGTCAGGGCCTGCGTCCATGCGAGCAGGGATGCTGCGAACAACGCAGGCCAGTACCTCGGGACCTCGACGCCAGGAGGAAAGATGGCCACGATTCTCATCGCGAACCACAGCAACGCCATCGACACGCAGCCGTACAGCATCGGCCATCCCGCGAGCGCCGCCGTGGAGACGGGAAGCGTCAACATGCGCGGCGGGTACATCGACTCGCGCGCGGCGAGGTCGCCGGAGATGCCGAACGTGAAGACTGCGAGCAGATAGAGGAATGTTGCGGCGAGCGGTACGGGCACGAGGAGAGCGAACGTCGCGTCACTCATTTCGAGATGCGCCTGGTTCGTGAGGAAAACGATCTTGATGCCGCCGAGGGTGAGGATCGTCGCGAGCAGGCCGATCAGACCCCAGCGGTGACGCTGCCGGAACTCCCACGCAATCGCGGCTGCTGGAGTACGCATTCGTTAGACGCCGCCCATGCGCTCCACGAAGATCGCGTCGAGCGATGCACCGCCGTGCGCGTCCTTGACCTCTTTCAGCGGTGCGCTCACTACGATCTTTCCCTGCCGGATCATCGTCACGTGATCGGCGACTTGCTCGACCTCCTCGAGGAGATGCGATGAAAACAGCACCGTGCGTCCTTCGTCGGCGATCGTGCGGAGGACAGCGCCGAGGATGTCGCGCCGGACGATCGGGTCGAGGCCGGAGGATGGCTCGTCGAGCACAAGCAACTCCGGCCGGTATGCGAGTGCGATGACGAGACCGGCGCGCGCTTGCTGTCCCTTCGAAAGCGTTTTGATCTTCGCCGCAGGATCGAGCGCGAACATCGCACGCAACTCGCCCGCGTAGGCGTCGTCCCAGCCGGGATAGAACGCGCGCGAGTAACGCATCAACTCGTCGACGCGCATCCAGCCGGGAAGATCGTTCTCCTCCGACAGATAGCCGATGCGCGAGAGCACGCCGACGGGATCCGCGACCGGATCACGGCCGAACACCCGTACGCTCCCTTCTTCGGCCCGCAGCAGCCCGAGGACGTGACGAATCAACGTCGTCTTGCCGGCGCCGTTCGCACCGACGAGGCCGTACACACCGCCGCGCGGGATCTCCAGGGTGACGGAGGACAGCACGGCGCGCGCACCGAAACGGCGCGTCAAATCCGAAACCGCGATCACTGGTTCATCGGCGGCCATTGGATTGTGGTGTGACGCAATGGTACAGCGTAGGCCCGTGTCGCCGGTGAGTTGAACGGTGCCGAGTGCAAAGTCCGCCCGCCCTGTTTCGTTTCGCGGCTCCCACAGCGTCTAATCTATGAACCTGGGGACAGCGTCGATGCTCGAAGAGCAGCAGATTCAAGCTCGCCTGCCGTTGTGGGAGGCGCTATCCAGCCTTTGGCTCGACACGGAAGTGACGGCTCTGGACCTGGAATGGATTTCGCGGGTCATGGCGGATTCCGGCCTGACGATCGAGGAGTTGTGGCGCGTCTATTCGTACGAAGTCGCGCCGGTTGTTTACATGAACCGCTACAGCTTCGCCGGACAATGGTTGGGCTTCTCCCCGGACTGGCTCCGGACGCAAATCGTCCGCAACCTTCGAGACCGCCCGCGCCGCACGAGATTCTGGACGTTGTTTCCCATCACTCGCTGCCTGATGCTCAGTCAGACAGATGACGACTGGAAGAAGCTAGTTGCCATCGTCAGGAGGCGCAGGAATGAACGCGCTGTCTGAGAGGAGAACCGTATTTCTGCTGCTCGCCGCGCTCATTGCTTCGCCCTCTCTTTTTGCGGGCGAGTACGGACTGACCGTTGATCCGTCCTTTCCGCATCCCTGCAAACACGCTGCGACGAGAAAGCTCAACGAATGCACGACTGCGGCTGTCGTAAAGGACCTGCACGGCCACTTCATCTCCGGGAAACCCTTTCGGCTCCGGGCGGTCGAGATGGCCGTCTTCTCTGGCAGAATCGCCCTCAGTTCGGATGCGCTAGCGACGTTCAATGAGGGCATCGTCGCCATCTGCCTGTCCGAATCGCCTCACGACTTCGACGCCTTCAAGACATTCCTCTACTATCTTCCGCACAGCAGCCTTCGCGTGCGCCTGGCGTCGGAGCTCCCGGTTGCCCAACGGCCGGCGATCCGTGCGCGTCTCCGGGAGGCGTTGTCGGCGCTTTCCGCATCAGCGGCGGATGCGACGATCCGCGCGTACAAACGCGAGCTTTACGACGCGGGGGGCGACCGTGACAAGTGCATGGCGGCCGTGGAGCGTGTGGGTCGTGCGATGGCGGTCGACTCCCGGCTCTCCGATGCCAGCATTCAGGCGGAGATCGACCTCTATGAAAAACACAAGGGTCCGATCCCCTATCCAACGCCGGAATCCGCATGCACGCTGTTCGGATTTCAGGAGGCCGCTCATGCCGCCCTCCAGCAGCGGCGCAGGAAATGATCGATCCCAGCCAGCGGGCACGGCTCCACCACCCTTTCTTCTGATCGAGCCGCCTCGAGCACAGAACAGTACTCCCCAGCCAGGCTGGCTCGATCCGCGCCTGACATGCCATCGACGACAGCGCGGTTTCACAGCCGTCACAGAGATGCGCGGTCCTTCCACTACACTGGTCTCCGAGCGGGGGCCCCACGACTTTGTGCGGCGTTGAGAGTCGCACGAGGAGCCTGAGATGACGTTGGAGCGGGACGTTTTGTGGCGTTGCCTGATCGGGGTTGTAGTCGTCTTTCTCGCGGTCTCTTCGTCCGGGCAAGGTGCCCCCTTCTTGCTCGAGGCGATAGAAGTGCGAAACTCGAATCGCATTGCTTCGGACGTCATCGCCTCCGAGTCCCGGCTGCGGATCGGCCATGAGTACACCGAAGAAGACGTGCGCGAGGCAGTGCGCCGGCTTGCTCGATTGCCTTATCTCTCTTCCGTGGAGTATGCGATCGAACGGGGCTCCGACGAGAGCCGCCGCGTGATCGTCATCACCGTGCAGGAAGTTCGGCCGTTGTCTTTTCTCGGCGACGGACGATTCATCTTCGCTGATGACACGAGCCGCCTCGACGAGACCGACTACGACTATTCCGATCCCACGACGGAATGGAAAGACGTGGCGCTGGGCCTTCGCTGGCTGGTCGGCGGCCACGGATACGCACACGCCGCCATGTCCGTCCGCCGGAGCCGGCAGAGCTTCGCCAAGAACTACACGGCGTGGGAGTATGGATACACCCACCGCGACCTCTTCGGAACGGGGATTTTTGCAACGGTGGTCGTGCAGACGCCGGTCGATTCGGTCGAAGAGCGAACGCTCACTCCAGCAGTGACGGTAGGCCTGCCCCTCACCACGAATCAGACCCTGAGCATCGATGTGGAAGACACGGTCTTCGTCAGAGGAAAACTGCGCATCCAGGGCACTGAGTTTCGTCAGCTGCACGCGGAGAACACGCGCTCCGCGAGCTGGACGTACGACACGACGGATGGAGTGTTCGTGCGAAGTCGCGGCGCATTCGCGCGCGTCACTGCATACCGGTGGATGCGTGACGATGCCGACTTCCGATCCAGCCGCGGTTCGTTCGAGGCCGAAGCCACACACGTCAACGCGAACGGGGTCGACGTGGCTGCGCTGCGCTACTGGGAGCGCTCGACGGGCCAGTCCCTCTTTGCCGGTGTACTCGCGGGGTGGGCAAAGGTCGGCGGTGACGCTGCCCACCGCAAGTCGTCGTACGAAGTTCTGAAGGGCGGCTACTCGCGCCGGCTCGGCCCGCGCGACGCGCGCGTGGAGCTCGAGGCGCGGCTCGTATTCAACCAGTGGGGTCTGCCTCCAGCATCGTTTCTCCCCCATCGAGATCGCTCCGTGGAGGCACTGGCGAGCTGGGCGTGGAAAGGCCGATGGGGCGCCGTGCGAGTCGGCGCCGGATACGCTCGCGGATTCTGAACGAGGTCGAGGGTGGAATCATGTGCAAGACCATCAAGCAGCGCGTGAAGTTCAAGGCCGATCCGGCGACTGTCTACGATCTGCTGGCCGACTCGCGAAAGCACAGCGCGTTCACCGGCAGGAAAGCGATCATCAGCGGGAAGGTTGGCGGGACGTTCTCCACCGGTGAGAGTGATGTCACCGGGATCAACGTCGACCTCGTCCCCGGGCGACGCATCGTTCAGGCCTGGCGCCACCGTCGATTCCCCGAGGGCATCTTCTCGATGGCAGCGGTCACGCTGACGCCGACGCCTGACGGTGGGACAGAGCTCGTGCTGGTGCATCGCGGCGTTCCGAAGGACCTGATCCCTGAGACCGAACAGGCCTGGCGCGATCAGTATTGGTCCAGAATCAAGGCCTACCTCGGATAGGGAGCGGACTCCTGTCAGCCTCGCCGCGCTGCCTCGATGGTGGCGATGTCGATTTTCTTCATCGGCATCATCGCTTCGAAGGCACGCTTCGCCTCATCGCCACCGGCTGCGAGCGCGTCGGTCAACGTGCGCGGGGTGATCTGCCAGGAGAGGCCCCATCGGTCCTTGCACCAACCACACTGGCTTTCCTGCCCACCATTGTTGACGATCGCGTTCCAGTAGCGGTCCGTCTCTTCCTGATTGTCCGTCGCGATCTGGAACGAAAAGGCCTCGCTGTGCCTGAACTCCGGGCCGCCGTTGAGACCGAGACAGGGAATGCCCAGCACGGTGAACTCCACTGTCAGTACATCTCCCTCCTTGCCGCTGGGGTAGTCAGCGGGCGCCTCGAGCACAGCGGTCACTTCACTATTCGGAAAGGTGGCGGCGTAGAAGCGCGCCGCCTCAACCGCGTCTTTGTCGAACCAGAGACAAATCGTGTTCTTTGGCTTCATGTTCGTGTGCTCCTTTGTATTCGATCACGTCATCCGGCGTCGCCACGTGGCGAGGGTATGCAAGTCTTGGACAGAGGATCTGTCAGAGCCGTGGAAGTTCGAGCCGGGCGCGCGTCCCGCCGAGCGGCGAGGGTTCCAGCGTGACAGAGCCACCGTACAACTCGGCGAGATCGCTGACGATCGCCAGACCGAGCCCTGATCCTCGTGCCTGCTGGTCGACCCGCACTCCTCGCTGCAGCACCTGTGCGCGCATGGACGGATCGAGGCCCGGCCCATCGTCATCCACGCAGATGACGAGTCGAGCATCTTCCATCGATGACGAAATGGCGACTCGGGAGCGCGCCCACTTGCACGCGTTGTCGACGAGATTCCCCAGCATCTCGTCCAGGTCTTCCCTAACGCCTTGAATCTCGTGCGCCGGTGAAACATCGATGTCGATCGTGAGCTCGCGTCCTGCGTGCAGCCGCCGCATCGTGCGCACGAGTCCTTCCACGCAGGGAAGAACCGGGCATCGCAGGCCCGGCGCGGCACGCGACGATGCGGTCGCGCGGGCTCGGGCCAGGTGATAGTCGATCTGCCGCTGCATCCGCTCGAGCTGCTGGCGCAGCGTCGCTGCGAGATCGTGGTGGCCCGCGGCCCCAGCCTGCTCAGCCTCCTGCACGAGCACCGCAAGCGGCGTCTTCAATCCGTGTGCGAGATCTCCTGCGGTAGTGACGGCTTTCGCGATCGCACGCTCGCGGTCTTCGAGCAGCGCATTCAGATCGCTCACGAGCGGCTGCACTTCGGTCGGATAGTCGCCTTCGATTTTCTGACTGCGCCCGTCGCGCACCGAAGAGAGACTGGCGCGAAGACTCCTGAACGGCGCAACCGCTTTTTGAACGAGAAACAGTCCGCCGCCGACGAATGCTACGGCGAGGATTCCCATCGCGATGTGCGTCGCGTGGCGCATCGCGATCTCGGGATGGTTTCGGGTCAACCTGACCACTCCAGCAATGACCGCGACGAGCACCGCGGTCATCCAGACGAGTGCTCCGGCGATCAGGCGGGTGCGGAGAGAGCCTTTCATGCGTTGCCGATGCGATATCCGAGTCCCCGTACGGTCTCGATCGTCGAGGCGCCGAGCTTCCGCCGAAGGCGCGCGATGAACACTTCCACGGTGTTCGAGTCGCGGTCGAACGTCTGCGCGTAGATGTGCTCCGTTAGCTCGGCTTGCGAAACGGCACGGCCGCGATGGTGCATGAGATACGAAAGCACGCGAAGCTCATGACTGGTCAGCTTCACCGGTTGCCCATCGAGAGTGACCTGCGACGTTCTCGGGTCCAGCACCACTGCGCCATACCGCAGCTCGGGCGTGAGCTGTCCGCTCGAGCGCCGGATCAGAGCGCGCAAGCGCGCCAGAAGCTCCTCCATTCGGAATGGTTTGGTGAGGTAGTCGTCCGCGCCGCCGTCGATGCCGCGCACTTTCTCGCTCCAGCTTCCGCGGGCGGTGAGAATCAACACCGGTACCGCAATTCCGCCGGCGCGCCAGCGCTCGAGCAGCGTCAATCCGTCGATGCGTGGCAACCCGAGGTCGAGAATGACCGCGTCGTATTGCTCGGTGCTGACCAGAAAGTCGGCGCGCTCTCCGTCGGTCGCCACGTCGACCGCATACCCGTGTTCTCCCAATGCGGTGGCGAGCCGGTTGGCAAGCAGCGACTCATCTTCGACGATCAGGACTCTCATTCGCGACCGCTCATGCTAAGCAGAACGCTCCGACGCCGCCAACGAATGGGAGACGACCGGGAGGCCTCCGGCGGGGGCGGCACGGCCGGCAGCGCTTATCGAGGCACGTGCGGTCGCGAGACGGGCGCTTCAGGTGACAGGCGTGCATAAGGCTGGGCCGACCAGCGCTGCCGCCCGTGGCGGCCCGCCGGAGGCCTCTTCGTCGTTCCGTGCGTTTGGGGTATCAGCGCCCTTGGCTCCGCAGTCCGCGCGCCGCGAGGATGACGGTCAGCGTCCCAGTCGCGCCGAGCGCGAAGAGTGTCCAGATGAACAGGAACGCCCCGCTCTTGGCCATATTTACCTTCGAGTGGATGACGGGCATGCCCGCGGCCAGGAGTCCGCCAAGGAGCATGATGATGAGTCCCGATCGCCGTTCGGCCAGCACAAGCGTTCCATACAGCAAGACGACCAGGATCAGCACACCAATGAGGCTTTGGCGTCCCCATGGGTCGATCCCTCGAACGATGTCGTCGGTCACGTGAATCGAAAGCAAGAGGATGGACAGCAGAGACGTCACGGTCAGCAGGCGGTCGTGTTTCATGGAGCCAGCCTAGGGCGTGCTCGCTGAACGGCCGCTGAACAGGCCGTTCAGCAGCCGTTCAGCAAAGGGTCGCCGCGATCCCTCTTGCCATCTGTATCGTACAGTGATACAGTATCGCGCGACATGATTCTCACCGTTGAGCTTCAGAGCTCCATCTCGCTGGACGATCAGATCCGCAACCAGTTGCGGGAGATGATCGCCGTCGGTGTGCTGGCGGAAGGGCAGGCCCTCCCATCGGTCCGTCAGCTCGCCTCCGATCTCGCCGTTCACTTCAACACCGTCGCCCGCGCCTACCGGCGCCTCCAGGACGAAGGGCTGCTGGTCATCGGCCATGGGCGAGGCGTGTTCGTGAAGGCCGTTCCCAGGAGAGTGAGAGTTCCGGCGCGCGAAGCGCGCGAGAGCCTCGGCGGCAGGCTCCGGCAAATCTTCGTCGACGCCCGGCTGATCGGACTTACCCCCGTTCAAACGCGCGACCTGGTCCTGAGTGAGCTCGAGCAGTTCACTCGAAAGGAGAGATCGTGACCTCTATCGCAATCGCTGTCGTCGTCCTTCCGCTGCTCGTATCGGTGGTCATCTGCGCCGTGGCGCGGCGCGAAGGGCTTCCCGTGCCTGCCGGGCCGCTGACGCGGCTGTTGGTGGCCACGGTCGTCGCGGCCGTGTCGTCACTTCTGTTCTCGCGATTGCTGGTCGCTGTTGCGATGTTTGCGGTGCTCTTCATCGCGTTCGCCATTCCGGTCATGCAGGCGTTGGAACGAAGTGCGGGCGCTCGGGTGCGGATCGAGGACACCCGGAGCGCCCTGCTGGTGCCGCGCACCGTCAGCGCGTACGTCTTGCTGCCGGCCCGGGTGACCCTCGCCGTCGCTGTCGTGGCGAGTCTGGCGTGGGTGGTCGTGCGTGCGATGACGATCGCTCCGAATCGGATGACGATGCTCCTCGGTCTTACTGTTGCCGGTCTCACATTTTTCGGACTCTACGAGGCCTGGATGCGCCAGGAAGTGTTCGACGTGCGTGCGATCGACGATAAAGACCGGCGACTGCGAGTTCGTGCAGTGTTCGCCGCGCAGATCGTTCTCACGCTGTCGTTTCTGCTGATGGCGGCGCTCTCCGCCGGGCCGTGGCCCGGTCGACCGGTCCTCGCCGTGGCCGCGACGATCATCGGCGGAATCGGCTGCGCCTTCGCACTCTCCACCGGAATCCAACAGCGGTATCTCGAGGCCTGGACAGCGACCCGCGAGACACGATCGACGAAGTGATCGGATCTCATCGACGACGCCGAAGCGCCGGTATATTGGCGGTCATGAAATCGGCTCGACTCTCGCTGCTCGCCCTCGCCTTCCTTTGCATCGGCACCGTGGTCGCGGTGGCCGAGGAACCTGCCTTCGATCCCGAGCTTGCGAAGAAGCTCGGCGCCGACGAACGCGGTATGAAGATGTACGTCCTGTGCATTCTCAAGACGGGGCCGAAGGACGGCGAGATCAAGGGAGACGAGCGCAAGGAGATCTTCGCCGGTCATTTCGCGAACATGGGGCGGCTCGCCGAAGAAGGAAAGCTCGCGGTCGCCGGTCCCTTCGGAAAAAACGACAAGGCCTACCGCGGCCTCTACGTCTTTAATGTCGCCACGATCGAAGAGGCCGAGAAGCTGGTCGTGCTCGATCCGGCAGTCAAAGCCGGGATCTTCGTTCCCGATCTGACTCTCTGGTACGGCTCCGCGGCGATGATGGTCGTCCCCGACACTCACAAGAGAATCGAGAAGCCGAAATGATCCACCCCGCTTGAAACATGACTGTTTTGATTGCTAGAAGTCGTCAGCGGACAGGTTTTACCTGCGTTTCGCAGCGCGAAGCGCTGGCCGTCAGAGCTTTCGCGCTGCAAAAGTAGACGTGAACGACTGAAATGAAGGGTTGAGGCTTTTGGGCCCAGACCTTCCGACGGCTGCGGTGTGCGGGCCGCCCGTCTGCGGTCGACTTCGCAGTGCAGTTGGACGCTGTTCGCGAAAACGTTTTCGAGACGGATGGCGAGGAGAGTTGATTCGACCGGAGCCGAGGCCATATGAACTTCCAGATCGTGTGGTGGTCGAGCGGTCGCAGGTCGCGATGATCAACTGCCTCGAGCGTGAGTGCCACGCGACGTCGCGCAAACCGTCGAGCAGTGCCATGATTGGAGGTCTGCAAATGTCACTAGAACACCTTGGCTACTATTCGCCGGGTCACAGCGAGACCATCTGTCATGTCGAAGGACGTGACGACGCTCTCGCTCGAACTGCCCTTCAACATGAGGAGGCTCACGAGAATCTGAACAGCTGGAGCACGATTGGCCAATATTCAACATACTTGACCAACATCGATGCCCTTGTGCCCCGAGTAGGTATCCCACCGGATCCACTCATTTGTCTCCAGATGCTTGTCGATGCTTCTCGCCAGACTCATGAGGGCTTCGCGACGTTCTCGCAGCTGATGTACATCCTGGCGCGCTTCGGAATTAACGCCTTCAACGAATCATTCGATCGACTACCTAAATTCTATCGTCGATGCGCCGGCAAATTCGCCGTCCTCTTCCGTTTGATCGCAGGTAACGACGCGTTTTTTGTGCAGCCTCCGTCTATTGTCGCTGTGAGATCCTTTGCGATTGTAGCGTTAAACGTTGATATTTTTCAGCGTGTGGGTGCATTTAACCCGGATTATTCACGAACACAGCGCACAAAAACGAAGCGGGCACTCGCAAGTGCTTGTATTCTGAGGGTGTCTAGCCAAACAGAGTACAGCGCTCGGAGGTGCCCGCGTCGTGACAGAGTGTAACTCACAGATCGACCTCTTCTCCATCGGCCGTCGAACGGTGACAGCGACGTTCGATGACGTCCACCTGACCTCCGACAGCGGCGTCACATTCCTCCATCGGATCGATAAGCGCCTCGGACTGACTGCGCGGCTGGCCGACACGATCGTCGATCGTCGGGAGTCTTCAAAGATACGTCACTCGATGCGGGACCTGCTCATGCAGCGCATCGCCTTGATCTGCGCCGGGTACGAAGACGCCAACGACGCCACTACTCTGCGTCACGATCCGGCATTTCAGTTGGCGCTGGGGCGAGTGCCTGGAGAGGCATCGCTCGCGTCACAACCGACCCTGTCGCGATTCGAACAACGGCCGCGTCGCGATCTGCTTTCACTCTCGAATGTGTTGCTCGACCTGTGGGTGGAACGGCTCAAGCGGAAAGCGAAGAAGAGCAAGAAGCGGCTGCGGATCATCCTCGACTTTGACTCGACGGACTTCATCACTCACGGCGATCAGCAGCTCAACTTCTTCCACGGCCACTACGAGAACTACATCTACTACCCGGTACTCGTGTTCGATCAGGACGGTTTTCCGGTGGCGGCCGTGCTGCGCAGTGGCGACACGCGCACGGGCGGTGTGTGCGCGGTGCTTCTGCGGATCATGGAGAAGCTCTCGTTCGCCCTCGGCAAGTTCGACGTGCTGGTTCGTGCTGACGCAGGCTTCTCCACACCGGAGTTGTACAAGCTGTGCGACACGATGGGTATTCGTTATGTCGTTGGGCTAATTACACATAAGGTGCTCAAGGAGCATGCCGAGCCGTGGATGGCAGAGGCGCGGAAGATGTTCGAGGAGACCGGCGAGCCTGTTCGCCTGATCCGCGAGTTCGAGCACCGTTGGGGACGCAAGGACGGCGGCATGCACCGGATCATCGCGAAGGCCGAGGTGACGGTGCTCGGTGATAATCCGCGCTTCCTGATTACGAACATGACCGACTCGCCTGACCGGGTGTACGAGACGTACACCGGCCGCGGTCAGTGCGAGAACCACATCAAAGAGCTCAAGTGCGCGATGTTGGGCGACCGGATGTCCTGCCACGCATTCGCAGCCAATCAGTTCCGGCTGCTCCTGCACACGGCGGCCTACGTTCTGATGTTCGTGCTACGCGAGGAGCTCGAAGCGTTCTCCACACCTCGGATGCAGATGGACACGCTGCGGCTGCGTATCCTGAAGGTCGCGGCAGTAGTGAAGGTCAGTGCGCGGCGGATCTGGTTACACCTGAGTGCACAGCATCCGTCCGCTTCGCTGTTCCAGTACCTCGGTGCTGCGCTGGCGCCGACGTAACAGGCCGGTCTCGCCTCGCTCTAACCACGAATATCCCCATCGATCAAAGCCACTCGCCTTGCTTCTCGCCTGTAGTTATTCGTAATGCTGTGAGTTTTCCACAGGAAAACGCGCGACCATCACCACCAACAATCATCCAATGACGTCGAAAACCGTGTCGAGCCTTGTTGTGGGTGGGTATTGAAACGTCTTATGAATAATCCGGGTTAACCACCGGATGAAGGCCGAGCTTGCTGCCTATTTGGCGGATCGTACCAACAACCCCGACGCTCGGTTCGATACTGTCTTCTCGTCGGTGCTCAACGGCGACGTCAATCCACTGCTCACAAAGATCCGCACGAGGCTTCGCGAAGTTATCGTTCATGCTGAGACGCTGCAGAGCGATGACTCCGCACAGAAAGTCCAGGCGGCCAAGTTCTCTCAAGAGGTGAATACAGCCGTCCTCGAGCAGTATGCCAAACGAATGCAAGTTGATCTAACGATATTGAATCAGGAAGGCTTGCGGAGTTACGAGCATGCTTTCATAAGCTCCGCGGCTGTTCACTATGGTTTCGATGCGACGGATCTACTCGATAGGCGCTGGCTGCCCAACGATCCAGTCATGAAGATCCGCGAGAAACCACACCGTGTCGAGTTTTCCGACGCCGAGCTCACCTTTGATCAGCCGATCGAGAGCATGCATGATCTTGAACGTTTTCTTGTTTGGTCGCGCGCACGCGGAGCGCGCACCGTTGTTACGTTGTCGCCCCAAGATGAGAAAGGATCAGCATGGGTATTAGACGCAGCCGCCAGGATCGACGCAACTGAATTCAGGACCGGCGTAGCTATCTGTCGTTCAGCCCATACTGATCTCTCAGAATTGTTGGGTTTTGCACGGAGTTTCGACACTGCCGTCGTCGTTCTTGAAGGCCTGGTTCACACTAGCGCTTCTTGGAAGGACACGCTTTTTGGTGAGGCTCCACGCCTCTACATCTTCGCCACGCGAGTTGCGGTCGCACACCTCGAACGTCTGGCCGAGAATTGGCTTGGCGCTTCATGTTCCGCTTTGATTCTAAAGGAGGCATTCGGTCACCACGCACTCGTAATCATCAGCACGCGCGACCGCGCCCAACGAATCATCGCGATTGTCGCGGAAGACGTTGTATCGCGTTTTGAAAACCATTTGAACCCCAAATTGATGTGCCAAAGCCGTCATGCTGACCCAGTCGTGGACGCGGAAGAGATGTTGGCCGCTTGGGTGTATGCATACGGACCGTGTTCCAATTTCCTTCGCCCTAGACTAGATGAGGACTAATGCGTCTTTGCCTCCCCGCCGGATCGATTTTGGATGTCACCGACGGAATAGAACAAATCACTCACACCCCGCGTACGCGAATGAGCTTGGGACGGACTTTACACATGTTTGGCGCCGAGCGTGAGGCGACGGCGAACGAGCGTACGCGCGCTCCGCAACCGCGCGCTCTGATGCGCTCACTCGCCCAACATCTTCTGCCAGTTCACGACGACGCTGAGCGGGGGCTTGCCGTCCTCGATCAGGCGAAGGGCGACGATGGTGCCGTTGGAGGCGACGCTGAACCCGGCGATGCGGTCGCCCATCTGCTCGAGCTCGCGGGGCATGTCCACGTTGAACAGCGATCCCGCGCGGACGGGCGCGGTCATGATCCGATCCTGATGCAGAAACAGAATGGCCCTGCCGTCGGCGCTCCAATACGGCGTACGCCCTCCCTCGGTCGAGACCTGCCACTTGGCCGTCGCCGCCGGAAAATTCGTCACGTAGATTTCGGCGCGTCCGCCGTCGTCCGATTCATAGGCTAGCCATTTGCCATCGGGAGACAGCCGGCCGTTGATCTCGTTGGCGGTGGTCTTGACGACCGGCACGAAGGCGCCGCCGCGGGTGGCGTCGACGATCTCGATATCGAATCCGGTCGCGCTGCGCTGCGTGCTCACCACCAGACTCTTCTCATCCCGTGACCAGTCGGTCGCCACGATGTAATCCGCTCCGGCAGCGAGCGTTTGATGCGCGGCTCCACCGACGGGCTGCGTCCAGAGCTCCCGCATCCGAGTGCGGACATTCCGGCTCGAAGCGATGGCGATCTGCTTGCCGTCCGGCGAGAAGATCGCTGAGTCATCTCCAGCCGCCTCGGCGGTGAAGGTGATCCGGCTCCACGTTGCACTGTCGAAATCGAACAGCCATGGATCCGATTTCCGCGTCGACGCATCGAAGCGGTTGACGATGATGCTCCGGCCGTCCGGCGACACATGCGGCGCGTTGTACGTGCCGGCTTCACGAATCTCGCTTGGACGGTCGCTGCCGGGATCGAGTCTCAGGAAATGCATCACCGGCGTGGGAGGACGACGGAAGACGAGAGTCGAGCCGCCCACCGCGAACAACCCCTGGAACCGGGCCCAATACCAGTCGACATTCCGTCCGATCGGGACCGGCTTTCCCACCAGCTGCATGCTGTCGGAGTCGAACCGCTGTGCGATCAGATTCGGGACGCGCGCCGTAATGAGCCAGTCATCGACCAGAGCTACGTTGGATCCGTAGTCGAGGATTTTGCGATCGACGTCACCGTCGAGCGAGCCCGCCATCAACACGGCCCTTCCCAGAGTGGCCTGGTCTCCGGTCGTGTAGAAGAAACGTTTTCCGTCGGGAAAGAAGTGAGGATTGCGATAGAGCGGTCTCGCGACATTCGCAGGCACTTTGACCGCCGGCGTCGGCGTCCCGCCGGAGTCCGGCACGCGCATCAACGGTGAGTAGATATTGGGCGTGAAGATGATGACGCCGAGTGGGCTCCAGCTTCCGCCGCGGCCGTTGGGAGCATCGCAGAGCTCTTCGATCGTGCCGCTGCTGATGTTCACCGTCTTCAGCTTTCCCGTGGCGAAGAAACCGACGCTGCTGCCATCGGGCGCCCAGAACGGATACGTCGCTCCTTCCGTACCGGGCAGACTCCGCAACTGGTCGCCGGCCAGGTCGCGAATGGCCAGGATGCTCTCCCCCTCGTTCGCGCTCGGCAAAGGATTGGCGGATTTCGCTTCGGTCAGCACCGTCGCGATGTGAAAGCCGTCGGGAGAGACGGCGACCGGCGCGTTGACGACGTTGTCCAGCGGAAGAACGATCTCGGTCTTGAGGAGGCGCCGCTCCTTGGCGGCCTGGCGTGCTTTCATCGCAACGCCGGCACCCGCGAGCGCCGCGATCCAGCCGACCGCCGCGAGCGCGATCATCCATCGCTGTCTTCGGCGCCGCGCCGCAGCAGTGGGAAGGGCCAAACCGACCTGCGATCCGGCATCGGCGATCCACCGTAATTCCTGGGCGATGTCATGGGCGCTCTGCCACCGCTCGTCCGGCTCTTTCTCCAGGCACTTCATCACCACGTGCTCGAGCGAAGGCGGTGTCAGCGGCTGGAGCTGCGAGATCGGTGTGGGCGTCCGATCGACGATCGCCGCAATGAGGCTGCTTCTGGACTTTCCTGCGAACGCCGGCTTCCCCGTGACCATCTCGTAGAGAACGGTGCCGAGGGCGAAGATGTCCGTGCGCGCGTCTGCTTCGACTCCGTCGAACTGCTCCGGCGCCATGTGTTGCACCGTGCCGAGGATCGTCCCGCGCTCGGTCAGAGGTCGTTCGAATCGAAGCTCGGTTGGATCGTCGTGCGTACCCGGGATCTTCGAGGTCGCGGCGAACGCGGGCGACGAGCCGGGAATCGGATGCGCGTCAGCGTGCGCTCGCGGACTTCGTGGCGCCGCGGACTCCCGCGCCAGCCCGAAATCGAGAAGCTTCGCGGCACCCTTCGAGATCATGACGTTACCCGGTTTCAAATCACGATGAACGATGCCGGCGCGATGGGCACGATCGAGTGCCGCGGCAATCTGGGAGCCGTATTTCAAAACATCGGCAAGAGGCAGAGGACCACGCCCGATCCGGTCGGCGAGCGACTCTCCCTCCAGCAACTCCATCACCAGATAGTCGTCACCGACGTCGTAGAGCCGGCAGATGTGCGGGTGCTCGAGTTGCGAGATCGTTCGCGCCTCGCGTTCGAAACGAAGCTTGAGCTGGGAGTCCTTCGCGAACTCGGCAGGGAGGATCTTGATCGCCACGGAGCGATCGAGGCGCGTGTCGCGAGCTTTCCAGACCTCGCCCATGCCGCCGGCCCCGATCGGTGCGACGATCTCATAGGGGCCGACACGAGATCCGACGGAAAGCATGGATGACCTTGGGGGTGGCTGCATCTTACACTCGTACCGCTCGAACCTAACCGGAGGTGGATCATGAAGCGTCAGGGACTCGCCGTCGCGTTCGTTCTTCTTTGCGCTGGATCCGCCGCGGGGGCGATGACCAAGGCGCAGGCGAAGAAAGTGATCGCCGACCATGGATTCCCCGAGACGCCGGACGGCATGATGGCCGTGCTCAACACCTCGTTTGAGACCGCGCCTCTCGTCGTCGAGGCCTATCTCACTCTCGGTGTGCGCGCTGATCGCGAGATCACCTACGAGGCGGACGGTCATCGGATGCTCACGAACTATCCCCTCACCTACATGCTCATGTTCTGGTGCGACAACGACACGAAACCCGCCATGGCGAAGCTGCTCGTCGACGCCGGAGCGGATCCGAACATCACCGATCCCGAAAACGACTGGGCTGCGCTCTCGCAGGCGCACGCGTGTCCGGACGTCATCCGCGTGTTGCTCGACGCGCCAAAGAAGCCGGATGTGAATCGCGTCGACCGCAACGGCAACACGGCCATGCATGTCGTGGTCAGCATCGGCGGCGACCGGCAGGTCGAGTCCATCCGCATGCTTCTCGACGCCGGCTTCGACATTGCGAAATGGCGCCTCGAGCTGCTGAAGGACGCGCGCGGCAACGCGCCCGTCATCGCCGCCCTCGGCGGCACCCCGACTCCTGCACCGGCTCCTGCTCCTCGGCCCGCGCCTGCCGGACGCGTCGACTGGAAGGCTCTCCCGCCGTATCCGGAGCGCACGGCGGCAGAGGCGAAGAAGATGCTCGAGCGTCCCGGCGCGGTGGCGACGATCGACGATCACATGTGGGACGGCATCACGCATCGCGAGCCGCTGCGCCTCGCGCTCGCGCTGAAGGCAGGAGCGGACATTCGTCAAACGCGCGCGGTCACCGGCTTGACGCCCCTCGTCCTTCTCGCGGACCGTTGCGATCTCAAAGACGCCGAGATCCAGACCGCGAGCGCCGAGCTCCTCACCGGCGCCGGCGCCGACCTCACCGGCGTCGACTCCAACGGTGCCAACGCGCTGGTGCTGGCCGCACACAGCTGTCCGGCCGGAGTGGTGCGTGTGTTGATCGCGGCAGGCATGTCCCCGCATGTCCGCGCGAAGAACGACACGACCGCGCTGCGCAACGCGATCTCTGACGGACGTGCGGATGTCGTCGAGATGCTGCTCGATGCCGGCGTAGATCCCCGGAAGGAGCCGTACAACGTTCGCGCGCTGGCGTCGGGAAACAGCGAGGTCGAAGCCGCGCTCAGGAAGAAGCGTCCGAAGCGATGAGCCGGCACGGCCGGCGGCGCTGGTTGGCCAAGCCTTGGGCACGTGCGGTCCCTCCGAGGCCTACGTTCTGCCGCGCAACCTCCTAGAGCCCGTCGTCGAGAGGGCGGATCACGGGCACCGGGAAGGCCGCAGGATCGTCAGCCAGGAGTTCACCGTGAGCCAAGCGACGACAAGAGCGCTCCGGTCATCGAACGGGAGTACGTGTCCCGTACGGCGCGTCGAAAGACGGGAGCCGCATTTCCAGGAAACCGTGAGCTGGATCCGCGAGCGCGAGATCACGGTACTATCATCGATAGCTATCATGGCCAAGCCCTCGACCAAGCGAAAGACGGCCAGCGTTATCTGGACCGGCAGAAGCCAGGCAGTCCGGCTGCCCAAGGAGTTTCGTTTCGACGGCGATAGGGTCCTGGTTCACCGCGAAGGAAGCTCGGTCATTCTCGAACCGGTTCGCGAATGGCCGGAGGGCTATGTCGAGTCGTTCGCTGGCATCCCGGACGAGTTCGAGCGGCCACCTCAGGGCACGGGTCTGTTCGTCGAGAATTGGGCGCGCTGAAGCGCTCACACTGCCCCGAATCCGCTTCGTGTCCGCTTCTGTTAGCCTCTTTCGCAGGTGAAGATCCGATTTTCCCTCACCGTCGCTCTGATGGGCGCCGCCGCATTTGCGCAGGAGCCTCGGATCGATGCGATTGTGCCTTCGCGCGGGCCGATCGCCGGCGGCACGGTCGTGACGTTGAGCGGCGCGAATCTCGGCGAGGTCGTGGTCACGCTCGACCGGCAGCCGCTCGTTTCGCTCTCCCGAACCGCCGCCGAGGTTCGGCTGCAGATGCCGCCGCACAACAACGGGTTCGTCGTGCTGTCGGCGCGCAACGGGAGCGGGGCGGCGCAGGCTGAGTATCTCTACGTTCCGCCGCGGCTCGAGGAACTGCCGTCCGGATTCATCACGACGATTGCGGGGATCGGAACATACACGCGCGCGATCGGTTCAGCGCTTCAGGCGAACGTCAACGCCGGGACGCTCACGTATCACGAGGGAAACCTCTACATAGGCGACACCGGCGGCAATCGCGTCTATTGGGTTCGCAGCGACGGATCGATCGGGGTCTTCGCGGGCACGGGACTCGCCGGCGCGGATGGCGATGGCGGGCCGGCTATCGATGCGCGCGTCGATTACCCGCGCGGCATTGCCTTCGACGGCCAAGGCGCCGTCTACATCGGCGGAGACCGCTGCGAGCTGCGTCGCGTCGACCCGGCCGGAATCATCACCACCGTCGCAGGCGATGGGACGTGTGGATTCTCCGGTGACGGAGGGCCCGCCGCGAATGCGCGCATCGCCAGTCCGACGTGGATCGCTGCGGATGACGAGGACGTGTTCTTCGTCGACTTCACCTACGTCGTCGAGTCGGGAAGCGGCGGGCCGCGGGACTCGGTCCGCATCCGGCGCATTCATCTGAGCGATGGCAGCATTTCGACGTTCGCCGGCAACGGAGCCGTCGGATACTCCGGCGATGGCGGGCCGGCGACGCAGGCCAGCTTCGACTTCGGCATTCGTTCGATCGACGCCGGCGCACTCGCTCTCGATCCCGCCGGCAATGTGTATGTCGCGGACGCCGGCAACGGGCGCATCCGGAAGATCGATCGCTCCACCGGAATCATTGCCACGTTCCACACGCCTCAGGAAGGAGAGGTGAACTGGCTGACCTTCGATGCGCAGGGGAATCTCCACTACGCCGCGGGCAAACGAATCGTGAAACTGAATGCTCAGGCACAGGTCACGGCGTCGTGGGGCACGTCGGAGCCGGCCGCGTTCGTACTCGATGGCTTGCCTGCCGCGACCAGCGTTCTCTCCACCGGGTCCATCGCGATCGATGACGCGGGTAACATCCTCTACAGCGACACGGCCATCAATCGGGTCCGGCGGATCAACGCCGCGACGGGATTGATCGAGAGCGTCGCCGGCATTGGTCCAGCCATCCTCGGCGAACAGGGGCCGGCCGTCGAAAGCATCTTTGCCGCGACGAACGGCGAGGGAATGGACCTCGCGCTCACGGCGGACGGCGAGCTCCTGATCGCCGACGCGCCCTCATTCCGCCTTCGTGCCCTCGGCCGCGATGGCCTCGTTCGGACGATCGGCGGCACGGGTGGATTCTTCGGATCGCGATCCGAAGGCGTGGCGGCGACCGAGGTGTCGATGTATCCGATCGGAGTCACGATCGACAGGACAGGAACGATCGATCTGACGAATCGCAGCAACCTCTTTCGAATCGATTCGAGCGGCCTGCTTTTTCGCAACAGCCACCCCGACGTCAGTCTCTGCGTGCTCGAAGGCGACGGCGGTCCCATGAGACAGGCGCGCGTTTGCCAGCCGATGGACGTGCTGCGAGACGCGAGCGGTGCGCTGTTCATCGCCGACACGAACAACAACCGCATCCGGCGCGTCGATGGGGAGACGAACATCGTTACGACCTTCGCCGGCAACGGCGGGCCGGTCAGCGGTTTCGAGCGTTACGGATTCGGCAGCCATTGCGGAGACGGCGGGCGTGCGTTCGACGCCTGCCTCAACGCGCCGTGGGGTGTGGCGCTCGACGACGAAGGAACCCTGTACATCTCCGAGTTGCACCGGATTCGCAAAGTCGACCGGCTCGGCACAATCACCACCTTCGTCGAGCGCGGCGGCTACTCGAAACTGCTTCACCGCCATGGTTTTCTCTACGCGGGCACCGATCGCATCGATCGCGATGGAAACGTCACGCAGATCGTCGGCCGCAACTCCCAGAATCCGCTCCTCGGCGACGGCGGACCCGCCCTGAACGCGCGTACGTTGGCGACAGGCACGGCGGTCGGCATTGCGATCGACGAAGAGGGCAACTACTTCTTCGCGGACATCGGGCATCGCCGGATCCGCGCCGTTCGTCATGGAGCAGTCCTGGCACCGCCGAACGCGCAGATCGAACTGACGGCGAGCGGCTCACTCCTGCGCGCCGTCGTGCGGCACGGCGACGGCCGACCCGCGCCGAGCGTGCGCGTGGACTTCAGCGCGCCGCCCGCGACCTGCACGCTGTGGGAGACCTTTGCCGTCACCGATGCCAGCGGAATTGCGAGTGTCATCTGTACGCCGGCCTGCATTGCCCAAAGCTATGAAGTGACCGCACGTCCGGCAGGCTCCGCTGCCACGGACAGCGTCACCCTGACCAACGCGTCGTCGCGTTGCCGCCGAAGGTCAGTCCGGCATTGAACGCAATCCACAACGTCCGGGTCTAAACTTCGCGTCATGCGCCGCAAGATCGTCCCTCTTCTTCTTCTGATCCTGATCTCCGCGTCCGCGCTCGGGGAAGTGCGGCCGACGCTGGAGGAGCTGGTCTCGCTTCGCTCGGCGAGCGCGCCGCAGATCTCGCCGGACGGCACGTCGATCGCGTGGGTGCTGACCACGCGCAAGCGCGACGCGACAGCGAAGCCCTCGGATGACGATCGCTCCGGCGGATGGAAGACGGAGCGGCAGCTGTACGTCGCCTCCGCCACCGGCGGAACCCCTCGGCAGTTGACGTACGCGAAAGAGAGTCCGAGCTCGCCGCAGTGGTTGCCGGATGGGAGCGCGATCGCGTTCTTGCGCAATCACAAGATCCACGTCCTGGCGATGGAAGGCGGCGAGGCGCGCGCGATCGAGACGGGCGCCTTCGAGCCGCAGGGATTTGCGTACTCGCCGGACGGAAAGTCGATCGCGTTTACGGCGACGGCCGTGCTCACCGCCGAGGAGAAGGACGTGAAATGGCGCAGCGGTGGAGCGAAAGTGTTCGAAGGGGAATGGCGCAACGCCGACCTGTTCGTCGTCGACGCGAGCGGCGGGGAGCCGCGACGCGTGACGAATGGGAAGGAGCACGTCACCGCTTTCGCATGGTCACCCGATGGAAGGCGGTTCGCGCTGCTCGTCGCCGAATCCGCGGACCCGTATTTCGCCTTCTCGCTGATGGTTCCGAAGGTCATCGCGACAGCCGACGGCGCGCTCGTGCGCCAGCTCGATCCGCAAGCGCGAGCGGTGGGCTCGATCCGCTGGTCGCCCGACGGAAAGCGCGTGGCGTGGGAGAAAGCCGATCAGACACTCAGCCTCCTCAACTTTCTGGCCGTCCACGATCTCGAGAGCGCGCAGACGTGGAATGCAGCGGCGAAACTCGATCCGACCCTTGCAGGGTTCGTCTGGTCGACGGACTCACGCTCGATCGTCATTCACGTCTACGAGAAAACGACGAGCCGCTTTTATCGAGTTGCCGCGGACGGCTCGAGCGCGAAGCCCATTCCGTTCGACGGCCGCGTGGTTCGCTCGTCACTCGCGCACGATCGCGCGCGGCAGATCCTCGCGTTCCACTCCGCGACGCCGATGAGTCCGGCCAACGTGACGACGTTCGATGTGACGAGCGGCGCGACGAGAGTCGTCACGGATCTCAATCCCGAAGTGTCGGGCTGGACGCTCGGAAACGCGGAGGTCGTGCGATGGAAATCGCCGGAGGGCGCGGAGCTCGAAGGCGTCCTGACGGTGACGCCGGACGCGAAGCCCGGCGTGCCGCCGCCGCTGATGGTCATGCCGCACGGCGGTCCGGACTCGGTCACGAGCAATGACTTCTCCGCGTGGGCGCACTACTTCGCGGCGAACGGATTCTCAGTCTTTCGGCCGAACTACCGCGGCGGTCTGGCGTACGGCCGCGAGCTCTACGCTGCCAACCGCGGCCGCCTCGGCGTGATCGAGATGATGGACATCGAGAGCGGCGTGGACGCGTTGATCCGCGCCGGCAAGGCCGATCCGAAGCGACTCGTGTACGGCGGCTGGTCGTGGGGCGGATACCTGACGACGTGGACCATCGGCCATACGAATCGATATCGAGCGGCGGTCGTCGGTGCGGGCGTCACCGACACGGTGCTGCAATACGCCACGTCGGACATCAACCACGGCGCCGCGGCGCAGTGGGAGTTCCAGGGCAACCCGTGGCTGCAGCCGGAGCGTTTCGCGCGCGCGAATCCGCTGCATTCGCTGGCGAAGGTACGCACGCCCACGCTGATCATCCACGGCGAGAACGACGAGCGCGTCCCCCTGCCGAATGCGATCGTGCTCTATCGCGCGCTGAAAGACGCGGATACGCCGGTGCGCCTGCTCACGTATCCCGACGAGCCGCACGGTTTCACAAACTCTGCGCACACCATGCACATGCTGACCGAGTGGCTGGCGTGGTATCGGAAGTACGTCCCGTAGTCATTCAAGCCGCGTGCTCGCCGGGCGCCTTGTCGACGATTCGTCCATCGAACAGCTGCACCGTGCGTTGCGCATAGCGACTGAAGCGCGGGTCGTGGGTGACCATGCAGATCGTTGCGCCGCCACGGTGAAGATCTTGGAGCAGGTCCATCACCGCCTCGCCGTTCTTCGAGTCGAGGTTTCCGGTGGGCTCGTCGGCGAGGAGGATGAGCGGGTCACCGACGAGCGCGCGTGCGATGGCCACGCGCTGTTGCTGTCCGCCGGATAGCTGCGTCGGGAAGTGGTTCGTGCGATGGAGCATGCCGACGCGTTCGAGCGCTCCGTCCACGCGCTTCAACCGTTCGGACGCCGGCATGGACCGGTAAGTCAGCGGGAGCTCCACGTTCTCACGAACGGTCAGATCGCTGATGAGGTTGAAGGCCTGGAAGATGAAGCCGATGTTGCGGCTGCGGATGCGCGCGCGCTGCGCCGGGGTCAGCGTAGCCACCGGCCGGCCGTCGAGCGTGTACAAGCCGCTCGTCGGCGCTTCGAGCAGGCCGAGGACCGAGAGGAGGGTGGACTTGCCGCAGCCGGACGGACCGGCAATCGAGACGAACTCGCCTTGCACGATCTCCAGATCGATTCCGTGAAGCGCGCGGGTCTCGACGTCGTCGGTGTAGAAGATCTTGCTCACATCCTGAAGCTGGATCATCCCTCGTCTCCATCCGGCTATATCCATTGACAATATATCCACATCGGATATATTCGGCAACATGCCGACGCCGCTTCCGCCAGCCACGTTCCACATCCTCATGTCGCTCGCCGAGGAGGAGCGGCATGGGTACGCGATCATTCAGGACGTCGAGGCCAGCACCAACAGCGAGCTGCGCCTCAGCCCCGGAACGCTGTACCGATCCATTCAGCGGATGCTCGAGCAGGGACTGATCGTCGAGTCGGGCCGCCGTCCGGCGCGCGCGCTCGATGACGAGCGGCGCCGCTACTACCGCATCACCCCTCTGGGCATCGCCACCGCGCGCGAAGAGATGCGCCGGCTCACCCGCCTCGTGCGCCTCGGCCGCGAGCGCGGTCTCAAACCGGAGCCTGTGTGATCGGGTTCTACCGCGCGCTGCTTCGTCTTTATCCGGCCAGCTTCCGGGCGGAATATGGAGACGAGCTTTGCGCGGCCTTCACCGAGCGCCTCCGCGCCACTTCACGCGCGCGCGCGATTCTCGGGGCGATTGCGGACGTCCTCCCCAACGCGCTCGCCGCGCACTTCGACATCGTGAGGCAGGACCTCCGCTACGGCGCGCGGACATTCCGGCGCGCCCCCGGCTTCGCATTCACCGTGATCCTCATCGTGGCGCTGGGCATCGGCGCGAACACAGCGGCCTTCTCGCTCGCCGACTTCGTTCTTCTCCGGCCGCTGCCGTTTCCGGAACCGGACCAGCTGGTGAAGATCTGGAACAACGACGATGGAGTCAGCCAGGTCGAGGCTTCGCCGCCGAACTACCGCGACTGGAAAGCGATGGCGACGAGGTCGTTCAGCGGGATGGGCGCCTACGCGCAGGGCGCGTTCAATCTCGTCGGCCTCGGCACCCCGCGCCGCGTGCAGGCGGCGTTGGTCACGCCGGAGCTGATGCCGTTGATCGGTGTCACGCCGCTGCTCGGGAGCGTGATCGCGCCCGCCAACAAGGATGCGGGATTGACCGCGGTTCTCAGCCACGATCTCTGGCGCACGCAATTCGCCGCAGATCCGGGAGTGGTCGGCCGCGTCGTGCGCCTCGACGGAACGCCGTACACGATCATCGGCGTGATGCCGGCGAACTTTCGCTTTCCGAATCGCAGCGTCGAGGTGTGGGCGCCGCTGATCCTCGAGGCCGAAGACGCCGCCGACCGGACGAACGCCTACTTCAACGTGATCGGACGCCTCGAGCCGGGAGCAACGCTCGAAGGCGCGCGCGCGGAGCTCTCGACGATTGCCTCGCGCCTCGAGCGGCAGTATCCCGATACGAACAAAGACATGCGAATTTTTCTCCACCGGCTTCGCGACGAGGTCGGGCAGCGTTCGCGACTCCTCGTGATCGCGCTTTGCGGCGCGTCGCTCTGCATCCTGCTGCTCGCCTGCGCCAATCTCGCGAGTCTTCTGCTCGCGCGAGGATCGAATCGCGGACGGGAGCTGGCGATCCGCACCGCGCTCGGAGCGGGACGCGAGCGCCTGGTCCGCCAGCTCGTCACCGAGACCATTCTTCTCTCGATCATCGGAGGATCGGTCGGCGTGTTCATCGCCTGGGCCGGTCTGCCGCTGCTCGCACAACTCGTTCCGACCACGCTCCCGATTCAGGAGGTCCCGACGATCGATCTCCGCGTGCTCGCATTCGCGGCCGTGCTCATGGTCCTCACCGGCCTCGGATTCGGCGCGTTCCCCGCGCTGCGCACGCAGCGCGTCGGTGCACGCCAGCGGCTCCGCAGCGCGTTGGTCATCCTCGAAGTGACCGGGTCCGTCGTGCTGCTCATTTCATCCGGGTTGCTGATGCGAGCGATCTGGCGCATTCAAGCGGTCGAGACGGGATTTCGAACCGAAGAAGTGATGACCATGCGGACCGCGTTGCCGTTGCCGAAGTATGCCGTGGTCGCCGCTCGCGATGCGTTCTACGGACGCGTCCTCGAGCAGGTGCGCGCCATCCCCGGCGTGAAGAGCGCCGCGTACACGACCGGCCTGCCGATGGTGAGAACCGGAGGCATCTGGAGCGTCGAGATCGCCGGTGACGACAACGAAGACAATCGGGCGAGCCTCCGCTTCATCAGTCCGGGCTACTTCGCGACGATGAGCATTCCGATGCGGCGCGGACGCGACATCTCAGTCACCGACACGCAGAGGCGACGCCCATACGCGGCGGTGGTGAGTGAATCGCTGGTGCAACGGCACTGGCCGAATCAGGATCCCATCGGGCGCGTGTTCAAGTTCGCGCAAGAGGAACGGATGGTGGTAGGCGTCGTCGGCGACGTTCGCGTCCGCGGACGGGAGCGGCAGAGCGAGCCGCAGGTTTACGTATCCTCCAGCCAGATCGCCGACAACTCGATCATCGGCTACATCCCGCATGACCTCGCGATCCGCTCCGCGCTCCCACCTGAGCAGTTGCTGCCGGCGGTCCGCCGCATCATCGCCTCGGCCGATCCGGAACAGCCGATCTCGAGCGTGCGTCCGCTGGCCGAGATCGTCGCCGACGACACGGCTCCGCGACGCGTTCAGATTCGCGTACTGGCGATCCTCTCCGCGATCGCGCTGCTGATCGCCGGCGTCGGCGTTCACGGTCTGCTGAGCTTCGCCGTCGCACAACGCACGAAAGAGTTGGGAGTCCGCCGCGCTCTCGGCGCGCAGGACGGCGGCATCGTCACGATGATTCTGCGCGACGGCGTCCGCCTTGCCGCGATCGGTACGGCCATCGGCGTCGGAGTGGCGATTCTCGTCGGACGCGGCATGAGCGCGTTGCTGTTCGGCGTCCCGCCGACGGACGTACGGACGATCGCGGCCGCGGCGGCGTTGTGCATGCTGACTGCCCTGATCGGATGTCTCCGCCCGGCACTTCGCGCCGTGAGCATCGACCCGATGATCGCTCTGCGCGAAAACTAGCTCGCATAATGTCCCTATCGCGCTTCGTTCTCCTCGGCCATAGTGCCGCCCGGCGATCTTTCCGGAATCAAGGAGAAAAGTATGAAGCTGCTTCGATTCACTCTCGTCTGTAGTCTGTTGCTCCTCGCCGCCACTCCGTCCTTCGCGATTGCGTGCAAGAGCTGCGATGCCCCCGAACCCCCGTATTGCGTGTCCACACCCGACAGCGGAACCCGCTGCCATTACCGCCAGGAGATTTGCACAACCGTCTCCGCGCCGTTCTGCACCGGATTCACGGAACACTCGGCGCCCGCGATGCTCGCCGAATGGACCGTCGCCTCGATCGAGGTCAGCCGCCCCGCCGAAGGCACGAAGGTCGTGACCTCTCCGGCCGCCGTCGCCGAGGCGGATGTTTCTCAGTCCGCTGCGCAGAAGTAACTCACGTCGCAAAACCGATTCGCCGGAGAGATCGCCGATGCGCATCTGCGTCATTTCCTGTCTGCTGTTCGTGCTGCCTGTTTCCGCCGCCACGTTGCAGGTGGAGGTGAACCGCAACGGTTTTGCCGGCCCGATCGAGATCGCGCTCGCGCCGCGCGTGGAAGGCAATCTTCCCGAGTGGTCGGCTACGAAGACAATGGCCGCCGGCAAGTCCGCCGTGCCGTTTCCGGATCTCGCGCCGGGGCTCTATACCGTGCTCGCGCGCGGGCCGCAGCCCCTGCAACGTCTCAGCGCGAAAGCGAACGTTGGTGCTGGCGGAACTACGGTGAGGCTGGCGATCCCGAAAGCAAAAGCCGCGCTGCGCATCACGCTGGCTGGCGAGCCGCTCGCGCGTGCGTCCGTCGTGCTGACGCACGACGAGCTGCGCTGGGACACCGAGCTAACCACCGGCGACGACGGACGTTTTGCCGGTGCGTTGTGGGAGTCGGGCCTGTACGGCGCGAACATTCACCGCGAACGCACCACCGCGCCGCACGTGGTCGACGTTCATCTCGGTACAGAGATGGCGACGATCGACGTTCCCGATCGCCACATCACCGGCCGCGTCATCGGTGAGAACGGCAAGCCGCTCGGCGGCGCGTTCGTCGTTCTTAGGACTGAAAGCCCGGGATCGACCCTCAACGTGCGTACTCAATCCGCGCCGGACGGGCGTTTCGAGTTCTTCGGCGTGCGGGAAGGAGCGCATTCGCTCTTCGCGCGCGCGCAGTCGTATCTCCAGAGCGACGCGGTGGCGTTCGAGCTCCGCGGCGCAACGCAGAGTCGTTCCGTCGATCTCGCGTTGTCGCGCGGCGTGCAGCGGGTGGTGCGCGTCGTCGACGGGCGCGGCCAGGTCCTTGCCAACGCCGCGTTGTTCGCCGCCTGCGACGGCCACATGAAGTCGACGGCGGTCACGGACTCGGACGGCCGAGGCAGCGTCGCGTTGCCGGGATCCGGCTCGTGTGCGGTGTACGCGGTTCCGAAGGAAGGCTCGATCGGCGTCGCGCGCGTCGACGGACAGGAAGGCCTCGTCATCCGCGTGCCCGCGGGATCCTCGTCCTTGAAGCTGACGTTGACGTCGGAAGGCGGCGGCGATGCGTTCTCCGATCTCTGGCTGCTGATGAGCATCGACGGCATGGTCGTGCCGCCCGCGATCGCGCGTCAGCTGATGACGCGCGGCCTTTCTCTCATCACGAATGCCGAAGGGCGAGTGTCGCTCGAGCACATTCCGCCCGGCACCTACGAGTTCTGGCCGTATCGCAGCCAGGCGGAGGGACAGATGATCTACGAGATGGCCGCGAGCTTCGCGCCGCCGATCTCGGTGAGGGTGCTGACCGGAGAGAACGACGCGACGGTGAGATTCAAGGCGCGGCGTTAGCATGATTCGGCATGCGTCCTCCAACGCGACTCGATTGCTTCCTTTCGAGCGATCCCGCGTCGACCTTCGATCATCGCGACGAGGTGGTCGAGGCCATGAAGAACGCGTTGCGCGATGCTCGTGAAGAGGAGCGGCGCCAGAGCGATCGCAAGGCCGCCCTCGGCGAGCGATCGCCGGTGGGGCGGGTCATTGAATCGGTCTCGGCTTCGGTTCCCTTCCTGAATGCGCAAGGCCGAGCGCTTGCCGCCATCCCGATCGCCGATGAGGATACGTAGCTCCCTGCTCTGTCATCCTGAGCCGCGCAGACGGCGAAGGACCCCCTGCCGAAGCACGCGACGCGTTCAAATCAGGAGGTCCTTTCGCTGTCTACGCAGCTCAGGATGACAGCGGTGGTTACTCCGCTTCCGCAAAACATTATCGACGGAGCGCCGAGCCGGGACGGTAGACTATCCGCCGTGATCCCCGCGTCTGCTCAACCACGGTGGGGTGCAACCGAGCGCCAGGATCTCTGGTGGGTCGAGCCGCTTCTGACGTTGCTGGTCCTCACCGCCTTCGTCGTTTACGCCACGTTCCGCGCCGTCATGAACAGCGCGTATGAAGCCGGCGAGCTGCTCTCTCCCTTCTACTCGCCGAACCTCGGCCATTGGACGACGTTGCCGCAGTGGCTCTCGCCGGCGGTGTTGATCCTCTGGGCGCCGGGCGGCTTCCGTCTCACCTGCTATTACTACCGCAAGGCGTATTACCGTTCCTTCACTCTGCATCCGCCTGCGTGCGCAATCGCTGAGGGAAAGCGCGGCGAGTATCACGGCGAGACCAGCTTTCCACTCATCCTCCAGAACCTGCATCGCTATCTCCTCTACGTCGCGCTGCTGGTTCTCCTTTTTCTCTGGTACGACGTCTGGAAAGCGCTCTGGCCCGGAGGAACCTTCGGCGTCACCGTCGGCACGCTCGTGCTCGCGGTCGGCGCCGGCCTGCTCACCGGCTACACCTTCTCCTGTCATTCGCTCCGGCACCTGGTTGGCGGGAAGGTCGATTGTTTTTCCGCCAACGCCGTCTGCCGCGCGCGAGGTCGGGCGTGGGGAAAGCTCTCTTCGCTGAATGAGAACCACATGCTCTGGGCGTGGACGAGTCTCTTCGGTGTGATGTTCGCCGACTTCTACGTCTGGATGGTCGCCAGCGGCCGGATTCCGAACGTGAGATTGCTTTAGTGGATAAGTACGAACGGCATCAGTTCGACGTCATCGTCGTCGGCGCCGGCGGCGCGGGACTGCGCGCCGCGATCGAGTCGTCCGCACTCGGCGCGAAGACGGCGCTCGTTTGTAAGAGCCTTCTCGGCAAGGCGCACACAGTGATGGCCGAAGGCGGAATCGCTGCCGCGCTCGCGCACGTCGATCCGCAGGACAACTGGCAGACGCACTTCCGCGACACGATGCGAGGCGGCGCGCTGCTCAACAACTGGCGGATGGTGCAGCTCCACGCTCAGGAAGCACCGGACCGCGTTCGCGAGCTGGAGCGATGGGGCGCCGTGTTCGACCGCACCACCGACGGGCGCATTTTGCAGCGCGCATTTGGCGGTCACACGTGGAAGCGTCTCGCGCACGTCGGCGATCGCACCGGTCTGGAGTTGATCCGCACGCTGCAGGAGCGCGGCGTCCATCAAGGAATCGACGTCTTCATGGAGTGCACGGTCGTCGCTCTTCTCAAAGACGGCGACCGCGTCTGCGGCGTGCTCGGCTACTGGAGAGAAACCGGCCGCTTCGTCGTGTTCCGCGCAAAGGCGGTCGTTCTCGCCACCGGCGGCTACGGAAAGGCGTGGAAGGTGACCTCGAACTCGTGGGAGTACACCGGCGACGGACACGCGCTCGCGTACGAAGCGGGCGCGGACTTGATCGACATGGAGTTCTTTCAGTTTCATCCCACCGGGATGATCTGGCCACCGGGCGTGATGGGGATCCTCGTCACCGAGGGAGTTCGCGGCGAAGGGGGACAGCTCACCAACTCGGAAGGGAAGCGGTTCATGTGGTCGTATCTCCCGGAGAGCAAGCGCAACGACTTCGCGGGGACGCCCGAGGAAGCGCAGACGTGGGTCGAGAATACGGTCGCGGGAAAACAGACTGATGCCCGAAGACCGCCGGAGCTCTCGACGCGCGACAACGTTGCGCGCGCGATCTACACCGAAGTGAAGGAAGGCCGCGGGACGCCGCACGGTGGCGTGTGGCTCGACATCAGCTTCCAGGATGCGGAGCGCGTGAAGCGAAAGCTCCCCAGCATGTATCACCAGTTCAAGGATCTCGCGGACGTCGACATCACGAAGCAGCCGATGGAAGTCGGCCCGACCGCGCACTATGCGATGGGCGGGATTCGCGTCGATCCGGAGACCGGCGCGAGCACGGTCCCGGGCCTCTACGCCGCGGGTGAATGCACCGGCGGCATGAACGGCGCGAATCGGCTCGGCGGGAACTCGCTGTCCGATCTCATCGTGTTCGGACGCCGCGCCGGAATGGGCGCCGCGGAGTTTGCGAAGCAGAACGTCACTGTTCCCGCCGTGAACGAGGAGGAGATCGAGCGTCACGCGCGCCGCACGATGGCTCCGTTCGAACGGCGCGGAGAAGATCCCTACGCCGTTCACGCGGCGCTGCAGGAAGTGATGGCGAAGTACGTCGGCATCTTTCGCAGCGAGGAGGACCTCGAGGAAGGGCTGCGCCAGTTGTCGCTGATCCGCGAACGGGTCGAGAATACGCATGTCGAAGGATCTGTGATGTTCAATCCCGGCTGGCACCTCGCGCGCGATCTCGAGAATCTCATCATCTGCGCGGAAGCGACTTGCCGCGCGGCGCTTCTTCGCAAAGAGAGCCGCGGCGCGCACAGTCGCACCGACTTTCCGAAGGAGGATCCGCAGCTCGGCACCGTCAACATGAGCGTTCGCAAAGACGCAGCCGGGATGGCGGTCTCGCCGACGCCGTGTCCGTCGATGCCCGACGAATTGAGGAAGCTGCTCCAATGATCGGAGAGTGCACGTTCAAGGTCTTTCGCGGCGACGCATCCGGCGGCGAGCTGACGGAGTACCGCGTGCCGGTGGAGACCGGGATGGTGGTCCTCGACGCCATTCACTGGATCCAGGCGCACGGCGCGCCCGATCTCGCCTGCCGTTGGAACTGCAAGGCGGCGAAGTGCGGCTCGTGCAGCGCGGAGGTCAATGGCCGTCCGAAGCTGATGTGCAAGACGCGCCTCGACGACTTTCCGCAGGGAGAGCCGATCACGGTGCGGCCGATGAAAGCGTTCCCGCTCCTCCGCGATCTCGTCACCGACGTCGGCAGCAACTACCGAATGGCGAAAAAGATCCCCGCGTTCACGCCGGCGGAGAACGCATCGTGGAAGTGGTATCAGGAGGACATCGACCGGGTCCAGGAGTTCCGCAAGTGCATCCAGTGCTTCCTCTGCCAGGATGTCTGCCACGTGTTGCGGGAGCACGACAAGCACGATGTATTCGCCGGTCCGGCATTTTTCGTTCAGGCCGCGGCGATGGAGATGCATCCGATCGATGCCGCCGACCGCACGCCGTTGCTCCGCGAGACCCTCGGCCTCGGCTACTGCAACATCACCAAGTGCTGTACGGAAGTCTGTCCGGAGAGCATTCACATCACCGACAACGCCATCATCCCGCTGAAGGAGCGACTGGTGGACCGTTACTACGATCCGCTTCTCTGGCTGTGGCGAAAAATTCGCGGGAGATGAGAAGGAGCGTTCATGTCCGACATCAAGCCGCTGTCCCTCGATGCGATCCCCAAGGCATTGGAGCGGGCCGATCGATATCGACTGCTCAATGAGCCGACCGAGGCGCAGAGCATCTGCCTCGATGTACTGGCTGCCGATCCGGAGAATCAACGCGCGCTGGTGACGATGATTCTGGCGCTCACCGATCAGCTCGGAATGTCGCACCTCGGGATGGGGGAACGGCGGGTCGAGGACTACATCGCGCACCTGAAGGACGAATACGACCGCACCTATTACGCGGGCGTGGTCTGCGAGCGCCGCGGAAAACACGCCGCCACGGGACGGATGTCGCGCACGGCGGCGTATGAATGGTTTCGCGACGCCATGGCCTGGTACGAAAAGGCCGAAAAGATCCGCCCGCCCGGCAATGACGACGCGCTCCTGCGCTGGAACACCTGCGCCCGCATCCTGAAACACAACCAGGATTTGCAACCGGAGAGGGAAGAGCGGGTCGAGTACCTCGAGTAGTCTCAGTGGACCGCCGGCGTCCCGCGCCGCCAGCCCGCTAGATGGAACATGCTTCGCGCGGAGCGTGAAGGAGCCGATCATGGATCCCGAAACCGTCAGAGCCGACCCTGTACTCGACAATCGTCCCAAGTTGCTTGGCATTGGCTCGCAGAGACTTGTCTACTTACTGCTATTCGCAATCGGGGTCATACTCATAGGCACCGGGGCTCTAGTGCGAGCATTGGAGCAGCATACTTGGATACCAGAAGTGTGTATTGCTCTAGGTGTCGCGATCGGCGCCCCCGGAGTATTGTCCTATTTGTATCGGAAGTACATGCTCGAGGAGATCAAGGTTGAGCTTCGTCAGCCGGCGATGCAATTCAAGGCCACAGCGATCAACATGCTGTCTGCGGCGATTGAGAAGGTTGCAGAACCCTATCGCGTAGAGTCGGATCTCCTACAGTCTTCACGTCGCGCCGGCATCTACGGCGTATATTTTTCGCGTGCCGAAGCGCTCGGGGAGTTTTCGCGTTTCCTCGAGCGTGAAAAGCACGAAATAATGATCATAGGTTCGTCGCTGAGAGGCCTCCTCCAAGACTTCGAAGACGAATACGAGCAGGCACGCAAGGTGTTGCGGCGGCGGTTGGCTGAAGGTGTACGAATTCGCATTCTCGTGACCCATCCGGTCGTCGCCGACCTCCGTGCCAAGCAGGAAGACCGCAATTTCGAGGATATCGGCAACGAAATCATACGCACGCTCGAGATTCTAGCGATCGACTGGAAGCTCGATCCCACAAATATCAAGCTCTACGTAGGTACTCCCACGGTATTCGCGATCAAGACGACAGAGATGATGCTCCTCAATACATATCCGTATATGAAAGAGGCCGTCGCATCCCCATGCATTATCGCCGGGAAGCCAGGATATATGTACGACCACTTTCTCAACAGCCACTTTCGCGCCTGGAACAGCGCTATGGCGGTGCCTCCACTTCCGACGAAGGTCTTGCTCGGGAATCTCAGTAGCTATGCGGATCGAGTCAAAGACATCTTACGGTCTGCGGCCCAGCACGAAACCCAGTCGGACGAAGGTTAGAACCTCCCATCCGCGCCCTCGAGCGGCGAGCACGGCAGTTCGGTGGAGCGTTCCTTGCTCATCCATGAGTCATGAGCGACGAACGATCGACACAGGAGCAGGGCGGAATCGAAGAGCAGGGCGCGATGGAAGAGCAGATGCAGAAAATCGACGCCATCGTCGGAGATGAGGTTCTGGGCTACGAAGGGTCCGGGCGCGGGGAACACTCCGGACAGAGCTCCGCACCCGCTGATCGCCACGATGACGGTCTCGAGGATCGTCTCGCCGACAACAGACCCGAACAGATGAAGTGACGCCGTCTACTGCGCCCCGATACTCACGCACGCACATTGCCGCGCGGCCTGACGGTGCCGGGGCGCCGATGCGGGCAGCGGTCGAGGTGGGGCTTTGCTCCCGCTTCCAGCCAGGTCCAGCCCGAAGCGCCGCATTTGTCGCAGTTCCACGGCGTGCGCTGAAACACGCGCGGCGCCGGAAACCGGTCGAAGTGGCCTTCAGCGCGCGTCATTTGCCCGGCGCCGGTGTGCCGCGGTACTTCGAACGAATCGGCAGCTCCTTCTCCGTTCGCGCAATCGGGCCATGGGCACGGCAGCTGCCTGTGCTCGTGACGATGTTCCTCGCAAGTCTTCATTTCCATTTGTGCGTTGACATCCTAATGCGCCGCTCTTGCGATGGTCGAGCCAGCTACACTCCGCGGCATGAACTTCGACCCGCCGACGATCGCGATGGCGCTCGACCAACGCCGTCGCGACACTCCCGACGCTCTCGCATTCGCGTTCGGGGATGACTCATTGACGTATCGCCAACTGTCCGACGACGCGGACTCTCTCGCCGGGATGCTTTTGCACGACGGGATCGGTCACGGCGACCGGGTGGCGATCGTGATGCCGGCCGGGCTCGGTCTCGTGCGGACGTTCTACGCGCTCCAGCGAATCGGAGCGGTGCCGTGCATCTTCGATCCTCACGTTCCGGCGACGAGGACCGCGCGCCGCATCGAATCCATTCGGCCCGGGCGAACGCTCACCGACATTCCGCACGCGCATCCTGCTTCGTTGCCACTTCCGCGCGTCGTCGACGATCCGAACGCCGTCGCATTTCTGCAGCAGACCTCGGGTACGTCAGGCGAGCCGCTCGCGGCCGTCGTATTGCAGCGCAACGTAATGGCCTCGCTGCACTCGTTCCGCGAGCGGGTCGACCCCGGTCCGAGCGATGTCCTCGTCGGCTGGGTCCCGCCGTGGCACGACCTCGGCCTTCTGCGATTTCTCATCGCTCCGGTGTTCTTCGGCCTTCCCTGTCATCTCATTCCCGCCGCGGTGAAGACGATTCCGCAGTGGCTTTCGACCATCAGCACGGCCAGAGGAACGATCACCGGCGCTCCCGATTTCGCATGGCGCCTGGCGACGCGGCTGGTCGACGCCGCGGCCGTCGATCTCCGCACACTGCGCTGGGCGACCAACGGAGGAGAGCCGGTGCGCGCGAGCACGGTCGAGGCGTTCGAGAGTCGTTTCGGTTTGAAGAACGTTTTGTGTCCCGGCTATGGCCTCGCGGAAGCGACCCTCGGCGTCAGCACGACGCGCGGAGGCGACGCGTTGCGCGTCGACGAACACGGAAACGTCTCCTGCGGCAAGCCGCTGAAGGATGTGGAAGTGCGGATCGACGCCGACGAGATCTTGGTGCGCGGTCCGAATGTCTTCGCCGGCTACTTCGACGCGGAGGATGCGACCGAGCGCGTGTTGCAAGACGGCTGGTTGCGCACGGGCGACCACGGAAAGCTGGATTCTGACAACAACCTCTACGTCCTCGGGCGTCAGCGCGCGATGATCAAGCGCGGCGGCGTGGCGCTGGCGCCGCGTGAATTGGAGGAAGCGGCGCAATCGGTCGCGGGAGTGCGCCTGGCCGCAGCGGTCGGAGTTCCGTCGGGTCTCACCGAGGAGATTGTCGTAGTGGTCGAAGTGGAGGAGGCCGCATCCCGCATCGAGATCGAGGTTGCGGCGGCGGTCGAGCGGGCGATCGGATTCTCACCGGATCGCGTGATCGTGCAGGCACCACGCACGATCGCGCGCACCGCCAACGGCAAGATTCGCCATGCCGTGCTGCGGGATCAGCTCACGCCGAGCAGGCTTCGCAGCAATCCGAGTGTGATCTCGGACGGATTTTCCAACAGGTAGCGCTCGAGCCATTGCGCCGCTTCGTCGGGTGTGTTCACCGGATCGTAGGACTCGATCGCGATTCGAGAGCCGATCCAACGCGCGGCCACGGGTTGGATCGCGGTACCCGTCCAGCGTGCCAGAGCGAAAGCACCAGGCGCCATGCACAGGCGACGGCCGAGACATCGCGTTTCGATTGCCTCACCCGGCGCGTCGTCGAGCGCGAGGAGAACAACGCCCCCGTTACGCAGATGAAGCAGCGCGCGATGAAGAGCGCCGGCGCGCGCCTGCTCGTCGCCTTTCGTCGATTCGATCACGAGCGCGCCGCCGGGCGTGAAAATGCTTCCGCTCCGAAACGCGATCACGGGCGACTCCAACCGTTCGAGCGCGGGACCAAACGCATGGATGGCGCCGACGTGGAACGTGGCGAAAATCCGCGGACCGCGAATCGATCGGAACGATTCCGCGGCGGTGACCATCGATCGCAAGGGATCGATGCCGTGACGGACGACGCAGCGAACGAGGACGCGGTTGCGCTCGTAAAGCGCGCCGATGTGCAATGCAGTCTTCGCCGCGCGGCGCGCATCGAGATGCGGAAAGAGCGCGATCACCTCGGCAACCGTCGGCCATCGCCGCGTGACGCGATTGCGCACGGCGCCGAGCATTCCTGCCAACGGGTACGCGGCGCGGGGGTACCGCGCCGCGAGTCGGGCGAGAAGTTTTCCCAGACCGTCGAACGATCGCTGATCGTGAATGCGCCTACTCCTGAACGCGCGCCTGTACCGCGTCGATGAGCAGTCCGACGGTCAGCGGTGACGCGGCCAGCACCTCCGTTGCGATGACGACGCCGAACGCTTCTTCACATTCGAGCAGAACCTCGACGAGTGCGATGGAGTCGAGCCCCAGGCCGTCCGTGCCAAGGAGCAGCCTGGGGTGCAATTCGACGTGCCGATTGCGCGCGCGCAGAATCGCGTGAATCCGTTCGATCGTATCCTCCGGCATCGCCGCGCGAGTTTAAATCACGGGTGCGCTCGCGCCGCGTGCCGGCAGGGTCGCGCGAGGCTCCGCGCCGCGCGCGAGTCGCCGCACCGATCGGAAAGCAGCGCTCATCGCCCAGCTCGCGAGCAACGCTCCGACGAAGACGATCGTGCCCTTCGCGGGACCGGACATCGGCGCGTCGAGCAGCGCAAGCTGGAGCCAGCTCACGCAGAAGTAGTGCAGGAGATAGATGCCGAACGCGTTGGCCGACAGGTTGTCGACGATGCGATTCGCCTTCTTCGCGAACCGGAGGAACACGGCGAGAAACGCGAACGACGACGCGCCGCATGACACGACGAACACGAGGTTCCCGAACGCGCTGAGGATCGGTCCCGGTCCGCCCTTCGCCATCGTCGAAAGGATGATGAGGAACGACGCGATGCCGACGGCGAACATCACCAGCGAGGCGATGATCCAGAGCGGCCAGCGCCGCGCGAGCTTGCCGTCCGCTGCGAGAATCCCGCGATCGACGCCGAGTGCGCCGAAGGCCGCGCCGATGATGAAGTAGACGCCGTACAGCAGGAGGCGGCTGATCTGCACGAAGAACGGTCCCGCCTTCGCCCATTCCATCGGAGTGAACGCGGCAGCCATGGGCAGATATGCGATCGCGGAGACGATCACGAAAGCGCCGAACAGGACGATTGGACGCGCGGCGAGTCGTCCCGAGACGCGGCTGACGGTGGTGAACACGTTCGGCGCGATCGCATAGACAGCGGCGGCGACACCGGCGAACGCGAGCAGGACCCACAGGAACCACGCTGGTCCCGCGGGCCAGGATCCGAGCGAGAGCCATTCACGCCAGAACGAACGCGACGGCGACTGCAGCGCGAGATAGGTCGGGTAGTAAGCCAGCGGCGCGAGTAGCCCCGCCGACACCAGGAACGGAAGCCCGATCGTCCGAGCGCGATCGCGAACGAACCCCATCGCGCCTTTGCGAACGAGGCTCGACCAGGCGAACACGCCGGAGATGAGAAACATCAGCGCCATGAAGAAGCCGTCGTTGAAGGCCACGAACAGCTCGATGCCCGGCCAGCGCTGCGCATCGACGATCGGGAACGCGCCCCAGATCAACGACGAGTCGAGCGACTTCGGCGCCGGCGGCGCGTACGGGTGATAGGCGAGCACCGCGTGGTGCGCGACGACGAGGACGGTGAGAAACGTTCGGAGATATCCGAGGGGCACATTGCGGTCTTGAAGGTTCACGGGTCATACCTCTTTTCTCGAGTTTGGGCACACGCGTAGCGGGACACCCGTCGCGGATGCGGGTTGATGGAATGACTCAGTTCAGCGAATCAGCGGAGGCGGGTCAGAGGAAGTCCTTCTTTCGAGCCTGCATCACGTACGCAAGTCCGAGGAACAGGAAGGACAGAAGGATCTCCACGATGAGCAGTGCGATCGCGCCGCGGTCCCAGACCGCGACCTTCCCTCTCATCGTGCTTGCGATGCCGGGCATGCGCGTCACGAGGTACAGATACGCCTGCAGGAAAAGGTTCGACACGCCCATCACAGCGAGCGTCCAGCCTTGTGATTCCGTCGCGATCGCGGTCATCAGGATCAGGCAGTAGCTCGCGAACATCTCCACGAGCAGGAGCGTCGCCAACGGGATCATTCCCCCGGCGCCGATCGCGAACAGAACCAGCGTCCCGGCTGTGAGCATGGTCCAGGGCACGAGGAAGATCGTGAGGTTGGCGACGATCTTCGCGGTCGCGTAGTCGATCGGCGAGATCGGCAGGCTCATGACGAACGGCAGCGTGTGTTCGGTCCGCTCTCCGATCACGGTCGTGATCACCACCGAGATGCCGGCCGTGACCATCACGGTGATCAGCAGAACGGTTCCCGCGTAGAACGATCCGTTCGTACCGCCGGCGATGAGCGCGAGTGCAAGGGCACCCGCAACGAGGTAGCCGGCGAGCGGCCACCGCTGGAAGTACCAGTCCTTGAGAACGAGGCGTTTGATCATCGTTGTGCTCATGCGACTTTTCCCTCTCTGCGGCTCATCACGTTGGCGACGAAGATCTCTTCGAGCGTCATGTTGTCGACGGCGTGCACGGTGGCGCCGGCATCGTGATACGCCGCGGCCATGGCCGGCTCGAATCGGCTCATGGTGACGACCGCGAGACGCCCGCTGCCGGCGGTGCCGATGACGCCCGGCAAGGCAGGCAAGACGACACCGGGCGGCACGTCGAGACGCACACGGCGCCAGCGGTCGAGAAACGATTCCTTGTCGCCCGTGTCGATGACCCGCCCGCGATCGATGAAGGTGATCCGATCGGAGATCTGTTCGACGTCGAGCGTGTTTTGGGACGAGAAGAAAATCGTCCGCTGATCGTCGGCGAGGATCTCCATCAGCTCGCCGAGAACTTCCTGGCGCGCCACCGGATCGAGGCCCGTCGTCGGCTCGTCAAGGACGAGAAGGCGCGGGCGTCGCGCGAGTTGCAGCAACAGCGCCGTCTTCACCCGCTGCCCGTGCGAGAGTCCTTTCATCTTCTGCTGCGCACGAAGATCGAAGCGCTTCACCAGCAGCTCCGCGTAGGGCTGGTCCCACTTCGGATCGATGGAGCGCATGAACTCCATGTGCCACTGCACCGTTGCCCCTTTGTACAAGCGCATGTCCTCGGATGCGAATCCGATGTCGCGTTTCGCGTCGGCCTGCTGTTCGGGCATCGCCTTGCCGAGGATGCGGACTGTGCCTCGGTCCGGATGCACGAGTCCCATCAGGATGCGGATCGTGGTCGACTTGCCTGCTCCGTTTGCGCCGATGAAGCCCATGATGCTTCCGGTCGGCAGCGCCAGATTGATGTCCGCGAGCGTGAAGTGCGGATACTCCTTGCTCACGCCTTCCATGTACACCGCTAGATCAGTCACTGAAGTCCTCCTTCAACCGCTCCGCCGCGTCGCGCACGCGAGAGCCCAGCTCTTCGGGCGTCACGCCGAGCAGCGAGCCCAGCCGCGCGGCCTCGGTGATGTGATGCGCCAGTTCTTCGTCGTAGAGCCGCGGGCGCAGATCGGGCGCGGCTGCGACGGTGGATCCTTTGCCGTGCTGCGTCACGATGACGCCATCCCGCTCGAGCTCGAGATAGGCGCGTTTGATGGTGATGACGCTAACCCTAAGCGACACAGCGAGTTGCCGGATCGACGGGATCTCGTCGCCTGGCAGCCAGTCGCCGACGGAGATCCGCCGTTTGATCTGCTCCATGATCTGCAGATACATCGGGCGGCCGTCAGCTTTCGAAATAATGAGATCACTGTGTATACTCACATGCTGAGTATACACAGCAAACCTGGGCTGTCAACAGGCAAGTTGGGCGATACTCGCCGGATGAAGTCGTCCCTCGTGATCTTTTCGCTCGTGGCGTTCCTCGGTTGTCGAACGATCGAGCCCACGCCCGTGGTCACGTTCGACAAGCTTTCACCCGAGACGCAGGAACGAATCAAGCCGCTGCTCGGGTCGGGTGACCCAAACGATCAGTGGTGGACGATCGTTCAGGCCGCGTGCAAAACGAATCCGACCGCGAACTGTGTCTGTTGTCAGCAGGGGACCACCGCGAACTGCAACATGGGCAATTGGGACTGCTGCGCCAGCGCGGTGTTCTCGCCTGCCGACGCGAGTGCGTGCACGTTTCCGAGTCCGTGCAACTGTCCGTCCCCGCCGTGAGCATGGGGGCGCGGGCTTGCAGCCCGCGAAATCCACACACCCGCGTAGTTTTTTCCAACAACTTCCGAGATCACACGTGTGTCGATGAGGATGAAGTCACTTTGTGAACTGCGCGGGCTGGAAGCCCGCGCCCCATGACAACCTTTCTTAGAATGTCGCGCGAACGGCATGTCGAGAACGCGACGCGTGCTCCGACTACCCTTGTGAAAGGAGCAATGCGATGAAATACATGTTGATGATGCATGCGCCGCGAACGGGATGGGAGAAGGGTGGGATCGGTACGTGGCCGCTGGAGGACATCAAGGCCCACATCCGGTTCATGAAGGACTTCGCCGGGGAGCTCGCGGCGAATGGCGAGCTCGTGGGAGCGGAGGGGCTGGCTTCGCCGGAGTACGCGAAGGTCGTGCGCGCGAACAAGGACGGCGCCCCGGAGGTGACCGATGGTCCGTTCCCCGAGGCAAAGGAGTTTCTCGCGGGCTACTGGATCGTCGACTGCGAGAGCACGGAACGGGCATACGAGATCGCGGCGCGCGCGTCCGCGGCTCCCGGCCAGAGCGGCGTCCCGATCAACATGGCGATCGAGGTGCGCGAAGTGATGAGCGCACCTCCCGTGGAAGTGTGACGACTCCATCCCTGAATCCGCAGGACGAGAACCTGCTGCGCGAGCTCGCGCCGCAGGTTCTCGGTTCGATGATGCGGCGCTACTCCGACTTCGCCGCCGCCGAGGACGCGGTTCAGGAAGCGCTGATCGCGGCAGCCGCTCAATGGCCGGTCGAAGGTGTGCCGAACAATCCGCGCGGATGGCTGATCCACGTCGCCATTCGCCGCATGACGGATCACCTGCGCGCGGAGCTCGCGCGGCGGCGCCGCGAGGCGATCGTGGTGATGCAGGACGAACAGATCGCGCCCGCCGCCGACAGCGCGATGGAAGCGGATCAGGACGACACGCTCATCCTCCTGTTCATGTGCTGCCACTCCGCGCTCACTCGCGCATCGGCGATCGCGCTCACGCTGCGCGCAGTCGGCGGCCTGACGACGACGGAGATCGCGAGCGCGTTCCTCGTCCCCGAGGCGACGATGGCGCAGCGGATCAGCAGGGCCAAGCAGCGCATCAAGTCGTCCGGCGTTCCGTTCAGCATGCCAAGCGAAGCGGAGCGCGCGGAGCGGCTCAGCGCGGTGCTGCACGTGCTGTATCTGATTTTCAACGAGGGCTACACCAGCAGCGAGGGTCCGGATCTGCAGCGCACCGACTTGTCGGACGAGGCGATTCGTCTGACGCGCGCCGTGCACCATCTCCTTCCGGACGACACGGAAGTCGCGGGACTGCTCGCATTGATGCTGTTGACGGATGCGCGACGCGCCGCGCGCACCGGCGCCGAGGGGGAGTTGATTCCGCTCGCGGAACAGGATCGTTCGAAGTGGAACCGGCGCGCGATCGAAGAAGGCGTCGCGCTGCTGACGGAGATTCTTCCGCGCGGCGCGGTCGGTCCGTATCAGGTGCAAGCAGCCATCGCGGCCGTCCACGACGAAGCAGCGCGCGTCGAGGACACCGACTGGCCGCAGATCCTCGGACTGTACGGACTCCTCGAGCGCATGTCAGCGAATCCGATGGTGACGCTCAACCTCGCGATCGCGCGAGCGATGGTGCACGGACCCGCGTCCGGTCTCGAGCTGCTCGCGACGCTCGAAGAGCGACTCGCCGGGCATCATCGACTGCACGCCGTGCGTGCGCATTTCCTGGAGATGTCCGGCGATCTCGCCGGCGCGATTGCGGAGTACCGCATCGCCGCCGGGCGGACGACGAGCATTCCCGAGCAGCACTACCTTCTCACGCGTGCGGCGCGGCTAACGCCCTACGTTTTAAACTGAGCGGGACCTATGCAGCTCCCGGATGAAATCGTCGGCGCGTTTTTCGAGCACGTGGGAACAGGCCGGATCGACGACGCACGGGCGATGCTCGCCGCCGAGCCGCGGCTCGTGAACGCGGTCGGTCCGCATCCGTTCTGGGGCGGCCGTCCGCAGGCGCTGCACGTCGCGGTCGAAGGCGGGCGGCGCGATCTGTTCGATCTCCTGCTCGAGCATGGCGCCGATGTGAACGGCAGCAACGATCGGTACGATCACTGGTCGCCGCTCATGCTCGCGATCAATCGCGATCAGAAAGAGCTGCGCGACGAGCTCCTTCGCCGCGGCGCGCGAATCGGATTGATCGAAGCGCTGATGATGGCGGATGACGTGCGGGTCGAGGCGCTGCTCGACGACGGCGTATTGCTCGATATCGCGCCGAACGGTGGATCGTTCCTCGCGTTCGCGCGCACGCCGCTGGCCATCGATCGGCTGATCGCGCTCGGCGCCAAGGCGGACGTGAAGGATCGCTGGGGCTCCACGCCGATCGACGCGATGAGCCGCCTCGGAAAGCGCGGCCAGGCGCTCGTCCGCCACATGATCGCGCGCGGTGTGCCGGCGGGGCCGGCGGAGTACGCGCGCCTCGGCGACATGGAGACGCTGGCGCGTTTGTACGAAGAAGACGCGGCGGTGGCGCGTCTCGATGCCGTGATGATGGGTGGCGTCGATTTCGAGCATCACGCGCTCGTCGAATGGCTGCTCGCGCGAGGCGGAAACGTGAACGCGCGCGCCGAAGCGCAGTCGCGTCACACCGCGCTGCACTCTGCGGCGTGGAACGGCGATCTGCGCATGGTCCAGCTGCTCGTCGCGGCGGGTGCCGATCGAAACGCGCGAGACGAGCAATACGACGCAACGCCCCTCGGATGGGCGGAGACGTCGATCGAGGTGTCGAACAATCCGAAGTGCGCGGCAGTCGTTGCCTATTTGGCCAGCTGATCCCGCACCCGCTTGTCCCACGACGTCGACTGGATCTCTTCCACCTTACCGCCGACGAAGAGGATGAGCCCATCCATCTTCCTCACGTAGTCGGTGACGTAGCTCCACTCCTCGATCGACACGCCGTCGTAGCGGAGGCGTGCGGCCCGCCGCTCGGGCGGGCCCATGACCTTCTCCACTTCGACGAACGTTTGTCCGAGGCGGACCTTGTTCAGGCGCGTGCGGTTCTTCTCCGCGAGGTCGAACGCGCGGCGCTCGATGTTGACCACGCCGTCCGCGGTACTGCATCCGAGAAATGCGAGCAGTCCGAAAACGACGAGCGCCCGTTTCCCGATCAGAACCATCCGTCACCCGCGGGGTTGAGCATCGCGCGGAAGAGACTCGCGTGAATCGCCTCGCGCTGCGTTGCCCGATCGAGTCCGCCGCGCACGACGACGTAGCGCATCGGAAGCTCGGTCGGATGGAACTGCGAGTGATACGAGAGCCAGTCGCGTGTGCCGGCGAGCGATGCATCTGTCGATGAGTCGAGCATCACGACGTACACCGCGTTCGCATCGACGTGCTGGATGCGCCCGGCCTCGACTTCGTTCATCAGCGCGCGCTGCACGTCGAGGTCGTTGATCTCGCCGCGCGGCATCGCCAGCGTCCGCGACGACGCGCGAATCCCAAACGAGCGCACGCCGTAGCGGTCGAGATCGCGCATAGACGCATCGCGGCGCGTCGCAAGAGTGACCGGCTTCATCTCCTCCTCGGACCATGCGCCGGCGAAGAGGACGTGCAGCGAGGGATCTTCGAGCACCGCGCCGCCGTGGAAGAGAACGTCGCCGACGGCGGCGCCGCCGCGATAGACGTGCACGCGTCCGCCGTCGTCGTCGCGGACCATGTCCGCCGGCCAGACCACTTCCGGTAGCGCGAACGCGGAGTCGTCGGCGATCAGTTCGTCTTCGGACGAAGTTGCCGGCGTCGAAAACGAAGAAGCGCCGAAGGTGATGTCGAGCACGGGATGGATCTCGATGCCGTTCGGCGCGACGCCGGTCTGGCCGTGGATGTAGTCCCAGAAGCCGACGCCTTTGACGGTCACGGGCGTGTTCGTGGTTTTCATCGATGTCGTCGCGGTGAAGCGCGCATCGAACTGCTGCCGCGCGCGGGCGATGCCGGTGCCGAACGGGCTGCCGCCGCCGACGCAGTTGCTGGCCGGGAGCTCGATGATCATCGTGCGGCCTGCGCCGTCTTTGATGACGAGGTGATAGTCGGAGTCGCTTTCGCGCACGTACTTGGTGAGCGTGCCGCTCAGCCGATACTGCGTGGTCTCGCGCGGCGAGACGCGTCCGTTCGCCGGCAGCGAGCCCGGACGGTTGGACTGGTGGAAGTTGTAGATCGTCGAGGAAATGTACGAGCTGAGATTCACCGATGGGGCCTGCGGGTCGGTGCCGGTCTTCACGGACCAGCGCTCCACGCCGCACGCGGCGTGTAGCTCGGAAACGGCGAACAGCGCGACGGCAACGAGAGAGAGGAACGATCGCAAACGAACACCTCCTGATGTCGTGTCAGCCTATGGGGGATCTGCGCGTTTGGGGGTCGGCGCGAGAAGGATAAAGCAATCGGCCGCGCGATGAGGAAAATAGCCCCCGGCTTCAGCCGGGGGCTTGTGGGTGGGGTTACGTGAGGATCAGGAGCGGTTGTCGTCGCGATCGATCTTGGTTTCGTTCTCGAGGTCGTCCTTGAGCTTTCCGTACGACTCCTGAACTTTGCCCTTCAGACGCTCGGCCTTCCCTTCGAGCTCGGTGCTGCGGTCGCCGGTGAGCGCGCCGAAGCCTTCTTTCACCGCACCTTTGGCCTGATCGAGCTTGCCTTCGACTTCATGTTCTTTTCCGGTTGCCATGTGGTCCTCCGTTCGGTTGTGGTCGTTCGACCGGAGAAGTTCATCGCAATGATCGTTCCGCATTGCGGTCAATCGAACAGCTCGTTCCAGCTTTCGACACGGCGTCCCTGCCACGTCGGTCCCTCGCGAACGAACTTCCATTCGGGATTTCTCGCGATGTCACGCAGCGACGCGCAGACTTCGTGAAACGTCGCGACTGCTTCGTTTGCGCACTCGAAGTAGGTGATGAAGTCGTAATCGCCCGCGGGCGCGGGCTCCGACGCACTCTTGTACGTGCGGCGCATGAGGCAGTCGATCCCGGCGGCGGCCGCGAGCGCGTGTCCTTCGTGGCGCATGCGGCCGGCGTCGTCGTAACGCGGCAGGAAGTAGGTGTGGCGCTCCATCCAGTCCTTCTGCCACCACTCCGGCGTCTTGCTCATGGGAACGAGGAACGCGTTGGGCATGACCGTCCCGGGCTGTTGCAGGAGCTGATGCGCGTAGGCGAAGTCGTGCATCCGGTTGCCGGTGAAGTTCGTCGGACGGACGACGCCGGCGAGAACGCGCGGCGCTTCCATCTCGCGGAAAAACTGCGCGACGCGATCGGCCGTGTCCGAAGCGACGTGCACGATCGCATCGGCGTGAAGGAGATCGTCGTCGGCGATGTCGGCTGCGCTCGCGCTGACACGACGCAGGAACGCGATCGTGTGCGGTCCGGGGTCGAGATCGAACTCGTTCCGCAGACCGAGACGGTCGGCGAGCGCGGGGACGTCGGCAGTGCGTGCTGCCGCATTCAGGCAAATGTAGGCGCCGTGACGGATGGCATCGCTCATGGACTCGCAAGATAGGCACGCCTCGGCGATGTGTCCAATGCATAGGCTTTCTAATCATCATTCGCTAAGCTGATGGCGTGGAGCTCGATCAAGTCGAGGCTTTTCTGGCGATCGTGCGGCGCGGCGGGTTCACTCGCGCGTCGTCGAGTCTGCACCTGTCGCAGCCCGCGATCAGCCGGCGCATTCATCTCCTCGAGCACGGATTGGGTGCGCCGCTGTTCGAGCGCATTCCGAGCGGCGTGGCCCTCACCGACGCGGGCCGCGCGTTCCTCCCGCACGCGGAAGCGCTGCTCGCGTCGATACGCGACGGGATGGAGGCCGTGCACGCGCTGAAAGGCACGAGCAGCGGCGCGCTCACACTGGCAATGGTCGGGACGCTCGCCAGCACGACGCTCACCGAGCGCCTGCGGCGCTTTCGCGAAGCGCATCCCGCGGTCGATCTTCGCATTCGAACGGCGCTCAGCACGGAAGTCAGTGCCCTCGTCCGCCGCGGCGACGCAACCCTCGGACTCCGTTACGAGACCGACTCGCATCGGGATCTCGTGTCGAAGACGGTGCACGAGGAATCGATGGTGCCTGTGTGCTCGTCGCGCCATCGTCTCGCGCGCTCGCGGCGCGTCGAGCCTGCGGCGCTCGCCGGCGAGCGTTGGATCGCGTTCCCGTCGCGCGCCGGAGCCGTCCGCGAGCCGTACTCGTCGGCGCTCGAACATCGGCTCGCGGCGTGCGGCCTGATGGCGTCGGAAGTCGTGCCGATCGACAGCCTCACCGCGCAGAAGCGGATGGTGGAAGCGGGCTTCGGGCTCGCGCTTCTGCCGGCCAGCAGCGTTGCCGAGGAGGTCCGTTCGGGCTCGTTGTGCGTGCTGCGCGCGGCGGCGATGCGGACGACGATCCCGGTCGTGCTGATCCGTCGCCGCAACGCGTTTCAGAGCGGCGCCACGAAAGCGTTGACCGCGATCCTCACCGCGTGGCCAAAGCGGTAACGTAGGGGGCCCGCGCCCTCAGCGGCCTGACTCGCTCACTGGACCAGGTTGATGCCGAACAGGCGCACGCCGGATTCGGTGCGCGGCCGATGGCTGCTGCCCGGCGCGAAGTAATGGTACGTCACCCTTCTTCACGCAATACGAGATCCACCGCGGCGCGGTCGCTCGTGAAGAGCAGCTCGCGCACGGGCACGTTCGCGCCCAGCCGGTCGAGAAATTCGAGAGTGAACGAGAGCGCCGCCTCGTCGTAGAAGAGCGGGAACGTGCAGCCGAACAGGCGCGCCACGGAGACCGGGCGTGGCAGCGGACGAATCTCGTTCGACTCCGCTTGCACCAGCAGGTAGACGTCCGCGAGCGGCACGCGCGTGGCGAGCGACAACTCCGCCTCGCCGTGCCACGGCGAGCCGTACATCCAGAACGCGCCGTCTTCCTGGCGCACGATCACGCGGTCGTCGCTGACGATGCCCGCCGCATCGTCTCCCCACAATCGGGCCGTAGTCGATTTGCCCGCGCCGGACATGCCGACGAAGAGCCGGCCGCGTCCCTGTTTGTCGATGATGCCGCACGAATGCAGCTCGACGCCGCGTCCGCGTCCGAGAAGGTTGGCGATCAGAACTTCGTCGAGCGGGTACTCAAATGGGTTGACGTGCATCGCGGCTGCGGCCGGCGCGAGAAAGAGCTCGCCGCGCGTGAACGACTCGTCGAAGCGCACCACGCGATACGGCTCGTCGCCGAACAATGGAGTGTGGCAGTCGATGCGGTATCCGTCGCCGTCGCGAAAGAGTTGCCAAACCGCTCCGGAATCGAACAACAGCTCGCCGCGGGACGAAGGCGGCGGTGCAGTCGTGATCGAGATGTCGACGTCGGCCGGGCCGGGGGGAACGAGAAACCGGCTGGTCGGAGCGTCCCACTCCCACGTTACCGAGGCATCCGCGCAGTGGAACGCGATGGTCATGCCGCCGATGCGCAGGAAGCGGTCGCTAGGCACAGTCAAGTCTTGATCATACGCGGGCGGCCGCTTTCGGTCTCGATCCATGCCAGGCTGCACAGCGTCATCAGAACCAGCGCTCCGCCGATGAGCTCCGGACCAGCGGTCGTGACCGACGACGGAGGCGCGATCAGCGCCACAACCGCTGCAACCGCCAACGCGATCGCGAACGCGATCCGCCGCCATCGGCGATGACGCTCGACGCGCACCATCACCGCGCGCCTGAAGCCTTGATCCGGCAACGGATCTTCGTTCAGAAGTTCATCGAATTCCATGGGCTTCTCGCAGTCTGGTGTGCGCTCTTCGGAGGAGCGACTTCACAGTTCCCAACGGCAAATCCAGAATCTCGGCGATCTCCGGGTGGGTGAGCTCGTGACGGTAGTGCAGCACGATTGCCGCGCGCTGGTCGGGGCGGAGCACGTTCATCATCTGATCGAACGTGCGCGTGTCGGCGACGCGCTGAGACGCATCGTCCTCCGCCGGAATCTCATCGGGCATCGGCACCTCGGTAAATCCGCGACTCCCGCGCTCTTCGGTGATGAACAACTGCCATGCGATGCGGAACATCCAGCTCAGGAATCGTCCGCGCGCCTGAAACGTGCGGATGTGTTTGTACGCCTTGAAGAACGTGTCCTGCGCGAGATCGTCGGCGCGGCTCGAGTCGTTCGACGTCAGCCGGAGCAGGAAGCGCCGCACCGCGCTCTGATGAAGCGCCACCAGCTCGCCGAACGCTTCGTGGTCGTCGTGCGCGACCACGCGAGCGATCCAGATGGCTTCCCGCGGGTCCTGCTCAGCGCGATCGGCCATCCAGCACTCGGAACAGCACGTACACCAGGCCGACTGCGATCGGGAAACCGCCCAGGATCCAGGCGCGGCCTCCGATGAAGAATGTGACCGTGCTCCACGCGACGCCGACGCCGATCAGCAGAAGTCCGCGCCGCAAGTCTCGGACGCGCGGATCGGCGATGCCCGAGGCGCGAAGCAGCTCATCGCCGCCGACGCCGCGCTCGACGAGCGCTTGCAGCGTTCGCTGCTGTTCGATGCGCAAACGGCCGACGACATAGATCACGACCGCGAGGATCAGCGATCCGCCCAGAATGCCCGCCGCGACGATCATCGTTTCCATGCTGCCTCCCCCTGTCTTTCCAACGCCCGGAACTTCACTTCGCGCGGATCCACGATCGTTCGCGGGAACCGCACGTTCTTTCCGGAGAGAAACGCGGCCAGCATTTCATGCATCGGCGGCCAGCGTTCGTAGAGGTTATAGAGCGCACCGTGCGTCCCGCCGACGACTTCGACCAGTTGCACGTTTCGCAGCGAGGCCGCGACCTCGCGCGCGTTCTCGATCGGCGTGGACATGTCGAACGTGCCGTGAACGATCAACGTGGGGATGTTCGACTTCACGTCGCGACGAAACGAGTCGCCGAGGTTTTCCGTCGGCCACAGGTCGCACAACGATTCGTACTCGAAATTGATGTTGCCCAGCAGCGATGCCGCAGGATCGTCGCGATAGTGCTGCCGGCGTTTTTCGCTGATGCCCGACGCGCAGTCCATCGAGTAGTGCATCGGATCTGCGTGACGCACTTCCTGATTATCTAGCCGGCCTTTGGCGAGCGGCGTGTAGTCGCCGCGATCCAGCGCCAGAATCATCTCCGGCCACGCGTTCGGCCGATTGCGGCGTCCCGCGTCGCGTCGTGCCATGCGGCGAACGAGATTCGCGTCGACGACGACCGGAGTCGCATCGATCGTGACGGTCTGCGGCGCCGCTTCGAGTCGCGCGACGACGCGCTCCAAAGTCTTCAGCAGTCCGTCTTTCGGAATGTGCGGCGAGAGCTCCGGCGACCGCTCCGCCTCGGCGGCGATGCGCCCGAGCGTGGCGAGCATGCCGGCTGGGTTGTCCCACGTATGGTCCGGCCCCTCGACGCCGTAAATCACGACGCGGTCGACGGCTTTCGGGAACTGACGCATGAACTGCAGCGCGAGGTGCGAGCCGTAGCTCCCGCCGATCAGATGGATCTTGTCGTATCCGAGGGCTATGCGCAGGTCGTTGACGTCGGCCGCGTTCTCGATGGTGTTGTATGCGGCGAGGTCGACGCCCTGGTTCTGCCAATGATCGCGACATGCGGTGAGCAGCGGACGCATGACGTCGCGCAACATCGCCGCGTCGAGCGGCTGATCGACCGGCAACTGCGCGGTCTGCGGACAGGTCATCGACGGCCGCGAATGTCCGGCGCCCCGTTGATCGAACAGCACGACGTCGGCGATCGTCCGGTAGTACTCCACTTCGCGAAAGTTCTCGTCGGATTGGAATTGGTCGAGCCAGGACGATCCCGGCCCACCGGCGAGCAGAAAGATCGGCGACGCGGGCTTCTGTGCAGTGGAGCGGAGTCGGTAGTACGGAATCGTGACGCGCCGCGCAGTCGGCCGGCGTCGACTCTCCGGCACCTGCAGCTCTCGGGCTTCGACCTTCACGACCGTGCCGTTTTTCAGTGTGACGTCTTTTGCGTCGGTGGTGAGCGCGAGCGCGAACAGCGCAGCCAGCATCAGATTCATCGTTCTTCCCCTTCAAAGGACAGAACGTAAAAACGCACCTGCTGGATCACGGGCAGCGCTTGACATCGTATTTAACCATATGGATAATTAACGCGCTGGTTGAATACAACGATGACCACCGACCACCTCAGCAGCACGTTTGCCGCCCTCGCCGATCCCACCCGACGCGCGATCCTGGCCCGGCTCGCCTCGGGTCAGTGCTCGGTCACGGAGATCGCGGAGCCGTTCGACATGAGCCTGCCTGCCGTCTCGAAGCACTTGAAAGTGCTCGAGCGCGCCGGTCTCATCGCGCGTGGCCGCGAGGCTCAGTGGCGGCCGTGCCGGCTCGACGCCGGTCCGCTCAAAGAGGTGGCCGACTGGGTCGATCACTACCGCCGTCACTGGGAAGAGAGCTTCGATCGTCTCGACGCATATCTGCGCGAAATCCAAGGCAAGGAGAAGAAGCATGCCCGCAGTCAACGAAAGAAATGAATTCACCGTGGACGAGGAGGCGCGATCGATTGTCGGAACGCGCGTGTTCGACGCGCCGCGCGAGCTGGTGTTCGACGTCTGGACCGACGCGAAACACATCGCGAACTGGTGGGGCCCGCGAGGCTTCACGACGACGACGCACGTCATGGATGTCCGGCCGGGCGGCGAGTGGAATTTCATCATGCACGGACCCGACGGAACGGATTACGACAACGAGATCGTCTACCTCGAGGTCGTGAGGCCGGAGCGTCTCGTGTACACGCACGGCCCCGCGCCGATCTTCGACGTGACCGTGACGTTCACCGAAGAAGGCGGGAAGACGCGCGTCACGATGCGCTCGATCTTCGCGTCGGCGGAGATCCGCGATCAGGTGGCCAAGGAGTTCGGCGCTGTCGAAGGAATGAACGAGACGCTCGACCGCCTCGGCGAATATGTCGCGATGCGCGGCGAGTTCGTCATCGTGCGCAGGTTCGCCGCGCCGCGCGATCTCGTGTTCCGCGTGTGGACGGAGAGAGAGCACCTGGCGCATTGGTGGGGACCGAAAGGCGTCACGATCTTCTCGTGCACGAACGACCTCCGCCCGGGCGGCACGATGCACTACGGCATGCGCACGGCGGACGGCACGGAGATGTGGGGCCGGTGGATCTACCGCGAGATCGTGGAGCCGGAGCGGCTGGTGTTCATCAACTCGTTCTCGAATCCGGAAGGCGAGCTGACGCGGCCGCCGTTCGACGAGGACTGGCCTTTGCAACTCCTCTCGACGATCACGTTCGAGGCGCACGAAGGCGGAACGCTGGTCACGGTGCGCTGGTCGCCGTACGAGGCGACGGACGTGGAGCGCGCGACGTTCGAGGCCAACCGCGATTCGATGCACGGCGGCTGGAGCGGAACGTTCGAGCGACTCGCGGATTTTCTGGCGACGAAAGGTTGAGAAGCTGATGTCGATTGTCGATCGTTTCACCGCGCTGGCGCCGAGGGTCCTCGGCGTCATGCGCTTCCTCGTCGGAGTGATGTTCGCCTGTCACGGCGCGCAGAAGTTGTTCGGAGCGTTCGGCGGCATGCCTGCCGGGATGGCGATCCCGTGGTACATCGGCTGGATTGCCGGCCCGGTCGAATTCTTCGGCGGCATCCTCATCGCCGTCGGCCTGCTCACGCGACCGGTTGCGTTCCTTGCGAGCGGCATGATGGCGGTGGCGTATTTCAAAGGTCACGCGTTCGGCAGCGGCTCGTTCGTCTTCTGGCCAAAGGTGAACCAGGGCGAGCCCGCGGTGCTGTACTGCTGGATCTTCCTCTACATCGCCGCGGCGGGTCCGGGGGCGTGGGCGCTGGACACCCTGTGGGGCCGGCGTACCGATCCATCCCCCGGCTGAAGCCGGGGGCTAGGTTCTCTTGCCCGCGAGGAATAGCCCCCGGCTTCAGCCGGGGGATCGGGACGCGTCGGGAAAAATTGAGCCTGCGTAGCGGGCGACAGGGTCTACGTCCAACGGGATTCTGTCTTCCTATAGAGTTTCGCCATGCGCGCAAGAGCTCTGCTCCTCCTGCTTCTGATCGCCACCGCTACGCCCGCGACCCTCGCGCGCGAGCGCTGGACTGCCGCGGAGCGGCTGGACATGGCGATGCGCGTACGCGGCGCGATCCTCGACTCGTGGGGCGCGTACAAGAAACACGCGTGGCAGCACGACGAGCTGAAGCCCGTCAGCAATTCATTTCATGACTGGCACGCGCAGTCGCTGCTGATGACGCCCGTCGACACGCTGGACACGCTCTTGCTCATCGGCGCGACCGCGGAGGCGGACGAAGCGAAGAAGTTGATCGTCGAGACGCTGTCGTTCGATCACGACATCAGCGTCAAGAACTTCGAGATCACCATCCGCCTCCTCGGCGGACTTCTCTCCGCGTACGAGATGACCGGCGACGAGCGTCTGCTGCGTCTCGCCGACGATCTCGGCACGCGCCTCCTGCCCGCGTTCGAGTCGCCGACCGGCATGCCGTACATGTACGTCAACCTGAAAACCGGCAAGACCAACGGCTCGCGCACGAATCCGGCTGAGATCGGGACGTTGTTCCTCGAGTTCGGAACGCTGTCGCGCCACACGAAGAAGCCGGTCTACTACGACAAGGCCAAGCGCGCGCTGGTCGAGATGTACAACCGCCGCTCGAAGCTCGGTCTCGTCGGCGAAGAGATCGACGTCGAGACGGGACAGTGGGTCAGCGCCGCGAGCCACGTCGGCGGCGGGATCGATTCGTATTACGAGTACCTGCTCAAGGGATGGCTGCTTTTCGGCGACGAGGACTGCCGCGCGATGTGGCGCGAGAGCGTGCGCGCGCTGAACCGCCATCTCGCGGACAACGCGCCGAGCGGCCTGTGGTACGGACAGGTCGACATGCACAGCGGAAAGCGGACCGCGTCGGAGTTCGGCGGACTGCACGCGTTCCTTCCCGCCGTGCTCGCCCTCGGCGGCGACGTTCCGCGCGCGCGGCGGCTGCAGGAGTCGTGTCTGAAGATGTGGAACGTCGCCGACGTCGAGCCGGAGGTGCTCGACTACCGCGCGATGAAGATCGTCCACGCCGGCTACCCGCTGCGGCCGGAGATCATGGAGTCGGCATACACGCTTTACGTGAAGACGAAAGACCCGCGCTACCTCGACATGGGACGCACGTTTTTCGATTCGCTCGTGCGCCATTGCCGCGCGGGCGGGGCCTACACGACGCTGAAGAACGTCGAGACGAAGGAGCAGGGCGACCTGCTGCCGAGCTATTTCCTCGCCGAGACGCTGAAGTATCTCTATCTGCTCTACGCGTCTCCTGAGACGCTCGACTTCGACGCGGTGGTCTTCAACACCGAAGCGCACCCGTTCCGACGGCCGCGGTGAAAGCATGGAGCTCCTCAGCATTGGGTTCGTCCTCCAGCTCGCGCTGCAGCTCATCGCGATCGTGCACTGCGCGAAGCAGGGCCGGGCCCGCTTCTGGATCTGGATCATCATCATCGGGGGCCTTCTCGGCACGCTTGCGTATTTCCTCGTCGAAGGGCTTCCCGACTGGCGCGAAGTGCAGCGCTCGTTCAAGGGTCCGGCGCGGCGGAAGCGCATCGCCGCGCTGCGTGCGATCGTGCGCGACAACCCGTCGGCCGGGAACTACGAGGAGCTCGGCGCGTTGCTCGTGGAGCAGAAGAAGTGGAGCGAGGCGCGCGACGCGTTCGATCGCTCGATCGCGGCGCGCGCCGATTCGCTCGACACGTTTTACTGGCGGGGAGTGTCCGCGTTCGAGATGGGTGATTACGCCGCGGCGATTCCTGATTACCAGCACGTCGTGAAGATCGATCCGAAGTACGACTACTCGCGCGCGCAATGCCTGCTGGCGAGGGCGTTGGCGCGCACGGGACGAACGGACGAAGCGATGGCGGCGTTCGATCGTCTGGTCGCCTCGAGCAGCGCGTCGGAGTCGCAGGTGTCGGCCGCGGAGTTTTACGCCGCGAATGGCCACGAAGCGTCGGCGCGAGAGCTCGTCGAATCCGTGCTGGCCCGTCGCGCGACGATGCCTTCATATCAACGGCGGCGCGACCGCGCGTGGCTCAGCATGGCGAAGAAACTCGGTCGCAAGCTCGGGTGAGCTTCACCTCGCTTCGCTCCCGACCGGCAGAAAGTCCTCGCCCGGGTTCACGAACTGGTCGGTCTCGAAGTTGTACTGGCGGTCGTAGAGCTGCTTGTACCGGCCGTTCGCGGCGAGGAGCTCCGCGTGCGTTCCGCGCTCCACGATCTCGCCGCCTTCGAGCACGAGAATCTGATCCGCCCCGCGAATCGTCGACAGCCGGTGCGCGATGACGAACGTCGTGCGGCCGCGGCGCAGCGCGCGCAGTCCATCCTGGATCTTCGCCTCGCTCTCGCTGTCGAGACTCGACGTCGCCTCGTCGAGGATCAGGATCGACGGATTCGCGAGAATCGCCCGCGCGATCGCGATGCGCTGCCGCTGTCCGCCCGAGAGCTTGATCCCGCGTTCGCCGATGATCGTGTCGTACTTCTTCTCCAGCGGATCGACGAACTCGTCGACGTGCGCGATGCGCGCAACAGCGAGCATCTCATCCTCCGTCGCGTCCGGACGTCCGTAGCGGATGTTCTCGGCGACCGTGCCGTCGAAGAGGAAGTTGTCCTGCAGGACGATGCCGAGGTGCGAGCGGTAGTCGTACAGCCGAAGCGTGTCGAGATCGCGGCCGTCGATGAGCACGCGTCCGCTCTTCGGCCGGTTGAAGGTCATCACGAGGCTGATCAGCGTGCTCTTGCCCGAGCCGCTCGAGCCGACCAGCGCGGTCGTCGAGCGCGCGGGCGCGTTGAAGGAGATGTTCTTGAGCACCGGCACGCCGGGGTTGTACTCGAACGTCACATCCTCGAACGCGACCTCGCCGCGCACGCGCTCGATCGGCTCGCGCGACGCGTCTTCGTCGAGCTCGGTGCGCTGCTTCATCACCTCGCGAATGCGGTCGAGTCCCGCGAACGCGTCGGTGATCTGCGTGCCGATCGATGCAATTTGTGCCACCGGCGCCGCGAGCATACCGGTGAAGAAGATGTACATGACGAAGTCGCCGAGAGTCATCGTGCCGGCAAGGATCGCCCGGCCGCCGACGAGCATCATGATCACGCCGACCGTGCCGAAGATGATCGTCGCGAACGTGGTGAGGCTGGACGTGGCGGTGATGGTCTTGGCGACGTTGCGGAAGAGCTTGTGCACGCCCTTGGCGAAGACGATGTCCTCGCGTTTCTCGGTCGTGTACGCCTTCACCACGCGGATGCCGCCGAGACTCTCGCCGAGGCGACCGGTGACCTGCGCGTTGATCTCGCCGCGCTGCCGGAACAGCGGGCGCACGCGCTTGAAAGTGAACGCCAGCACTCCGCCGAAGATCGCCAGCGTGACGATCGTGATCAGCGTCAGCGACCAATTGAGATAGAACAACACGAACAGCGCGAGGATCGCCGTCACGACGCTGCCGACGAGTTGCACGAGACCGGTGCCGACGATGTTCCGGATGCCTTCGGCGTCGGTCATGATCCGCGAGATCAGGATGCCGGACTTCGTCGAGTCGAAGTAGGAGATCGGCAGGCGGAGGATGTGCTCCTCGACGCGTTTGCGCATCTCCGTGATCGCGCGCTGTGCGGCCACGCCGAGGATCTGCGACAACGCGAACGAAGTGCTGGCCTGGATCAGCGTCGCGCCGAAAGCGGCCATCGCCAGGAGCGGCAAAAGTTCGTGATTGCCTTTGCCTATGACGTCGTCGATGAGGTACTTCGAGGAAGCCGGGAGCACGAGTCCGGCGAGGCGGCTGACGAGCATCAGCGCGAGCCCCAACGCCAGTCGCCCGCGCCGAGCCCAGATCAGATCGCGCGCCTCGCGCCACACTTCGTCGAGCTTGAGGCGCTTCTTCTCTTCGGATTTCACCGAGCCATCGTATACGTAGGGCGTGGCTTCAGCCCGCCCATCCCCCGGGGAGGCGGGCTAAAGCCACGCCCTACGTTTCTTATCCGACTGACGTGCGTACAATCGGCGTGTGAACCCCGCCGACATCCGACGCTGGGCCGAGAACCACCGCGCTGCCGCGGCACGCGAGTTGGCGGAGTCGCGGCCCCTTTCACCGGCGCGGGCGTACGCGTCCGCAATGGCGCTCCTCGAATTCGATGAGCGGTTGAACGGCTCGCCATTCGAGCGCATCGATCCCGTCACTGCACGCGAGGACGCGGAGATGTACGAAGCCTGGGCAAAGCTGCGCGCCCGGTGGCCCCATGGCCGCTGAGCGCAGTTTCAATCAGGCGCTGCGCGCGGTCATGGACGCGCTCGATGAGATTCCGGGTCCTTCGATGATCATCGGCGGCGTGGCTGTCATCGCGTCCGGTGTCCCTCGGCAGACGGTCGACATCGATGCAACGGTTCTTGGTCGAACGGCGACACTCGACAAGGTCGTGGCTTCGTTCGCTCGTCACGGCATGACTCCGCGCGTTCCTGGAGCCGTTGAGTTCGCACGCGAACGACAGGTCTTGCTTCTTCAGCACGACGAGACTGGCGTGACGATGGAAGTGTCGTTCGCCTGGCTGCCGTTTGAAGAAGAGGCACTTGCGCGCGCGAAGGAAATCGACATCGAAGGGTTCATCGTCCGTATCGCGGTGCCGGAAGATTTGATCGTTTACAAGGCTGCTGCATGGCGCGATCGCGACATCGCGGACATCGAGCGGCTGCTGGCGTTGTACCTCAAAACGATCGATCTCGATCGCGTGCGCAACCTCGTTCGCGACATCGGCGTGGCTCTCGACGATCCCGGCCGCATTGATGCATTCGACGCACTCGTCGAACGTGTGCGTGCAGCGAAATAGTCGGTCAATTCGGCGCCGTCGCCCCGATCTGGGGTTTCGGCGCGCGTTTCAACAGCTCCGGCACGCGCGTCGAGCAGCACGCGCGTGCGAGCGCGGCGCGGTCGCGGTTCATCTCCGGGTCCGTGCGCAGTGTCGCGAGCACGTTCTCGAACACGGGCGCGAGCTCGTTGGGCATCGTGAGGCGGTAGTGCATCCACTTGCCGTCGCGGCGCGCGGCGACGAGGTCCGCGGCGCGGAGGACGCCGAGGTGGCGGGAGATCTTCGGTTGCGGCTCGCCGAGGACTTCGACGAAGAAGCAGACGCAGACTTCGCCGTCGGCGATGAGGTTGAGCAGGCGCAGGCGGGTGCGGTCGCCGAGGGCCTGGAACAGCGATTCGAGTTGGGCGGCGGGTTTCTTCATATCCGTTTTCGCGGATTTATTGTCGCACGAATGGGATTCGCGCGTTGAGCGACGGCCGGTACTGCACCGGCCGCTCGAGCCTGACGCCGCGTCTTCGCAGCTCGGCGACGCCCGCTTCGGCGATGGCAACGGCCACGTGCTGGCCGGGACACGCGTGCGGTCCGACGCCGAACGTAAAGATCCGCTCGTTCGCGTCGGGGTCGCGGTTCGCGGCGGCGAGGACCGCGAGGATCGCGTCGCCCTTGCGCATCTGCATTCCGGCAACGACGCCGTCCTCCGCGACGTAGCGACGCGTGTTTTGCACGGGCGAGTCGAGGCGCAATACCTCTTCGACCGAAGGTCCATTCGCGAGCAGCGTGTTCCCGATCAGTCCAGCGGTCGCGTCGCACGCTTGCACGAGCAGGCCGAGCATGGTTGCGGCGCCGCCGCCGAAGATCGCCTGTGCGCATTCGCGGACGAGCGGTGTCAGATCTTCGCCGATGCCAAGCAGCGTCGCCACCGTGCGCACTGGCAGTGCGTACGCGAACTCCTCGAGCGGAAGATCGAGACGCGCAGCCCACGTCTCCGCAACCTCGCGCACGTTCGCGAATGCATCGACGGTATCCGTCGCTGCGCGCCTCAACGGCGGATGCGCGTCGCCGTCGCTCAGCCGCGCGAGTCCGTTCGCAGAACGTCCCTCGGGCGCAACGCGACAGATCTCGCTCGTGAGCACGGCGGTCACGGTCTCCGCGTGCGCGGCCACCCACATCCCCAATTCGTCATCGAAGAAGATCGGCGGAAGTGACGCGTAGTACGAATAGGGGTCTTCGTGCGTGACCGCTGTGATCGCATTCATGCGCGCAACGATAGACTCGCTCGAGCCGCGACGATTCGACTATCGTGCCTCGGAGCGACCGCACGTGCCCAAGGCTAGGCCAACCAGCGCAGCCGGCCGTGCCGGCCGTGCCGTTCATGACACACGCGTGCAGTTCGTGTTTCGAGCGAAACACTCGGGGCACTTGATCTGTCCTATGGGTCACAAGGAGACAAGGCATCATGAAAACGACGAAGTGGATCACGATGGCAGCAGTAGTGACGCTCACCGCGTCGCTGGCGTTCGCGGCTCCGCACGGGGGCGGCCATGGCGGCAAGCGCGGCCGTCACGGACACGAATTCGGCGAGCGCATGGCCGCCAAGCTCAACCTGACCGACGCGCAGAAGCAGCAGATCCGCGACATGCAGCAGAGCTTCCGCGACAAGAACAAGGCCGTCTTCGAGAACGCCGCCGCGTTGCGGGACGACTTCCGTGAGGCGAAAAAGGCGGGCGACACCGCGAAGCTCGAGTCGCTCAAACCGGCCATGGAGGCGCAGCGCGAGCAGATGAAGCAGCTTCGCGACGCGCAGCGTCAGCAGATCCTCACGGTCCTCACGCCGGAACAGCGCACGCAGTGGGAAGCGCTGAAGGCCGAGCGCGAGCAGCGTCGTGGCGAGCGTGGCCGCGGCCGCGACCGCAAGTAACCGCACGCATCGAGGGAGTCGAGGGCGGGCGGAAGCCCGCCCTACGTTTTTTGGGAGCAATCATGAAAAAGAAATCGATCATCGCGGCAGCACTGGTGGCCGTGCTGGCCGTCGTTGGGGTGCTGGTGCACCGCCAGGCGTTCGCGAAAGAGACCACCACCTACCGCTTCACCACTGTCGAGCGCGGAGACCTCGAGTCGACCGTCTCCTCGACCGGCACGCTGAGCGCCGTCACGACCGTGCAGGTCGGTACGCAGGTCTCGGGGCAGATCTCCGACCTCCTCGTCGACTTCAACGACACGGTGAAGAAGGGACAGCTCCTCGCGCGCATCGATCCGACATTGCAGGAGCAGACCGTCGCCGACGCCGCGGCGTCGCTCGAGCGCGCCCGCGCGCAGTATCTGCAGGCGCGGCGCGAGGCGAACCGTTCCGGTGAGCTGATGTCCGCCGGCCTCGTCGCGCGCAGCGAATTCGAGTCCGCCGACTCGTCGCTCGACGTCGCGCGGGCGAACGTGAAGTCCGCGCAGGTGGCGCTCGACCGCGCGAAGCGCAATCTCGAATACACGAACATTCACGCGCCGATCGACGGCGTCGTCGTCGAGCGCAACGTCGATCACGGACAGACCGTCGCCGCGAGCCTCTCCGCGCCGCAGCTCTTCCTGATCGCGAACGACCTCACGAACATGCAGATCCTCGCCAGCGTCGGCGAGAGCGACATCGCCCGCATCAAGGACGGCCAGAAGGTGAAGTTCACCGTGCAGGCGTTGCCGCGCCAGACGTTCGAAGGAACGGTCCAGCAGGTCCGCCTGCAGTCGGTGACGAACGAAAACGTCGTGAACTACACGGTCGTCGTGTCGGTGTCGAACCCGGAGAAGAAACTCCTGCCTGGCATGACCGCACGCGTCGAGTTCCTCACGGAGTCGGCGGAGGATGTGCTCAAGGTCGCGAACGCCGCTTTGCGTTTCAAGCCGGATCCCGCTGTCATCCTGAGCCGCGAAGACGGCGAAGGACCCCGTGCCGCAAGCCGGGGACGGGCGGGAACACGCGCAGCGCGGACCGCGGGAGGTCCTTCGGCGTCTACGCGCCTCAGGATGACAGGCGGCACGCTCTACGTCGTCGACGCGCAGGGCGCAATGCAAGCCATCCGCATCCGCACCGGCATCACCGACGGCAAAGTCACCGAGGTCCGCGGCCGCGAGTTGAAGGAAGGGATGAAGGTCATCGCCGGTACCGCGCAGCCGCAGAGCGCGGAGACCGACACGGCGAATCCGTTCCAGCAGAACAACAGCAACCAGCAGCGCGGGCCGCGTCCGGGAGGCTTCTGATGAGCGTCATCCGCACGCGGCAGCTCACGAAGACCTACGTCACCGGCACGAACGAGGTCCACGCGTTGCGCGGCATCGATCTCACCATCGAGCCGGGCGAGCTCGTGGCGATCATGGGCACGTCCGGCTCCGGCAAGTCGACGCTCATGAACCTCCTCGGCTGTCTCGACTCGCCGACGTCCGGCGCGTACGAGCTGGACGGCGTGCGCGTCGAGAGCCTCGGCAGAAACGAGCTCGCGGCCATCCGCAATCAGAAGATCGGCTTCGTGTTTCAGGGATTCAACCTCCTCCCGCGCACGACCGCGCTGGAGAACGTCGAGCTGCCGCTGTTGTACGACCGGAGTGGGCGCAATCGCGACACGAAGGCGGCCGCGATCCAGGCGCTCGAGCGCGTCGGCCTCGCCGATCGTCTCGATCACCAGCCGAGCGAGCTCTCGGGCGGCCAGCAGCAGCGCGTCGCGATTGCGCGAGCGCTCGTGACCGCGCCCGCGCTCGTCCTCGCCGACGAGCCGACCGGCAACCTCGACACGCGCACCACCATGGAAGTGATGGCGTTGTTTCAGGAGCTCAACGAGCAGGGCATCACCATCGTCGTCGTCACGCACGAGTCCGAAGTCGCGGTCTACGCGAAGCGCATCGTCGAAGTGCGCGACGGACGCATCGTGCGCGACGAGCCGGTGCAGAACCGCCGCTTCGCCGCGGACGATCTCGAGAAGGTGGCGGCATGAAGACGACCGTCCTGGTGAAGCTCGCCACGCAGAGCATCCGCAAGAACAAGATGCGCGCCGCGCTGACGATGCTCGGCATCATCATCGGCGTCGCGGCGGTGATCGTCATGGTCGCCGTCGGTTTCGGCGCGCGTTCGCGCATCCGCGCGCAGATCAACAATCTCGGCACGAACATGATCGTGATCACGCCCGGCGCCGCACAGCAGGCCGGTGTGAGCCAGGGTGCGCAAGCGTTTCCGAACCTCACGCTCGAAGACGTGGAGAAGATCCGCGACGAGGCGCAGGTCGTGACCGCGGTGACGCCGGTCGTCGTGACGCGCACGCAGGTGATCGGCGAGGCCGGCAACTGGCGCACGCTCATCAACGGCGTCGACGTCGACTACGCCTCGATCCGCGACTGGCAGACGTCCTCGGGCGACTGGTTCGCGGAAGAGGACGTGCAGGCGATGCGCAAGGTCGCGCTCCTCGGCAAGACCGTCGCCGATCAACTCTTCCCCGGCACCAACCCGGTGGGGCAGGAAGTGCAGATCCGCAACGTGCCGTTCCAGATCCTCGGCGTGCTCGCCCCGAAGGGACAGACCGCGAGCGGCAGCGACTCGGACGACGTCGTGGTGATTCCGTACACGACCGCGCGTACGGCGCTGTCGGGCCGGTCGTTCATCCCGCAGATCCTTGCGTCGACGGCGTCGGAAGGCGACATCCCCGCGGCGCAGGAGGAGATCCGCGTGCTGCTGCGCGAGTCGCGCGATGCGGAAGACTTCACCGTCCGCAATCAGAACGATCTTGCGGAAGCCGCTGAGGGATCCACGAAGGTCATGACCATGCTTATGGCCGCGATCGCGTCGATCTCCCTGCTCGTCGGCGGCATCGGGATCATGAACATCATGCTCGTGAGCGTGACCGAGCGGACGCGCGAGATCGGCATCCGCCTCGCCATCGGCGCACGCGGCTCGGACGTGCTGACGCAGTTCCTCATCGAGAGCATCGTCCTCGGCGTGCTCGGCGGCCTGATCGGCCTCGCCGTCGGCGTGATTGGCTCCAAAGTGCTCGGGCATTTCACCGGATGGGAGACCGTGATCTCGCCGGCGATCATGTTGATCTCGGTCGCGTTCTCGGGCGCGGTGGGCGTGTTCTTCGGCTACTACCCCGCGCGCAAAGCCGCGGCGCTCCACCCGATCGAGGCCCTGCGCTACGAGTAATGAGTTCCCTCTCCCCGCGTCGAGCGGGGAGAGGGCTAGGGTGAGGGGTCGCGCCATAATAGGCACATGCGAAAACTTGCGGTGCTCCTGCTCCTCGCCGCCTGTGCAACCCAGCCCGCGCAACCCCGTCTCGAAACCACCCCTCGCCACGACGAGTGGGTCACCATCGACAGCGCCGGCCGTACGCTGCACGCGTACGTCGTCTATCCGCAGTCGAGCAAGAAGACCGGCGCGGTGATGGTCATTCACGAGAACCGCGGTCTCACCGACTGGGTGCGCACGGTCGCCGACCAGCTCGCGGAGCGCGGCTATCTCGCGATCGCGCCGGATCTCCTCTCCGGCTCCGCGCCAAACGGCGGACGCACGTCCGACTTCGCGACCTCGGACGCCGCACGCGAGGCGATCTCGAAACTGCCGCGCGAGCAGGTGCTCGCGGACCTCGCCGCCACCGCAAAATACGTACGCGCGATTCCGAGCGCGAACGGCAAGCTCGCGGTGATGGGATTCTGCTGGGGCGGCGCGCGCACGTGGGACTCGGCGAACACGATCGACAACCTCGCCGTCGCGATGCCGTTTTACGGCACCGGCCCCTCGACCGATGAAGGCGTCACCGGCATCGAAGCGCCGGTCTACGGCTTCTACGGCGGCGACGACGCGCGCGTAAACGCGACCATCGATCCGTCGAAGGCGCTGATGGACAAACACGGCAAAAAGTTCGAGCCGGTGATCTATCCCGGTGCCGGCCACGCGTTCATGCGCCTCGGCGAAGAAGCCAACGCCACCGAGGCAAACAAGACCGCGCGCGACGAAGCGTGGAAGCGCCTGCTGGTCCTGTTGCGCGCCGTCGATTAGCCGAGCCGAGCTGGCAGATTTTCCGCAATACAAGCGTGCAGAACAGCACGTGAGTTTGCGGAATGACAAATCATGAAGAAGTAGCGGCGACAGGCATCGAAGGACTCGACTACATCCTCCTCGGAGGCTTCCCCAGAAATCACGTTTATCTGCTGCAGGGCGATCCGGGCGTCGGCAAGACGACCCTCGGCCTGCAGTTCCTTCTCGAGGGCGTTCGCCACGGCGAGAAGGCGCTCTACATCACCCTCTCCGAGACGCGCGACGAGCTCCTGGCCGTGGCGCGATCCCATCACTGGGACATGACCGGCGTCGAGGTGTACGAGCACCTGATCGGCGAGCAGTCGCTCACCGAGGACGAAACGACAGTCTTCTACCCCGCCGAGGTCGAGCTCGGACAGACGGTGAAACTGCTGCTCGAATCCGTCGAGCGGGTGAAGCCCACGAGAGTCGTGCTCGACTCCCTCTCCGAGATCCGCCTACTCGCGCAAAGCACGCTCCGCTATCGCAAGCAGATCCTCGCGCTGAAGCAGTTCTTCGCTAAGCGCAACACCACCGTGCTGATGCTCGACGACCGCACGGCCGAGTTCAACGACCTGCAGTTGCAGAGCGTCCCGCACGGCGTGGTCGAGCTGGAGCGCGTCACGCCGGTGTACGGCTCCGCGCGCCGGCGCATGCAGCTCGTGAAAGTGCGCGGCCTCAATTTCCGCGACGGATATCACGACTTCAACATCCGCACCGGCGGCATCATCGTCTATCCGCGTCTCGTCGCGGCCGACGAGCACCACGGCTACGAGCACACCGAGACCGTCGGCAGCGATGTCCCCGCGCTCGACGAGATGCTCGGCGGCGGGCTCGATCGCGGTACGAGCACGCTGATCATGGGACCGGCCGGCTGCGGGAAATCCGCGTTGTCGACGCAGTACACGGTCGGCGCCGCGGCGCGCGGCGAGAAAGCCGCGATGTTCATCTTCGAGGAGAGCGCGGCCAGTCTCTACAACCGCTCGCATTCCCTCGGGATGCCGCTGCGCAAATACGTCGACGCCGGGTTGATCACGGTGCGCCAGGTCGATCCCGCGCAGTTGCAGCCCGGCGAGTTCGTTCATCTGGTGCGGGAGTCGGTCGACAGTGGCGCGCGCGTGCTCGTCATCGACAGCTTGAACGGCTACCTCAACGCCGTCCCCGAGGAGAAGTTTCTCCTCCTCCATCTGCACGAGCTGCTCAGCTACCTCGGGCAGAACGGCATCGCCACGATCCTCGTCTATGCGCAACACGGCCTGGTCGGCGCGAACATGCACGCGCCGGTGGACGTCAGCTACCTCGCCGATTGCGTCGTGCTGCTTCGCTACTTCGAGTCCAGGGGAAGGATCCGCAAAGCGGTGTCGGTCGTGAAGAAACGCGGCAGCGTTCACGATACCTCCATCCGCGACTTCACCATGTCGTCCAAGGGACTGGCCATCGGCGCGCCGCTCGAAGACTTCCGCGGCGTGCTGACGGGCGTGCCTACGTTCGACAACATCGTCCGAGAGATCCGGACCGAACCGTGAACAGGGAAGATCTGAGCCGCCGCGTGCTGATCGTCGCACCCGTCGGCCGGGATGCGGAGCTCATGTGCACGCATCTCGAGGCCGCCGGCGTGCCCTGTTACGTCTGTGCCGACGTCGACGAAGCGTGCCGCGAGCTCGAGCGCGGGGCCGGCGCGCTGATGTTCACCGAGGAAGCGCTCACTCCCGACACTTCCCTGCGGCTCGCGCACGCCCTCGACCTGCAGCCGGCCTGGTCGGACGTCCCGATGATCATCCTCAGTGCGGTCCCCTCGATGGAGACGAAGAGCCGCTCGTTCGTCACGTTCGGGCGGCGCACGAACGTGACCTTCGTCGATCGTCCGGTGCGTATCCAGAGTCTCGTCAGCGCCGCACAGTCCGCGTTGCGCGCGCGGGAGCGGCAGTACCAGATCCGCGAGCTGATGGAAAAGCTCGAGGACCGCGTGCACGAGCGCGACCGCTTCCTGGCCATCCTCGGACACGAGCTGCGCAATCCGCTCGGAGCGATCCTTCTCGCCTCGCAGATGCGCGACGACGACGGGCGTCTCGACGGCGAGCACGCGGAGCTGATCGAGCGCCAGTCGAAGCATCTGACGCGCCTCGTGAACGACCTGCTCGATCTGTCCCGCGTCGTGTCGGGCAAGATCGTGCTCCAGCGGCAGGTGATCGATCTCGCCGACGCGCTCCGCCAGTCGTTCGAGACCTTCACCGAGTCCGCGGCACGCCAAAAGGTGACCGTCGAAGTGCGCTACTCGATCGAGCCTTTGCCGGTGTACGCGGATCCGCTCCGCGCCGCGCAGATCCTCACGAACGTGATCGGCAACGCCATCAAGTACACGCCCGAGGGAGGGCACATCGTCGTTGCTCTCGAGCGCGATGGCGATCAGGCGCTCGTGCGCGTCGCTGACGACGGCGTCGGCATCGCCTCGGATCGCATCGGCACGATCTTCGAGCTCTTCGCGCAGGCCGAGAATGCGATCGGACGCGCGCAGGGCGGCATGGGCATCGGCCTCGCGCTCGTGCGCAATCTCCTGGAGTTGCACGGTGGCACGATCACCGCGGAGAGCGACGGCCTCGGGAAGGGGAGTGAGTTCGTCGTGCGCCTGCCGATCTTCGACGGCGACCACGTGCCGGTCGCCAAGACGCTTCAGAAATTGGTCGTGAGCGACGGCGTGCCCCGGCGTATCGTCGTGATCGAGGACAACGCCGATGTGCGCGAGCTGTTGCGTCTGAAGCTCCGCCGCCTCGGGCACGAAGTCGACGCCGTCGCCGACGGCCTCGCCGGAGTGCGGGCGATCGTTGACCACCGTCCCGATCTCGCGCTCGTCGACATCGGCCTGCCCGGACTCGACGGATACGAGGTCGCCGCGCGCGTGCGCCGGTCCGTCGGGAACGACGTCGTGCTCGTCGCCGTGAGCGGGTTCGGTCAGCCCGAGGACAAACGCCGGGCGATGGACGCCGGCTTCGACGAGCACATCACCAAGCCCGCGGACGTCACCGACATCGAGGGCCTTCTCTCCCGCCTGCCCCCCAAACACGGGCGGCTCTAGTGCGCGCGCGGTGAAGTGAACGGCGTCAGCCGATCAATCGTTCGTATTCTTCATGCGGATGACTCAAATCTCTCTCGTCTCGCCGCGCTCGAATTCGGCCAGCGCTTCAGCGGCGAGCTTGTCGAGCTTGCCTTCCGCTGAATCTCGCTCGATCTGACGGTCCCAGACCTGCCAGTCGTACTCTGTGAACCAGTCGCGAAATGCCGCCAATTCGTCGTCCGTGAGTTTCTGAACCTCACGCTCGAGAGCCTCAACCTTGGTCATCACGGACGAAAGTTTAACCTGACCGAGGTTTATTTCTGAGGCATCGCCGCCTGGAACGTCTGATAGGCCGCGATGACCGAGCCGATCAGCGTGAGCAGCGGCGCCATCGCGGTCATCATGTCGGCGAGCTTCTGGATGTGGGCGACATTACTTCCGCCGCTGCGTCCGACGATGCGGCGCGCGAGCGCTTCCGCCGTTGCACTGTGTCGCACGGCGGGATTGAGCTTTCCTTCGATCAAGTCGCCGACCAATCCTCCGGTGAGAAACAGCAGGCACGCGCCGATGACGTAGTAGACGAAGTACTGCAGATCTTCCGCGCTCCACGGCACGGGCTGCGGCGCGATGGAACGCCATGTCAGTTGCACGACGGCATAGGCGAGCAGTCCGGAGAGCGCGCCGAACAGCGCATAGAGATGCGCGTGGCCGCGCCCGCGCGTCCACGCCCCCGCCCACAATCCGAACGGCAGCGGCACGCAGATCGAGATGATCAACACCGTCGGCGAATATCCAAACTGCCGCCCGATGACGTAGGCGAGCCACGATCCGAGCACCGCAGCCGCGGCGGCGATGACGACTCTGCGCCGGTTCGGAGTGTTGGGCTCAGGCGTTGTCGTCACCGTCGCGACAGGACGCGCCGCGAGTTGCTCGATCGCATCTTCGAGCTCCGCCTGCCGCCGCTCGAGATCGACGATGCGCTCCACAAACGGACGCAGGAACTGTAGGTCGCGCCCGCAATACCGGCAGACCACCGCCGCATCCTGGATCTCCTCGGCGCAGTAAAAGCAGCGCATTCCCAACCTCCGCTACCACCGATGACTATTGGGTTTCTCTCCCGGACGCGACCATGGTACCGCGCTGCCAGCGAAGTCCGGCGTCGCCGGCTGGACAGGGCAACCGCGATGGCTACGAGCGCCTGGACCAGGAAGATGAACCAGGTATGCGACCAGGTCCAGTGGTTGGTGAAGGCCAGGCCGACGTAGAAAACCGCGACGCTGAAGCCGTTCCACGCGAGGAGGATCGCAAGGAGTCGGCCATTCGTACGGCGTGAATGAAGCATCAGTATGGAAATCCCGACCGCCGCGAACGCGATCGCTTCCAGCGTCATCTGACCGATGCTGCCGTTGGGATGAGAGTAGTAGGTGTCGCAGTCTCCACCGGAGAGGTTGTCGAGAGTCACGTAGAGAAGCACCATCACGTGGGGCGTGAAGCCGGCAATTTCGCGAATGCCCGTTTGCCAGGCCGCGACGAACACGACGTCAGCGCGATCAGGAGTCCGAGCTTGGAATGGAAGAAGACGTTGCTTTGGCCGAAGTCGCAGCCACCTTCCATGAACAGCACCATCATGGAGAACCTCCTGCAGCGGCTTCACCGCCCTCCCGGTGGCGAACGCAGGTCGCCTGAATCGTCTGGCGTGCGTGTGCCTCGCACCTCGGCGTCTACCGGTTCGCGCGCCCCGAGGAGGCTCGCCACTCACGAACACGTGAAAGGAACGTGATCATGCTCGAAACGGACTTTCACATGCGCCAAAACGCACTCTCAGATGTGAAAAAGCAGACGTAAACAGCCCGAAACGCATGTGATAGTGCTCGAAACGCACATGAACGTGTCCGACCACACGAACGCGAAATGCCATCGAGTGTGTTGCAACCGAACCCAAGTCGATGCGTTTCCCTTGGGTGGCAGGCTAGCGTGAAGCTTCGTAGTCCGACAAGAAGCTCCGTCGTATGATTCTGGCCGTCGGAGGTGACATGACAAAACGCTCAGAAACCGCACAGGCGCCGAAACGAGTACGGCGGGCCGCGTCGTACCCGGCGCTTCTTCTGGCGCAGAACCAACATCGGTTCTACTTCTCTACCATTCCGGTCGACGACCTGTTCGACTACTGCTACGTTGCACGCCGCGATGAAGATACGGTTGCAGGATTTCAGCGAACCCTCAACGAACAACGCGCGAACGACATTGCTACGTACCTCGCGGCCGGAACTGGATCAATCCCGAGCAACATTGTCCTCTCGGCACAGGATGTCGCCAACTTCAGGTATGAACGAAAGACCAAATCGATTTTCTTCGATCGCGCCAAGAGTTCCTTTCTCGTGCTGGACGGCCAGCATCGCCTATGGGGATATGAGAAATGCGCTGTCAGGCACCGCGTGCCCGTCGCAATCTATGAAGGTCTCTCGCGCACAGAAGAGGCGAAGCTGTTTATTGACATAAATACTACGCAGCGTGGTGTGCCCGCGGCGCTCCTGCTCGACATCAAGCATTTGGCTCAGGTTGAGACGACGCGCGAGCAGCAGCTCCGCGACCTGTTTGATCGACTCAACACCGACAAAGACTCGCCGCTGGCTGGTAAGTTAAGCGCTAGGAAGTCGGTGGCGGGGAAAATCTCGCGTGTTACGTTTAATCGGGCCTTGTCGGGAGTTATTTCATCTCGGGTCTTCGCGGAAGCTGAGCCAGATGCACGCTATAAGCTTCTCATCAATTATTTGAAGGCATTCGACGCAGAACTTACTGATAAGCGTCTGCTTGTAAAGTCCGCGTTCTTTGAAGCGTTATTTACGCTCTTCGAAGAGGTTGTACGCGCAACGTTGGCGACATCAGCTGGTGCAAAAATCGACGCGCTGCGTCGAACCATAGAGCCGCTTGCACGCCTCAATTACCACGGAACTGGCGGTCGCGCCCTGCAGAACAGGAAAGACATCGCATCGTTGATGCAGGCTACGCTAAGGACTACAGTAGCTATCTCGGACGATATGCTGTGAGCGTACCGCAAGGATCTGTTTGGCAAGAGCTAAGACAACGAGCGCTAGATGCGGTGCCGCCCGGCAGCAGAGTCGACCTGCGTGCGCCGCTGACACTCCGACAATGGGAGAGTCGCGGCGCATACCGTGTTACGGCTGCTCAGCCGAAGAAGGTGGAGCTCGTCGTGTTCGCGGAGGAATTCGGTGGGGTCCTTCTGACAGAGACGGAATTCTATATGGACCACGCCGCGGAACATCAGGCTTCCTTGTGGAAGCAACTAAGCGGTGGAGCATGGCAGAGTGCGGGCTGGCAACTTGTCACGGTCTACTATTGGGCGTATTTCCTAGCGGTTTCGTTAACGAGGCTTTTGGGTCGTTCGGTGTGGTACATCGACGACACAGTTGCATCGCACCTCACGACGCTAGCAGCAACCGGAGGTAGGGTCGGCGCAGGCACATTCGCCGTGACGTGCGGTAGTTCCATCAGCCTTACGGATCGCGAGGTCCTTCTGAAGAAAGGCTCAGGCCGGGTTCACGATCACCTATGGCGAGTCGTTTTCGCGGCGATCGAGTCATTCGTGAAGTTATCGCCTCCGACCGTCGGCTCCCTCGAAGAGCGCCTTTATACCGCTGTTCTCCAGTCATCACGTTTCCTTGGTTCTGACTGGCCGAGTGCTGTGCGGAACCTCGTGAACTATAGGCCAGGCGTCGGCTACGGTGCGGTACGTCGGCTAGTCGGCATACCGGCGATCAAGCGGCACGAACAGCCAGTGAAATTTGAGAATCTGCTGGAGAGGTTTGAAAATGACGTCGCGGCGCTGGATGCCTCTCGCGCGCTAGAAGCGCAGATTGCGGCCGCTTCGAAGTCATTGGTCACGCTCACGTTCATGCTGAATGCGCTGGTTCGGGAAATCTACAAGGACACACTCTCTCGATCAGGCTTGGACCGCCGCTGGGATAGAAGTCGTGACAGATTTCTAACCTCTCACGGGGTGATATCGGAATCGGGCTGTTGGCCGGCCTGATGCGCGGGCCGCTACCGCACGTGCCGAAGGCTAGGCCAAGGCCCATGCCAAGCAGCGCAGCCGGCCGTGCCGGCTAATCCACCCGTCCCCGCAACTTCTTCTTCTCGCCGCGCTTTTTCTTCTCGTCGACACGTCGTCGCTTCTGCGCCTTCGGCACGCGCGTGGCCTTGCGCGGCTCGCGCTCTTCGAGCGCGTCGCGCAGCAGCTCCTCCATCCGCGCGAGCGCGCGGTCGCGGTTTGCGAGTTGGCTGCGCTCCGCTTGCGAGGTGATGCGCAGGACACCTGCGTTGTTGATGCGGCCTTTGAGAACCGTCCGCACGCGTTGCTTCTGCTCGTCCGACAGAGGCAACGACTCGACGTCCGCCTCGATCGTCACGCGCGTCTCGACCTTGTTCACGTTCTGGCCGCCCGGCCCGCCCGCGCGTGAGGTCGCGGCGCGCAGCTGGGACGCGGGGACGACGATGCCGTTGCCGAGGTCGAGGTCGAGGTCTCTCATGGAAGCATTTTCGTGAAACGCGGATCTTCGCGCAGCGGGTCGAGCGTCGGCGCGACCGGGAGCCAGGTCATGTACCACGAATGCGCCGCGAGCGCCTCCTCGAAGAGCGCGAACACGCGATCGTAGTCGCCGAGACCGATGTACACGTTCGCGACGGAGAACGGCGGCGCGTCCTGCATCTGCGCCAGAACCTTTTTCGCGCGCGCGGTCTTGCCCGCGAGTCCGAGAGCGCGGCCGAGATCGCCCAGCGACTCGGCGATCGATTCGTCCGCGCCGCGCGCACGCTCGTACGCGGCGATCGCGTCGTCGAGGCGTCCCAGCGCCTCGTAAGTGCGCCCGAGCGTGATGTGCTTGACCCAGTGCTCGCGCATCGCGTTCGCCCGCTCGATCGCCTCGTCGAAGCGGCGTGCGTAATAGAGCGCCGGCACCGCGTAAACATCGTTCTCGTCGGAGAGCGGATCGAGCGCTTCCGCCACGTCGAACTGCGCCTGCGATTCCTCGGCCGCGTTCATGAACACGAGACACCAGCCGTACAGCCGGTGCGCCAGCACGTTTCGCGGATCGAGCGTCACCGCGCGATCGAACTCGGCACGCGCGCCGGCAGCGTCGCGGTCTCGATACCACCGGACGCAGGCGATCGTGGTGATCGCGTCGACGAGCGTCGGATCGATCTGCAGCGCCTTGCGTGCGGCCGCGTCCACGTTCGCGAACGCCTCGGCGCTCGGGAGGATCAAGTCCGCCGATTGGAGGAACGCGTACGCCAGGCCCGCGTGTACGAGGGCGTAGTCGGGATCGAGGGCGACGGCCTGCCGCATCAACTCGATTGACTTGCCGAGATCCTCGCGCGTGAGCCGGTTGGACGCGTATCGCCCGCGCAGATACAGCCGGTAGGCCTCGCTGTTGCCCGTGTAGCGACGCGTGATCGCGGTGCGCTCGCGCGACGTCAACCGCTCCGTCAATTGCTCGGCGACGCGTTCGGAGATCGAGTCCTCCACTGCGAAGATGCTGGTGAACGCGTCGTCGAACTTCTCCGCCCAGATCGTCGCACCGTCGGCGACGCTCACGAGCTGCACGGTCACGCGGATCCGATCGTGCGCCTTGCGAATCCGCCCCTCGAGCACGGCGTCGACGCCGAGGGCGTGGCCCGCTTCGACAGGATCGACGTCGGACTCCAGGTACTTCAACACCGCGCTGGTCGGACGCACCTGCAGATCGCGCACGTTCGACAGACGCGTGATCAGCGAGTCCGCGATGCCGGCGCCGAGGTAGTCGTCCTCGTGATGGCCGCCGAAGGGACGAAAGGGGAGGATCGCGAGAGAGCGCGGCGCGTGGACCTTCGCGAGAAATCGATAGCCGCGGCCCGAGACCGTCTCGATGAAGCGCGGCGCCGCGCTGTTGTCGCCGAGGGCCTTGCGAATCGCGGAGATGCACTGATTGAGGTTGTTCTCCTCCACGAAGCTGTCCGGCCAGACCGCCTTCATCAGCTCTTCCTTGCCGACCACCGCGCCTCGCTGCGCGACGAGGATCAGCAACGTGTCCAGCGCTTTGCGCGGGAGCGCGATCGGCGCGCCGTCGCGCAGGAGGACCCGCTGCGCGCCGTCGATGCGGAACGGCGGGAACTCGTATTCAGATCCGTTCATATCAATTCAGAGAATCCAAAGGACTCTCAGGGCCCGCCTGTCCGAGCATCTCGTCATCGAAAAGGAGAGGCTTCATGCGATTCAAGAAAGTGTTTGCGTTCATTCTCACCATCGGCGCAGCTCTGCTGCAAGCACCGGCGCTCTTCGCCGGAGATACGATCGAGACCCAGGCCCTGGTCGCCCCGCGGCTGACCGGCTCCTGGCTGTTCGAAGTGAAGACCACGGCCTCGCCCGCGTTCCGCGCGCTGCAGACGTTTCACTCCAACGGCACGGTCTCGGAATCGACGGACCTGATCGCGCAGCTCGGGGAAGGCCCCGGTCACGGCGTTTGGGAGCGCGACGGCGACTCATACACGGCGACGTTCGAGCTGTTCATCTTCGAGCCCGATCACACGCCCGCAGGCATGATCCGCGTGCGCGAGACGATGACGCTCCTCAGCAATCGCGTGCTCGAAGGATTCGCCGTCGCCGACCTCATCCTGCCCGACGGCACGGTCATCGAGAACATCGACAACGGCCCCCTCACCGGTCGTCGCATCGACGTGATGAAGGTGAAGGCGGAGGAGATCGGCTCCACGCCGGCTTACGCACCCGTGCGGCGATGAGGCAAGATGTGGGGCGGGCTGAAGCCCGCCCACCATGCTTCGCCGCACTCTTGGAACGTTCGATCTCGTCCTCGCGCAGATCCTGATCGTCGTCGGGCTGAACTGGTTCGGCCCGGCGGCGAAGCTCGGATCGCTGCACGCGGTCTACTGGCTCGCCGCGATTCTCCTCTTGCACTTCCCGCTCGCCGCCGTCGTGGTGCATCTCACGAAAGCGATTCCGCTGGAAGGCGGACCGTACCAGTGGGCGAAGGCCGCGTACGGCGAGGCGGCGGGGTTTCTCGTCGCGTGGAACTTCTGGCTGTTCATCATGTGCTTCATCGCGACGCTCGGGCTGAGCACCGCGACGGCGATCGGATACGCGCGTAACGCGCAAGTCGACGCCGCCACGACGAGCGTGGTCATCGTCTCCGCGCTGGTGATTCTCGGCATCCTCGGATTCACCACCTCGAAGTGGATCCATAACGCCGCGAGCGCCGCGCTAATCCTCACCTGTCTGCTCATCATCGTCCTGCCGCTGATGACTTCGCGCGAGCTGTTGCCGCGTCCCGAGGTCGAAGCGTTTTCGCTGATGCAGCTTGTCCTGTTCACGCGCATCGCCGTGTACGCGCTGGCGGGGCTCGAGGGGATGGCGGTCGTGACCGCGGAGACTCGCGAAGGCGCGAGATCGATCGCACGTGCGACGTTCATCGCCGCACCATGCATCGCGGCGATTTACATCCTCGGCACGGAGGCGGTGTTGCGTTTCGTGAAGCCGGGCGAAATCGATCTCGTGAATCCGGCGGCGCATGCGTTTACGCGTGCGTTCGGCGGCGCGGCGGCATCGGCGGCGATCCTGCTGCTCGTCGTGCGCGACTTTGCGCAGGCGAGCCAAGCCTTCGCCGTGAGCTCGCGCCTGCCGCTCGTTGCGGGATGGGACCGGCTGCTGCCGGCGTGGTTCACGCGTCTGCATCCGCGGTGGCGCACGCCGGTGACGTCGATCGTCTTCGCCGGCGCGGTAGTGTTGATCGCGTCGCTGACGGCGGTGTCGAACGCGGAGCGGCAGGAGGCGTTTCAGATTCTTCAGAGCACCGCGGGCGTCTTCTTCGCGACGACGTACCTGGTCATGTTCTCGATCCCGCTCCTCGGACGCATTCCGTCGCCGCCGGCGATCCGCGTCGTCGCGTTCTTCGGCTTCGTCGTCACACTGGTGTTCGGCGTGCTGCTCTTCGTGCCGATCGTCGAGGTCCGCTCGCCGGCGCGCTTCGCGGCCGTCATCGGTGCGGCAGTGCTCATCGCGAACGCCCTGGGCATCCTTCAGATGAAGATGCCGCGCTTGATCAGGAAGTCCTGAAGCTTCTGCTCGTGCGGATAGCGTCCGCTGCGAGCGAGCTCGCGCACGAAACGGTGCAGCGTGGGACGCGGGACGTCAGCGGCGAGATCGTCGAGATCGAGGCGCGGCAAGTCGCTCTCCGCGAGGATGCTCCGTCGCTCGAGATGTGCGCGCACGTGTGCGTCCATCGCGGCGGAGTCGATGACGCCGGCCAGCGGCGGTGCGAACGGCGGGATCGCGCTCGCGATCGCGGCGGCGAGCGACTCGCGCGTCATCTCGCGATCGATCATCACCGCGCGTTTGTGCTGACCGTGAAGCAGTCCGAGAACGTACCAGGCGTCGTTGCCACAGGAAGCATCGATGATCACAACGTCCGCGGCGAGCATCATGGCGATGCTCTCGCGCGAGACGGTGCGCGTGACGCTGACGTTCCCGCCGAGCAGCGCGGGAAGTTTCGAATCAGCCGGGCCGAAGACGACGTACTGCATCGGCGCCGATGATAGCGGTATCGTGTACGCGGAGCTTCGATTGCTCGATCCCGGAACGCGACTCGGGCCGTACACGATCGTGGAACTGGTCGCCGTGGGCGGGATGGGTGAGGTCTATCGCGCCGAAGACTCGCGGCTGCATCGCGACGTCGCCATCAAGGTGCTGCCGGAGCATCTCTCGAACGACCGCGCGACGATGGACCGCTTCCAGCGTGAGGCCCGCGCCGTCGCGTCGCTGTCGCATCCGAACATCCTCTCGATCTTCGACTACGGCGACGAGTACGGCGTGCAGTACGCCGTCACGGAGTTCCTCGAAGGCGAGACGCTGCGCACGCGCCTCGGAAGCGGACGGATGACGCCGCGAGAAGCTTTGGAGCTGCTGCTCGACATCTCCGATGGCGTCGCCGCCGCGCACGCGCGCGGCATCGTGCATCGCGATCTCAAACCGGAGAACATCTTCATCACGTCCACAGACCGCGTGAAGGTGCTCGACTTCGGACTCGCGCGCGGCGGCACCGGCGCGTTCGCCGCGCGCAGAGCGACCGCACCGACGGAAGTTCTGCCGACGGAGCCGGGCGTGGTGCTCGGGACGATCGGCTATCTCGCGCCGGAGCAGGTCGAGGCGCGCACGCCCACGCCTGCGACGGACGTGTTCGCGCTCGGCTGCATCCTCTTCGAGATGCTGAGTGGCCGCGTGCCGTTCGCGGGATCGTCGAACGCGCACGCGATGGTGTCGCTGCTGCACGATCCGACGCCGCACCTCGACGACCCCGAGGTCGACGCGATCGTGCAGAAATGCCTGGAGAAGTTTCCTGATGATCGCTTCAAGGATGCCGGCGAGCTCGCGGAGCGAATCCGACAACACGTAGGGCGCGCTTCAGCGCGACTTACCACGCCGATCGAGCGGGCTAAAGCCCGTCCTACCGTACGCATCGTTGCCGTCGCGATTGTCGTGCTCATCGTTGCCGGCGCCGCGTATTTGGTGAACCGTCACCGCAATCGCCAGCTCGATCACGGCTATGACCTCCGCGCGTCCGACATCCGCGGCGACGCCGAGACCACGCGCCTCATCGAGCTCGCGTTGCAAGCGGACGCGGAAGGCAATCGCCCGAAGGCGATCGAGCTGTTCGAGGAAGCATGGCGGCGCCCGTCGAAGACCGCGCTTCCCGCCGCGTTCCTCTCCAGTTTCAACGACGCCTCGGGCAACGACGAAGTGTCGAAGGACTGGGGCGCCAGGGCGATGAAGCGTCTCGATGGCGCGTCGCCGTACGAGTCGCTGCTCGTGCGCTACTTCGTCGAGCCGAGCGATTACACGACGCACGAGCTCGCGCTCGCAAAAGCGGTGCTCGAGATCCGTCCCGACGCGTGGCGTCTCCGCCTCGCCGCGGCGCACATCCTCCTCGGAAAGCGCGAGCGGGACGCCGCGCGCCGCGAGCTGCAGCAGATCGATCCTTCGAAGCCCGACGACCGGCGGCTCATGCTCGTCCTCGCCGACCGCGCGTCGCTCGGCGACATCGACGGGGCGGAGCGCGACTTGCGCGCGAGCCGCCTCGTGCGTCGTCCACCGATCTATCACTACACCGAGGCGCGGATCGCGTGGAGCCGCGGAGACGCGCGGCGCGCGATGCAGCTCTTCGATCGCGCGACGGCGGAGGCCGCGGCGGAGTCGCTCGCGTCGTTGGAAATCGAGTCGTGGCTGTTCGCCGGCGTCGCGGCGACGCAGCTGCGTGATTGGGACGAAGCACGGCAGCGGCTCGCGAGCTGTGGTGTCCGCGCGCGCGAGATGGGGCTCGAGCATCGCGTGTTCGAGTCCGCGGCATTCGGCGCGTACGTCGCGCAGCAGACCGGCGACTTCGAAGAGCGCGATCGCAAGCTGAATGAAGCCGCGGCGCTGAAGCCGCCGATCCATCCATGGGTCGCGTTGCGGCTGCTCGCGATCCGGCTGGGCTCGACGGTGTGGACGAAGTGGAGCATCGCCGAGGTCGAGCGCGATCCGCTGCAAGCCGCGACGCTGTGGCTGATTCGCGCGCGCGAAGCGGCGTACGCCGGGGATCTCGAGCAAGCGAAAGCGCATTTGCGACGGTCGCGTTCCGAGGGAGTCGAGACCACCGAGCACCGCGAGGAAGCCGAGCTTCTCGCCGCCGAGCTCGGCCTCCCGTCAACCCGGCTGCCCGCGGATCCGCCGTATCCCAACACGCTTCGGTACCTGGCGATCTTCGATCAGGATCGGATCTCCATCGCCACCGGCGCGGCGAGGTAGACGACCTTCGTCGTTCTCCGACGGAAGATGCGCCGATACCACGGCTCGGTCATCGGTTTGCCGCCGTAGTCATTTCCTTTTTGCTTGCGAGCGGAACGCTGGCGTCCTCGCCGGCTGGCTCGCAGGCGTCCCGCGCCTGCGTTCTGCGGAGGCGGCGAGGACGCCGCCTCGCCAGCCGCCGAGACGGCAGCGTTCCGATGGGACGCCCCATTGACGAAAAGGAATGGCTGCGGCATCATGCGCGTACTGAGACTCAGTCTCAGCACAAACAACCAAGGAACAATCAACGTGATCGTCTGTATCTGCCGCGGAAAATCGGAGCGGGAAGTGATGAAGGCCATCGACAAGGGGGCCGAGTCCGTCCGCGATCTGCAGCGCTGCGGCATCGGGGACCAGTGCGGCTCCTGCCACAATTCGCTCCGCGCGATGCTCACCCGCTCCGCGGACTCCTGCCCCGTTTGCGTCGGAACCGACCTGGTCGCCGCACACGCCGTCTAGGAGTGCGGTGGCGAGGATGGCGGGTGCTGGAAGCCACCGCTCTCGTACGTCCGCAGCGCCGCCCGTCCACCTACCAGAGCGGTGGCTCCCACCCACCATCCGCCTCGCCGCCGCACTCCTAGAACTGATACGCTTCGCCTCATGAAGGGCGACCCCAAAGTCATCGAGATCCTCAACGACGTCCTGACCGCCGAGCTGACGGCGATCAACCAGTACTTCGTGCACGCCGAGATGTGCGAGAACTGGGGCTATCACCGCCTTCTGAAGATCATCCGCAAAGAATCGATCGACGAGATGAAGCACGCCGAAGCGTTGATCGAGCGCGTGCTGTTCCTCGAAGGCATCCCCAACGTGCAGCGCCTCGGCAAGATCAACATCGGCGAGAACGTGCCGGAGATCCTCAAGGTCGATTACGCCCTCGAGATGGAAGCGCTGCCGCGCCTGAACGAGGGCATTGAGAAGTGTCGCGAGCTCGGCGACAACAACAGCCGCCACCTCCTCGAGCACATCCTCGAAGACGAGGAACGGCACGTCGATTGGCTGGAAGCGCAGCTCACGCTCCTCGAACAGGTGGGCGTGCAGAACTACCTCGCCGAGCAGATCAAGCAGGACGAGGGCTAGCGTCCAAAACTACCCTCCCAAAACCACGTCCAGCTCATCCACGATCTCGTTGATCGTGTGATACCGCAGCTCCTCCGGCTGCGCGACCAACAGATCGAGCGCCGGCGTGTCGAAGCCGGCGGCGGCGAGCTGGCGGACGATTGGGATCGCGGCCTCCCGCAGTTCCCGCGGCGGATGCGGCAGCGACTCGGCGACGCTGCCTTCCATGCGGTACTGCGCGCGCTCCATCGCGTTCGCCCGCGTCTTCAACTTCGACTGCAGTTCGCGGATCGTCTGCACGAGCTCAGCCGGAAGCGCGGTCGCGTTACGCAATGTCGCTGCGTCGTTCTGCAGCAGCGCGACCGCGGAGTAGACCTCGTCCGGCGCGCCGGCGTCGTCGATCGCGGCGATGAGGTCGTTCAGCGCGAACTCGATGTCGTTCACGCGCGCGGCGTTCACGCCGCCGTTCTTCGCCGCGATCACGGCGTTCGAGAGCACGTCCGCGCCGAGGCGGATGGCCATGAAAGACGGGTCGTCGCCGATGGCGGCGCGCAGTTGAAAGAGCGCCGCCTCCATCATCATCAGCTCACTCATTTTTCCTGACGAGGTTCGCCAGTCCGGCGAGAAGGTCGACCGGCAGCGGGAAGATGACGGTCGTGTTCTTCTCGACTCCGATCTCGGTGAGCGTCTGCAGATAGCGGAGTTGCATCGAGGTCGGCTCGGTGGCCAGCACGTGCGCGGCTTCCGCCAGGCGCTGCGACGCCGCGAACTCGCCCTCGGCGTGAATCAGCTTGGCCCGCTTCTCACGTTCGGCCTCGGCCTGCTTGGCCATCGCGCGCAACATCGACTCGGGGAGGTCGACCTGCTTGACCTCCACGTTCGCGACCTTTACGCCCCACGGCTCGGTGTGCTGATCGAGGATCGATTGAATGCGCCCGTTGAGCTGGTCGCGGTGCGCGAGCAGGTCGTCGAGCTCGACTTCGCCGAGGACCGAGCGAAGCGTCGTCTGCGCGAACTGCGACGTCTGATAGCGGTAGTCGAAGACCTCGACGATCGCCCGGCGCGGCTCGACGACTTTGAGAAACACGACCGCGTTGACCTTCAGCGTGACGTTGTCGCGCGTGATGATGTCCTGCGGCGGCACTTCGAACGCCTCTTGCCGCAGCGACACGCGCACGATCTTGTCGATTGGCGCGAAGACCAGGAAGATGCCCGGACCCTTCGCTTCGGGCAGCAGCCGGCCGAGGCGGAAGATCACGCCCCGCTCGTACTCGGGGAGAATCTTGATCGAGCTGAGAAGATAGAGACCGACGACGGCGATGACGATGAGCGTGGGGATCGACATGATGCAATACCTCCGGACGCGGAAGCGATTGTATCCCGTGAAAATGCGAGCCACCGTGATCCGCGTCCTCGTTCCCCTGCTCATCGCCGCCGCCGCGCTCGCCACGGAGCCCTCGGTCGAAACGTTTCCCGTCCCCGCGGGCCATCTCCCGACCGAGATCGCACGCCACGGCGACGTGATGACTTTCGTGTCCTGGAAGAACTGGCCGTCGATCGAGCCGTACCTCGGCCGCGTGAACACGAAGGGCCGCATCGAGTTGCAGGCTCTCGCGAAGGACCACATGCCCGGTCTCATCGCGCAGTCGCCGGACGGATCGCTCTGGCTGAGCGACGGAAAGAAGAGCGTGCTCTGGCACATTAGTCCGGCGGGTAAGGCGAAACAGGTGGCGGTCGGCCGCACGACCCTCGGCATTGCTGTCGACGCGGACGGCTCGATCTGGACGACCCATCCGGACAGCGGTGAGATCACGCGCTACAGCGCCGACGGACAGCCACAATCGCAGTGGTTCATCGGACGCAAGCGCGGTCCGGCGGGAGGTGCGCCGACGATGGCGATCCCGAAACCGCGCATGGGACCGATGCCGATCCCGAAGAAGAAGACGAACGAGCGGCCCCTGACGAAGGAAGAGCGGAAGAAGCTCACGCTCGACGCGCGTCCGAGCTGGATCGTCGTCGGTCCCGACCAGGCGCTCTGGTTCAGCGAGCCGACCTGGCGCAACATCGGACGCGTCACCGCGGCCGGGCAGACGAGCAGTTTCAAGTACCCGCGCGAATGGGGCGAGCCGCGACGCATCGTCGCCGGCCGCGACGCGCTCTGGTTCGCGCTCACGCGGATCCCGGCCCTCGGACGCATCACGACGGAAGGCGAGGTCTCGACCGTCGAGCTGCCGTACGGCGTGGGCGCGCTCGCGTCCGACTCACAGGGACGGATCTGGTTCTCGGACGCACCCGGCGCTCGCCTCGGCTATCTGGACGCGGAAGGCAAAGTGCACGAGCTGGCACTGCCAATGGTGCCGCGATTGATTCGCTCGATGGCCGAGGGACCGGACGGCGCGATGTGGTTCGCGGATCAGGCCGCGAAGGTGATCGGCCGGATCAAGTTGTAGCCGCTGCCTACCGCTTCCGCTTCCGCGGCGGCACTCCCTCCACCTCGCGGATCGCTTCCGCGATTGGGGCGGGGACGTTGTGTCGCAGCATGTCGATCGCTTTGAACGAGATGTTGCCGTCGAAGCGCCATTCGTGCTGCGGGCGATAGACACCCGCGTCGTGCACGCGCGATCCGACGACGATGCGCAACACGTTGCGCCGGTAATCGAACGCGCGGCCGTTGCGCGTGTGTACGGCGACATCGACGCGATACGTGCCGGCCACGAGGTCGAGTGCCGCGACGACGAATCGCACGCGCACTTTCCCTTCGATCTGCTGCGGCACATAACCTTCGACGTCCGTGTTCGTGCCGTACACGCACGTGCCGTCGGCGTGGTAGATGCCGAAGCCGAAGACGAAGTCGTCCTGCGGCACGCGCACCTCGACGTCGAGGTCGAACACGACCGGCGTGCCTGCGCCGAGGGCGACGAGCTCGCTGCCGTCGTGATCGGTGAGCGAGACGCGCTTGATCACGATCTCGCCGGAGCCCCAGCGTTCCTCGTCCACCTCGGATTTCTTCTCCTCGGGTGGCGCCTGCTCGGCCGGTGGTGATGTGGGCGCCGCAGCGCCGGAAACTTCCTGCAAGTAGGCATCGACCACGCGCATCGGATCGCCGATCGCCTCGAGCTGGCCGTGGTCGAGCCACAGCGCGCGATCGCACAGCGTCCGTACCTGATCGAGCTGATGCGTGACGAACACCAGCGTCACGCCGCGATACTTCATCTCCTGAATCTTCGCCACGCAGCGCGCGGAGAACTCCTCGTCGCCGACCGACAGCACCTCGTCGATGATCAGGATGTCGGGGTCGACGTGCACCGCCACCGCAAATCCGAGGCGCACGTACATGCCGGAGGAGTACGTCTTCACCGGCTGATCGAGGAACTCGCCGATGCCTGAGAACTCGACGATCTTGTCGAAACGCTGCTCGATCTCGCGGCGCGTGAGACCGAGCATGATGCCGTTGATGTAGATGTTCTCGCGGCCGGTGATCTCCGGATGAAAGCCCGCGCCGAGCTCGATCAGCGCGGCGATGCGTCCGTTCACCGCGACGCGTCCCGACGTCGGCTTCAGGATTCCGGAGATCAGCTTGAGGATCGTCGACTTCCCCGAGCCGTTGCGCCCGATGATCCCGAACGCCTCGCCGCGATCGACGGCGAAGGACATGTCGCGCAACGCGGCGACCGACGCATCCGGCGACGTTTTGAGATCGCGCTTCAAGAGAGCGCTCTTCAACGTCGCGAATTGCGAGCGGCGGCCCCAGAGACGGTAGTTCTTGGAGACGTTCTCGAGGGCGATGGCGAACTCGGACACGACGGCATGATAGTAGAGCGCAGAGGGCATCGAGTGGAGCGCTGGCGTCCTCGCCGGCTGTCGTGGCGGCGTCCCGCGCCGCCACCCCTCGCGCCGCGGATCGAAAGCGGGCAACGCTGGGAAGCGCTTAGCTCAGGACCCAGCAGCGGCTATGACGCGCGCACCACCGCCCGGAGTGGCGGCGCGGGACGCCGCCACGACAGCCGGCGAGACGCCAGCGCTCCGAGCTTAGATCGCCCCCGTCTCCATCGCCACGCGGAACAAATCCCCCACTCCTCGCAGCGCCAGCTTTTGAAATGCACGCGAGCGGTGCGTCCAGATCGTCTTCTCCGACACGTCGAGCAGCAGTGCGATCTCCTTCGATCGCTTTCCCTCGAGCAGGTACTGCACGACCTCGCGCTCGCGCGGGGAGAGGTGCTTCGTTCCCGGGAGCTCCAGCATCGGACGCGCGTCCGGGTGCAGCTCGCGCACGATCGTCGTGATCAGCAGCTCGCCGTCGCAGCGCGCCGCGGAGATGCTCGCGTCGAGCGTGACGACCGTGCCGCCGCGCGCACACGCGCGGAACGTGTAGCGCGTTGGCGCCGGCTTCCCTTCCGCACGGCAGCGGCCGAAGAACAGCAGTCGCTCGCAATCGTCCGGATGCGCGATGTCGCGGATCGTCACCGAGCAGAGATCCTCCGGCTTTTCGTATCCGAGGAGACGCGCGTAGGCGGCGTTCACGTACGCGACTGCGTCGCGCGACTCCACCAGCACGCCGTCGGGCGCATGGTTGAGCACGGTGCGGAAGTGCCTGTCGAGGATTGGTCGCATCTCCAGGTTTTCCTACGGCCGCCAGAGATCCGCGGATTTATCCCCGCCCGTATCCACCCCCGTAAACCAAAGGAGACAGGATGAAACTCTCGCGACTTCTCTTCGGGCTTCTCATCTTTCTAACGCCGCTGGCGCAGGCGTCGAGTCACCGCGAAGCCTTCCCGGTGCTCAATGAACCGTGCGCGGACAACACCGACACCTATGCCTGGGTGTCGAACGGCACGCACGACAAGCTCTACCTGATCATGAACTTCAACCCGCTCCACGAGCCGGGGCAGGGCAATCAGGGCTTCCGCGCGTGCAACGGCTACCGCTACGAGTTCCACATCGGCAAAGGCACGAGCCTCGCGGACCAGGCGGTCTACCGCGTCGAGTTCAAGAACACGCTCGCGCCCGAGGCTGCGCCTGGCCCGAATGATCCGCTGGGTGGCGGCAACGAGCTCCTGTGGCAGCTCACCGGCGGCACCGAGACGATGACCGTCACGCGTGTGACCGCGCCGGGCCAGCCGAATCCCACGGTCATCGGAGCGAATCTGCCGGTCCTTCCGAACAATCACGGACCGCAGACTGACCGTCTCGTCTACGGCCTCGGCGCGTTCGCAGGCTACCAGTCCGGCGACGCGTCGAGCCGCGAGCAGGCGCTCTACGATCAGCCGTTCGTCGACACGTACATTGAGGACCTGAGCAACGGCGGCCGCATCATCGCCGGACAGTTCGACGATCCCTACCAGCTCGACGAGAAAGGCATCTTCGATCTCGTCAACCTCGGCCGCGGCGATCTCGGCGGGATCATGGGCGCGCGCGACACGCCGATCGAAGACGTCTTCACCGGTTTCAACGTCTTCTCCATCGCGCTGGAGATTCCGACCGCGGAGCTTTTCCCGGACGGCATTCCGCACAACGGGCAGCTGCAGGCGCAGTCCACGGACAGCCTTTTGCGCATCTGGTCGAGCATCAGCCGTCAGGCAGTCCAGGTGGTCGATCCGACGAACGTGATCACCGGTCTGCGCGGCACGGGCAACTACGTGCAGGTCGGCCGCAACGCGCTGCCGCTCTTCAACGCCGGCCTCGTCGGAACGCAGCGGCAGGGTCTCTATCTCCACACCAATCCGATGAAGGACGTGTCGCGCTTCGGCGCGGACGTGCTCTTTCCCGTGCTCGTGCGCGACCTTCAGGCGCTCGGCGTCTATGCCGCCCTCGGCGTCCCCGACGCGACGGTCAACACCGTGTTGAAGGGGCCGCGGCTCGACATCATCAACGCGATCAACCTCGGACGGCCGATTCCGGTCGCGGACGGCTCGACCGGTGACGTCATCACGCTCGATGCCGCGGTCGATTCGTCGTTCCCGAACGGACGCCGCCTCGGCGGCGGCACGACCGCGAACCGTCACCAGGTCAACGTGAACACGGTGCTCATCAGCCTCATCGCCGCCGGCGATCCAGCGGCCGGTCTATCGAAGGGCGTCGAGATCAACGACAAGGACTTCCTGCCGCGCTTCCCGTTCCTCGCGCCCGCGCACAACGGACTGCTGCAGGGACATGGCGGAACGAATACGCCGACAGTCCCGAACATCCCCAACCCGGACGGCGCGCAGCCGTGCCAGTGAAGAGGACACGATCATGAAAAGACTGATTGCATTCATCGCACTTGCGGCCATCACGGCGCTGCCCGCGTTCTCGCAGTCGCGCGTGTTGCGGCCGCTGGGCTTCGCCTCCGACTTTCAGACGCTGCCGGTCGTCGCCAACGTGACCGGCATCGGCAACGCGCAGTTCCTCAGCTACGTGGCGCTGCTCAATCCGACCTCGTCGACGTTCCCGGTCGAGGTGACGTTGTATGACGCGAACGGCAACTCGCAGGAAGCGACGATCTCACTCGGTGCAGGAGAGCTGAAGACGTACACGAACTTCCTGCAGACGGTGTTCAACTACACCGGCGGCGGCGCGGCGACGTTCAGCAGTCCCGATCCGAGCAACCGTTTCATCCTCAACTCCGAGGTGCGGACCGGCGCCAACGGCGCTTACACGACGCCGGTTCCGCCGCTCGAGTTCGCGGGCTCGAATTCGCGCTCGTTCAGCCCGGGCATCATCGTCGACTCGAACTGGCGCACGAACATCGGCTGCTTCAATCAATCCGATGCGGCGAACCCGGTGACGGCGACGATTCTCGACAAGAACGGGATGACCGTCGGAACGGTGAACATGAATCTCGCCGCGAGGGCGTGGAGACAGGCGCCGGTGAATTCGATGATCACCGACGGCGTGGTGCGCTTCGAGCCGGCCGAGGCCGCGGTCTGCTACGCAGTCGTCGTGAGCAACTCCACGAACGACGGACGCTTCGTATCCGCGACGGAGTACACCCCGTGAATCGTGCGCTGTTCCTGATCCTTCTTGCGTGCGCGCCCATTGCGGGCGCGCACGACTTCTGGATCGAGCCGTCGACGTTCCGTCCGGCCGCTTCGTCGACGATCACGGCATCGCTGCGCGTCGGAGAAAACTTCAAAGGCGACAGCGTGCCGCGACGGACGCCGCGCATCGAGTCGTTCATCGTTCGCGACGCCGAGGGAGAGCGCGTGGTGGCGGGGTTCGAAGATCGCGATCCCGCGGGCGTCGTGCGCATCGAGCGCGAGGGCACCGCGGTCATCGGCTATCGCGGCAAACCGTATCCGCACCAGATCTCGCGCGCAAAGTTCGAGCAGTTCCTACACGAGGAAGGCCTCGAAAACCTTCGCCCGCGCGGCAACGGCGCGCAGCGCGAGCGCTTCCAGCGATTCGCGAAGTCCATTGTCGGCACAACGGACATTCCGCTCGGCTTCCGATTCGAGATCCTGATCGAGGGAAACGTCGTTCGCGTTCTGTACGAAAAGAAGCCGCTCGCGAACGCGCACGTGGCCGCGCTCTCCCGCGACGGCCGCCGCCTCGCCGCCCGCACGGATCGCGAAGGCCGCGTCACGTTCAACCTCGACAAAGGCGTCTGGCTGATCAAGTGTGTGCACGTCCTGCCCGCCCCTCAAAACGCGGACTACGAATGGAACAGCCTCTGGGCGTCCCTGACATTGGAACGGTAATGTGGAGTGCGGAGGCAGCGCCTCCGCTTTCGCATTCGCGCCCGATAGAAAAGCGGAGGCGCTGCCTCCGCACTCCACATTAAATCGCTTCGGCCAACGTATCCCGCAACCGATCGAACACGAAGAACCCCATCATCAGTGACCCGAACGCGTAAGTCAGGATCAGCACGATGTCCGACACATTCGGCAATCGTCCGAAAAAGAAGATGTCCTGATATGCGACGACGAACGGCGTCATCGGATTGACGCGCAGCAGCGCGCGCAGCGTGCGCGACTCGATGTTGTCGATCAGGTAGATGATCGGCGTCACGAAGAACCCGAGCTGCATCAGGTTCGCGACGATGTCGCGCAAGTCGCGGAACAGCACCGACGCCGACGACACCGTCATCGCGATCCCGGCGATGAACATCGTCTGCAGCAGCATCAGCACCGGCGCGAGAAGAATCGTCGAGCTCACCGTGAACTTGCCCATCAGCGCGAAGACGCCGATGGCCGTGAGCAGGATCGGGATCGCCAGCGCGAAGTGCACCAGATGCGACAGCACCACCACGAGCGGCAGCGCCTCGGCCGGGAACATCACCTTCTTGATCAGCCCCGCGTTCGTCGAGATCGACGTGGTGGACTCGAGAGTCGCCGCGGCGAAGAAAGTCCACGGCAGGATCCCGGCGAAAAGGAACAGCGGATACGGCTGCACGACCTGCTGCGGAAAGAACTTCGTGAACACGAGCGTGTACACCGCGAGCAGCAGCAGCGGATTCGCGAGCGACCAGAAGTAGCCGAGGAGCGAGCCGCGGTAACGCGCCTTCAGATCGCGCGTGGTCAACGCGGCGATCAACTGTCTGTGGCGGTAAAGCGTCGCGAGCTCGTTCACGAGTGCTGAGTGCTGAGTGCTGAGTGCTGAGTTGAAAACGGGGCCGGGTGGGACCCAGCACTCAGCACCCAGCACTCAGCACTAATGATCCTCCGTCACGATCAGCATCAGCGTCGTCGTGCCGACCTGGAACTCGCTCTTGTCGCCCAACTCCACCGCGCGGTCGATCCGTTCGCCGCCGACGAGCGTGCCGTTCGTTGATCCGAGGTCGTTGAGCGTGAAGAGCGCGTCGCGGATCTCGACCGAGGCGTGCAGGCGCGAGGCTTCACTGTCGTTGAGCGTGAGGTCCGCGTTCGCGCGGCCGATCGTCACACGCGGCTTGTCGATGCGATACACGCCGCCGGCGTCCGGCCCCTCGAGAATGGCCAGCGAGAGACGCTTGCCCTGGGGGAGCTGCAGCGCCTCCGTCTTCCCGGTGTTGCGCTCGGGGAGCACAGACTGCTCCGTCGACTCCGGCAGCTTGGAGTCCGGCCGTCCCGTGAACGTCTTGTCGCCGATGTGGACCGGCGGCGCTTGGCGTGGCTCGAACGCGGGATTCTGGATGTCGAAGATCTGCTGGCAGCGGGCGCACTTGATCTTCTTCGACGGCTTCCGCTCGAAGCGCTCCTCGTCGTACTGGTACTTCGAATGGCACCCCGGACACTCGATGATCACTGCGCGAAGGACGATACCACGCCCTACGGCGCGCCGGGACCGCTCACGCGGCCGACGACTGCGACCGGTCGCACCGCTCCACTGCCGGCCGTGCACTGGCCAACGTAAAGGACCGTCGCGCCGGACGGAGGAGCATCGGTCACGCTGAAGGAGATCGAGCCCAGCTCCGCGGGCGCGACGATGACGTCCGGCCCCGTCCATTCGAAGGTGATGTTCATGTGGCGCGGCGCGTCGTCGCGGTTGCGCAGCGGCACGTCGTCCGCGTCGACTCCGCGGGCGTGTTCGGTGGCCGTCCACCCCGGCGTACCGGATGCGCTGCCTGGGATGAAGTCCGGGATGTCGTACAGCGTCACGTGCTGTGACACGGGCGACGCCGGATCGAGCCGGCCCGAGACCAGTCGCACGCGGTACCCGTAACTGATGACGCCGTCCGGCGTTCCCGTTACGGTGAACGCTCGCACTTCCAAACCTGCCTCGGCCGACGCGGCGAGCAGCAGCGCGCCCAGGACCATCACCAGTCGTTTCATTCGTACTCCCTTTCAGCGGATGCCGCGATGATTGCATAGAATCCAACGCTATGAAGAAGCTGCTCCTCGTCCTCGCCGCCATCCTTCCGCTCGCTTGTCGAGAAAACATGCAGACGCAGACCGATACCGCCACCACCACCGCACCGACGGCGGCGAGCCTCGAAGTCCTTCCGGACGTCGAGAACCGCTTGCGCCAATTGCCGAAGACCGTCGTCGACTACGACCGCGCGCTGCTCAATGAAAACGAGCGGCAAGTCGTCGCGAAGCTCATCGAGGCGTCGAAACACATCGACGAGATCTACTGGCTTCAGGTCTCCGAGCAGAACCCCGACTACCGCACGCGGCTCGAGGCCCAGGCGCCGAGCTCCGCTCGCAATCGCGCGGGCTACGACTACTTCATCGCGAACCGGGGACGGTGGGACCGGCTCGCGAAGGACGAGCCGTTCATCGCGCCGTTCGGTGCCGAGGGACACAAGCCCGAAGGGGCGGCGTTCTATCCGGCGGACCTCACGAAGGAAGAGATGGAGCGTTACATCGCCGCGCATCCGGAGCAGAAAGACGCGCTGCAGGGACTCTTCACCGTCGTGCGCCGTGAGGGCGACAAGCTCGTCACCATTCCCTACTCGACGCACTATCGCGAACACCTCGAGCCGGCGGTGGCGCGGTTACGCGAGGCCGCGGCGCTGACGAACAACCCGTCGCTGCGCAACTACCTCACCAAGCTCGCCGACGCTTTGTTCAAGGACAACTATCGCGAGAGCGACATCGCCTGGATGGATCTCGACGGACCGATCGAAGTGGTGATCGGGCCGTACGAGGTCTACGAGGATGCGCTCTTCAACTGGAAGGCGGCGTTCGAGTCCTTCATCAACGTCGTCGATCGTCCGGAGACGGAGAAGCTCGCGGTCTACGCACAGCATCTGCCGGCGATGGAGCGCAACCTCCCGATCCCCGACGAGCATAAGAACCCCAACCGCGGCACGGAGTCGCCGATCCGCGTGGTGCAGGAGATCTACACCGCCGGCGACGCGCGCCGCGGCGTGCAGACGGCCGCGTTCAATCTCCCGAACGACGAATGGGTGAGAGAGAACAAGGGATCGAAGAAGGTCCTGCTCAAAAACGTGATGGACGCGAAGTACCGCATGAGCGGCTCACCGATCGCGATGCGCGTGCTCGATCCCGCGCAGCGCAATCTCCTCAACTTCGACGCCTACTTCAACTTCGTCCTCTTCCACGAGCTCTCGCACGGACTCGGGCCGGGTCTCATCAAGCAGCCGAACGGCGAGCGCACCGACGTGCGCTTCCTCCTGAAAGACACCTACTCCGCGATCGAGGAATGCAAGGCCGACGTCCTCGGCGTCTGGAACATCCTCTACGCGATCGACAACAAACTCCTGTCCGCGTTCAACGAGCAGCAGCTCTACGCGACCTATGCCGGCCTCCACTTCCGCTCGATGCGCTTCGGCCTCGACGAGGCCCACGGCCGCGGCACCGCCGTGCAGTGGAACTGGCTGCGCGAAAAGGGCGCGATCGTGCCGAAGGGCGACGGCACGTTTACCGTCGACTTCGCGAAGATGCGTTCCGGCATCGAGTCCCTCGCGACCGAACTGCTCATGCTGCAAGCGACCGGCGACTACGCCCGCGCGCAACGCTTGCTGACGAAGTACGGCGTGTCGAACCCGGAGATCGAGTCAGTGACCGCGAAGTTGCAGGACATCCCGGTCGACATCACTCCGGTGTTCCCGGCGGCGGGAGAAAAATGAATGGAAGGGCGCGTCGTCCTCACCTGCAGCGAATGTGACCTCACGCGCGAGATCGTGGGCGAGATCCCCGCGGAGTACACGCGCTCTTTCGATGACGCAGTGCACCGCGACGGCTGGGTGCCCCGCCCCGGCGCAAACACCGCTTCACTGATCTGCGGCGAGTGCCTCGTCAAGTCCTACAGCGGCCACGAAACCGTCGACGACGCGGAGAAGATCTGATGTGGAGTGCGGAGGCCACGGCCGCCGCTTTCGAATGCGCGGCAGGATCAGACGCGCGCCGGCTTCGGCACGCATTAGAAAGCGGCGGCCGTGGTGCCGCCGCACTCCACAAAATCACGCCAGCTTCCGGATCGCCTCTTCCACCTGCTCCGCGGTCGGCACCACCGGCTGCACGAGCTGGCCTTCCAGCCACTCGTATTCGCCCTTCATCAACTTCTGTACGACCTTGTACGCGAGCTCGTCGTGGTTGTCGAAGAGCGTCCGGAAATTCTGGTCGATGCGCTGACGCGCCTCGCGGCAGAACAGGTCCGCCATCTCCAGCGCGTTCTTCTCGCCCTTCTTCGCCAGCATCGCCGCGTAGCTGATCGTCGCCGACATCGCGAAGAGGTCCGTGCCGATGTCCACGATGCGGAACAGCACCATCTGCTTCCGCTCCAGCTTCGCCTGGAAGCGCATCATCGCGTGGAAGATCGAGCGCGCCACGTGGCGCGACTGCCGCTCGATGTAGCCGACGTGCGTGGCCAGCCGTCCGAAATCGCCGTGTTTCGGGAAGCGGCTCCAGCCCATGAACTTCGTTGGATACCAGGTCGCGTAGAACGCGCCCGCCTTCGCCGCGGCCGAGACCTTCTCCGCCGTCGGAGTCTCGGGCAGGAGGATCTTGTAGCCGCGCTTCATGTGCGGATCGACCGCCTCGCGGGCGATGAACAGATGCTGGATCTCGCTCGTGCCTTCGAAGATGCGGTTGATGCGCATGTCGCGCATGATCCGCTCGACCGCGTAGCCCTTCTCGCCGCGCGCTTCGAGCGACGGCCCGGTCTCGTAGCCGCGTCCGCCGCGGATCTGCACCAGTTCATCGACGCACTTCCACGCCACCTCGGTGTTGAACAGCTTCGCCATCGCCGCCTCGAGGCGGAGATCGACGTCGCCGCGGTCCGCGAGACCGGAAGTCAGCCACACGATCGCTTCCATCGCCATCGTATGGGAGGCCATCCATGCGAGCTTCGCCGCAACTGCTTCGTGTTTGCCGATCGGCAGGCCCCACTGCACACGCTCGTTCACCCAGTCCCGTGCGATCTCGAGCATCCGGCGCGCGCCCGCCGCGCAGCCCGCCGGGATCGTCAGGCGTCCCGTGTTCAGCGTGATCAGCGCGAGCTTCAGTCCGAGGCCTTCGCCCCAGAGGAGGTTCTCCTTCGGGATGAAGACGTCCTTGAAGCGAATGAGCACGTTGCCGATGCCGCGCAGGCCCATGAACTGGCAGCGGTGCGCGATCTCCACGCCCGGCGTGTCCATCTCCAGGATGAAGGCCGAGATTTGTTTTTTCTCCTTGCCCTTCACGACCTTCGGCGGCGTCTGCGCCATCACCACGATGACCTCGGCCTTCAGGCCGTTCGTGCACCACAGCTTTTCGCCGTTGAGGATCCAGCCCTTGCCGTCCGGAGTCGGCGTCGCGGTCGTCTGCATCTTCGCCGGATCCGAGCCGACGCCCGGCTCCGTGAGCGCGAACGCGGAGATCGCGCCGGCGGCGAGGCGGGGGAGGTACTTCTTCTTCTGCTCTTCCGTGCCGAACAGCTTCAGCGGCTGCGGCACGCCGATCGACTGATGCGCGGAGAGCCACGCCACGCTCGACGCGCACCACGTCGCCACCAGGCCGATCGCGCGGTTGTAGTTCGTCGCGCTGAACCCGAGCCCGCCGTACTCCTTGGGGATCTTCATCCCCCACGCGCCCATCTCCGCGAAGCCCTTGAAGAGCTCGTAGTCGTATTCGCCCTTGCGGTCGATCTCGTCGGCGTCGACGTTCTCCGCGAGGAAGCGCTCCAGCTTTGCCAGGAACTCATCCGCCTCGGCCTTGTCGGCCGTTGGCTGTTCGGGGAAGGGATGAATGAGGTCGAAATTCACCTTGCCGAGAAAGAGATCGCCGACGAACGAGGGCTTTTCCCATTCAGTCTCGCGCGAGGCTTCGGCCACCTCCATCGCTTCGACGGCGCCCTGAGTCTTCACTTCCGCCATGATGTGCTCCTTGGTGCTCGATTACAGGATTTGCGCCAGTATGAATGAATGGCCATTCACTGGTCAACGGGGTGGAGAATCTTCGATATGGACAAGGTGAAGCGGCGGGAGCTCTACGGCAAGATCCTGATGATCGCGATCATCTTCATGGTGGTGCCTTGGATCCCGGTCGCGTGGACCGAGACGACCGGCCTCACGTGGGCGGGGCGCTACTCTCGCGGCGGCCGGATCGCGACGGAGGAAGATCGGACGCGGAGCCGGCACGTGGCGGTGTTGGCCACGGTGATCGCGGCGCCGGTAGCGTTTTGGGCGGCGACGCAACGGCGGCGAGAGTAACCGGCACGCCGCCGCCGAGCGTGCCGATATACTTCCGGACGAAAGGGGGTCATTCATGGCCGGTTCTTTTGTCGTCAGCGCGGGAAGCTCGGGAAAGTTTCGCTTCAACCTTCGCGCCGGAAACAACGAGATCATCCTGACCAGCGAGAGCTACGAGGCGAAGGCCAGTGCGCTCAACGGCATCGAGTCCGTACGCAAGAACTCGCAGGAGGACACGCGTTTCACGCGCAAGAAGGCGAAGGACGGTAGCCCTTACTTCGTACTGACCGCCACGAACGGGCAGGTCCTTGGCACCAGCGAGATGTACTCGTCCGCGGCCGGAATGGAGAACGGCATCAAGTCCGTGACCAAAACCGCGCCCGACGCAAAGGTCGTGGACAAGACCGGATGAGGGAGCGGGCTGGAAGCCCGCTCCCCCGATTCGATGAGGAGTCCTATGGGGTCGTGACGATTGCGTCGTCGAGGAAGATGTTGTTGCCGTAGGCGCTGATGCCGAGGAAGCCGAGTTGGACGGTCGTTCCTTTGTATGCGGTCAGGTCGATGGTGTGTTGCTTCCAGCCCGTTGATCCGTCGTAGCGGTTGACGGCCGTGGCGACGTTCGCCCAGGTCGAGCCGGTCGAGACTTGCACCTGCACGCGGTCTGCGGAGGTCGTGTAGCCGGTGTCGTGGTACATCCAGAACTTCAACGTGGCCGTCGTGGCCGAGCCGGGAATCGCGAAGCCGGTTGTTCGGTAGACGCGCGTCTGGGAGCCGCTCGCGGCGTCGTACGAATTGAACTTCGCCATGGCGCTGCCCCCATGCGGAGTCGCCGTTGGATTCGTTCCCGACGCGACGTACGTCCACGCGCCGGCAGTGCCGGAGACTTGCGCGGTGGCCCAGCCGGTGCCGTTGTCGAAGCCGTTGGTGAAGAGCGTCGATCCGCTGCTCGTCGTGACGGTGCCGGTCACGGTGACGGTGCCGGCGGCATAGCCGTACACGCCGAGCCACCATGTGCCGGCGGCTGGATTGGTGGCCGAGCAGCTCTCGTTGCCGGATCCGGTGTAGGGGCGGCAGATGTAAGTGCTGGAGGTTGGCTTGACACCGACTTGTGTGTAGATGTCGACGTCGCCGGTGGCGCTCGTCGTTGCGAGCGTGAGGTTCGTGGCGCCCGACGGGACGGTGATGTAGTAATACTTCCACGCGCCCTGGGCCACGCTCTGGCCGGTCACCGGGACGCCGCTGGTGAGTTGCGTGTCGCCGCTGCCGCACGAGGCGGTGAAGTTGACACCGGTAACATTCGACGACGTGATGGTCACGGAGCTCGATGTGGGCGAGAAGGTGCATCCGCTCTTGCTCGGCGTCACGGTGTACGTCCCGGCCACGAGGCTGGAGAGCGTGTAGTTGCCGGAGCCATCGCTGGTCGCGGACGCCGAGCCCGCGGTGAGCGACGCGCCCGACGTTCCTGCGTTGCCGGAGATCGTGTAGGTGGCCACCGGCGTCGTCACCGTGCCGGTCACCGTGAAGCTGCCAGCCGCATAGCCGTACACGCCGAGCCACCACGTGCCGGCGGCCGGATTCGTCGCCGAGCAGGTCTCGTTTCCGGACGCGGTGTACGGGCGGCAGATGTAAGTGCTGGAGGTGGGCTTGGCACCCGATTGCGTGTAGATGTCGACATCGCCCGTGGCGTTGGTCGTCGCGAAGGTCAGGTTCGTCGCGCCCGCGGGGACGGTGATGTAGTAATACTTCCACGCGCCCTGGGCCACGCTCTGGCCGGTTACCGCAACGCCGCTCGTGAGCTGCGTGTCGCCGCTGCCGCACGACGCCGTGAAGTTCGCGGTCACGTTCGCCGAGGTGATCGTGACGGATGCCGACGCCGGCGTGAACGTGCAGCCGGACTTGCTCGGCGTGACGGTGTAAGTCCCGGCCACGAAGCCCGACATCGCGTAGTTGTTCGAGCCGTCGCTCGTGGTCGATTGGGCACCAGCGGTGACGGTTGCGCCGGAGGTTCCGACGTTGCCGCTGATCGAGAACGTCGGTGCCGTACACGAGGCGCTGAAGTTGACACCGGTAACATTGGACGCGGTGATGGTCACCGGGCTCGAAGTGGGCGTGAACGTGCAGCCGCTCTTGCTCGGCGTCACGGTGTAGTTGCCCGGCGCGAGGCCGGCGATCGTGTAGTTGCTCGAGGAGTCGCTGGTCGCGGAGGCCGAGCCTGTGGAGAGGGTCGCGCCCGTCGTTCCGGCATTGCCGGAGATCGAGTAGGTCGGCGTCGACGACGTCGTGATCTTCGCCGTCCAGATCTCTTCCTTCGCGTTGTTGCGCCGGTCGGTCCAGGAGGGGAAGAACGCGTTGCCGTAGCCGGAGAGGCTGTTGTAGTCGCCGAACTGGTTGCCGGAATCGGCGCCGCCGACCGTTTCGTCGGTCATCGCCGTGGTGACCTTGACGGCCGCTTCCCACGTCGCGCCGCCGTCAGTCGACAGCTGGTAGTAGACGTCGACCTTCTTGCGGCCCGCGTCGGCGACGGTGTCGTAGTAGATCGCGCCCAGATTTCCGTTGGTCTCGTCGACGGCGATGAACGGGTTGAACTGGTCGTTCAGGCCGCTCTGGTTGTTGATCTTCGTCCGTGCGCTCCAGGTGGTGCCGCCGTCCGTGGACCGCGAGAACCAGATTCGCGTCTTGCAGGTGGAGCTCGTGTTCGTGCCGGGCTCGTTCGACTCCGTCGTGCAGCCCGAGTCGCCCGAGAGGTCGGCCCAGAGGGCGTAGACGTGGTTCGTCGTACCGTTCCGGTAGGCGCCGCCCGAAACGTAGACGAGGATCCGGCGATTGGCGAATGCCGGAACGCCAATGTCGTAGGAGTCGTACGCAGTGACGATCCTCGTCGGGGTCGAGTAGCTCGTGCCGCCGTTTGTCGACTTCACGACGTAGATCCCGCGCGAGCCGGTGTCGGGGTAGAAGCCGAAGATGTCGCCGGAGGCATTGGTCTTCACGTCCGAGCCGATCGCCGTGCCGGTGGTCTCGGTGCCGCTGACCTTGATCGGAGTGCCCCAGCCCGAGGAGGTGCGGCGGTTCATGTAGGCGGGGGCGCCGTTGTGCCAGATGACGTAGTTGTTGTTCGCATACGGCGAAGACGCGCTGTGGTCGATCCACTGCATCTGCTTGTCGGTGTTGGTCTGGGTGCCGGAGACGGTGCCGTCGAAGATCCACGTCGCGCCGCCGTTGGTGGACCGGTACGACTGAACTTTCAGGACGTTTCCGTTGATCCCCATCGTGGTGGACCACGCTGTGCCGTCCGAGCTCCAGTCGACCGTCGGATCGGAGTGGAACGAGTCGCCGCTGGCGAGTGAGAGGTTCGTCTGGCCCCAGGTCACGCCGCCGTCGGAGGAGTAGTACATCCCCTGGGTGCCGGAGCCGCCGATGTTGTTCGAGCCGGCGATGATCTTGCTCGGGTCCCAGTAGTTGACGCGGATGTCGGACTCGCTGCGGGAGCTCGTCTGCAGGCCGGACGTGCGGACGTTCGTTCCCGCGGTGGCGTCCTGGGCGGCGATGCGGCCGCGTGGCCTGCCCGAGCCGGCGTCGGCGTCTTCGTCGCGGTCGCCGAACTCATATCCCGGCGAGAGGGTCGCTTCGGGATGCCCTGGCTTGAGGTCCTGGTGGCTGATCAGCCACTCGAGGACTTCCTTCAAGACGTGCGGATAGCCGCCGGTGGGGTCTTTCTCGTTGTCGTAGTTGACCTCGGGATGTCCTTTGCGCCAGTAAACCTTCAGCCAGGGAGGAACGATCTTGTCGTTTGCGTCCTTGTCTTTGAGGTTCCTGAAGTCCTGGTTGTCCTTGATCAGCTTTTCGAGGGCGCTTCCTTTTTTGACTTTCGCGGCCTTGAGCTGATCTTCGAGGGTGGGGAACTTGGGGGCGGGGGCGGCGTTTGCGATCGTCGCCGTCGCAAGGAAAAACACGACTGCCAGGAGGCTAAAGGTTTTCTTCACAGGACTTCCCTTCGTGAAACTTTCGCGATTTTTAGGGGGCGGGAAGCGCTCAGCTACATCAAGATTTGTGCCGTCGAAAAAGGCTGTATTTAGGGGCTTTTGGTAGCTTGGTTGACCCTTTATGGAAGGAAATCCAGGTCACGAACTGACCCTCTAACCATTTCGTGACCCATGGGGCGCGGGCTTCCAGCCCGCCGCCGAGGATGGAGCGGGCTGGAAGCCCGCTCCCCCGACGCGTATTCTTCGGGCGATGTCTCAAGACTGGCTACCGGCCCTGTTCTTTCCGGCGTTCGTCGCGCTGTGGATCGGCGTCGTCTTTCTCGTCGCGACGATCGGCGGATGGCGATCTTTGGCGGAGCGGTATGTCATCGAGCCCGCCCAATACACGGGCACCCGCTGGCACATGCGCAGTGGGGTGATGCGGGGAACCGCGCGTTACGGCAACGTCCTCACGATCGGCGCGGATCGTCGAGGCCTATTCCTCAGCATCCTGTTCCTGTTTCGCGTGGGCCATCCGCCGCTCTTCATTCCATGGGAGCACATCGAAATGCGCGAGCGCCGCGGCTGGCTGTTCACGTACGTCGATTTCATCTTCAAGGCCGTTCCCGGCGTGCAACTGACCGTTTCCAGAAAACTGGCGGACGAAGTGGCGCGAGAGGGCGGACGACAGATCGCGTGATTCGACGGGCCTTGACGAGATCCATTGAGACGATTAACGTCTCGCTTCGTAGTTGAGACTAAGTCTCAGTTGCAAGTGAGGACCTCGGCTTGTTCGCGTCCATTCGCAAAATCCTTTTCTGGCTCCATCTCACCGCCGGCGTCACGGCCGGCGCGATCATCCTGCTGATGTCGGTGACCGGCGTGTTGCTCGCGTTCGAGCGGCAGGTCATCGCGTTTGGCGAGCGCGATCTTCGCGTTCCCGCGGCCGAGAGCTCGGCTGCGCCGCTCCCGCCTTCGCGCATCGTCGCGGCGGCGACGGCCGCGGCGGGCGTCGATGCGAAACCGTCGAATCTCATCGTGCGCTCCGATCCGGCCGCTCCTGTCGCCGTCGCGCTCGGCCGCGAGCGCACGCTCTTCGTCGATCCATACAGCGGCGCGGTGCTCGGCGACGGCGCGACGGGCGTGCGCGGTTTCTTCGACGCGAACAAAAACCTTCACCGCTGGCTGGCGATGAGCGGCGAAAACCGCGATCGCGGCAAGGCCATCACAGGCGCCGCGAATCTCGCGTTTCTGTTCATCGTGTGTTCGGGACTCGTGATCTGGATTCCGCGCCGCCGCACGCGGACGGGATTCCGCAACGCGATGTTCTTCCGCCGCGGTCTGCGAGGCCGCGTGCGCGATCTCAACTGGCACCACGTCCTCGGCATCTGGGCGTTTCTGCCTCTCGTCGCGATCGTCTTCTCTGCGGCCGTGATCTCGTATCCGTGGGCCTCGCAGCTCGTGTACCGCGCATTCGGCAGCACTCCGCCGAAGCGGCAACAGCCCGCGAACGAGCGCGCGGGCGGAAAGCTCGATCCCGCGACGCTCGATCGTCTCTGGACCGCCGCTCGCAACGAGACCGCGCGCGTCGCGCCGCGGTGGCAATCGCTCTCCGTCCGTCTGCCGCCTTCTTCGAAGGAGCCGGTGTCTTTCGCGATCGACGAGGGCAACGGCGCACGGCCGGACAAGCGTTCGCAGCTTCTGATCGATCCGCGCACAACGCGCGTGGTCGAGCACAAGACCTACGCGAAACAGGAAGCCGGACAGCAGGCGCGCTCGTGGCTGCGCTGGATTCACACCGGCGAAGCGGGCGGCGTCTTCGGACAGCTCGTGGCGATGCTCGCATCCGCCGCGGCCATGGTCCTGGTCTACACGGGACTCGCGCTCGCGCTTCGCCGTTTCGCTCGCTCACTTCGCGGCGCACCCGCGCCGCCGCAACTCGTGGAAGGGGAACCATCGAATGAGTGGACGTAGAACGAAAAAACTCCGGAAGATGACCGTTGGTGCGCTGGTCGCGTGCTCGGCGTTCGGGACGCGGCTTGCGATCGCGCAGACTTCGCCCGGCACGGCCGGCCACGACGGAGCGCGCACGACTGCTCAACTGCCGTTGCGGCGATTCGACATCGCGGCGGGATCGCTTGCCGATGTGCTGCGCGCATTCGAAGACGCGAGCGGCACGACGGTGCGCGTCGAATTCGATCGCGTCGTGCTCGACTCCCTTCACAGCCCCGGCGTCACGGGATTGCTGTCGGACGCCGAGGCGCTCAGGCAATTGCTTTCGGAGAGCGGGATCCGGCATCGCTTCACAGGACGCCGCACCGTGGTGCTCACGATGCAGACGATGAGCGACACGATTGACGTCTCCGCTCCGGCGCCGGAGATCGCCTCGCCGAAATTCACCCAGCCGCTGCTCGACACTCCGCGCACGGTCGCAGTCATTCCCGATGAAGTCTTTCTCGCGCAGGGCGCGACGACGCTGCGCGACGTGCTGCGCAACACGCCGGGCATCACCTTCCAGGCCGGCGAGGGCGGTGGTGGCGTACCGGGCGACTCGTTCAGCATGCGCGGATTCAGCGCCGGAAACGACATCCTGCTCGACGGCGTGCGCGAGAGCGGCGCGTACACGCGCGACGCGTTCAATCTCGAGCAGGTCGAAGTGGTGAAGGGCCCCTCGGGTGCGGTTGCCGGCCGCGGGGGCACGGGCGGCGCGATCAATCTTGTCACCAAGACGCCGAAGCCGGAATCGTTCACGCGCGCGGCGTTCGGCGCCGGGAACGCCGGCTACACACGCGTCACCGTCGACTCCAACGCGCCGCTCGATTCGATCGGCGGTGCCGCGGTGCACATGGCCGCGATGGTGACGTCGTCGGACGTGCCCGGCCGCGACGTCGTGCACAACAGCAGTTGGGGTGTCGCACCGTCGCTCTCGTTCGGAATCGGCAAACCGTCGCGGTTCACGCTCGCGTATCAACATCTGACGCAGGACAACGTTCCCGATTACGGTCTGCCGTGGGCGGCGTTCGAATCCGACCCTCGAGCCGATCAGACGAACTTCTACGGCCTCGAAGGCTACGACTACGAGAACATCACCAACGACGTCGCGACCGCGAGCTTCGAGCGCGATCTGTCCGGGGGATGGACGCTTCGCAACATCTCGCGCTGGGCCGACAACCATCGCGACTCGGCGATCACGTCGCCCCGTCCGCCGAATCGCCAGCTCCAGCAGCGGCGGATGGATCAGGGCCAGCTCACGAACCAGACCAGCGTCAGCGGCGCGTTGCAGACAGCGAGCATTCAGCACGCGCTCGTCGCGGGTGTCGAGATCGGTCGCGAGACGACGTTCATCCGCCGCCAGGCGCAGACGACGAATCAGCCGCAGACGAATCTCACGGACCCCGATCCGAGTCAGAGTCCGTTGGGTCCGATGCCCGCCAACAACGGCAATCCCGAGGATACGAGCCTTTCGCTTGCGGGGATCTATGCGTTCGACACGCTGCAGCTCGGGTCGCGATGGGAAGTGACCGCGGGTCTGCGTTGGGATTCCGTCGGCGTCGACTACGAGCTCACGAATGTCACGACCGGCGCACGAACGCGCCTGGGACGCGACGATCGCATGCTGAGCTGGAGCTCCGGCATCGTCTTCAAGCCGCGCGCAAATGCGAGCGTGTACGCGAGTCATGCGACCTCGTTCAATCCGTCCGTCGAAGCAGCGGCCGGAGGCGCGGGCCTGTCGGATGTACCGACGTCCGCGAACAACGTGAATCTCGCGCCGGAGAAGAGCCGCAACCTCGAAGTCGGCGCGAAGTGGGAGATGGGTGGCGGGCGCGCGATCGCCACGGCCGCGTTGTTCCGCACCGAGAAGACCAATGCACGCACGCGCGGCGTGTCGACGGAGCCGTTCGTGCTGGACGGCGAGCAGCGCGTGGACGGACTCGAGCTCGGGCTCACCGGCAACCTCACCGATCGCTGGTCGCTGCTGACCTCCTACGCGCATCTCGACAGCGAGTTCGTCGCGTCGGCGAATCCACTCGAGCAGGGAGCTGCGCTCGCATTCGTGCCGGAGAATTCGTTCAACGTCTGGACCGAAGGCCGCCTGCCGCGGGGCTTCAGCGTCGGCGCGGGCGCGCAGTACATGGACTCGGTCTTCCGCAACGCGACGAGCACGGCGGAGGTGCCGAGCTACTGGCTGCTCAACGCCATGGCTTCCTACGACGTCTCGCGTGCGCTCACACTGCGCCTGAACGTCAACAACCTCGCGGACGAGCAGTATGTCGATCGCGTCGGCGGCGGTCACTACGTCCCGGGTCCGGGGCGTTCGGTCGTCGTCAACGCGGAGATCGATTTCTGATGCTGCTGCAGATTCCGAACGTGCTGACGAGCGTCCAGGTGCGCGAGGCGCGCGCGATCCTCGACGCGGCCGAATGGGTCGACGGCCGGGTTACGGCAGGGCATCAGTCCGCGCGCGCGAAGGACAACGAACAGATTCCGGAGAGCCATCCGGCCGCGCGTGAGATCGGCGACGCGATCGTGGCGGCGCTCGCGCGGAATCCGCTGTTCCGTTCCGCCGCGCTGCCGCTGCACGTCTTTCCGCCGTTGTTCAATCGTTACTCCGGCGGGCAGTCGTTCGGCGCGCACGTCGACAACGCGGTGCGTCAGGTCGCCGGGACCGCGCATCAATTGCGTACCGATCTGTCGGCGACGCTCTTTCTTTCGGAGCCCGACGAATACGACGGCGGCGAGCTGGTGATCGAAGACACGTTCGGCGTGCAGTCGGTCAAGCTCGCCGCGGGAAACCTGATTCTCTATCCCGCGAGCAGTCTTCATCACGTGCGGCCGGTGACGCGCGGCGCGCGCGTGTCGTCGTTCTTTTGGATTCAGAGCATGGTCCGCGACGACGGGAAGCGCACGCTGCTCTTCGACCTCGACCTCTCGATCCAGCGCCTCGGCGGCGATTACCCTGAGCATGCATCGACGCTGCAGCTCACCGGCGTCTACCACAACCTCCTGCGGCGCTGGGCAGAGCTATGAAAACGTAGGGCGCGGACCTGCGCCGGAGGCGCTCCAGAGGGTAGCCGGTGGCGAGCGCAATGCGCCGCCACCGGGAACGCGGGTCGTAAGAGATCCGCCCCGGCAGGGGCGATAGACGTTTCTCTGCCACCCCTTCGGGGCGGATTGTTGTGCGCGACATCCTCACCGGTGGCGGCGCATTTGCGCTCGCCACCGGCTACCCTCTGGAGCGCCTCCGGCGCGCCTACGTCACGGAACGAAACCGCGGTCGCGCGCGAACACCATCGCCTGCGCGCGCGTCCAGACGCCGAGTTTGTCGAAGAGGTTCGAGATGTGATTGCGCACCGTTTTCTCGCTGATGGACAGGCGCTCGCCGATCTCGGCATTCGCCAGTCCTTCACTGATGAGCGCCAGCACTTCCCGCTCGCGCGGTGAGAGAGAGGCGAAGGCGGCGTCTTCGCCGGCGGGAGCGGCCGGTACGCCGAGAAATTCGAGCGCGACCTCCTGGAAGCGGGTCCAGGCCGGCTCGCTCTCGAGCAGGATGTGATTCTTCGACTCGAGCTCGACGAACTGCGCTCCCGGAATCGCGGACGCCATGAGGCGGCCCTCGGCGAGCGGGACGACGGCGTCCTGTCGAGCGTGGATCACGAGCGTCGGAACGCGGACCTGCTCCAACAGATCGACCGCATTCAACGCGCCGCGCATCTCCAGGAGGCGTCCCGCCATCGCCGGCGCCAGCGTCTTTCGGCACAGGTCGTTGAACCACGACAACTGCTCCGGAGTCCCGCCGGGAATGAAGCGCGAGGTGAAGACCTGCTGGAAGGCCGGGTTCTCCTTCCCCCATCCGATCTCGAAGAGGTCGAGAATGGCGCGATATTCGCGCGCCGCTTCGGGATCGCCGCGGTGCGAGTAGCCGCGCGCGTATCCGCCGTAGAGGATCATGCGCGAGACGCGTTCCGGGTGCCGCACGGCATAGCCGAGGCAGGCCGCGGCGCCGTGAGAGATTCCGAGCAGCGCGAGCGGCTCGCGCGGCGCGGCCGCTTCCACGACCTGATCCAGATCGTCGACCCAACGCTCGAGCGAGACCTCGGCGACGTCCCAGTCCGTCATTCCGCATCCCCGCTCGTCGTAGCGAACGAACCGGAAGTGCCGGCTGAAGAATCGGATCCAATGCGACCAGACCGGACTCTCCCACTCGAACTCGAGATGGGTGAGCCAGTTCGCCGCCTTCACCAGAAGCGGTCCCGCTCCCGCTTCGGCCCAGGCGAGTTGCACGCCGTCGCGCGTGCGCAGATAGCGGATCCGCTGGCGTGGCTCGTTGTCCATTGTCGTTGGCGCACGTTCGGGACATTCGTCCCGAGGGCAAGGCGACGATTCTAGTCCCCACCGGGACATCCGTCCCATGGCCGACGCCGGGCGCCGCACCGATTCTGGATCCATGATCAAACCGGGAGATCTCGAGCTCGAAGAATTCCGCCGCGTCGGCTATGAGGTCATCGACGCGATCGCTGCGTATCACGAGCGCCTCGATGCGCGGCCGGTGCTTCCGCGGACCACCCGCGCGGACGTTGCGGCGCGGTTCACGGACGAATTCGCGGAGTACGGCGAGCCGGCGGAGGCGCTCCTCGCCGACTGGCGCGAGCGCGTCGCTCCTCTGCTGACGACGATCGGCTCTCCGCGACACTTCGCGTACGTCAACGGGTCAGGTGCGATGGTCGGCGTCTTCGCAGAGGCGCTGGCGGCGGCGGTGAATACGAACGCGGGCGCATGGAAGCTCGGGCCGGCCGCTACGGAGATCGAGCGTCAGGTTCTGCGCTGGATTGCGGGCTTCGTCGGATATCCCGAAGACGCGGGCGGCATTCTCGTTTCCGGCGGCACGATGGCGAACTTCACCGCGATCCTCACCGCGCTCCGCCACGTGGCGCCGTACGACTCCACGCCACACGGTCTGCAGGATCGCGCTCGCCGAGGACGCTTCCTGATCTACATGTCCGATCACGAAGGCCACATCTCCGTGACGCGCGTCGCCGACATGCTCAACCTCGGCCGCGAGTCAGTCCGCCTCGTTCCCAGCCGCGCCGACTTCACGATCGATCCGGAAGCGCTCGATCGGATGATCGGCGAAGACCGCGCTCGCGGCGATCTGCCGTTCTGCGTCGTCGCGCAATTGGGATCGGTGAACGTCGGCGCCGTCGATCCGATCGACGCGCTGGCCGACATCTGCGAGAAGCACGGCGTGTGGCTTCATGGCGACGGCGCGATCGGATTGCTCGCGGCAGCATTGCCGGAGACGGCAAGCCTCTTCCGCGGGCTCGCGCGAGCCGACTCGCTGTCGTTCGACGCGCATAAGTGGCTCGGTGTGCCGAACGATTGCGGCGTCGTTCTCGTGCGCCACGCCGAGCGGCTGCGGCGTGCGTTTTCGATCACCGCACCGTATCTGCGCGAACCGCGCGACGCGCATGACGTCGATTTCGACTTTCTCGAGTACGGCCCGCAGATGTCGCGCGGCTTTCGCGCACTGAAGGTGTGGATGGTGCTCCGCTTCTTCGGCGCGGCCGGCGTACGTGAGCTGATTGCGAAGAACATCGGCCTGGCGCGGCGGCTTCACGCACTCGTGCGCGATCATCCCGACTTCGAGGTCCTCCACGAGCCCGTGCTGTCGATCTATTCGTTCCGATTCGTGCCTCACCAGCTTGGCGCCGCGGAAGACGCGGCGGAATGGATCGACCGGCTGAACTGCGACATCGCCGCGGAGATTCAACGGAGCGGGCTGGCGCTGCTGATGACGACGCGAATCCGCGGACGGATCGCGCTGCGCATGTCGATCTGTTCGCAGCGGACGCTCGAGGAAGACATCGACACTACATTCGACGCCATCGCCGCCGCCGGCCGGCGGCTCGCCGCGCTGCAGCCGGTCGCCGTGGGCGAATGACTGGCAAGGAGAACGACATGCTCAAACGAATCGCATTTTTCGTCTACGGCGCTTTTTGCTACGCGACCTTCTTCGCCACGTTCCTCTATGCCATCGGCTTCGTCGGCGGCTTCGCCACACGGGTCGCGCTCGACGGTCCCGCGACCGGTCCGCTGGCGATCGGCATCGCCATCAATGCCGGGCTGCTGGCGCTTTTCGCCGTGCAGCACAGCGTGATGGCGCGGAGGGGGTTCAAGGAGCGCTGGACGCGTATCGTTCCGCGGCCGATCGAGCGATCGACCTACGTATTGCTCTCGAGCCTGGCGCTGATCCTGTTGTTCTGGCAATGGCGGCCGATGGGCGGAGTGGTCTGGTCGGTGAGCGACCCTGTCGGGCGCGCGATTCTCTGGTCGCTGTTCGGGTTCGGCTGGGCGCTCGTGCTGCTGTCGACGTTTCTCATCAACCACTTCGATTTGTTCGGGCTCCGCCAGGTCTGGTTGGAGCTCCGCGGCAGGCCCTACACGCCGCTGAACTTTCGGACGCCGGGACCGTATCGTCTCGTCCGGCATCCGCTGTACGTCGGATGGCTGTTCGCGTTCTGGATGACGCCGACGATGACGTTCGCACACCTGTTGTTCGCTGTCGCGACGACCGCTTACATCCTCGTCGCCATCCAGTTCGAGGAACGCGACCTGATCCACTTCCATGGCGAGACGTATGAGCAGTACCGGCGGCGCGTTCCGATGTTGATTCCGTTCTCGCGTGCGGAAAACAAACGCGTCGTCGTTTCGGCGCCGACGTCCGCGCCTTAGACCGGCCGCGGTCCAGCCCGGCCGGTTTTTCGCATAAGCTGCGCAGGATGAAGGACACTGATCTCGCCGTAGCCAACGGAGACATCGACGTTCTCGATGAGCGAGGCCTCCTTTCCAGCCCGCGTCCGTCGATCGAGCGCGACAAGCTGCAGCATCACCTGCGCGAGGCGCTGCGGCTGCTGCATGTGGATCTCGAGAACGAAAACGTCGTCGACACGCCGCGGCGCTGGGCGGAGTCGCTGATCACGATGACCAGCGGCTACGATTTCACCGACGTCAAGCAACTGACCACGCTCTTCCGCCAGGCTTGCTCGCGCGCGGACGAGAGCTGCCAGAACCTGGTCGTCATCGGCGGGACGTACAAGACCCTCTGCGCACACCACATCCTGCCGTTCTTCGGGCGCTTCATCATCGGATACATCCCGGAGCGGATGATCATCGGCGCGTCGAAGATCCCGCGCATCGTGGAGGTGCACATGCGCCGGCTGCAGTCGCAGGAGCATCTTGCGCACGACGTCGCGGACACGATCGAGAAGATTCTCGAGCCGCGCGGCATCGCGGTCTGGATGGGCGGCGTGCATCTCTGCATGGTGATGCGCGGCGTGGAGCAGGAGTCGTCGTTCATGGAGACGAACGTGCTCCGCGGCGAGTTCCTCAACGACGAGAGAACGCGGCAGGAGTTCATGTCGATCGTGAACCGCCGCGGCTCGCGAGAGTGATGTAGGAGTGCGGTGGCGAGGGTGGTGG
>DASYGV010000051.1:0-27340 GCA_035999335.1 Thermoanaerobaculia bacterium | reverse complement strand
GAGCTCGGCGGCGTGGGACTGGTCGTGTCCGAGTTCGTCTCGGCCGAGGGGCTGACGCGCAAGAACGACCGCGCGCATCAGATGCTCGCGTTCAACGAGAACGAGCGGCCGGTGGCGATCCAGATCTACGGCGGCGATCCGGAGCGGATGGACGACGCGGCCGCGATCGTGGAGGCGCAGGGCGTCGACATCGTCGACGTGAACATGGGCTGCCCGGTAAAGAAGGTCGTCAACAGCGGTGCGGGCTCCGCGTTGCTGAAGGACTTCGACAAGGCCGCGCGCGTGGTCGAGAAGATCAAGGCCGCGGTGAAGATCCCGGTCACGGTGAAGGTGCGCAAGGGTTGGGAAAGCGACGACGTGATCCCGCTGCTGAAGCGCTTCGAGGATCTCGGCGTCGCCGCGATCGCCATCCACGGCCGCACGCGCAAGGAGTCCTACACCGGCGCGAGCGATTGGGCGTACATCGCGGCCGTGAAGCGCGAGCTGACCATCCCGCTGTGGGGCAACGGCGACGTGAAGACGCCCGAGGATGCGGTGCGGATGTTCCGGGAAACGAACGTCGACGGCGTGATGATCGGCCGTGCCGCGCTGCACAATCCGTTCATCTTCCGCGACATTCACGCACACGTGAACGGCGAGCCGGTGGTCGCGAACGAGATCGAACGTCGCATCGACGCAATGCAGCGCTATCTCTCCAAGATCGACGCCGCTCCGCAGCCCGACCGCTGGAAGCTCCACAAGGCACGCACGGTCATCGGCTGGTTCTCGAAGGGCATCCCGCACGGGAAGGACATCCGCTCGGGACTGCAGGACATCGTCGCTGTTTCGGACGTGCAGCGGTTGCTCGATGGTGTTCGTGGGCGCGCGGAAGCGGCTTAGAAAGAGTGCTGAGTGCTGGGTGCTGAGTGCTGAGTTAGAAGCGGAGCCACTCAGCACCCAGCACTCAGCACCCAGCACTTCGTCATGCCTTTCCCCGAACACATCGAACGCGTTCTGACCGCGTACAAGCTGCCGGCCGACACGAAGTCCGCGCTCTACGACCTCTATCTCTCCATGGGCGATGAAGTCCTCGAGGTCTTTGCCGATCTCGCGGACGGCGTCACCTCGGCGACGACGCTGACGCCGGACGACACGCTGCTCATTCGCGAGCGGGTGGTCGAGCGATACCTGCGGCGCAATCACCCGCGCTGGTTGGAGGGGAAGCCGACGGCGAGTCTGTGGCATCCCCGAGCCGCGGAAGGCCGCGCGTCCGGTGCCGCCATTCCGATGGGAAAGTTTCCCGAGCTTGCGCACCAAGTCAGCGATCAGCCGCTTCCCGACGGCATGCTCCTTCTCGGTCGAAACGCGCACTACGGAGGCCGTGCGGAAACGATCTCGTTCGACGTCGTTGCACGCGATCTCGAAGACGCGGTCGCGATCGGCAAGGCGTCCGGGCAGCAGCACACGATTCCCGGGTCCGTCGGCGCGACCTCCGGCACCTTCGACAGCGCGCTCAACGTCGCGTTGCTCTGGGAAGTCCAGCCGAACGTCTTCAAGCCCGCGGGCGAGCGCAATCGCGCGATCGCGAAGATCTTCCGGCGCCACCGCAACTGGCATCTGATCACGCTCGCCGCGGCGCTGGAGTGGCTGGGCGCGCAGAAGGCCGAGATCTTCATCCTCCGCGGCGGCGCGCTCGCGACCACGCACGAGGTCAATCCCGCGAAGCCGGTGTCGGAGACGATCGCCGCGCTGCACGACCGCACCGTCGAGCAGGTCGCGCGCGCAGCGGATGCAACGCTCGCCGAGCCGACGAACGCGGACGAGTTGGCGCTGCTCGATTCCTGCGTCATGAACCACGCGCTGCGTAAACACGTTCTTGTGAACGGCGCTGCAGCGGCGATGTGGAAGTTTATGATCCCCGGTTCATGAGACGGCTCGTCGCTCTTCTCTTCCTCACCTTCTCGATTTCCGCGCAGCAACGCCTCGAGCTCACCGTAGACACGATCATGCGCGGGCAGGGCCTCGCGGGCTGGTCGCCGCGCGCGGTGCGCTGGTCGCCGGACGGCAGGTCGGTGTACTTCGAGTGGAAGCAGTACGGCGATCCTGTGGAAGAGGACTACGACACGTACGTCGTCGGCCGCGACGGCAAGGGACTGCGCAAGCTGGGCGACGAGGATGCGAAGGACGCGCCGCCGGCGCGCGGCGCGACGTGGACGCGCGACCGCAGGCGGGCCGTGTTCGTCGACGACGGCGACGTCTTTCTCTGGGACGGCAAGCGCCGCGCGCTGACGAAGACGAACGACGGCGAGTCGGACGCGCGGTTCACGCACGACGAGAAGCGCGTGGCGTTCGTGCGCGGCAGCAATCTCTTCGTCGTCTCGCCCGCGGACGGCGCGATCGTCCAGCTCACGAACATCGTCTCCTCGGACGAGAAGGGACAGCACGTCACGCTCTTCGAAGACGAGATGAAGGACGCGACGGCGAGTCAGAAGTGGATCGCCGAGGAGGCGAAGAAACTGAGCGATGTGATCGCGCGGCGCGCGGCGGAGCGGAAGGAAGACGACGCGGAGCGGAAGAAGGAGATCGCCATCGCGCCGCTGAAACTGAAGAAAGGCGAGTCGGTCGAGGACATCCAGCTCACGCCCGACGAGAAGTACGCGATCGCGTTCATCAATACCAACGGCGACGCGGGCAAGCGTCCGGTCGTGCCGAGCTACGTCACGGAGAGCGGCTACACGGTCGACCTCTCCGCGCGTCGGAAAGTCGGCGACGCCGGTCCGGTCACGCGCGCGGTGAGTCTCTCGACCACGGACGGCAAAGCGATCTGGCTCAAGCACGGACTCACGAAGCCAAAGACAGAAACGACGGAAACGACCACGGAATCCGCCGAGAAGAGCCCGGAGAAGACGGAAAAGAGCGAGACCGAACAGCAGGAGCGCGAGGTCGAGCTCGATCCGCTCTTCTGGTCCGACGACGGCACGGCGGCGATGCTTCCCGTGCGCGCCTCAGACAACAAGGATCGCTGGCTGATGGCCTACGATCCGGCGACTGCCACTACGCGCGTGCTGCATCACGAGCACGACGACGCCTGGGTGCACTGGATCACCGACAACTCCCTCGGATTCGTCCCCGACGCGCGCACGGTGTGGTTCCTGTCCGAGCACACCGGCTGGCTGCATCTCTACACGGTTCCGTTCGACGGCGGCGAACGGCGCGCGTTGACGAGCGGCAAGTTCGAGGTGGACGAAGTGCGCGTCTCCGGCGATCGCAAGAGCTTCCACCTCACGACCAGCAAGGATTCGCTCTTCGAGCGGCACCTCTATCGAATTCCCGTCGCCGGCGGTGCGATGACGAAGCTCACGTCGACGGTCGGATGGCACGAGGCCATCGTCTCGCCCGACGGGACGACGCTCGCCGACGTCTATTCGTACACGAACAAACCGCCGGAGCTGTACGTCGGCGCGACCAAAGCGACGACCTCACCGGCACCGGAGTTTGCGAACTATCCGTGGCTCGACGTACCGATCGTGCACTTCACCGCGCGCGACGGCGCGTCGGTGCCCGCGCGCATTTACCAGCCCGCGAACTGGCCCGTAAACGGAACAGCCGGGCCGGCGGTGATCTTCGTGCACGGCGCGGGGTATCTGCAGAACGTGCATCGCGGCTGGTCGGGCTACTTCCGCGAGTACATGTTCCATCACCTGCTGATGGAGCGCGGCTATCTCGTGCTCGACGTCGACTACCGCGCGTCGTCGGGCTATGGACGCGACTGGCGCACCGCCATCTACCGTCACATGGGCGGCGTCGATCTGAACGATCACGTCGACGCCGCGCAATGGCTCGCGCGCGAGCACCGCGTCGATGCGAAACGCATCGGCGTCTACGGCGGCAGCTACGGCGGCTTCATCGCGTTGATGGCGATGTTCACGACGCCCGACGTCTTCGCCGCCGGCGCCGCGCTGCGCCCGGTCACGGACTGGGCCCATTACAACCATCCGTACACGGCGAACATCCTCAATACGCCGCAGAGCGATCCCGAGGCGTATCGGAAGTCTTCGCCGATCTACTTTGCGGAAGGGTTGAAGGGCGCGCTGCTGATCTGCCACGGCATGATCGACGTCAACGTGCATTTCCAGGACAGCGTGCGCCTCGCGCAGCGGCTCATCGAGCTGCGCAAGGAAAACTGGGAAGCCGCGATGTATCCGCTCGAGGACCACTCGTTCGTCGAGCCGACGAGCTGGGCGGATGAGTACAAGAGGATCTTGAGATTGTTCGAGAGGGAACTGAAGTAGCTTCAGTTTATCCCGCGTCTACGCGCGGGATAAACTGGAAGACCGGCAAGTCCTGCTACACTTCGGCCACATTCGTCCGAAAGGTCCCTCGTCCATGTCCCGAATCTCCGTAGTGTTTCTGTGCGTTCTCGCCGCGGCGAATGCTTTCGCCGGTTTTTCCCAGACCCAGGATTTCCGTCCCGCCACGCCGGAAGAACTGGCGATGAAAGACGTCGGTTACGCGCCCGGCGCGCCGGCGGTGATCCTCGACTGGGTCGAGGTCGACGACGACACACAGTCCGTCTCTTCCGAGTACTACCGGATCAAGGTCCTGACCGACGAGGGGAAGAAGTACGCCGACGTCGAGGTGCCGTACATCGCGGGGTATCCGGTGAACGGCCGTGTGACCGACATCTCCGGACGCACCATCCAGCCCGACGGGAAGATCGTGCCGTTCGAAGGCAAGGTCTACGACAAGATCCTGTTCAAGGGCGCCGGGCTTCGCCTGCGCGCGAAGACCTTCAGTCTTCCCGCGGTGCAGGCTGGGAGCATCCTCGAGTATCGCTTCCAGCGCCGCTGGGCGCCGATGCTGCTCATGAACACGCTCTGGAGCATCCAGCGCGACATTCCCATGCTGCGCGCGCAGATGAGCCTCAAGCCGTACGACTCGAACGGCGATTTCTCGAGCTTCTTCACGTACTTCCAGCTTCCGACCGGCAAGGTCCCGGCGAAGGGCAAGCGCGGGGCGTACGAGCTCGACCTGACCAACGTCCCGGTCTATCAGGCCGAGGAATTTGCGCCGCCCGAAGATTCGCTGAAGACGCGGGTGAACTTCTATTACACGAGCAGCCGCGTCGAGCCGACGAAATTCTGGGAAGCGCAGCTCGTGGAGTGGAACAAGAGCATCGAGGCTTTCATCGGCAAGCCGGACCGCCTTCGCAGCCAGGTGCAGCCGCTCGTCGGGAAGGAACCGATGGAAACGGTGCGGAACATCTATGCAAAGGTGCAGACGTACAAGAACCTCAGCTTCGAGGACGAGTCGGCGGAGAACGACAAGAAGAACGCCGCCGACGTCGTGACGAAAGCCGAGGGGTATCGCATGGAGATCACTCGCGCGTTCGTCGCACTCGTTCGCGCCGGCGGGCTCGAGGCCAACGTCGTGCGGGTCTCGCCGCGCGACCGCTTCTTCTTCTCACCCAACGTTCCCGACGCGGACCAGATGGAAGGCGAGATCGCCGCGGTCTCTATCGCGGGCGTCACGCACTACCTCGATCCCGGGACGCCGACGGCGCCGTTCGGGATCGTGTCGTGGGAGAAGTCGAACGTGCCGGGCTTCCGCATCGCGAAAGGCGCCACCGCGAGCATGCAGACGTTCGCGGCGCAGAAACCGGAGGACGCGATCACTCGCCGCAGCGCCGATCTGCGTCTGAACGGCGACGTGCTCGAGGGCTCGGTCACAGCCACGTTCACGGGTCAGGAAGCGCTGCGCCGCCGCCTCCGTACCTGGGGTGACGACGAGGCCGAGCGCACCAAGGACCTCGAGGACGAGGCCAAGGGATGGTTTCCTTCCGGCGCGACGGTGAAGCTCGCTCAAGTCACGGGCGCGAAGTCGCACGACGAACCGCTCGTCGCGAAGTTCGACGTCACGCTTCCGAACTTCGTCTCCGCCGCGGGCAGCCGCACGATCCTGCCGATCTCGGTCTTCGCCTCGAGCGCGACGAACCCTTTCTCCGCGACCACACGCACGCATCCGATCTACTTCCACTATCCGCGCCGCGTCGAGGACGACGTGAAGGTGACGCTGCCCGACTCCCTGTCGCTGGCGGAAGTGCCTCAGCCGGCGAAGCTCGACGCGGGCGCGCTCCAATACGCGAACGCGATCAAGAAGGATGGAAACGCGATCACATACACGCGCAGCATGACCCTCGACACGATGCTCGTCGATCCGCCGTACTACCGCTCCGTGCGGAACTTCTTCAGCTCGATGGTGGCCGCGGACCAGAAGCCGCTTGTGTTGGTCTCGAAATGATCGCGCGCGCTCTGGCGCTGCTTCTCATTGCTGGCGCCGCGCAGGCCGCGTCCGCACCTGACTGGGTGCAGCGGGCGGCAGCGGAGCCCGTGCCGGCGCAGCCCGCGCGCACCGCGGCGGTCGTGCTCTCCGACACGACGACGCTTTCGTTCGCGCCGTCAGGCGAGGTCACGACTCAACGCCGGCGCGTGGTGAAGATCCTCACGTCCTCGGGACACGACTATGCGTACGGCGCCGCGGTGTTCGACAACAACACCAAGCTCCTCACGCTGCGCGGCTGGAGCATCGCGCCGTCGGGCGAGGTGAAGAAGCTGCGCGAGCGTGACGCCATCGAGACCACGGCCGCGAGCTTCGAGGTCTTCACCGACACGCGCATGAAGTTTCTCGACCTCCCCTCGGAAGTCGGAAGCGTGATCGCCTACGAGTACGAGACGCGCGAGAAGCCTTACGAGCCGGTGTCGGTGTGGCCATTCCAGGAACGGATCCCCGTGCTGCGCGCGCGCTTCGAGGCGCGCGTGCCGGCGGGCTGGCAGTACGACGTGAAGTGGATGAACTACGCGTCCGTCGCAGCGTCGGCGGGACCCGCGTGGGAGCTGCGCAACGTTCCCGCGATCGTCGACGAGCCGCGCATGCCGGACGACGGCGCGGTCGCGGGCCGCATGGGTGTGCACTGGAACAGCTCGCGGTCGTGGAGCGACGTCGCGGCGTGGTTCCACGGACTAGCGGCTTCGCGTCTCGCGCCGACGCCTCCGGTGCAGGCGAAGACGCGCGAACTCACGGCGAACGCCGCGGATCCGATCCGCGCGATCGCGCGTTTCGCGCAGCGCGACGTCCGCTACGTCGCGGTGGAGATCGGCATCGGCGGGTATCAGCCGCACGCCGTCGGCGAGATCTTCACGAACCGCTTCGGCGACTGCAAGGACAAGGCGACGCTGCTGCGGGCGATGTTGAAGGAGACCGGCGTCGAGTCGTATTACGTGCTCGTGCACACGACGCGCGGGATGGTCGAGCCGACGTTCCCTTCGGTACACGCGTTCAATCACGTGATCTCCGCGATCCGCATTCCGCGCGAGCGCGCGAAGGGCCTCGACGGCGTGATGGAGCATCCCCGCCTCGGCACGCTGCTTCTGTTCGATCCGACGAGCACGACCACGCCGTTCGGACAGCTTCCGCAGGATCTCCAGGCGAGCCGCGGATTGCTCGTGACGGAGAACGGCGGCGAGTTGATCGACCTGCCGGCGCACGCTCCGGAGTCGAGCGCGCTTCGCCGCACGGCGAAGCTGGAGCTCGACGATCACGGAACGCTGAGTGGATCAGTCGAGGAAGTGCGCACGGGCACGATCGCGTCCGACATGCGCGCTCGTTTGCAGCCGCTGAACGCCATCGAGCGCGTGCGCACCATCGAGTCGTCGCTCGCGTATCACCTCGCGCATCAGACGGCGACGGACGTGAAGATCGAGAACGTGGACGAGCCGGAACAGGATCTCGTGGTGCGCTACACCGTCGCCGCTCGGGGTTACGCGACGCGCGTCGCCGACATGCTGCTCGTCCGCCCGCGCGTCCTCGGCACGAAAGGCGAGAGCGCGGTCGCGACCGCGGAGCGCAACTACGGTTACGTGACGGACGGTCCGTCGGTGCAGACGGACGAGGTCGAGATCAAACTCCCCGCCGCGGCCGCGCTCGACGAGCTGCCGAAGCCGGTGGCGCTGACGACTCCGCACGTGCAGTACGCGAGCAGTTCGACGTTCGAGAAGGGCGTGCTGCGTTACAGCCGCAAGTACGCGATGAAGGCGTATGCGATCGATCGCGATGCGATCCCCGCGCTGAACGACGCGTTCGCGAAGATCGCCGCGGACGAGCGGGCGAGCGCGGTGTTCAAGTAATAACTGCGTGCTAGCATCGCTGCCGTGCGCGTCGCGATTCTCGTTCTCATCGTTGCGAGCACGGTCATCGCCGGCGCGAAGCGGCTCGCCGACACCGCGCGTCTGTCGTATCAACTCGCACGGCTTCCCGACCTGGAAACGCGGCGCGCGACGCTGTTCGGCCCGTGGTACGAGGGCGTGCAGCAGTTGCGGCGGGAGACTCCTTCCGACGCGCCGATCGATTTCGTGATGCTCCGACCCGAGGCACGCGACATCGCGGTCCTCGCCGCGGCCGAGCTGCAGCCGCGCGACGTTCGCTTGTTCGACGGCTGGAGCGCGTGGGAGCGGCGCACGCGCGCGGAGCTCCTGCACGATGCGCGGGCGGCGAATGCGGTGCCCGGTCCGCCGCCTGCGCCGGCGCGGTTCGTCGTGGTCGTCGATCCGAAAGGGGTGCAGGCTTTCAGCCTGCACACGCGGGCTGGAAGCCCGCGCCCCCAATGATCACGCTCGCGCTCTTCTCGGTCGTCGGCACCGCGGTCGCCTTGCTACTGCGGATTCCACTTCCTCCGTCGATCGCCGCGCGCATCGCATTCGTGTTTCTCCTCGGCGCCGGTGCGCACGGCGCGATTTTGTTCGTACTCGCTGCGCCCGGCGTTCGTATGAATCTCTGGACGTTCCTCGCGGTGCCACTGCTCGCACTCGTTTCTTTTGGAGTGCGGCGGCAACGCCTCCGCTTTTCTATTCTGCCGTGTCATTTCGAAAGCGGAAGCGTTGCTTCCGCACTCCAAAAGATCGTGTTCGCGCTTCCGATCGCGGTGCTGCTCTTCGCCGCCGCGGTCCTGCCCATCCGCGATTACGACGGCCGCGTGACCTGGCTTCCGAAAGCGCGCGCGATTGCGATCGAGCAGTCGACGACGGGTCCGTTCTTCCAGGGCGAGCGTGGTCTCAATCTCCACAATCGCTATCCATTGCTCTTGCCTCTCGACGCCGCGACGACGATGGTTCTGAGCGGTGACACGCGAAACGAAGCCGCGCGCTGGCTGTACGTACTGATTCCGATCGCGCTGTTCGTCGTGCTGCGGGTGATGCTCTCCTCGGCGTGGATCGCGGCCGCGATGCCGTGGCTCGGCGTGCTGACGGCGATCGAAGGAGGCGCGTTGGCCGCCTACAACGACTTCGCGCTGGCCGCGTTTCTCGGGATGGCGGTGCTGTACCTGCTCGCGTCGCTCGATCAGCCGGCCGCGCTTCGCGCCGTCGGACTGTTCGCCGCATTCGCGGTGCTCACGAAAAACGAAGGAGCCATGCTCGCGCTGGCGATCCTCGCCGCGGCCGTGTTCGTGCGCCGGTTGAAGTCCATCGGCGAGTGGTTGTGGATGCTCGTGCCGGTTGCGGCGGCCGAGGGGATCGTCGTGTACTGGCGGACGCTCGTGCCGGCCGCGTACGACGAACAGTACGAAGTGCTCGTGTCGTCGCTGCCGGCTTCTCTCGATCGCGTCCCCGCAGCGATGCTCGCGATCCTCAGACACGCGGCCGATGTCTCCGAGTGGGGCGGATTCTGGATCGCCGTAGCCGTCGCGATCGTCGCCGTCGCAGTGCTCGATCGTTCGCGACGGTATGTGATCCTGCTGGTCACGATGGCGCTCGCGCTCGCCGCGTACGTCGTGGCGCTTTCCGTCACGAGCTGGCGGATCGAAGACCTGGCCGCGGTCGCCGTAAATCGGCTGCTCGTGCATCTGCTCGTGCCGGCCGCGTGCATGCTGGCGATGGCCCTGCGGAAGACGGAGCCATCCGCTGGTGTTACACCCGGTCCATGAGTGCAGTCCCAGCCGAAAAAGTCCGCCGCGTGGGCATGATCTCCCTCGGGTGTCCGAAGAACCTCGTCGACGCCGAGATCATGCTCGGGCAGTTGCAGGCGGAATCGGAAGTGGTGATCACGAACGACCTCGAAGAGGCGGACGTCGTGATCGTCAACACGTGCGGCTTCATCGACGCGGCGAAGCAGGAGTCGATCGACACGATTCTGGAAGTCGCGGCGAAGAAGGGGCATGGTCTAGAGCGTCTCATCGTCACCGGCTGTATGGTGCAGAAGTACCGCACCGACCTGCAGCAGTCGATCCCGGAGATCGACGCGTTCGTGGGACTCGATCATCTCGAGAAGATCACCGAGGCCGTGACCGGCGTGGCCGAGGACGACCTGGCGCCGACGCGCCGGAAGATGTCGCAGCGGCTGTACGAGGACCTGCCGCGCGTGCTCACGCAGGGCACCGCACACGCGTACCTAAAGGTCAGCGAGGGCTGCTCGAACCCGTGCACGTTCTGCGCGATCCCGCAGATGCGCGGCAAGTTCCGCTCGCGCGGGGTCGACTCGCTGGTCCGTGAAGCGCGGGCGCTGCAGCAGGCGGGCGTGCTCGAGCTGAACCTCGTCGCGCAGGACACGACCCGCTACGGCGAAGACCTCGGCATCGCGAACGGACTGACGTCGCTCATGAAGACGCTTCTCGCTGAGACCGACTTCCGCTGGATCCGTTTTCTGTACGCATATCCGGGCTCGCTCGACTGGAGCCTGTTCGAGCTGATGGCGCGCGAGCCGCGCTTCGCGCCGTACGTCGACATCCCGCTGCAGCACGTCTCCGCGAACGTTCTCGGCCGCATGCGCCGTCCCGGCTCGCCGAAGGAGTATCGCGAGATGATCACGCGCATGCGCGAGCTCGTGCCGGACATGACCATCCGCACGACGTTCATCACCGGCCATCCCGGCGAAACGCCGAAGGACTTCGGCGAGCTGCACGACTTCGTCGAGTGGGCGCAGTTCGACAACATGGGTGCGTTCGTCTACTCGGCCGAAGACTCGACGATCGCCGCGCGGATGAGCGATACGCCGACGCGCAAGACCGCCGAGCGCCGCCGCGAGAAGTTGATGGAGCTGCAGCAGAAGATCGCGCTCTCGCGCAACACGCAGCGCGTGGGACAGACCTACGACGCGATCGTGACCGGCGTGTGCGAAGAGACCGAGCATCTCCTCGAGGGCCGCATCATCGGCCAGGCCCCGGAGATCGACGGCCGCCTGCTGATCAACGACGGCATCGACCTCTTGCCGAAGGACCTCCCGGCGTTTGCACGTGTCGAGATCACGGACGCGCATCCGTACGATCTCGTGGGCAGCGTCGTCGGGTAGCGCTCCGGGTTACACCGGGCGAAGAGGCTCAAAGAGGGGGCAGCGCTATTTGGACGTGAGCTCGTGTAGCAACTGCTCAACACTCTCCGGCACTGCGACCGGAACGAACCACGACTGCGGGTAGAGATAATCTTCGCCCGACTCATCGATGACGCGAACGAAATTTCTCTTCGCCGCAACGGAGTCTTCGAGGATTTCGTACACCTTGCGAAGTTCAAGCGTACCCGCGTACTCGCCGTTATGAATGCAGATCGCGAAGTATGTCGAGCCGGTCATGATTATTCGAGAAAGCGCTTGATCTTCATCCACTGCTGCCCGATGCCATCGGCTTCGTACCAGTGAACTTCGGCCTCATGCATCGTACCATCTTCAAGACGAACGGTCGCGAGTCCCTTCCGCTTTAGCCAGTTACCACGGCCGAAGCGTTCTTCGAGACAAACGAGATCGCGGATATCCTCACCGCGTGCGATCGCTTCGATACGCCGGATCGGGCCGATGATCTCGAATGACGCCCAGACATCCACGATCGAAAGGCTATCACGCAGATAGCAGTCATTTTACCGACCACACTTGCTTGTCTGAGACGGCTCGGCCGCACGCCAAAGTAGGTGGCCTTTGCACGTCGTAGAATAGGGGCAGTGGACTCATTCCTATGGCTGCTGCAGGTCACATCCGTCTTTGGCGGTGCGCTACTGATTTATGGATCACTGTTCCTCTACGAAGACGAGGAGCAACGGATCCAGAACATACTTGAGAACTGGTGGATACGGATCGATGATGCCCGCACGTCGGCAACTCATGCCCACACCGCTCTGACGCGCGCGGCTGCGGAGTTGGCTCGATCAGGATTGGATCGTGTGTTCGGCCCGCGACTCCTATCGTTTAGGGCCATATCTGTTTCTGGACTGCTCTCGCTAGCATCGTTCCATTTTACGGCGACGTACTTGTCAGGCTGGGCGCAAGCAAACATTGCTGTCGATGTGAAGCAGTTGGATCTGAAGACGCCGGCAGACGCGATCGTTGCCTTGTTCATGATGTTTACGGCATTCTTGCTGGTATTGGCAGTTCCCACCCAGCCTTTGTTTATGCACGCGGTGTCGCTCTTCGGTGTATTAGTGATAGCGCTCAGCGCAACGATACGAACCTTGAGACACCTGCCGCAGATCTACTTTGCTATTCTCGTAGCGATGTTGGGGATACTTGCGCTATTCGCCCGACACCCGGATTTCGTCGGAATGCCGTATATGGTCCTGGTGATCGTTTTTGCTGGAATTTTCTTCGATTTCTGTGCAATAGCGGTTACGCGAGCTCTGATTCAGTGGCAAAGCTCCTGGTGGTCTTTCCGACGAATAACGGCGGCCGCGGCACTCGAGCTTTCGATAGGTGTAGCGTTGATCGCTGCTCCGATCTACGTGGGTTCTCGGATCATGCGAGCGGCTCACGGCACATCCAGCTGGTACAGCAGCATCGCCGGATGGTCAATTCTGCTGTCAACCTTGACTAATGTCGCCAGTGCCGCGATCTCATTCTCGTTCTTTGGTGCGTTGACGCTCCTGGCGGTTCATCGTGTGGCTTGGCCAGCTATCGAACGGCCGCTTTACCAACTGGCGCGGTTGGGTGTCTTCCAAAGCAAGGCTACTCGGACTGCGTTGTTCGCGCTCGGCGTCGCGACCGCGATGGTTGGTTCTGGTCACGGCGGCGATGTAGCTTCGGTGCTCTTATCGATCTTTCAGTCCGGCTAACGTGAGCGGAGTGTGCATTTCACGACGCCCGGTTGTGTTGCAACAGCATTCCGAGGCTGTGGCGTAATGCTGCGGTATGCCCGCGACGTTGCTCTCTTCACCGCTTCAACGCCTTCACTTCCTCGCACGGCGTTACCCGCATCCGTACGATCGCGGACAGCGTAGTCGCGCAGCCTGTGGACCACGGCCGCGGGATGAGGGGCGTCCGAAGACGCCCCTCACCATTCGAGCGAGACTAGTTGTGCGCGGCGCAGGCGTGGATCGCCTTGCGCTGGTTCTTCGTGATCAGACCGAGGTCTTCCGCTTCCTGGATGATGACGTTGACGCCGGACACGAGCTGTCCGTGGTTCGGGTTCGTCGCCAGAAGCGCGTTGATGCGGTCCTGGATCGTCAGTCCGGTCGGGAAGGCGATGCCGTTCGGAGCGCCGGAGTCGCACGTTCCGATCTGCACCGTGGGGCGGATGTCGGAGAACGGATTCTGATCGTTCACGTCGGGCACGCCGTCGTTGTCGTCGTCGGGGTCGCAGGCGTCGCCCTGGGAGTCGCCGTCATAGTTCGCCTGATCTCCGTTGGCCACGGTCGGGCAGTTGTCGTTGCCATCGGCGACGCCGTCGACGTCCGCATCCGGGAACCAGCCGATGTCGCGCATCAGCGGCAGCGTCATGTCTTCCGGCGGCTTGACCGAGTGGGTGAGGTCGCCGTTGATGGCCGGCTCCATCAGCTGGTTGCGGAAGGCCACGGTGTCGAAGTGCGAGATCGATGATCCTGGCGCAACAGGGAACGGCGCGTAGAGACGCGCGCGGCCGGCCGCGTCGGCGCCGGCGCGAATGCTCAGGTCGACCTTGATCGACGCGGTGACGCCGCCGCCGAGCTGGCCGAGGATCGCCAGACCGTCGGGACGCGTCAGGCTGACCGAGGTGATCGTGATCGTCGGTCCGATGACCGGATCGGTGGCCATTCCGGGAGCCGTGGCACCCGCGTTGGCGGCGTTGTTATAGATGATCGCGCCGATGGCGCCCGCGTCCTGCGCGTTCCTGACCTTGAGCGTGAAGCCGCAGGTGCCGCGCTCGATGAGCGCGATCTTGCCGGCCACCGCTGCCGCATTCGTGAACGGGGTGCAGCCGTCGGTGGTCGTCGGTCCGGTCACGTTCGCCGCGTCGACGGCTGCGATCACCGATCCCGTGATGCCGGGGTTGCCGATCGGCGTGCCGAACGATGCCGCGCCGAATTGATACGCGCCGGCGATGGCAGCCGGCGACAGCACGCGCACTTCCGGGCTGCCGAACGAGAGCACGCTCGGGACCGCCGCCGTCACTGCCGGGCCGGTCCACACCACGCGGCCGAAACGGACCGCCGAGGCGGCGCGCTGCGCGTTGGTCATGTTCGACCAGAGCAGGTTGTTCGTGATGTCGAGCGTGAACTGCGAGTAGACGTCGGTCTGGAGCGGATAGAACCGCGGTCCGTCGAAGAAGTTCCCGAGGTTCGCGCCGGTGACTTCGTTCACGAAGTTCTGGAAGCCGAGGCCGTGCCCCAGCTCGTGCAGCAGCACGGCCACGAGATCGAGCTGCGCGCCATGATTGGCGTCCAGGCCGAGGTAGAAATTGAAGTTGCTGCTGAACTGGGCGTTGATGTCCGGCGAGGTGACGTCCTGGTCATAACCGCCCCGCTTGTCGGCCAACGCCGAGTTGTACCAGGTCAGCGGGAACGCCGACCCCGGGAAGGGCGGCGTGCCGGCGAAGTCGGAGAAAACGTCCCAGGCGCCGGCCGAGCCGAGCACGTTGGGCGCGAGCGGATTGAACGCGGCCACGACGTAGATGTCGACGTTCGAGTCGAGTGTACTTCCCCAGATGTTGGCCGCGTGCACGAACGCGAACTGCCGCTGCAGGCCGAGCGTCGTGCCGGGATTGCCGCCCACCGGCGCGGCCGCCGTCGGATCGTTGAAGCCCTCGTTCGGGCCGTCGTTGTTGATGATGAAGATGTTCGCGCCGGCGAAGGCCGGCGCGGCGGCGAAGATGGCGATGGCGATGAAGAGGAAGAGGCGAGCGATCGTTTTCATGGTCGTCTCTCCTTACTGAGCCGCTTCCGGCTCGAGGCCGAGGAACTCCGCGGCTTCGTCGAACGTCTGGACGCACTTCGTTTCCACCGAGCCGTCGGGACGCGCACGGGCGACCAGCACCTGCGCAAACGCGCCGCTGATGTCTCCCTGCTGCACGCCGTTCGCGGCGATCTTCGGCGAGATCCGCGCCGGCCTGGTGGTCAGTTGCCGCAGCGACTGCACCATCTGCGCGACTTCGACGGCGGTCGGCTTCCGCAGCGATTTCGTCTCTGCGTCGAAGATGATCGCCTTCGTGCCGGTCCACTTCTCCCGCGGCGCGGACTGCGCCGCGATCCTGCGCGACGCGTTGGCCGCGTTCACCTTTTCAGCGCGGGGCGAGCCGCTGATCATCTTCGCCCCGGCGTACGCCTGCGCCCCGAGCAGCGCCGAGCACACCGCTACTGCACACAATTCGAGAACACGTCTGATCATGAGAGAGATCTCCGAGTGGTGACCCAATTTCGGTAGCCCGGCCTCTCTGGCATCTACGCGACGCAGAGATCCTGAGGCTTTGCGCGGCCGCTGGTACGGCGTTGCCTTTTCGATTCGGGTCGGTGGATATGGTTGTGGGCGGATTGTAAAGACGCGTTGAACTAAGTCAACAAGAATGGTCTGAGTGGCTCGGTCCTCTCACGGCTTCAGCGCCTTGACCTTTCTCTCTATCTGCTCGCACGGCGTGCCACCGCTGCCGATCGCCGCGTGCTCCCACGAGCCGTACATCGGATTCGGGAGCATGAACCAGCGCGTGCCCCACCAATCCTTCATCTTCGTGACGAGCTCATCGCGCTCCTGCCAGGGTGCGCGGCGGACGTTCGCGAAGTCGTTCAAGTCGTCGCCGGCGAGGAGCAGCACGCGGTACTGATCGGCGACGTGCTTGCGGCGCGCCGATTTGTCGCTGACCTTGTTCTCGCGCAGCAGGAGCGTCTGGACGTTCTCCTCGAGCGGGTAGCCGAGCTTGCGCAGATTGTTCGTCGTGCCGGTACGCTCGTCCTCGTCGCGGTTGGTGATGTAGAAGACTGTCACGCCGCGGCTCTTCGCGTACGCGAGGAACTCCGGCGCGCCGGGGATCGCGCCGGCCGCTCCCTCCGAACTCCACTGCTTCCACATCGCCTCGTCGTAGGTCATCCCCTTCTGGATCATGCGTGCCTGAAACGGCGTGTTGTCCAGCACCGTCTCGTCCGCGTCGACGATGATCGCCGGCGGCTGGGCCGGATCTTCGTTCATCTCTTCGGTTGCGCCAACGCGGGACGGATCGGCGAGCGCTTCATCGAGCCCGTGCCGCGCGGCCGCGTACGTCTGCATCGCCGCGGCGCGGTATTCGGCGGAGCTCTGCACGTAGAGCGACGCATTGAGGATCGAGTGCCCGGGATTGCACTGCGGAGCGGCAACGGGAGCGGTCGCCGGCGCGGGAGCCATCGTCGTCGTAGCACACGATGCCAGCAGCAGAAGCAGGGGAGCGAGTCGGCGCATCAATCCTCCTTGAAAAGCGAAACGGCCACCCGTTGCCGGGTGGCCGTCCGTTTACCACATACCGGGAAGAGTTTAGAAAGAGACGCGGACTCCGAGACGGCCCTGCCAGCGCGAGGCGAGGTTGCCAATGCTGAACTGGTTGCCCGGGTTGAGGCGGCCGGTTGCGGCTTCGCGGTAGACGGGGAGGCCCGAGTTCGGATCCTGGCCGCTGTAGATGACCGGCATGTACGTGCTGTTCAGCACGAAACGCTGCTGGCCCGCGTCCTTGTCGAAGACGTTCATGACGTTCAGGACGTCGGCCTGGATCGAGAGGCGCGTGCCGAGGATCTGCGGCAGGCCGAGCTCGTAGTGGAAGTCCAGGCGGCGCGTCCACGGCTGGCGGAGCGAGTTGCGCTCCGGAGCCTCACCGCTGCCCGGGGTGTAACCGACGGAGGTGAGGAAGTCGCTAAACCGCGCCTTGTCGAGCGGGGCCAGCGTGGTTGGTGCGGCGGCCGTGCCGCCGCGACACGGATTGCCAGTCACCGGCGCGAGACCGGCATTGGACGGGCAGAGGATGAGATCGGCCGGGATGTACAGCAGATCGTTGTTGCCCGAGCCATCGCCGTTCGGATCGCCGCCCATGAGCAGCGAGTACGGCTGGCCGGCCTGCGCGACGTAGAACAGGCCGAAGTTATGGCCGAAGCCGAACGTTTCGAGGGCGTACGTGGCCGAGACGTTGAAGCGGTTCTCGACCTGGAAGAGCGACGTGGTCAACTCGGGCTCGAAGAGATCACCGGTGCGGGACACGTAGCCGAACTGCCACTGCGAGCCGGCCGTGCTGGACGTGAAGTCGCCGACCGACTCGGCAGTCTGGTGCGCGTAGGTCGCGGTGACACGGAGCCGGCCGAGGCTCTTGTCGAGCGTCAGGGTCTGCGTGAACTCCTCACCTTCGTCCGTGTTCGTCAGGAGGTATGCATTGCCGAATCCTCCTGGCTTGGTTGCGTACCTCTTGCGGCCGTCGAGCGGGCTCACGCCGGCCTCGGCCTTCGCCACGTTGTGGTAGAAGACGTCCTGCTGGTTCTGCGACAGGAGCAACTCGGCGCTGCCGCGGATGCCCCAGAACAGCTCACGGTCGTAGCCGAGGGTGGCGCGCAGAACGCGCGGGAACTGGAAGTCCGGATCGGTCAGCGCGATGTCGCCCGCGGCACCCGCGCCGAGATCGCGCGGCTGGTTGTTCGGATCGGGGTTGAACGCCGGGCGCGTGCACGCGCCGGAGCAGGTGCGAAGGACCTGCTCGACGCCCGTGCCGCCGTAGGCGTTGGAGATCCAGACGAACGGCGTGCGTCCCTGGAAGACGCCGATGCCGCCGCGGAGCTGCTGCTTGCCCGCGCCGTTGATGTCCCAGTTGAAGCCAACGCGCGGCTCCCAGGTGATCTCTTCGGCCGGAACGTCGGAGGTGTTGAAGCCGAGCGCGGTCTGCACGGCCGCGTTGAACGACGGCGTAGTGGCGAACTTGGGTTTGTCGGCACGCAGTCCGAGAGTCAGCGTCAGGCCGTTACCGACGCGCCACTGATCGCTGGCGTAGAGGCTGTACTGCGCGGCTTCGAACTGCGTCGGACGTTTCGGGTCGGAGCCCGTCGCGAAACCGATGCTGTACTGGCTCGGCGTTCCGGCCTGCAGCGCGGCGAAGTCGGGGAACAGGTAGTAGCCGTAGAAGTCCTGGATGAACAGGTTGCTGAACTCGAACATCTGGTTGCTGGTGCCGATCACCAGGTTGTGATTGCCCATGACCCAGGTGAAGTCGTCGGTGAGCTCGAGGATCTTCTGATCCAGCGCGTTGGCGCCTGAGAAACGCTCGATGCCCGTCTGGATCGGGCCGCTGCGCTGCGCGGAGCCGATCTCGATCGTCGGGAAGAGGTCGCCCGGGATCTCGCGATGCTCCTTGATCGTCTGATAGCCGATGCGTCCCTCGTTGTACATGTTCGCGTTGATCACGGTATTGAGCTGGGCGACGGTCGAGTTGGTCTTGCTCGGGAAGAGATAGACGTTGTTGGGGAAGTAGAAGCGGGTGTTGCTGCGGGTGAAGCTCGACGGCGTATTGACGTTGGTGCCATCGACGTAGTTGTGGCGCAGGGTCAGGTTGTTCGAGGAGTTGACGTTCGCGTCGATGCGGCCGAAGAACAGCGTGCTCTTGGTCTCGAAGACGATGTCGCCGAGCTCGCCCGAATCGTAGCCGTACCGGGTGCGGAGGAAGTCCGCGATTTCCCATGCGGCCGGGTTGGCGGTGTAGACGCCCGGGAACGCGGCGGAGTTGGCGGTGCGCGCAGCGGCGATCGACGCGCACTCGGCCGCGTCGTTGCACGCGCGCGTGCCGTCGGGCTGCTCGCGGCTGTTTTCCTCGCCGCTGACGAAGAAGAACAGACGGTCCCTGATGATGCGGCCGCCGAGGCGACCGCCGTACTGGGTCTGGTCGAACTCGGGGAGAGCCCCCAGCGTGTCGCTGTCGCCGATGTAGTCGAGGTTGCGCTGCGTGGCGAAGAACGAGCCTTCGAAATCATTCGTTCCGGAGCGCGTGACCGCGTTCATCCCGCCGCCCGTGAAGCCGCTCTGGCGCACGTCGTACGGCGAGACCAGGAGCTGGATCTCCTGAATCGCGTCGAGCGACACCGGCTGCGTGCCCGCGCCGCCGCCCGGAGTGCCGGACGCCGACAGTCCGAACAGGTCGTTGTTCACGGCGCCGTCGATCTGGATGTTGTTGTAACGGTTGTTGCGGCCGGCGACGAACATGAACGTACCGTCACCGGTGAGGCTGGTGTTGAAGTACGGGTTCGTGCGCGCGAAATCCTGGAGCTGCCGGTTGACCGTGGGAAGCGTCTCGATCGCGTCTTCCGAAACGGCGGTCGAGGAGCCGGTGCGGTTCGGATTGATGATCTGGTCGGTCGTCGCCGTGACGGTGATGGCCTCGCTGACCGTGGCCAACGCGAGGTTCACCGGCACTTCGACAGTTTGGCCGAGGGGGACCTGGACGTTTTTCGCTTCGAAGGGACTGAAACCTTCGAGCGTGGCCGTGACCCGATACGGTCCGCCGACGCGGGCGTTCGGAATCAGGTACCGGCCGTTGGCACCGCTGACGGAGTCATAACGCGTGCCGGTCGGCGTGTGAATTGCCTCGATGGTCACGCCGGGGAGTGCGTCGCCACTCGCGGTCACCGAGCCGGCGATGTTGCCGGTGGTCGTCTGGGCTAGCGCGGCCGGAGCGAGCGTGACGAGCACGCAGGCCATGACCAGAAAGAACCTCGGGAATGAGCGGTTCTGCGGATCGGACATTCAATCCTCCTGTGGATCTGGTAACGCTGAATTTTCGCGCGGTCGGACGAAGACGCGCGTGAAGGGTTTGTGCGTTGCGATACGGTACTCCAGGTACGGTCCCGCGTAAAGCGGACGAACGGTAAAGCCCTTGTAGGGAGTTTGCTGGTTCTCCGTCATCTTTCCCGGAGTCTTCCGAACCTGATGGTTGAAGCAAAAAAACAACGCGGCGCCGCGAGCGGCCGCCGCGTCAGAAACTCTTCAGGAACGCCTCGTTGCTCGAGAACTTCTGCAACCGTTCGAGCAACATCTTCATCGCCGTCATCGGATCCGTTCCGGCCAGCGCTCTGCGAAGGGTGTGAATCTTCGCGAGCGTCGTCGGCGGCAGGAGCTTCTCCTCCTTGCGCGTCCCGGACTGGGCGATGTTCATGGCCGGGAAGATGCGTCTCTCAAACAGACCGCGGTCGAGGACGATCTCCGTGTTCCCGGTGCCTTTGAACTCCTGGAAGATGACCTCGTCCATGCGCGAGCCGGTGTCGACGAGCGCCGTGGCGATGATCGTCAGCGAGCCCCAGTCCTCGGCGTTGCGCGCGGCGCCGAAGAAGCGCCGCGGCTTCTCCATCGTGCGTGCGTCGATGCCGCCGGAGAGGATTTTGCCGGAGCCGCGCTGTTCGTTGTTGTACGCGCGCGACATGCGCGTGATCGAGTCGCAGAGGATGACGACGTCTTTCTTCGTTTCCACCAGACGGCGCGCGCGCTCGAGGATGATCTCGGCGAGATGGATGTGACTGTCGGCGGTTTCATCGGAGCTCGAGGCGACGACTTCGCCCTTCTCGACCGAGCGCCGGAAGTCCGTGACTTCCTCGGGGCGCTCGTCGACGAGCAGGACGAACAGGATCACGTCGGGGTGATTCAGGTTGATGCCGTGGGCGATGTCTTTCAGCAGCGTCGTCTTGCCGGCCTTCGGCGGCGCGACGATGAGGCAGCGCTGTCCTTTGCCTAGGGGCGCGAGGAGGTCGAGGACGCGCGTGGTGAGGCGCTCCGGCTCGGTCTCGAGCTTGAACACGTCGTTCGGATCGATCGAGATCAGCTCGGAGAAGGGACGGCGCGACTCGCGGTACTCCTCGAGCGGCAGTCCTTCGATGGACTCGAGACCGACGAACTCCAGGCCGTTCCCGGTCCGGCGCGCCTGACCGCCGAGCATGAGACCCGCCTGCAGATGCAGGCGCTCGACGGTGGAGCGTGGAACGATCGGATCGCCCGGCTGCGGGTGATAGCTGTTCGCGGGGTCGACGAGGAGGCCGGCACCGTTCTGCTTGATGAACAGTACGCCGCTGGCGGGGACGAGCTCGCCGGGCGCGATGTCGATCGGAGCGGACGAGCCGTTCTCCTGCGCCATCGGGCGATCGGAGCGGCCTCCGCCGCTTCCTCCCCGACGCGAGCGGCGACGGCGCCGTTGTTGGCCACCGCCCCCTCCTCCGCCGCGGTACTGGCCGGAGGGCTGTGCTTCGTTTCCTGGTTCCGGACGATGGCCGTTCGAGGGCTGGCCCTCGGGTCCGGCACCGCCCGGGCGGCGTCTGCGACGACGCCGCTTACGCGGAGTGCGATCTTCTGGTGTCATTCGAACTCAATCAAACCCTAATGAGCTTTCACCTGCGAGTCCCGGAATCCGACGAGGTCGGGGCGGAGAGTCAACTCTCAACGCTTGCGGAATGCCTTACGCTTAATCGTCGCGCGAGGTGCAGACGCAGTATGGGGGAAGTCCTTTCCGAAAAGCAAGCGCCGTCGCAGGTTGGTTGCGAGTTGCGGGTCGCGGGTTGCGAGAAGCTCCCGGCACGCGCAACTCGCAACTCGCAACCAGCAACTGATTGTGCCAGAATTGCCAGCCTACAATCCCCCAGAGGCCAATCGAGCCACACATGTCTGAAAACATTCTCGTTGTGGAGTACGAGCCACGCTACACCGACCGCGTGAAGCAGGCGCTGTCGGGTCAGCCGTTCAACCCGACGTTTGCGAAGGACGGCGAGGAGGCAATGCGCGCGCTCGACGGCGATCAGCCTCGGCTCATCGTCCTGTCCTCGGTGGTTCCGAAGATCAGCACGACCGAGCTGATTCGCGCGATCCGCGGCCGCAAGCCTCTTCAGGAAACGCCGATCCTGCTCACGGTCTCCGGCTACAACGGCAAGAGTCCGAAGCAGGACGCGCAGCGCGTCGGCGCCTCCGACATCCTCCCGAAGCCCTACTCCGAGGTCGAGTTTCTCGGAAAGGTGCAGCAGATGCTCGGCGTCTCGGCCTCGACCGTCACGACCAAGCTGACCTCGAACGAGATCTTCGGCGACCTTCTCGAGGAAGAGAAGCCGATCGTGCGCAAGACGACGTCCCCCGGCACCGGCCGCACGTCGAGCGCCGACGTCGACAAGATGCTCTCCGACACTCTCGGCGGAATGATGCCGAAGCGTCGCGAGGCCGCGCCGACGATGGTCAACACCCCTACGCCGACACCCACCCCCGCTGCGCCACAACAGCAGAAGCCACGCACCACCACCACGAGCGGTTCGGCCGAGTTCGACAAGATGCTTTCCGACACTCTGTCGGGACTCTCGCGCAAGAACACCGGCACGGTCGCAACGCCACGCCCGAACGTCTCGCCTGCGCCGACACCTCCTCCTCCCGCCGCACCGCCGGAACAGCGCTTCAGCACGGAGAAGATGAAGGCGTATGTTCCGCCGGCGGAGTCGCCGGATCGCGTGCCGGTGTCGCAGCCGGTGTTTCCGCAGGCCGTGCCGGATGCCCCGAAGTCCGCCGACGATGAGCCGGTCGACGGCGTGAAGTTCGGTCAATACCTTCTGACCGAGAAGATCGCCACGGGCGGCATGGCCGAGGTGTGGAAGGCGCGGATGCGCGGCGTGGAAGGGTTCCAGAAGATCGTCGCGATCAAGAAGATCCTTCCGCATCTCTCCGACAACCAGGACTTCATCGAGATGTTCGTCGATGAAGCGAAGCTGGCTGCGCAGCTCAACCACAACAACATCATCCACATCTACGACCTCGGAAAAATCCAGACCTCGTACTACATCGCGATGGAGTACATCGATGGGTACGACCTGAAGACGATCCTGCGCCGCGGCGAAGAGCGCGGGCACGCAATGACGGTCGAGCTGGCGCTGTTCATCGCGTCGAAGCTCGCCTCCGCGCTCGACTACGCGCACCGCAAGAAGGATTTCGAAGAGAAGGAGATGGGTCTCGTTCACCGCGACGTCTCGCCGCAGAACGTGCTCGTCTCGCAGGAAGGCGACATCAAGCTGTGCGACTTCGGCATCGCAAAGGCGGCGTCGAAAGCGTCGCACACGCAGGCCGGCGCGCTCAAAGGCAAGCTGCAGTACATGTCGCCCGAGCAGGCCTGGGGCCGCAGCATCGACCGCCGCAGCGACATCTTCGCGCTGGCGACGGTGCTGTTCGAGATGCTCACGAACCGCAAGCTCTTCACCGGCGACAACGAGTTGTCGATCCTCGAGCAGGTGCGTGAGGCGCGCGTGCAGCCGCCGTCGCTCCACAACGACGAGGTGACGCCGGAGATCGACAAGATCGTCATCAAGGCGCTGCAGAAGGATCCGACCAACCGCTATCAAACCGCGGGCGAGATGGCCCGCGACCTCGACGCGATCCTCTATTCGTTCAAGCCGACGCCGACCAGCGCCGACCTCGCGATCTACATGCACCGCCTCTCGAGCCCCGAGGTGGACGTGTTCGATTCCGCGCAGACGATGATCGATACGCCGTTGCCGATCGCGCCGGTTCCGGCACCCGCGCCGCCTCCGCCGTCCGCGCCCGCTCCTGTTGCCGCCGCGCACGTCGTCGCGCCGCCGATGGCTGCCGCGCACGCCCCCGCACATGCACCCGCACCCTCACACGCCGCGCCAGTCGCGTTCGAGGAGCCGAAAAAAGGGAAGTCTCCGATCCTGTTGATCGCGATCGTCGGCGCGGTTCTGATCGGCGGCGGCGCCGCGGCCTTCCTGTGGATGCGCGGCAAAGGCGACCAGCCAGCGACGACCGCATCGAGCACGATCGCGCCGGCGACTTCCGCCGCGACGCAGACGATCGTCCCGGCGACCACGGACACGTCCGCGAGCGCACTTGTTCCAACCGCGACGAGCGGTACGACGCAGACGGCGCTCGATCCGTCGCTCGTCGATCAGGAAGTGGCCCGGCGCATCGCCGCGGAACGCGCCCGGCTGGAAGCGCAATCGCGCAACCAGCAACAACCGCAGACGGCGACGACGCAGACGACCGCGCCCGCGCGTCCGGTGCCGACGCCTGTCGAAGATGTTCCCGCCCCGGTGCCCGCTCCCGTGGAGACTCGTCCCGCGCCGCAGCCGGTGCAGCCGGCCACCGCGACCGAAGCGCCGGCTCCCGCGCCGCAACAGCCGGCAGTGCGCGTCCGCGAAGGGGATCTCGTTGCGGCCGGCACCCCGGGCCTGACGCCGCCGCGGCTGACGCGCCGCGGTACGGTGACTTATCCGCCGCTCGCCCGCGCACAGCGCGCGCAGGGCACGGTCATCACCAGCGTGCTCGTGTCCGAGACCGGAGCGGTCCTCGATGTGCGCGTGATCCGTGGAGTCAACGCACCCGTCGGCCTCAACGAGGCGGCCGTGCAGACAATGCGACGCTCGGCATTCGCGCCGGCATCATTGGACGGCGTGCGCGTGCGGTCGTGGGTGACCGTGCCGATCGAGTTCAAGCTATGATCACATCCAGTTGGCAGTTTGCCGTTGGCGACTGCCGACTCATGACGGAGGAATGAGATGCCGGTTCTGACCGACCAGCAGCGGAAGTTTTACGAGACGACGCTTCAGGTGACGAAGCAGGAGATCAACGATCTGAAGGATCAGATCGAGGAAGAGCTGGCGAAGGTGAAGGATCGCATCGCCGAGCTCCAGTCGGCGATCAATGCATCGAAGCAGATGTACTCCGCCGCCTGCATGCGCCTCGGCGTGAACAACGATCTCGATGACGACGAGGGCGGTGAGTCCTGACGCTTCTCGCACTGCTTTGGGCGACCGCGGCTTCGGCCGCGGTTTTTGTTTATAGGACGAAGAGGACGAATAGGACCTATGGGTCCTATCTGTCCTATCTCGTCCTACTGGCCGCCTGCACCGAGCAACCCGCCGCAACAACCTCCGACGATCTCAACCGCCCTGTCGCGGTGCCCCGCGAGATCCGCCGCGTCGTCACGCTCGCGCCGAATCTCACGGAGATGATCTTCGCCCTCGGCGCGGGCGAGCGGATCGTCGGCGCCGATGATTTCTCCAATTACCCCGAGGCCGCGAAGAAACTGCCGAAGGTCGGCGGCATGCAGCCGAACATCGAGAAGATCGTCGCACTGAAGCCGGACATCGTGTTCGCGTCCACCGAGGGGAATCATCCGAACCTCGCGCCGGCGCTGGGCGCCGCGAACATTCCGCTGTTCGTCATCCGCACCGATCGTCTGCAAGAGATCCCGACGGCGATGCGCAAGCTCGGCGAGTTGCTCGACGCGCCGCGGACCGACGACGCGGTGCGCGAGCTCGAGCGCGCCGTGGCCGCGCAGAAGCGCGCGCGCGCGAACGCGCCGCGCGTGTTGTTCGCGGTGTGGACCGATCCGCTTTACGTCGCCGGGCGCGCCACCTTCACCGACGACCTCTTCGCGCTCACCGGCGCGCGCAATGCGGTGGAGATCAACGGCTGGCCGCAGTACTCGCTCGAGTCTCTCGTTGCATCGCCGCCGGACATTCTTCTCTATCCGCGCGGCGCGGTGACGCCGCAGCAGGTGGATGCGCTGGTGAAGCGCGCGCCGGGTTTGCACATGCGTGTCGTTTCGGTGAATGAAGACATCTTTCAGCGTCCGGGCCCGCGCATGGTCGAGGCGGCGAAGGTGCTGAATGCGATACTGGACGCGCCATGAAGCGTTATCACCTCGCTCAAGTGAACATCGGCCGCGTCCGCGCGCCGCTCGACGACGAGATGATGCACGGATTCGTGAGCCGGCTCGACGAGATCAACGCGCTCGCCGACTCGGCACCCGGGTTCGTGTGGAGACTGAAGTCCGATGTCGGTCCGTCAAGTTATCTCCGCCCGTACGAAGACGAGCGTCTGCTCGTGAACATGTCGGTGTGGGAGAGCGTCGAAGCATTGAAGGACTTCACGTATCGCACGGCGCACACGGAGTTGTTGCGCGGGCGGCACGAGTGGTTCGAGAAATTCGAGGGCGCGTTTCTCGCGCTGTGGTGGGTGCCCGCGGGCCACATCCCGAGCATCGACGAGATGAAGAAGCGGCTCGCACATCTCGAGGAGAACGGTCCTTCGCAGTTCGCGTTCACGTTCAAAACCGTGCAGCCGCCGGATGAATCGTTCCTCGCGACGCTGGACTGGTCTATCTTCCAGCCGTGTCCCGCCACGACCTAGTCCGGCCGGTCCTCGTTCTGACGCTGCTTTTCGCGTTCGTGCTGATTCTGGCCGTGTCCTTCGGCGCGACGCGTGTCTCGTGGAATGACGACACCGCGCGCACGATCCTGCTGCGCATTCGCCTGCCGCGCGTGCTGCTCGCCGCGGCCATCGGCGCGACGCTCGCCGTCGCGGGCGTGACGTTCCAGACCCTGCTTCGCAACGCGCTCGCCGATCCGTTCATCCTCGGCGTCTCCGGCGGCGCGGCGGCGGGCGCCGCGATCGCGACGGCGTTGCGTCTCGCGCGCTTCCCGGGCGTCGTGCCGCTGGTCGCGTTCCTCGGAGCGTGCGGCGCGACCGCCGCGGTGTTTCTCCTCGCGCGCCGACGCGATCACACCGACCCGACGCGACTGCTGATCTCGGGGCTCGTGCTGAACGCGTTCTTCTCCGCGGTGATTCTGATCTCATTCGCGCTTTCGCGCGAGGCCGATCTCACGGCGGCGCTGCGCTGGATGATGGGCACGGTCTTCGGCGCGACGTGGACGGACGTGATCCTGCTCTCGTCGCTGCTGGTGACGGCGATGATCGTGCTCGCGTTCTTCGCGAACGACCTGCGCCTCCTCGCGTTCGGCGAGGAGGACGCGAAGGCGCGCGGGGTGGAAGTGGAGCGAGTGAAGCTGATCGGCTTCGGCGTCGCGTCGATCATCACCGGTGCGGCAGTCGCGGTGAGCGGCATCATCGGCTTCGTCGGGTTGCTCGTTCCGCATCTCATTCGCTTGATCTGGCGCCGCGACTTTCGGTTCCTCCTCCCGCTCTGCGCCCTCGGCGGCGCCACGCTGGTCGTCGCGGCGGACGCGCTCTCGCGCACGCTGGTGACCAGCGCGGAGCTACCGATCGGCGCGTTCACGGCAATCCTCGGCGTGCCGTTTTTTCTGTCGCTCCTGCGGAGGTCGCGGTGATGTGGAGTGCGGAGGCAACGCCTCCGCTTTCTGATCGTACGCATGGGAAAGCG
>DASYGV010000002.1:0-3986 GCA_035999335.1 Thermoanaerobaculia bacterium | reverse complement strand
AACCCCCGCGCCCCCTAGTCCGAAACCGTCCGCTCGAGCCACTCGATTGCGCGCGAGGGGTCCGGCTCGATGCCGCTGGTCATCAGCCGTTCATCCTGAAGCGTTGCGCAATTTCGGATCGCTCGCGCCTCGGCGGTGGAGAACTTGCCATCCACCGTTTCCGTGCGCGCAAAGCAGCCGTTGGTGCGCAGAAAAATCTCGATCGCGACGCGCGACAGTTTGGCGCTGGCGTCGGTGTCGCCGCGGGCGATGTCGCTCAGGACCGCATCGGACACGCGGATGTTTCTCGGCGGGCGGCTTGCGAGCGCCGCGCCGATGCGGCGGGTGCGTTCCGGGGTGAGCTCGGCTTCGAATACGGGAGCAGGACTCGGATCGTTCGGGCTTGTGGTGGTCGTCGATGCTGCCGGAGGCTGCGGAACGGTCGCCTTGCGGATGAGGTGTACGTTGATCGCGATCCACGCGAGCAGACCGAGGACCGCGAAGCGGTAAAGCGGCTTCCCGACGGCGCCGGCAAGGGAGACGGCCTCGCTCCACATCGACCGCCACAACGCCACGCGCTTCGGTTTTTGTTGTGAGCCCATGTCGTTGACCTCCACTGGCCGTTTTTCGCGACGCGGCGAGTGCGATTCGACGCGCTTTGGCCGGCCGCGCCGTACGCGCAGCTCGTTGGCCATTCGCCATCCGGCCAGCGCGTCCGTCGCAGCACTGTCGACCATCGTCTCGATCTCGCGTCGGACCTCGGCGTCCGCGCGAGGCGGCACATGATCGGACAAGATGTACTGATAGCCCGCACCGTTGAACCGGTTCGGCTGGAGTTGCGCCGCCGCCGGATCGACCGGCCCGAGGAGATAGAGCCACGGAAGGAGATCGAGCGTCCACGACGTGAGCTCGACTTCGATCGGGTGGCGATGGGGAGGCGGTACGGCGTACGCGCGTTCGAGCTCCGCTTTCAACAGGTCGCGAAATGCGCTCTCGTGCAGGCGCGTCGTCGTTACTTCGTCGAGGAGCTCGGGCCATCGGTCGCTGCTGAGGAGACGTGCCGAGTCCTCGTTCGCGCGGCCGACCCAATCGGAGACCTGCTCCGGATCCGACAGCTCGGGCCAGAAGAGCGGAAGCGCGACCGCCGGCATCGTCCGGTTGGACCACATTCCCCACAGCTTCCATCCGCCGAAGCGTTTCGCCGCGGCGCTGACTACCCATCCGAGGGAGCCGACCGTGCGGCCGCCGCTGTCGGTGAAGTGATGGAGGAACGGCCCGCCCGTTCCGTTCGGAAGACGCGAGAGCGCACTGCCCAGCGGCTCGAAGTAGTCGAGGTATTCGCGCAGGTTCAACACCTGTCCGGCGTTCTCGACGTACTCGCCGTGAAGCTCGCGGAAAGGGCCCGCGTCGTCGCTCGGGTCGGTCTCAGCCATGTCGCCTCAAAATCTCGAGCAGCAGCAGATCGCCCCAGACCGGCAGCCCGTCATTTTCATCGCCAAGGCCATCCCGCGGCTGCCCATCCTCGGCGCTGTCGTGCAGAAACTCGATGCCGCACGGCAGCACCGGAAACTGTAATTCCGTTCCGGGCATCATCGACTCGCGGATCATCGGCGCGAAGTCTCCGCGGCCCGCGCCGTCCCATGCAGCGAACAACGCCGAAGCGAGGCGCATGCACTGCTTCACGAGCACGGAGCCGACGCCGGTGTAATAGAACTCGACGTTGCTGGTGCGCAACCGCACGGGAACCGCGTGATACGCGACCATGATCCGGTACAGCAACCAGGTCAGACTCTCCAGCACATCGAGGTGTGCGGTCCAGTTCTGCTTCTTCTGCACGAGGCGCTCGATCTCCGACGCGGCGTCGACGAACTTGCTGTCGAACGGATCTTCCGTCCCCGCGATGACCCGGCGGGCCAGAGCGACAGCCGGTTCGCTGCTCTGCAGAAAATCGAGAAGGCCTGATTCGGTCCGGAGCTGCGCGTGATCCAGGTGCGTCCAGATGACGCCTTGCCACGTGCCGCGCGATCCCGGCTGATGCGTGAGATGCGCGGTGAGCTGCCCGATGTTCTGGCGAGTCCGCGTCGGATCGAACGGTACGACGAACATCACGAACAGCTCCGCGAACGTCATCGAGCGGAGGTTCTTCAGGATGTCGAGGACGCGCATGTACTTGTCGGGCGTGCTCGTCCGCTGATGGAACACCTCGCCCTTGATGTCGATCCCCGCGATCTGGATCGTCTTGCGCTGGAACTGCAGCTTCATGCCGTGCAGGAGGATCGGGACGGCCGTGCGCGGATCGGGATTCGCGATCGTGTACGGCTCGATGTAGTAGTACGGGTCGCGGCTGATCAAAGTGGTCGAGTCGACGATGAGATGTTTTTTCTGCGCGGGGCTGAAGAGGCACTTCAGCCACGTCGTCTTGCCCGCCTGGGGCATGCCAGCGGTGATGAGAAGAACGCGCGACTTCCCCTCATCGAGGAACTGCGGTGGAAGGAGAGAGGCGCATGAGCCGCAGCGGACGTGCTCGGTGAACTTGTCGGCGTGATCGAAGGTCGGCTGGTCCCATTCGAGCCGCGGCTCGGAGAACGCAACGCCGGCGTTTTCCGGCAGCCCGCGGAACCGCTTCCACTGCGGCTGGCCTTCGAGCTGCCGATACCACGCGTCCGCGCGGCCGAGCGGAACACGGTAAAACACTCTTCCGCCGCAGACGGGGCATCGCGCGTCTTTCGCGATGCCGCCCTCGAATTTCTTTTTGAAGAAAGGCGCCATCCGCTACTGTCCCGCTCCTTCTGCTTCGAGCAGCCGCACCAGCTCCGATTCATACCGCTCGACGAATCGGCCGACTTGCGCTGTCGCAAAACCGGTCGACGATCGCTCGGCCACGAACGACAGCGTAATCGCATTCCGGATTTTTCCGTCCGCGTCGCGCGCGACGATGACCATGAGAATGCGCGACGTCGGGCGATTCGGGTCGATCGTCACGAGCGTTCCGGTCTTGGCGTAGACGTCGTAACGCCGATCGAGCGGCGCGACGCGGTCGCGGATCGCCATCGCAGTTCCGTCCCGGATCACACGCCGCAGACCGTTCTCGAGTTTGCCGGCGGCAGCGACCGCGCGCTCGTCGAACGCGGCGGTGCGGGACGGCAACGCGACCGCCGCATTGTTTCGCGCGACGATGTGCGCGACGATCGGCCGGCGCATTGCCCACGAAGAGAACGCCGTCGCCGCTGCGATGTTCGACCAGCGGCTCGACGCACCTCCCAGAAGGACCGCGATGAGCTCGCGCGTATCCGTGATGCCCGCGAGTCGGAGGTCGACCGCTTCGGGGCTGACCGCGGCCATCGGCTCGAGGCCATCAGACGTGCGTAGGTTGTCGCGCTCGTCGCCAGACCAGAACGAGAGGAGATGGCGACGCGTGTCGCCTTCAGGCGGTGGCGCGCCGGTTGCCGCGCCGAAGAGGTCGCGCATCCGCATCGCCATCGGCTGCTGGTGAAGTTTCGCGACGTGATTCGCGCGGTCGCGCGAGTGCTCGGTCGAATCGGCAAGCGCGGGATAGCGATTCCACGGCGTGCGTCCCCCAGTGAGCGACTCGCGTCCGTTGCTGGAGGAGCCTCTGCCGTCGTTGGCGATGCCGTTGCCGCTTTCTTTTGCGAGGCCCAAGAATCCGAGGCGCGTGTGATAGCGATTGTCGGATGCAGCGAGATACGTGTTGAAATCGACCCACCGCGCGACCGGCGAGACCTGCCAGCCTTTCGTCGCGATCTGCACGCCGAACATTTCCCGCTCGTAGCATCTTTCGTTCGCGATGTGATCGCAGTCTCCGTTTCGGACGAGGAGCATGCGGTCGAGTGTCGGGTGCACGGTCAGCGCCGCCGTCGCCCAGAACGGCTTCGCGGCCGAGCCCATCTCGATGGCCGTGAAGTTGTGATCGACGGCGTGACGTGATGCGAGAGCGCGGGACGCGGACGTACCGAGCCACGACAGCGGCGGCTCCAGCTCGCGCCACA
>DASYGV010000048.1:0-41154 GCA_035999335.1 Thermoanaerobaculia bacterium | reverse complement strand
GATCCGTCTCCTCAGGTGCAGCTGATCGATGTGAACGGAGACCGGGTGCCGGACCGCGCATGGACGACTCCTTCGGGCCTCGTCGTTGCCCTCGGACAATCGGGCGGGTGGGCCGGCTCTCTCTCGACGGACCGCGCCATGAACCTCGGAAGCGAAGACGAATGGGGTGGCCAGCTCGGCGTGGACGTCGCCTGTCCCGCGGGACCTGTTTCGATCAGCGGAGGCGCCAGCATGTCGCTGCGGAAGTCGGGCGCGAATTCGGTTCTGACCGATGCCGACGGCGACGGCATCCCCGACCTGGTCGGAGGCGACCGATTCCTGCGAGGTCTTCCGCGTACCTGCCGCGACGGCAATCCTCCGTCGGCGGCGGGCGTGTGCGGCGACGGAATGCAGGCCTGCACGACTCCCCGCGCACTGTGCTTCGTCGACGACAAGCTGAGCGAACATGCACCGAAACGCGCCTCGATCGAGCCTCGCGAAGCGAGCGCAATCCTGCTCGTGAAGAATGCGCTCCAGGAGCCGTCGCCCCGAAGGCGCCGTGCGGTCAGGCCATCGCCGCAAGAGCCGATCGCGCCGGTTGAGCCGAAGAATCGCTTCACTGCCTTACGGCAACGGCTCGCGGCGGATCCCGAGCTCGCGAAAGAGATGTATCCGCTCGATCCGGTCATCCGCTGGGACGCGCAGCACGACGGAGCGATCGCGATGTACGCGCGGGCCCGCCGCCGCCACGCCGGCAGCGGCGACGGCGTTACGGTGACGCTGCTGCGCGTCAAGAATCCGCGCGGGGAAGACGGCACCGAGAGAGTCAGCACGGTGTCGCTCCCGCCGCCCTCGCTGGCATGGCGCACGATCGCCGACAACGCGGCGTTTCGCGTGAGCTTCGGCGAGTCATTCCTCCTCGTCGTGGATACCGGAAACCACGTTTCGATCGACGGCGCAGGAACGCTGCTCGACGAGATCGAGATCGAATGGCAGATCGTCTACACCGAGGTGTGCCCCCTGGCCGCAGGCGGCGAGCCATGCGTGCGCCCGGACCTGCGGCATCTCGGCCCGACCGGCCATCCTGCCTACGTCTACCGGTTCCCCGAAGACTTCCGGCTCTCCGAGCTGCCTCGCGATGCCTACTGGCGCCTTCTGCCGCCGTTGAGCCATCAGCCGCGAAGGCGTACCAGAATTCCCGAGCCTCCGTTTACTGACCCGCCGTTCACGGAGGTGAGTCCGAATCGAATCACGGGCGTAGTTCGCAAGCTCGCTCCCACCGGAACACCGGTCCACGTGCGGATCCGCTGCGAATCGCTCGAGAGCGTGCATGCCGACGACGGCAGCGTCTGTCCGCTGGGAACGATTCTCGCCGAAAGGGTTTTCACCGCCGATGCGGTCGACGAAGAGCAGTCTCTCACCGTATCCCTCCCCTCGCCGTTCGTACCGTGGGTCGAGACACAGCTACCCGGCGACATGTGTTGGACGTACCAAACGCAGGATCTTCGCGTCGAGCCCGCTCCGGGAATTCCCGCGTTCCAGGTGACGGACGGAACCGAAGTCGTCGCGCTCGTTCTCACCGAAGTCCAGGCGAACCAGGCTCTCGCGGTCGCACGACGACACACCGGGTACTGCCTGATCCGCAACACCCCCGATTCCGTCATGCGGTTCTGGACGGGCAACTCCCGAATCGCGACAAATCTCGGAACGGAGGAATGTCTCACGTACCGTCCGAGCGACCTCCGGATCGTTCCGGAAGAGGGGCGCTGGACGCTGACCGATGGACAGCAGCGCATCCGAGAGTTCAGCTCCGAGGAACCGGCGCTCCGAGCGCTCGAGATCGCACGTCATCACGTTGGCCGCTGCACGATCGGTCCCTGGGAGAATCGCGGAGGTCTCAGCGTCGAGTACTGGAAGGCGCCCCGAATCTATCAGCCGACGCGCCTGCTCTTCGAAGTCGACGGCGAAAACGGCTTCGAGATTCCTCCGGAAGCGATCCGATGGAAACCGCTCCTCGACATCGTTTCGCTCGAAGACATCGAGACGAAGCCGTTCTCGAGCACGCAGCAACGGCTGCATGCGACGGGGAACGTCGACTTCATCGACGCGGAACAGCCCTGGCTCGAACGGCCGCCGGTCCTGTTCCGCGTGCATCCCGCGCGGCAGCTCACGGCATTTCGCGCCGCGGACGGCGCGGTGCTCGATCTTAACCTGGGCGTGACCGAACTGCGGAAACCGTTCATCGTGACGGTGCTGAGCGACGACTTCACGGTCATCGACGCGCTCACGGTGCCTTCCGGTTCCGATTCGTTCAAGCGCTCCGTCACGCTACCAAGAAACGGTCTTTATTACGTCCGCGGTTACACCGAAGCGGGATTCGCGGAGCTCACGAGAATCAACCTTTCCGCCGATCTCACGAACCCCGGCAGTCCACCCGTGGAAGCGCCGGTGAATCTCCTGACGGCGGTGTTCGGCGGCGGGCGGTATCTCGGCATCTCCGAGCCATTGCCGGGATTGATCGGCGAAGTGCCGTACTCCCAGGAACCGTATGCGGGCGGCCATCACGGCTTCTTCTACGGCCAGTTCAACGGCAACGAGGAAAAAGTCTGCATCGGACCGCGCGACTGCGAGACGCCCTGCACGGGCCCCAACTGTCCCGGCGGCTTCTCTCCGTTCACGGATTCTTCTCAGGACGATCCCGATGGCGACGGACTCTCACAAACGGACCGCTGCCCCTTTGCCGCCGAGGACTTCGACGCCGGCGAAGTGATCGACGGCTGTCCGGACGACCCGGTCGTGCCCTCGGACTGCACGGGAGACGCGATCGACCTCAGTCCGGAAGGACGCTGTGGCCGGTCGATGCGGCGTTTCGCCGCACCCCAGGCGAACGATGAAACCGATTGCTACGTCGGTTCCGATCCGATTGCGCGCATCTGCAAAGACCACACGCATCCAACGCTCAACATCTCAGCCCCGCACAACAGAAAGGGCATCGTCGACGGCGACCTGCGGCGGAGCTGGAGCCTCGGATTGAGCGTCTTCGCCGGAGTCGAGCTGCCGATCGGCAAGTTCCTCGGGGCCGACTGGAGCGCGAAGCCTTCGATCCAGGGAGCCATCGGAACGACGTGGACGGACCTCGAGCTACAGGACTGGAACGGAGACCAGGTGGTCGACAGCGTCGATCCAGGCGGCGCAACGCTCGGCGGATTGAACCGCCGGATCGCGACCGACCCGCAGCTTCTGATGTTCGACGCGGTGCGAGACACCCTCACCACGACGATCGGCTTCGGCATCAGCGGCGGCGCGGGCGCGATGTATCTCGAGCCCGGACCCGGCGGAACGATCAAATCGATCGGAACGATGCACCTGAACTTCGGCCTCCATGCTCTCGCGGGAATCTCGAACACGGTCGTCGACCGGCTCGACGTCAACGGAGACGGTCTGCCCGACGTGGTCCACGGCGACGACGACCTTTCGGGGACGCGGATGATCGTTCAGCTCAACCTCGGCACGCGTCTCGGCGAGCCGGAAAACTGGGGAAACATCGAGATGACGGATGATCCGGCAGCATCTCTCCCCGCCCTCCTCGGCCTTGGGCCATTGGCCAGGGCGCAATCCATCACGCAGACCGACAACCTGACGACAGGCTTCGGCATCGGAGGCTCCGCAAGCGGCACGGCCGGCGGTTTCGGCGGCGGCGTCAGCGGAGGTCGCAGCGACGATGCAACGCTTGCGCAGTCGTCGATCGCGTTTGCGGACCTCAATGGCGACGGACTTCCGGACAAAGTCTCCAAGGCTCCCGATCCCTGCACGACCGCGGCGACGCTGCGCGTCCGGTTCAATCAGGGCACGACGTGGGGAGCGGAGCACGTGCTCACCGTTCCCTGCTGGACGAATCCGCCGACGTTTCCCGGATCGAGAAGCGGTCTCGGAGCTCCCGTCGTGTTCCTCAACGAGGTCATCGAGCGGACGCCGGACGTGCTCGAGCTCTCCGGCTCGGTGACCCGCACCTGGCAGGGATCCGTCAGCGTGACGCTCTTCGGCTACTCGGCTTCGGCAGGTTACGGGCGATCGAGCGGCCGCAGTCACGTGGAGATGCGACTCGACGACACCGACGGCGACGGTCTCACCGATCGCGTCCTGCGGAACGGCGGTGAAACAGGCGGCGGCGTTCAGGTGCAACGCAATCGCCTCGGCGGCGCGAACCTGCTGCAGTTCGTCCATCAGCCGCTCGGCGGACAGATCGAACTGAAATACCGGTTGCGCCTTCCATCCGAAGACGACCCCGAGGCAAGGTGGATTGTGACAACGGCGACGTGGCGGCCGGAGCCGGCGTATCCCGACGTATATCGGACCGCCGCGATCACGCATGCGTTCGACTACGAGGATCCGTACTACGACCGCTTCGAGCGGGAGCTCTACGGCTTCCGAACCGTCCGCTCCACTCGCGGAGACGGCCGCATCGAGGAGCGGGAGTACTTCAACCGCGACTACCGCCTGCAGGGATTCATCAAACGGTCGGCGATCCGCGAAGGAAGAGTCGTGCTTCGCGAGACGACGAACGAATACGCGTTGCAACGACGGCACGCCGCGCAGTCGAGCTGCAACGACGCGCTGGTGCTGCCGCTCGTGCGCCTGCGCGATTCGCCGCAGGGCGCACCGTGCGAAGTGTGGTTCGCACGACCAGTGGCCGAAATGACGCGGTTCCACGAGCGCGTGAGCGCGGCAACGAAAGAAACCGCACAGCGATATCTCGAGCACGACGCATTCGGCAACGTTCTGCAGATGGTGGACGAAGGCGACGAGGGCACGAGCGACGACCTGTGCGCGCTCTTCACCTACGACACGCGGCCGGAGCTCCTCGCGGCAAACATCGTCGACCGGGCGACCAGCGTGGAAGTGCGAGGGGCAACGAATCGAGACGGAGCGTGGCAGTGCGATGGGCCGCGTCTGCGCTTCCGCGCGGGCGAGTACGACCTGAGCGGAAGACTCATCGCGCATCGCACGCATGCGGACAACGCCGGCACCAGAGTGGCGACGCTTCGTTTCGAGTACGAGGCGACGGGCTTCATGACGGCGTCGAGCGACGGCACGGGATATCGCGCCGAATACGTCCCGGACGAAGCTATCCATCTTTTCGCGAAGGAAACGCGCGATTCGTTTCTTCTCTCCGCGAGAGCCACGCACGATCTCCGCTTCCAGGTTCCCACCGAAGTGATCGACGCGAACGGCGAGAAGCAGACCAGCACGTACGACACGTTCGGCCGTCTGATCGCGGTCGCCGGTCCGTACGAGCTCGCGGCGGGAATCGAGAGCGCGAAGTTCGAATACTCGATTCCCGGCCCGGCCATGCCCGCCGGCGTCGTCACCACGAACTGCGCGGCCATCCTCGGCGCCGACGGTCGGTCGCCGAGTCCTGCGCCCGGGCTTCGCTGCGAGGCCCCCGGCGGCGCGAATGTCACCGTTCTTCGCATCGCGCAATACGCCGACTCTCTCGGCCGTGAGTTGCAGCGGCAGACGGATGCGGCAGTGGGAGGCGTCCGCGGCCGCATCGTGAGCGGGCGCGTGGAGCTCGACGCCGCGGGCCGGGTCGAGTTTCAGGCGCAGCCGCATTTCCGTCCAGCAGCCGCGGGCGCGCCGCTCACCGCAGTCGCCGCGAATGAACGCGAGCTCACTCGCTTCCCGACGCGCCGGATCTACGACGTGCTCGATCGTCCGATCCGAACGGAGGAGCCGGGCGAGACGGGGGCGCGCGTGACCACAACCGTGCACGAAATTGCGAATCATCCGCACACCGCGGGGATGAAGACATTGCGCGCGACGATAACCGACCCCGAGGATCGCATTCGCGAAGAGCACATGGACGCATCCGCGCGACTCGTGGCTGTTGTGCAAAACCTTGGAACGCGGCCACTGACGACCACGTATCGTTATCAGCCGACCGGCGAGCTGGTCGAAGTGCGCGACTCGCTCCAACGCATCACCAGCCTCGAACACGATCTCGCGGGACGCCGGACCGCGGTCACGACGCCCGACACCGGCCGCCTTCAGATGGTCTACGACTCCAACGGCCGCCTCATGGAGAAAACCGATCCCGTGCTGCGCGCTGCCGGCCGGAAGATCGTCTACGGCTATACGGCGAACCGTCTGGTGTCCGTCTCCTATCCGGGCGGCTCATTGCCGGCGGTCCGATTCACCTATGGCGACGGCGCCGGCGCCCTCACCTGCCGCGGCCAATCCCGAATTCGCGGGCGAGTCTGCTCGATTGTCGATGCCTCGGGCGGTGAGCTTCGGTCGTATGGCGCGCTAGGCGAGGTGATCGAGAGCACGCGTCGGTTGCCGACCGAGCTCGCGACGGTGGGTCCGCCGCGTACGTTTACCACCAACTTCGTTTACGACAGTTTCGGCCGGATGCTCTCTCTCTCATGGCCGGACGCCGAGCGTCTGCGCTACACATACGACGGCGGCGGGCGCGTGAAAAGCGCGACGGCGACGAAGGGATCGGCGAGCATTCCGTACGTTTCGGCGATTCACTACGACGAATTCGGCTCGCGGACCGAGGTGCGCGCGGGCAATGGCGTGATCACTCGCTTCCGCTACGAGCCTTCCACGCGCTGGCTGGATGTCGAGACGATTACAGCGCCGGGAGGCGAGGAGCTGCGATCACTCGATCACGCCTACGATCAGATGGGAAATGTCGAGCGGGTCATGGAGACGCGACCCGGCGGCAGCGCGGCCACGCCGTTCCTCGGCCCGGTGGAGCGGACCTATTCCTATGATGACCTCGATCGTCTCACTACGTTTTCGTTCCGCGCTGCTGAAGCACGTGCGGGCGCCCCGGCGTGGTCGGTCAGCGCAACGTACGGCTATGACGATGTCGGCAATCTGACGGGGCAGACCGTGACTCGCACGCGCGGTTCGCTCCTCCTTCGCGATTACCCGACGCGGAACTGGACGTACACATATAAGAGCTCCACTCGGCCCAATTTACCCGAAACGATCGGACCGTATAGCTACACGTACGACACACGCGGATCGATGCTGCGTTCGTCACGCAAGGCAGGCGATCCACGCCTGCCTCACAGCGCGACGTACGCATGGGACGACGAAAATCGCCTGCGAACATCGCGTCGAGAAGGCTCCGCGCTGCCGACGGAGACCACCTACACGTACGATGCGTCGGGAGAGCGCGTCCGCAAGGAAACGCTCCTCTCGGGCATCTGCGGCCGCACGCGATGTGCTGACGCCACGGTCTACGTCAACCCGTATTACACCGCGCGCTTCGCGCGCCGGGCGGCCGAGGGTCCCTGCCGCACTGGCACCTGCTGGGAACAGGTCATCTCCCGAACGAAGCATGTATACGTCGATGGCCAGCGCCTGGCGGTTATAGCGGAAGTCGTGGCAGCTGATCACACAAACGAACGATCCATCGCATTCGTCAGCCCCGCGGTGCGCCAGTTCTTCCACATCGATCGCGTCGGCTCGACCGCCCTCGTCACCGACCGCTCCGGCAAACGCAGCGAGGAGATCGACTACCTTCCCTTCGGCGAAGAACTGTTCGACCGCGTTGCCGGCGACCGCCCCACCCTACCGCAACATTTTGGATTCAACGGAAAGGAGCTCGACTCGGAGACGGGCCTGCAGTATTTCGGGGCGCGTTATTACGATCCGCGCATTGGGCGGTGGTTGAGCGCGGACCCGTTGTATCGAGTGCAACCGGAAACGAATCTTGACGAGCCGGGACTGCTCAATCTGTATGCATTTTGTCTGAATCAACCAACCACGCTTTCAGATCCCAACGGTCTGAGCAGCCTGGAGGTCGATGGGCCACGGGCACGAGAATTCGTCGATTTACTCGCGCGACTCAGCGGCCTGCGTCTTCATCGACCAGGGGGATCGAAAGTGGAGGTCGATCCCAATGGGCTGGTTGATCCGTTCGTCTCGCCAACGCTGCAAAGGCTTGTTCGCGAAGTCATCGACGGGCCAGATCGAGTTCGTGTGACCGCGTTCGAAAGTTTTCCGAATGGGTTCGTAGATTCGTTTGAGGCAGCGCCTCATCTGCCTGCGGGTTCTGTTCTTATGAGGGATTTCGCAACCCTTGATCGAGTCGCACCAGAGCTCACGAGCGGACTTCTTGGTCATGTTCTTGAAGAATACCGAACTGCAGCAATCCTTGGAACCCCTCGCGGAGGATCCGCGTCCGACGCGCAATTTAATCGGGCCCATGTCCCGGCCCTGCAAACTGAAGCCAGAATCGTGAGCGACCTCACCGGCAGACGAATTTGGGGGGCGCCAGGTGACCGAACCAAAAGAGCATGGGAACGACGGGTTGGCAACATCAACATGAGATCCTATGGTCCGGACCTCAAATACCAGATGATCTTCAACATTGCACCAATCAGACTTCGGACCGTCATCAGACCTCGCGGACTGCGATGAGTCCTTCTGATCCCTCGATCCGCCGGTCATGCTGGGGTGAAGCTCTTCTGAGCGATCAGAAACCAATTGGATGCCAGACGGTCTTCGACTCCTGAAACTCGAAGATAGCGTACGGGCTCTGGGAGCGGCGACGGTCGTCCCAGCCGATGGTGGACGCGTCGAAGTGTATGACCCGCTTCACGTTCTCCGCGGCCGTCTTCTGCACCGCCGGCACTGCATCGGAGGCGACCCCGGTCGTATCGATGGCATTCACATCCATGTGTGCCGCGAGCCACGGGACGAGCTCGTTCTTCAGGCCGCTGATGAGGTTGATCACGCCGGCAGGCACGTCCGAGGTCTGGAAGACCTCCCCCATCGTGATCGCCGCCAGGGGATACTTTTCCGAGGTGACGGCCACGACGGTGTTGCCGCCGACGAGCGCGGGAGCGATCCGGCTCACGAGGCCGAGGAGCGCGGGCTTGTCCGGCGCGACGACGCCGACGACGCCCGTCGGCTCCGGTATCGTGAAGTTGTAGTAGGGACCGGCGACGGGATTCACCGAGCCGAACACCTGCGTGTACTTGTCGCTCCAGCCGGCGTAATAGACCCAGCGGTCGATGACGCTCTCGACTTCCTTCCGCGCCTCGGCCGCGCTCGAGCCTTGCTGCCGCAGCTCCGCCACGAGCTCGGCCGCGCGGGACTCGCAAACCTCCGCGATCCTATAGAGGATCTGTCCGCGGTTGTACGCGGTCTTGCCGCCCCAACCGCTGAACGCTTTCCGTGCCGCGGCCACGGCATTGCGCAAGTCCTTCCTCGAGCCTCGGCAGGCGTTCGCGAGCAACTCTCCCCCCTTGCCGGTCACCGCATAAGAGCGGCCCGATTCGGTGCGCGGAAACTCACCGTTGATATAGAGCTTGTAGGTTTTTCGAACGTTCAGTCGAGCCATAATCAAACCTGGTTGCGAGTTGCGGGTTGCGAGTCGCCGCCACCCGGCCGCTCGCAACTCGCAACCCGCAACTCACAACTCCTACGACAGCACCACATACGGCGCGAGGCCGTGCAATCCGCCCTCGCGGCCGAATCCCGATTCCTTGAACCCGCCGAACGGCGACGCCGGGTCGAACTTGTTGTACGTATTCGCCCAGACCACGCCGGCGCGGAGCTTCTGCGTCATCTTCAGAATGCGCGAGCCCTTCTCGGTCCACACACCCGCGGACAAGCCGTATGGCGTGTTATTCGCCTTTTCGATCGCCTCTTCCGGCGTGCGGAACGTCAGCACCGACAGCACCGGTCCGAAGATCTCTTCCGTCGCGATGCGATACGACTGCGCCACGCCCGTGAAAAACGTTGGCGCGAACCAGTAGCCGCGCGCCGGAAGCGCACAAGACGACTGGAAGATCTCCGCGCCTTCTTCGACGCCGCTCTCAACCAGCTCGCGAATCCGCTCGAGCTGTTCCCGCGAGTTGATCGCGCCGACGTCTGTGTTCTTGTCGAGCGGATTTCCGACGCGCAGCGTCTGAATGCGCTCGCGCAGTTTCCGGATCACCGGCTCGACCACGGACTCCTGCACGAAGAGGCGCGAGCCCGCGCAGCAGACGTGTCCCTGATTGAAGTAGATGCCGTTGATGATTCCTTCGACCGCCTGATCGAGCGGCGCGTCGTCGAAGATGATGTTCGGAGCTTTCCCGCCGAGCTCCAGGGTCAGTTTCTTCTTCGTGCCGGAAATCGCGCGCTGAATCCGCTTGCCGACTTCCGTCGAACCGGTGAATGCGATCTTGTCGACGCCTTCGTGCGCGACGAGCGCTCCGCCCGTTGCACCCGCGCCTGTAATGATGTTGACCACGCCCGGCGGTAGTTCTGCTTCCTGAATGATCTCCGCGAGCATCATCGCAGTCAGCGGCGTCGTCTCCGCGGGCTTGAGAACGATCGTATTGCCGGCCGCGAGCGCCGGCGCGAGCTTCCACGCCGCCATCAGCAGCGGGAAGTTCCATGGAATGATCTGACCCGCGACACCGATCGGCGCCACATTGCGATTCGGGAACGCATATTCGAGCTTGTCCGCCCAGCCTGCGTAATAGAAAAAGTGCGCGGCCGCGAGCGGGATGTCGATGTCGCGCGACTCCTTGATCGGCTTGCCGCCGTCAAGCGTCTCTGCGACCGCCAGCGCGCGCGACTTCTCCTGAATCAATCGCGCAATGCGGAAGATGTACTTGGCGCGCTCGCTGGGTGCGACCTTCCGCCACACCTTGTCATAGGCGCGGCGCGCCTCGGTCACCGCACGGTCCACATCGACCGCATCCGCTTCCGCGACCTCACTGAGCCGATCCTCGGTCGCCGGATTGATGGTCGGGAACCACTTCTTCGAATGCGGCTCCACGAACTTGCCGCCGATGAACAGGTTGTAGCGCGGCGCAATCTTGACGTGGTCCGTCGATTCCAGCGAAGGTGCGTACTCCCACACAATGGCGGAGGAAGCGGGGCCGGGAGTGAGGCGCTCGCGAGTTTCGATTTCAGTCGTGGTCATAATCAATCGATCGTAAAGTAATCGCCGCTCTGATACGCGCCCGTACGCTCCTTCTTGAGCTGCATCAGCACGTCATTGAGCAACGACGATGCGCCGAAGCGGAAGAGATCGGGAGTCATCCATTCGCCGCCGAGGGTTTCGTACAGCATGACGAGATAAGAGAGGGCGAGCTTGGAAGTTGCAATGCCGCCGGCCGGCTTCATGCCGATCTTCTTGCCGGTCGCATGCAGGAAATCACGAATGGCCTCGAGCATAACCAGAGTCACGGGCAGCGTCGCATTGACGGTTACCTTTCCCGTGGACGTCTTGATGAAATCGGCGCCCGCGAACATCGCAATGAGCGACGCGCGCCGCACCTGGTCGTAATTCGCGAGCTCGCCGGTCTCGAGGATCACCTTGAGGTGGGCCGGTCCGCACGCTTCCTTGATCTCGGCGACCTCGTCGAAGACCTTCTGGTAATTGCCGGACAGGAACGCGCCGCGGTCGATGACCATGTCGATCTCATCGGCGCCCGCGGCCACCGTCTCGCGCGTCTCCTGCACCTTGATGTGCGTGTACGTCTGGCCGCTCGGGAATCCCGTCGCGACGGACGCGATGTGGACGCCGCTTCCCTTCAACGCCTGGCGCACGAACGGGACCATCGTCGGATAGACGCAGACCGCGCCCACGTGCGGGATCGTCGGATCGGACGGATCCGGGCGCATCGCCTTCTGGCAGAGCGCGTGGACTTTGCCGGGGGTGTCTTTCCCCTCGAGCGTGGTGAGATCCATCATGCTGATGGCCAGCTTCAGGCCCCACACCTTCGATTCTTTCTTGAGCGACCGTTTCGCCAGCGCCGCTGCACGCTCCTCGACGGCAACGGCGTCGACGCCGTGAGCCATCTCCAGAGCGTCCGCGAGGCTGCGGCGGAACAGCGCCGGTGCGTACGCAGGCGAGTGCGCGATCAGTGATTCCGACATAGGGAGCGATACGTTAGCACTAAGTACAGCTCCCCGGAACAACGTAGGCCAGGCTGCGTATACTGAATTGGACGATGTCCTTTCGCGATCGGCTCGTTGCGTCACTGAAAGCGGCAGAGGCTGTTTTGGACGTCCCTGGCGTCATGGTCGCCGGATCGCAGGTTCCGAATCTTCTCCAGCCGGACGCGAGCTCGACGCTGGTCGTCTCCGACGATGTCGATATCGTGATCCCGGTGTCGGTCCATGCGGAAGTGAAGCAGCGCCTCACGGGCTTGCGCGGATACGCCCCGGCCCCGGATGAACCGTCCGTGTGGCTTCCGGACGATCCCGAGAAACTCGAGATCAATTTCATCGGTGCAGACCCGGCCGCCCGTGAGTCGGCGGATAGCTACGTTCTGAATGACGATCAGCTTCCTCTTCTGGTGTTCGGTCTGCTTTCGTTTCTCCGTCAGGGACCGGATCTCGTCCTGGCCGACCTTCGGGTTCCCTTGCCCCGGCCTGCCGGGCTGCTTCTGGAGAAGCTTCTTACCGAGCGTTCCGGGTTGAAAGGCGAGCGCGATCTTCTCGTCGCGCTCGGACTCCTTCTTGTTTCCGGAAACGAAGCCATCGACGAGCTTGCCTCTGAGATCGGCCGGCTTCGCGACGATCAGCGAAGGACGGTGACGGCGAATCTCGCTCTGCTTTCGCTTCTCCGACCCTTACCGGGCATGCCCGATCCGACGGAGTCACGGCAGATCCTCGCGTCATTGATCCGGCGCCTGGAGTCACTTCGATGAGCACCCCGAATGAGAGACTCGAGGCGCGCGCCAAGGCGATCCGGGCGCGGGCTTCGATTCGCACGTGGGAGATCCGTCAGCATGCGCACGCACGAGGCGTGTGGTTCGAGATCGAACGGCTCTTCGCGCTGACGTCGAAAGCCTGGGTGCTGAGCGAAGCGGACGTGCAGACGCTGATGAATGCGGGGCGCCGGCCCGATGACTCCGGGCTTCGCCTGCAGCCGCCTCGGCGCTTCTTTGTGATCCAGCCCGGCGAGGTCTCAACCCTCACGGACGCCAGCGAAATTGACGTTGCGTTGTCGAGCGAGATCGTGAGTAGGCCTTCGCTCGCGCTCGTCCTATTCGACTGACTGCGCTCGGCGGCAAATGGCGCGGGCAGGATGCCCGCGCCCCCAAGCGTTACGGACGCGTCGAGCGGCGGCGGTACGAGACGGGCGCGTCGGGAACGGCCGTCCAGTTCTGCCCGTCCCACAGCCAGCGGTCGGAGAAGTAGAAGTTGCCGGCGAAGCCGCCGAACAGGACGAACTTCCCGGACGCGACGTCATAGTCGAACGCGCCGTTCTGGCGCGGCGACGGAGCGTTCCCGAGCTGGATCTCCGTCCATGCGCTCGTCGAGCCGTCCCAGACCCACATGTCGTTGTCGTAGAACTGAGTCACCCGGTCGTCTTCGTCGATCGTCGCGCGGAGCCCGCCGAAGAGGAGCAGTTTGCCGCTGCTCGGATCGATCGCCACCTGCGGCGCGAAACGGATGCCCGGCGTCACCGTGACGCTGAGCTTCGTCCATTCCGTGCCGTTGAACGACCACATGTCGCTGAAGCGCGTGGCGTGGTCTTCGATGCTCCTGCGTCCGGCGCCGCTGTACAGAATGGTCTTCTTCGCCAGCGGGTCGTACCACATGACTCCCTGGGCGCGGTGCTCCGGCTTGGTCTTCGGCTTCACTTCCGTCCACGCCGCGCCATCCCAGGTCCAGGTGTCCTGGCGATAGTTGCCGACGGAATCGTAGCCGCCGAACAGGACGAACTTCTTCAGCGTCTCGTCATAGGCGAAGCTGGCGAAGCGCCGGTCGGGCGGCGAGGTGCTGAGGTTGGTGAAGGTCTTCCAGGCCTCGCCATCCCACTCGTAGACGGTCGACCCGCTGCAGACGACCACCAGCTTGTCGCGAGTCGTGTCGAGCGCGCCAATGGGCGTGACGCAGCCGAGGGGCGTACTCGCATCTTGCGCCAGGAGACGCCACTGTCCGTCGCGATAGCCCCAGAGATCACTGAGGTAGTCGATCGTAGCGCCGAAGCTGTACTCGCTCAGGCCGCCGAACATCCACACCGTGTCACGCTCCGGATCGCGTCGGAAGAGCGGCATCGAGCGCGGGCCCGGAGCTCCGGAACGCGTCACGCCGCGCCATTCGAGGTTCTTGTAGAGGGTGGTCACGGATTCCGGTGTCGTCTGGAATGCCGGATTGCCGCCGTAGCGGATGAGCTGCGACGCCGCCGTGTCGTACGTCGCCGCCGCGCCGACAATGCGCGTGATCCCCGTGACGGGAAGCTTCGTCCAGGTCGTCCCGTCCCATTCGAAGGTCTCGTCGAAGATCTCCGTGCCGGTGCAGATTCCGCCCATCACGACCGGACGCTGATTCTGCGTCTGATAGACGAACTGTCCCTCGTTCACGCACGTCGGCAATGTCGCCGCGGTGATGCTCTTCCAACTCGAAGTGGCGCTGTCCCAGCGGTACATCAACGTGTCGAGAAATGTCGTTCCGAAGCCGAGCATGATCGTCTCGTGACGCGCCGCGTCGAAGACCAGCAGCGGTTTCGAAACCTCGGGACCGCTCTCGTTGACGCGCGTCCAGTTCTCGCCGTCGAACTCCCACGTGTCGAAGCGGGCCTCGATCGTGAACTTGCCGTCGGCCGAGTAGTTGAAGCCGCCGAAGAGGATCACGCGATCACGATCGCGATCGTAGGCAAGGCCGGGGAAGAGGCGCGCCGGCGGTTTGGTCGCGGGCGCGAGGTCCTGCCACTCGCCGTTCTTCCAGGCCCAGGTATCGTCGAGCAGCGCGAAACGCTGGCGAACGACCTCGGCCTCTTTGCGGCCGCCGAACATGATCACGCGATCGCGCGCCGAGTCGTAGACCATGGCGTGGTTGGAGCGCGCGGACGGGTTGGTCGCGGGGAACTGCTGGACCCATGAAGTGCGCACAAACAGCCAAGTCTGATCGCTGGCGTGAACCAGACCGGTCGCGGGATCATCGATCGCCCGTCCGCCGAACAGAACGCCGACTCCGGACCCCTCGTCGAACGCCATTCGCGGCCCCAGGCGGGGCGACGGATGGGTGGCCAACAGCGGGAGTGCCAACAGCGATGCGGCGACGAACTGAATCACTCGTTTCGGCGAGAGAACGCTCATCCGTGAAGGTGCCTCGTTTCGAGATTAAGTATTGAGTCTCCGCGAGTTGTCGTCGCGGGCCGGTTTGGCAGCGTTTCGAACCGGCCCCCTCTGGGCTAAATTCCGAAAGCGCCGCGTTGCCTCTGAGACGTTTCACCGCGGAAAAAGAAACGCAGGAAAACCGGGTGCTGGGTGCTGGGTGCTGAGTCCCACCCGCCCAACTCAGCGAGCATCCACTCAGCACTCAGCACCCAGCACTCAGCACTTCTCCGTCACACCCTCCAGCGCACCGTCACCAGCGCTTCGCGCAGGTTCACCGGCTCCACACTCTCGACCTCGTGTGTGGTGTACTCGATCGTCACGTCGAGTCCGCGCTTGAGGCCCACGCGCACGCCCGCGTCGTACTTCCGCCAGTTCCACCAGAGGCTCGGCGCCGGGAACCCGATCACCCGACCGAAATCGTTGTTGATTCCGCTCGCGCGCACCGCGGGCTGGATCGATTCCACGGGCCCCATCGCGAACGGGAAGCGATAGCCGGCTTCCAGCTCCCATCCTTGCCGGTCGAGTCCCGCGATCGTCTGCGTCGTGTACTGGCCGATGAACGTCGCCGCGTGCCACTCCACGAACACACGCGCGCCGATCTCGCGCTTCTTCCGCCCTTCGATCGGGAAACCGCGCGGTGGGACGCCGGGGATTTCGTCGAGCACGAGCAGATCGAGATCGCCGCCGTAGTTCGTCCCGGTCAGCTCCACGCGATCGGCCATGTCGCGCTGGTAATGAAAGACGATCGCATCGATGCCAGCGGTCTGATCGTCACGCTGCCACCGATACCCAATCGCCTCTCCCACCTGCACGTTCTCCGTATTGAAGAAGAGGTCCTCGGTCTCGGAGTTGTAGAGGATGGGAAATCCCGAGCCGAAGTCCGTCGGACGTCCCGCGATGCGATCATCCGTGCCGTTGTCGCCCGCCAGCGCGTTCGGATCGCGGAAGAACAACGGATTGCCGTTCGCCGCCTGCACGCGCCAGTACAAACTGCGGCCGATCGTTCCTCCGACGAGCACCTGCGTGTCCTCGAAGCGGTTGAACGCTGTCGCGGCGAGACCGTAGCTCTCGAGCAGACGCACCGGCTGCCGCTCCATCTTCGGGAACTTGCCGGCCTGCAGGAACACGGTTGTTCCGGACGGACGGTCGAGGAACTCCGGCTTCGGTCCGAACCGCACGAACAGCTCGTCGGCATCGACCTGCTGGTCCGTCGAGGTCGGATTGCGGCGATGCTTCGCCTGGACGTGCACTTTCGCGCGCATCGCGAAGAGGTCGCCGTAACCTGCGTCGAGCTGCAGGTCCGCGACGTTCAACTCGACGTGATGTCCCAGATCCGGCGTCCGGAGCCGCGAGCCCGGCGGGAACGGCGCCGGATGACTCTCTTCGTCGCTCCACCGGTAGTCGGCGCGGAGCTCGAGCCGATGGCTCACGTTCCAGGTGTTCTGCGCGATAGCGGGAAGACAAACGACGGACAGTGCGACGGCCACCACCACTGATTTGTACGGCATGCAGGAAGTTTAGCAGTGCTCAGCACTCAGCACCCAGCACTCAGCACTTCTTCAATCTGCTTTGCGCAGCAGCGTCCCGGGCCGCTCGAGGTCCTGGCGTCGTTCCCTCCGCGCCACGAACGCCTCGTTGAATGCGACCTGCACGATGGCCGCGACCGGAATGGCCATGATCGCGCCGATTACGCCGAGGAGCGAGGCGCCAATCAGGAAAGCGATGAAGACCGCGAGCGGCGAGATCGCGACCTTCTTCGCCATCACCCGCGGCACGATCAGATAGTTCTCCGCTTTCTGCAGCAGGAACGCGAACGCGAGCACCGCCCAGAACTGCCAGCGCGAGCTCAGAAGTGCCACGATCAACGCCGGAATCGCGCTGACGGTCGGTCCGATCACCGGGATCAATTCCCCCACGGCCGCGAGGATCGCCAGCGGCAGCGCGTACGGAATCCGCAGCAGCGTGAGTCCGACGAACGTCGCGATCCCGATGATCGCGCAGAGCATCAGTTGCGCCGACATCCACGCGCTCATCCGCCTCCCGACCCGCAGTAGCGTGCGTCTCCGCCGCCCGCGGTCCTCGGGCAAATAGACGAGGAGAAACAGGTTCCGCAGCCGCTCCGCGTCGATGAGCATGTACGCGACCATGAACAGCACCGCGAAGATCGACGCGATCACCGACGCCGCATTGCGCATGTACGAGAACACGCGCGAACGCGGAAGCTCGATGCCGCCGCGCAGCTCCTGGCGGATCACGTCGACCGGCACGTAGCGCTCGAGCGGCGTGAGGACGTTCCGCTCGAGGAGCGTCGGGAACTGCTCGATCAGCTCACGCGTGTCGGTGATGAAGCGCGGCACGATGACCAGTCCGAGGACGATCACCATCACGACGAACGGCAGGTAGACGATCATCACCGCCGTGCCGCGCGAGATTCTGCGGTGGAAACTGAAGCGCCAGAGCCCGCGGACGCGCCGCACGGTCGGTGCGATCCCCGTTGCAAGCACCGCTGCGATGAAGACGAGCAGCAGCACGTCTCGCGCGAACCACAAGACCATGCAGGCCGCGATCACGCCGACGACGATCAGCACTTTGCGCGTGAAGAGCTCCAGCTCACTTCGTGGCCGGTCCGTGGGTCTGGGGTAGTAGGCCACGTCGCTCACCTGCCGAGGAACCGCTGGATCGCGTCCTCGATCTGTCCTTTCGGAACCGCGCCGACCACCCGGCCCGCCTCACTGCCATCGCGAAAGAAAACCAGAAGCGGAATGCTCTGGACGCCGAACGCCGCGGCCGTGCGCGGGTTCTCGTCGACGTTCAGCTTTCCGAAGCGAACGTCGCTCCGCTCGCTCGCAAGAGCGTCGATGACCGGCGACACCATCCGGCACGGCCCGCACCACGCCGCCCAGAAATCGACGACGAACGCGCCGCTCGCGACGGCGTCGCGGAAGCTCGCGTCGGTCAGCACCACGACGCCATTGCCACCGAGCGGCGTTTTGCATTTTCCGCAGACGGCCTGCTTCCCGCTGCCGACCGGCGGAACGCGATTGGCCTGTCCGCACGCGGGACATCTGACGACCTGAGCGTCCATCGAGAATTCACTGTGCGAGTCCCCCGCCAACGTCAACGTAGGGCGTGGAACGCTGGCGTCCTCGCCGGCTGGTCCGCAGGCGTCCCGCGCCTGCGTTCTGCGGGGCGGCGAGGACGCCGCCCGGCCAGCCGGCGGGACGCCAGCGCTCCACTAGTTCAAAATGCGCGCGTGATCCGCACGGCGTCGCCGCACGACTTGCCCGCGCTGCGCGCGCTCTTCGCGCGCGCGAACGACGCGCCGTACGACCTCGCTGCCGTGGCCGAGGAGAAATGTTTCGGCCTCGGCGTCGCGGGTCCGCCGTACGTGCGCGTGTACGGCGACATGCAGGGCGCCGTCGTGACGTGCGGCAGGTACGTGCGCATCCTCGTCGTCGACCGCGAGGCTCGCCGCCGCGGAATCGCCACCGCGCTCCTCGCCGACGCCGAGGCGCGCGGCGCGAGTGTCATCGCCGCCGAGGCGGGCAACTACTTCACGCCGGGCGTCGTCGACAGCGACGTCGCTTCAACCGCGTTCTTTCAGAGCCGCGGCTACATCGAGACGCGTTTCACGTACAACCTGGAGGTCGGAACGCCGGCGTCCTCGCCGGCTGGCCGGGCGGCGTCCTCGCCGCCCTGGAGCGCAGGCGAGGACGCCTGCGGGCCAGCCGGCGGGACGCCGGCGTTCCGCCGCCCCACACACAACGAATCCGACCGCGTCCTCGCCTTCGTCGAGCGCGAGTTCGGGCGCATCTGGCGCTTCGAAGCCGCGAAAGCGTTCGAGACGCAAATCCCCAACGTCTTCATCGCCGAGGAAGACCGCGAGGTCACCGGCTTCGCCGTGCACGACGTCAACAACCGCGGCCTCGGATTTTTCGGTCCCACCGGCGTCGTCACCGCCATGCGCGGACGCGGCATCGGATGCCTGCTCCTCCACGCGTCGCTCGCCGACCTGCGTCGCATCGGCTACGACCGCGCCGTGATTCCGTGGACCGATGCGCTAGCGTTCTATCGCAAATGCAGTGGCGCGGAACCCGCACATCGCTTCGTTGCGTTTGCGAAGTCTCAGCCATAGACTCCGAGCCGTGAAGAAGGCCGCTCGCAGAGAGCCATTGAGGAAGGGAAACCGCCGCCAGCATTTCCTTCCGCTGGCGATCGGACGGAGCGGCGGAGTGGTGCTCGCCGCGGTTGCATTCTGGTTCTTCAAGAAACAGGCGGAGAACGTCGTCGACGGCGACGCCGACCGTTACGACGAGGCGATCCTGACCGCGGTGCATCGCATCGACAACGTCCCCACGCACCGGGTGATGAACGTCGTCACGCAACTCGGATCGCATGTCGCCATCGGCGCCGCCGCGGGGATCACCGCGCTGATGATGCTCCGCCGCGGGCGGCGACACGATGCCTGGACGGTCGCCGTCTCCACCGGCGGCGCGATGGCCATCAACACCATCCTCAAGAACATCTTCCGCCGCCGGCGGCCGATCGAGATGGCGCGGCGGATCAAGTTGCCGAAGTCGCACAGCTTCCCGAGCGGCCACTCGCTGTTGTCTGCCGCAACGTATCCAATCGTCGCGCATCATCTCGTCGAGCGCGAGTCGTTGCCCGTGCAGGCGTTGGCGCATTCACTCGCAGCGATGATTGTGATCAGCGTCGGATTCTCACGCGTCTACTTCGGCGTGCACTTCCCGTCCGACGTCCTCGGCGGCTTCGCGGTCGGCCTCGGCTGGCTCGGCCTGACGTCGCTCTCGCACACCGCCGCGGAAGCAACCGACCGCGACCGCGCGTAACAAGTTCACGCGAGACATTGCGCCCGCGTTGCTCGGTGCTAGACTTCCGTCCTCTCTACAACTCAGGCAGTAAGTCCTTTGGTGGCGGCTGCAAGCGATGGTCCGTGACCTTCGCGCAGACCAACACAAATCTCGCGGAGGATCGATGCGTAAAGTCTCGAAAACGTTCCTTGCATTCGTTGTGTGTCTCTCTCTCATCATTCCCGTCATCGCCCAGGAAAGACCGGACGATTCCACGACCGGAATCCCACTCAGTGAAGAAGTCTCGGACAAACCGCCGGGTGTCGAACAGGACAAACCGACGCTTCGTCTCGAGTGGCAACGGCAGGCCTGGGGCGTAGTCACTCCCACTTTCCGTAGCCTCGCGATGACGGAAGGGAAAAACCACTCCAACAAGAAGAACGCGCCGGGACCGAAATGGGTCAACATCGGGCCGACGGGCTCGGACTACGAGCAGAACGGAAGCTTCACCGGTCACGTACGCGACAGCGGCCGCGTGCGCACGATCCTGCCGCACCCGACGAATGCGGGCATCGTCTACGTCCTGAAATCGGGCGGCGGCTTGTGGCGAACGAACAACTGGACGTCGCCCAACACCGAATGGACGCCGCTCACCGATGACCTGCCCACCACGGGCGGCGGCTCGGTGGCGTTCGGAAAGAATGCGAACCATCTCTACCTCGGACTCGGCGATCCGTTCGATCAGATCCTGGTCGGCGGCTCGATGGTGAAGTCGAAGAACGGCGGCAACAGCTGGTCGCCGCTGTTCGAGCTCGACGCCGCCGTTTCCGTGCGCGACGTCAAGGTGGACACGAGCACCAACCGCGACATCGTGCTCGTCGCGACGAACAGCGGCTTGTACCGGTCGGCCGACGATGGCGACACGTATGCTGCCGTTCCCACGTTCGCAGGCCTGTCCGTCTGGAGCATCGTGCGCACGAGCGCGGGGTGGCTCGCTTCGGCGCAGCCGTGTCCGGTCGCGAACGTCGGCGTGCAGTGCGGCCAGGTCACCACGCTCTACCTCTCGACCGATCGCGGAGCGACATGGGCACCGATCACGAACGCCGGCAATGTCTTCTCGTTGAACGGCCGCACGACGTTAGGTGTAGCCGTACCGGGTGACAGCGTGGTCTACGCGTATTCGAGCACCCAGACCGACGCGGCAATGCGAGACGTCTACCGCTCGGCGGACGGCGGCCAGACCTGGGTCGCCAATGGTGTCAATTCGACCAAGATCCCACTGAATCCCGTGCCCACCGCCGGCGGCAACAACATGAACATCTGCACGGGCCAGTGCTGGTACAACCAGTCGGTCCTTGTCGATCCGACCGATCCCTCCCGCAACACGGTGTGGATCGGCGGCACCCTGACCTCCGCGGTCAGCACGAACGGCGGGTCGAGCTGGACGCTCAAGACCTGGTGGCTGTACAGCCAGGTCCCGTCGCTTCCGTACGCGCACGCCGATCATCATGCCGCCGCCTACAAGACCACTGGCACGCCGACGGTCATCCTCGGCAATGACGGTGGACTGAACATCAGCACCGACAACGGCGCGACGTTCAGCAGCGACAAGAACAACGGTCTGGTCTCCCATCTGTATTACACGGTGGCCGGCAATGCGGCTTTCCCGAACCTCGTCATCGGCGGCACCCAGGACAACGGGACGCGCCTCCGCACCGACAACGGCACCACGCACAACCAGGTGATCGGCGGCGACGGAATGGGAGCGGCCTACAGCCAGGCCAACACGAACACCGTCATCGGCAGCTCGCAAGGCTCGGGGATGCGTACGAACCTCAGCAACAATCCGCCCGAGGTCTTTCAGAACTTCGTCGCCGCCACGGCCGGCCTGAGCGACGTTGGTTTTGGATTCTTCACCGCGATCGTTCCCGCGCCCGCGAACCTCGATGCGACGGGCCGCGTCTTCTTCCACTTCTCAAACGCGCGCGTGTGGAGAAGCAACAACGGCGGCTTGAACTGGACGATGATCGGTTCCGCGATCGCCCCCACCTCGCCCGGTCTCCCGGTCGCCCGCCGCTTCCGCTCGAGCTCTTACAACCTCGGCGTGTGCCCGACCGATCTGAATCGGATCGCGGTCGGCGCCGCGGGCGGATTCCTCGACATCACCACCAACGGCGGCGCAACCTGGACGGACATCGACCTCATCACGACGGTGCCGGGATATCTGGGCTTCGTCACGAACGTGACCTGGCAGGACAACCAGAATCTCTGGGTCACGGCCGTGGCCCAGGCGTCAGGCGCGGTGCGCGTGATCAAAGGCACGATCGCCACGCCGGCCTCTCCGTGGTCGACCGCCACGTGGACGCCGATGCAGAACGGACTTCCGGATCTGCCGATCACGCGCGTGTACATCGATCCGAAGGACGTATCGAACAACACGATCTACGCGGCGACGCACGTCGGCATCTACAGCACGACCGACGGCGGCGCGAACTGGGCGCCGTACGGCAACGGCCTGCCGACGGTGCGCGTCAACGACATCTACATGCCGCCGGACGGCAGCTTCGTGCGCATCGCAACGTACGGCCGCGGGATCTGGGAGCTTTCGCAGCTCGAGCTGGCGGACGTGCAGCTCACCGATAGCGTCGCGTCGTGCGACTCCGACGGCATCGTGGACAACGGCGAGACGGGCGAGCTGACGATCACGCTGATGAACCAGGGACCGAACAACGTCAACCACGTGACTCTGACGCTCACGTCGACGAATCCGAACGTGACGTTCCCGCAAGGCAACGTGCTCGCGTTCCCGCCGGTGCAGAAGAACGACGTGAGCACGGGATCGATTCGCGTCGCGGTCAACGGTGCCTCAGGACTCGAGGCCACCGACTTCCAGATCGCGATCGAGTCGCCGGAGCTCGGCCTGCCGCCGTTCAACGTCGTGTCCACGCACCGCGTGAATTACGACGAGGTGCTCCAGGGATCGGCCACGGAGTCGGTCGAGTCGCCCAATCACGGCTGGTCGGTCGCCGGCGACCCGACGACGGCTCCGAACATCGACAAGTGGCAGCTCCGCGCGCTCTCTCCCACGCAGCACGTGTGGTGGGGACCGGACAACAACGGCCAGACCGACGGTGTGAAGGCAGATCTTCCGGACGAACAGATCCTGACGTCTCCGGCCATGAACGTGGGCACGGGCGCGCTCGTGATCTCGTTCTCGCATCGCTTCGCGTTCGAGGCCGGCAACTGGGACGGCGGCGTCATCGAGATCACCACGAACGGCGGCGCGTCGTGGACCGACATCGGCGTCGGCTCCTACAACGGCATCACGAATGCGGCCACGAGTGCCCCGATCGGCGCGAGTCGCCCTGCCTTCGTGGTCCGGAACGTTGGTTGGCCGAATTTCGTCCCCGTCACCCGGAACCTCGGCACGACTTACGCGAATCAGACCGTCCAGATCCGGTTCCGCATCGGCGCCGATGAGTCGACCGGATCTCCCGGCTGGGATATCGACAACATCGCCGTCACCGGAATCACCAACACCCCGTTCACCGCGCTGGTCGGTGAAACGGGCTCCTGCACTCCGTAACTCGCGATTGCGAACCTTCTCCCCTGCCACTGGCGGGGGAGAAGGAATCGCGGCTCTTACCCTTAACATGCGCGAAAAGGCGCGATCGATCCTGCTCGCGCTGGTCGTCTGGTGTTGCGTCACGGCCACGTCAGCGGACGCCTGCACCTGCAGCGGGCCGGCGAATGCCGCCGAAGGGCTCGAGCAGTCGTCGACCGTGTTCCGCGGCAAAGTGATCGGGATCCGTCAGCCCTTCCTCGACCGCATCGGCCTCACGAGGACTGGTCATCATCGCGTCGAGTTCGCGGTCTCGAGACAATGGAAGGGACGGCGTTCGACTCGGATCGTCGTTCGCACTCGCATGACCGGCGAAGCATGCGGATTCCCGTTTCGCGTGAACGAGGAGTATCTCGTCTACGTCATGCCCGGCAGAACGCCGGAGACGGGCATCTGCACGGGTACGAAACGAATCGCGGATGCCGCGGCCGACATGGCTCAGCTCGAGGCCATTCATCCCAATATCCCAGGACATTGCCTGCATTGAATGAATGGACAGGGATCCCTTCCATGGATATTGTCCTGACTTCTTTCACGCCATCTGCCGACACCCATGGCTGGCTTAACGACCCCGCGGTTGCAATCGCGGATTCCATGCTTGAGGTTCACCGACGGCACTCATGCACATCGACTCCATCCCCGGATATTGCGACGTCGGTTCGAGAGAGGATCGGGAACATCCATGGATGGAACTCCAAAGCCATTCGCTTAGTCAGAGGAACATCCATGGATGAACTCGAAGAGCATTCATGGGGTCGAGGGAACAGCCATGGATATCGGGCAAGACCGTAAGTGCATAGCGAAAGCCTCACATGTGGTCGGCCTGACCCCAACGCAGGCTCAGAGCACCATCCTCGGATGATGTCCGACTTCAGGCGTGGACTCCGTGCACCTGCCATGGCTGTATCATGACTGCATGCCCAAGGCGAAGCATGTCCATCCTGCGGCTGTCCGCTTCGGCGCGATCATTCGACGGCTGCGTCTTTCGCGCGGATGGACGCTCGCGAAGTGCGCGCAACGCACGGGCATGAATCCCACCTACCTCGGCGTGCTGGAGAAGGGCGGGAACATGCCCAGCCTGCAGACGCTCCTCGAGCTGGCCGACGTGTTCAACGTCGAAGCGGCCGAGATGGTGCGAGAGGTGGAACAGGCGCAGAAGCCGGCCGCACGAAGCGAAGAAGACGGCAACGCCGCCGAGCCGCGTTAGCACGCGGCGCACGCGGCGCAATCCAAAGAGGACGTCGAGGAGCCACACCAGCCAGTAAGCCCGCGCCCACCCCTCCCCCACCCGACCCCTGTTTCCCCACCGGCAATGCGCGGCCAACTACTTCCAAACCTGGATTCGCGCAAGGGTAGGGAAAATCGCGCTGGCGCTACACCCATAATGAAACGATGCGGTCCGAGGGGAACGAATGTCGAACCTGACGAGTTGGTGGCGCGCGATGTCCGCCAAGCCGAGATCGCGACTACCTCTTAGGAACCTAATCTATGACTTGCGCCGGAACCGTGTAAGCCGCCAAACCGTGCGCGACGTGTTTCGGCTTCTTTTTCGCCTGTGGTCGCGACGGAGCGGTCGCACGGCACTTTCATCGAGTGCCCGTGCAATGAAGCTCCTGGACCGCGCGATCATCAGGGTTGGCGCACAGGCATTCTGCATTGGACCGCGGGTCCGCTGCCGCGAGCGCGTGTCTCGAATCATCGACGAGAAGTCGATATGGGACTTCCTGCTGCTGAAATCGTCGCGTGCGCGTATCGTGCGGCGCGAGGCCCCGAGCGGCCGCAGCGTCGGCGCGATGTTGCCCATCCGCGCGGAGGACGTGCGGCGTAGGGCCATGCTGCGCGGCCGTGCGCCCATCGCCTGGATCACGAAGTCTTCGGTACTCCACACGATTGCGCGAACCACAGCGGAGGGCGATCTCGCCGGACGGATCCGCGATTTTCTCGGCCTGGCGCATTACCAGGCCGACGATCAACTGTTCGAGATCGTCTATCCACGAGGAGCACTGACCGGACAGGATGTGGCCGCTCCCACCATCCTCGACGGAGGATCGTCCCCGGTGTACCGTTCCTGTAGTCATCCCGATACTTGGGGACGGGCCAACGATCTGCGCGCGCGCAGACTCGGCGGTCCGGAAGCAGTACATCGGCCGATCCGATTCACGGCCGGCTTCAAGCTCCGCTATCTCGGTCCGGTGAAAAAGCAGCATGATCCTTCGCACCGGGCCTTGGAACGCCGCGACTCGAGGCGTCGCACTCGCCACGACATGAGTCACCTTCGGGCATGCATTGTGATCAGGAGCTCGCGAAAATGAAGCGAAACGCGGAAGCGATTCGCCGCGTGCAAGCGAACGTACGGGCGGTCGCCGACTGGACGCCACGCCACTGGGCCACCTGGCTATTTGCCGTCCTCCGCACCGGTGACGAATACCCGCTCGACTTCTCGCGTTTCGCGGAGCCGCTCGACGAATTAGAGGCGATCTTCGAGCACGCTGGCGAGTCCGTGCGCAGCGCGATGAAAGACGGCGTGATCAAGGCCATTCACGAATGGGATCGCCGCTACCACGGGTACGGCGTTCTGCAGCAGCTCAGCAACGCTGCAGCGCGTCTCCGCGCCAGCGACGCAATCCATGACCTCGCCGATTTCCTGATGCGGAACCGCACGCGGCTCGAGCGCGACGAGGACTTCTTCGAGGTCGCCGACAGCATCATCGCGGTGCTCGCGGGATTCGCGCCCGATCCCATCATTGAGAAAGTCTTCAACGCGCTGCTGTTCGACGACAAAGTCTCGCCGCGGCTGTCCGGCTTGCTTTCGATCGGCCTGACGATGTCGAACCGCAAGCGCTTCCCCGCCGCCTTCGACCGCTTCATCGACCGCAGAAAACTGGACCCGACGTTCTTCGACGACGATCAAGTGGTCACGGAATACGCGCACTTCATGGGGCCGCGCGGTCTGGCTGAGGAAGCGCGACACCTGCAACTGCCCGCGCAGCAATACCTTTACTCGAATCTCGCCAAACTGCGCCTCGTCAACCCGGAGGTATTCATCGGCTGGGATGGGGGCGAGGGACATCGTCACGGAGATCTGGCCGGGTTCGACGATCGCGAAGAGCCGACCCACCTGACCGTGCGCTACGACGCAGCGAGGATCGGGATCGAGGCAAGGGTGAAGCGGAGACGATCGCAAACGCTCGGGCATGCAGTCCTTTCAGACATCGCTAAGCGCATCAACGCGAATCCCGCGGCCACTCCCGCATAGGGGACCGCATGATGAACGACGGAATGCTCACCAATCCCTCGGAAGAGATCGCGCAGTACTCGCGTCACTGTGAGCGTCTGCTGCACGACGTCAACGCCGTGCTCGAAGACTACGAGGAACATGACAAGCTCGATTACGCGGTCGACTTTTCGGAGATCTACGCGTTCGTCCTGCCCGAGGACAGCCATGAGTCCGCCCCGTTCGACGACGGCTGGGCTGGCGACCATCTGCGCCAAGCACTGCTCCTCTCCAACTTCTTCAGTCGCCGCGGGATCGTTCTGCCCGAGCCGTACATCCTTGAGCTGTACACCTTCTACGATCGCGTGGCCGTCGGCACGTTCGGCGACGAGACCGCGCTGGTCGTCGATGCGATCCGCGATCTCGAACGTCTGCGCAAGGCCGGCATCACGAAGCACATCGAGGAGCTCGCGGCCAAAGCCGACCGGACCGGGCTCACGTCCGAAGAAATCGACGAGACGATCGAGTTCTTCGAGCAGCGCGGCTCTCTGCTGATCTCCTTCGCACGCGGCGCCGACCGTACGCCCCTGCTCCGATTGAAGCAGTTGTTCAAGAGTCAGCCGTTCGTCGATCTCGAGACCGCCGTACCGGAAGCAACCGCGGAGATCGACGAGGGCGTCGTCAACGACCTGTACCGCCGTCTGAAGATCAAGCGCAAAACCGGGACGCCGGCGAGCAGCAAGGTTGATGCGCTCGCCATCGATCACATCCGAGCGGCCAATCGCGTCCTCCAGCCGAAGAAACGTCGACTCCTGCTCGTGACTCGCAGCCCGCACATGTTCTCGGCTCTCAGCGATGTGACCAACGACCCGGCGTGGGTCGGCATCAAGCCGTTCATCCGCCATCCGCGCACGTTTTCCGCCGCATACGACCTGCCGCAATCGGCCGACCGCGACACGTTCATCCGGCGCGTGCGCGTGCGCAAGGAGATGCTCGAACTCTTCATCCACTCCGCGACGGAAGCACGGCAAACCGGCGGGATCACGCCGGCGCGCTACGCGGCCTTAAAAGAGAAGATGAAGGAGATCCAGGAGGAATGGAGCAGCGCAGAAACACTCTCAAACGCGCTCGAAAAGAAGCGCGAGACGTCGAAGGGGGAGCTCGCTAGCCTCGCCCACCGACTGCTGTCGTTTCTGCGCGGCAGGACCCTGCTGCAGACGGCTAAGGAACGAATCGTCGAGCTATTCGAAGAGACGTCGCGCGACATTGGGCTGGTCGGCGCGAGGATGCAGACGCCCGAGGTCACGCTCGGAAGCGTGCTCTATCCGATCGAGCTCGTCGATGAGCGACTGCGAAATACGATCGCCCGGCTGGCTTCGCAATGGGCGATCAACGCGGGCGAGGCTGCGTCCCTGTTCGACGAAGCCGCCGCGCGGGAAGCTCTTGACGACCACGAGTTCCTCCTCACCATCGCTATCAGCCTAGGCGGAATCGGCCGCTGGTCGGTCGCCGAGCAATACGCGGCCTATGCCGTGAAGCTCGCCGGCGATGCCGGGAAACCGACGGCGGAAGCGCGCTTTTTCCACGCGCTGGCGTCGCGCAAGCTCTTCCAACCAACGAAACTGGCGGAGGAAAATCGCCTCTACATCGTGACCGGCTTACAGGAAATGGAGCTGGCTCTGCAGGAACGTCCTGACGACGCCCGTTATCTCAACGAGTCGGCCATCCTGCGCGGCCATGAGCTGCCAGCCATCGAAAACGCGAAGAAACGGCGCAAGCAGCGAGCGAAGATCGCGGCGATTTTCGAACGGGCATTATCTCTCCCGCACACCGACAAACTCGAGGTCCAGATCCTGAACAACCTCGCGTATATGCACTACACGGTCGACCCGCCCGATTACGACATCGCGCACAAATACCTCGACGCACTGGAAACCAAGCTCGAGTCACAACCCGAGCCCCGCGACCGCTGGCCGAGCTTCGCCCTCGACACGCTTCTCTACGGCCGCTTCTGTCTTCGCGGATCGTCGATCGATCTCGCGACACTCGAGCCGTCGGTCAACGAGCTCACCCAAGTCGCCGGCCGCTCGGACCTGAGCCGTGCAGAGCAAGGCCTGGTCGGCCAGCACGTCAAAATAATGGCGCGCAAGCTCACTGAGCTCACCCAACCAGCGCCGTCTCCCGACCGCCCACGCGCCAGACGACAGCGCCACAAAGCGGCGGAATCGCGGGATTGATGCTTCACCGATCGCCGTTGCCTGCGGCGTAGGCGAACGGCCCGACGTCTGCATCGTCCGTTGCGATAGTATCGCCCCACCTCGCGGCGAGAATCCCTCGCGCTCAACAACGTTAGGAACCAACATGTCATCTGTCGCTTTTGGCGCAAACATCGCCTTCATCGAAGAGCTCTACGAGAAGTTCCGCACCGATCCCTCTTCGGTGAGCGCGAGCTGGCGCGAGTTCTTCGCCGACTACGAACCGCAACCGGGCGAGGAAGAGCCTGACGTCGAGAACGTGGCAACGGCCCCCGCGCCGCAACCAACACCCACACCCGCGGCCCCCCGCCCGACCCCCGTCCCTCCCCCGCCCACCGCCGGCAAGCCGGTCGCGCTGCGCGGCGCTGCGTCGAAGATCGTCGCGAACATGGAAGCGTCGCTCACGGTTCCGACCGCGACGTCCGTCCGCAACATCCCGGTCAAGGTCCTCGAGGAAAACCGGCGCGTCATCAACAACCACCTCGCGCTGATCGGACAGACGAAAGCGTCCTTCACGCACATCATCGCCTGGGCGATCGTCATAGCGGTCAAAGACTACCCGCGCATGAACTCCGCGTACGGCGTGCAGGACAACACGCCCACACGCATCGACCGCGACGACGTCAACCTCGGCCTGGCCATCGACATCGAGAAGAAAGACGGCACGCGCTCGCTGCTCGTCCCCAACGTCAAGCGCGCGCAGACGTTGGACTTCGCGCAATTCCTCAAGGCCTACAACGACATCGTCAAGAAGGCGCGCGGCAACGCTCTCGAGATCGCCGACTTCGAAGGCACGAGCATCTCCCTGACCAACCCCGGCACGATCGGCACCGTCGCATCCGTGCCGCGCCTCATGCCGTCGCAGGGCACCATCATCGCCACCGGGCAGATCGACTACTCCGCCGAATACTCGGCGACCGATCCGTCCGTGCTCGCGGACCTCGGCATCTCGAAGGTGATGACGATGACGTCGACGTACGACCATCGCATCATCCAGGGCGCGGAGTCGGGCGCGTTCCTCGCGCGCGTGCACGAGCTGCTCCTCGGCGCCGACAACTTCTACGACGACATCTACCGCGATCTCCGCATCCCCTACGAGCCGGTGCGCTGGGCGAAGGACCGCCACCGCCTCCACCTCGGCACGACCAATCCCGACGACATCGTCGCCCGCGAGGCCTCGGCGCTGCAGATGATCAACGCGTATCGCGTGCGCGGCCACCTCCTCGCCGACCTCGATCCGCTCGAGTACAAGGTCGCCAGGCATCCCGAGCTCGACATGCAGTTCTACGGCTTCACGCTGTGGGACCTCGACCGCGACTTCGTCTGCGGCGGCCTGTGCGGCAAGCAGCAGGCGAAGTTGCGCGACATTCTCGACACGCTCCGCGAGACCTACTGCGGGAAGCTCGCGCCGGAGTACATGTTCATCCAGGAGACGGTGCAGAAGCGCTGGCTGCAGGACCGCATGGAGCCGACGCGCAACAAGCAGCCGCTCGACGGCACGACCAAACGCCGCATCCTTCAGAAGCTCAATGACGCCGAGGCGTTCGAGCGGTTCCTGCACACGAAGTACGTTGGACACAAGCGCTTCTCGCTCGAAGGTGCGGAGTCGCTGATCCCGATGCTCGACTACCTCTTCAACGAGGCCGCCGCGGACGGCGTGGTCGAGGGCGTGATCGGCATGGCCCACCGCGGGCGCCTCAACGTGCTCGCAAACACCCTCGCCAAATCGTACGAGCAGATCTTCCGCGAGTTCGAAGGCGACATCGATCCGAACTCCCGCGAAGGCTCCGGCGACGTGAAGTACCACCTCGGCGCGGACGGAGAGCACGTGTCTCCATCAGGGGCCTCGATGAAGCTCACGCTGGCGTCGAATCCGTCGCACCTCGAGGCTGTCGATCCGATCGTCGAAGGAATGGCCCGCGCGAAACAACTCCTCATCGGCGACAAGAACCGCGCGTTCATCATCCCCGTGCTCCTGCACGGCGACGCCGCGTTCGCGGGGCAGGGCGTCGTCGCGGAGACGCTGAACCTCTCGCAGCTCAGCGGATACCGCACCGGCGGCACCGTGCACATCGTCATCAACAACCAGATCGGCTTCACGACCGGTCCCGAGTCCGCGCGGTCGTCGGTGTACGCGACGGACGTCGCGAAGATGGTGCAGGCGCCGATCTTCCACGTGAACGGCGACGACCCCGAGGCGTGCATCCGCGCGGTCAAGCTCGCGTACGACTTCCGCCAGCAGTTTCACAAGGACGTCGTCATCGATCTCGTCTGCTATCGCCGCCACGGCCACAACGAGGGCGACGAGCCGTCGCTCACGCAGCCGAAGATGTACAAGCTGATCAAGGAGCATCGCTCGGTGCGGAAGATCTACACCGAACAGCTTCTGCGCAAAGGCGACCTCGATCCAAAGGAAGCGGAAGGGTGGCTCGACCACTATCAGTCGACGCTGCAACAAGCGTTCGACCGGACGAAGGAGCAGGAGGAGCCGCACAGTCAGCGCGATCCGCTCTGGACCGACGAGGAAGTGACCGGCTATCAGACAGAACCATCGCCGGACACGTCGATCCCCACCGACGTTCTCGACAAAGTGCGCACCGCGCTCACGTCGCTGCCGGAAGGCTTCACGCCGCATCCGAAGCTGAAGCCCGTGCTCGCGAAACGCGCGGCGATGGCGGAAGGCAAGGATCCGATGGACTGGGGGACGGCCGAGCAGATCGCATTCGGCTCGCTGCTCGTCGACGGCTTCCGCGTGCGGCTCTCCGGACAGGACGTCGGCCGCGGCACGTTCTCGCATCGTCACGCCGCCGTCCATGACAACGTCACCGGGGAAGGCTACGTGCCGCTGAACGCGCTCGCGAGCGACGCAAAGCCGCAGGAGACGAGCGAGCCGGTCGCGGAAGTGAGTCTCGCGGTCCACGACTCGCTGCTCTCCGAATACGGCGTCCTCGGATTCGAGTACGGCTACTCCGTCGCCGATCCGGGCGCGCTGGTGTTGTGGGAAGCGCAGTTCGGCGACTTCATGAACGGCGCGCAGATCATCATCGACCAGTTCATCTCGTCCGCCGAGGAGAAGTGGGGACAGCACTCCGGACTGGTGATGCTCCTCCCGCACGGCTATGAAGGACAGGGACCGGAGCACTCGTCCGCGCGCCTGGAGCGTTTCCTGACGTTGTGCGCCGAAGGGAACATGCAGGTGCTCTATCCGACGACGCCCGCGCAGTACGCGCATGCGCTGCGCCGGCAGATGCGCAACAACCCGCGCAAGCCGCTCATCGTCATCTCGCCGAAGTCGCTGTTGCGGCATCCGATGGCGGTGTCGAACGTCAATGAGCTGACGGATGGCCGCTTCGAGCCAGTGCTGCTCGACGTCGCAACAAGCGATGAAGTGAAGCGCGTCGTCATCACCTGCGGCAAGGTCTACTACGACCTCCGCCAGGCGCGCGACAAAGCGAACGCGAAAGTCGCAATTCTCCGTCTCGAGCAGTTCTACCCGTTCCCGCAACCGATGCTCGCGGACGCGCTGAAGCAATACCCCGGCGCGACGGAGATCGTCTGGGTGCAGGAAGAGCCGCGCAACATGGGCGCCTGGCCATTCCTCCACGAACGCCTCCTGCCGCTGCTGAAGGACGGCCAGTCGCTGCAGTACGTGGGACGCCCCCTCGCCGCCGCCCCCGCGACGGGCTCGCACCACCGCCACGAAGACCAGCAGAAGGCGCTCGTCGACCGCGCCCTCGGCCTGTAGGAGCGCCGGCGTCCTCGCCGGCTGGCCCGCAGGCGTCCCGCGCCTGCGCTTCGGGCGGGCGGTGAAACGCCTGTAAGCTGCGGTCATCGTGCTGAAAAAGGTAGGAATCCTAACTGGTCTCTTAGTCCTTGCAGGCTTTGCTGCTGCGTGGTTGTTGGGCAGCCTGCTTTCGGCGCCAGTCCATCAAAGCGTAGGGGACGCACCCGAGAGTCTTGCCGCGCGGAATGTCTCGTTTTCCAGCGAATCGGGTGCGATCGTCCATGGATGGTTTGCCTCCGTTCCCAAGGGTCGCGGTGTCGTTCTGCTACTCCCCGGGGTTCGCGCAAATCGCCTGAGCATGTTGGAACGCGCCCGCTTTCTTCACTCCGCCGGCTACTCCGTGTTGCTGATCGATTTGCAGGCTACCGGCGAATCTGCGGGCCACAACATCACGTTCGGATGGCTCGAGAGTCGAGACGTGATTGCGGCGGTAGAGTTCATCCGCAGGGAAGAGCCGGGGCGGCCCATCGCGATCATCGGCAGCTCCCTTGGTGGCGCAGCGGCTCTATTAGCAACGCCGCCACTTCAAGTGGATGCACTCGTCCTGGAAGCGGTGTACCCAACCATTGAACGTGCAACGGAGAACCGCCTCGCAATGCGCCTCGGTCCTCTCGGTACCGTCGCGAGCTCGGTTCTGTTGGCTCAGTTGCGTGCGCGGCTCGGCGTCTCGGCGGCTCAACTGCGGCCTGTTGATCATGTGAGCAGGCTCAATTGCCCAGTTCTCATCATAGGCGGCGCGCTCGACCGCCATACAACAAAGGCGGATACGCTTCTTCTCTATTCAAGCGCACGTTCGCCGAAGGAGTTGTGGCTCATCGAAGATGCAAGTCACGTCGACTTTCACCGCGCGCGACGAAATGAGTACGAACGGCGCGTGTTGTCGTTTCTCCGAGTTCATTTGAAACAGAGCTCAGCGACTATTCGCAGCGTGACTTTGGTGGAGCGGCGGTTTCAGGGGTAACGTCTACGCATGCCCCACAAAGCCGACGTGCTGATCGTGACCGTCACCGAGGTCGAAAGCCAGGCCGTGATGGCGGTCTTCCGCGAAGCGACGGGCCGGGAAGCGAAGCCCGAACTGATCGCCAATGAGCTCTATCTCGACCTCAGCGAGATCAATGGCAGTCGAGTCTTCATGGCGCTCTCCGGCATGGGCTCCGGTGGCGTCGGCGGTTCTCAGGAACGAATTCGCAAGGCGATCGATGCGCTCTCGCCTGGTGCCGTGATCATGGCCGGTATCGCTTTCGGCATCAACGAACACAAGCAGGCGATCGGCGACGTGCTCATTTCCGAGCGTCTCATGTTGTATGGCCTCCAGCGGCGCGGAACGAATGCCGCCGGCGGGCTTCACGTCATTCCACGCGGCGAGCGCCCCTCCTCTTCACCGCGACTCGTGAACTGGCTTCGCATCGCGAGTCTGAAGTGGGATCAAGCCAAAATCCGGTTTGGTGTCGTCCTGACCGGAGAACACCTGGTCGACAACGTCGACTATCGCGAAGAGCTGCTCGCGCTCGAAGAAGAGGCCATCGGCGGTGAAATGGAAGGAGCGGGGCTCTACGTCGCCTGTCAAAACAGCAAGGTCGACTGGATTCTCGTCAAAGCCATCTGCGACTGGGCCGACGGAAACAAAGAGGTGGATCGACAGGCACGCCAGAAAACGGCTGCCCACAATGCGGCCGCCTTCGTGTTGCATGCTCTGAAGCAGGCGCCCCTCAAAGAGATCCGAAGCGAAATCCCACCGCCTGCAGCAATCGCGAGCGAGCCACGCAAATCCGTCCCCTCCTCACTTCCTCCGCAGCCGTATTTTTTCGGACGCGAAAAAGAGCTCGCGGTCATCGCCGAGGCAATCTCGTCCGAGGCGCGTACGTGGGGCGCGTTGATTGATGGTCCGGGTGGTATCGGCAAAACCGCGCTCTCCATCCGCGCCGGTCACCTCGCGCCGGAAGAACATTTCGACCGGAAGATCTTCCTCTCTGCGAAGGTCCGCGAGCTGACTCCCGCGGGAGAGCAAAAACTCGAAGACTTCATGCTCCCGAATTACATGTCCCTGCTCACGGAATTGGGGCGCGAGCTCGGCGACGAGGACATCGGAAAGACCGACCCGAACGTGCGCGCAAACGAAGTGCGGCGCGCGCTGGCCGGTGTGCGCGCGCTGATCCTCATCGACAACGTCGAGACGTTCGAAGAGCCCGAGCGCGTGCGGCTCTATCAGTTCCTTTCCCGTCTCCCCTCGTCCTGCAAGGCCATCGTCACCAGCCGTCGGCGCGCCGACATCGACGCGCGCGTGGTTCGCCTCGACCGGCTGGCGAAGCAGGATGCGCTCGACCTGATGAAGGAGCTCGCGAAGAACAATCGCTTGCTGCAGAAAACGAGCGAAGAGGAACGGGCCAGCCTCTACGAAGTCACCAATGGCAATCCGCTGCTGATCAAATGGGCCGCCGGGCAGTTGGGTCGATCGGGCAGCCAATGCCGCACGATTGCTGAAGTGTGTGCGTTTCTCGCGTCTGCGCCGCGCGTTCATGACAATGATCCGCTGGAATACATCTTCGGTGATTTGCTGGAGACGTTCAGCGAGAGCGAGACGGCCGTTTTGTCCGCGCTGACACACTTCTCCCAGCCCGCCGCTGTAAAGTGGATTGCGGACGTGGCGGGGATCGCGGAGCCCGCTGCCCTCACCGCCCTCGAAGACCTGACGGATCGCGCCCTGCTCATGGGCGATCAGGAAGCACGCACCTTTCTTCTGCCGCCGCTGGCGGCAACCTTCTTGCGCCGCAAACGGCCGGAAGCCATTTCGCAAGCCGGTGACCGCTTCACCGACCGCGTCTATGCGCTTGCGTTGGAAAACGGGTATAGAAAGTACGAACGGTTCCCCACGCTGGAAACCGAGTGGCCTGCGATCGCAGCCGCCTTGCCACTCTTCATTCAGGGCAAGAACGACCGTTTGCAGACCCTGTGTTCCGCCCTCGGTAACTTCCTGGACTTCTCTGGCCGCTGGGACGAATGGCTGTCGCTCAGCCGGCAGGCGGAAGAGAAGGCAGAGGCTATCGGAGATTTCTACAGTGCCGGGTGGCGAACATATGAGGCCGGGTGGATCTCTCTTTTGCGCTCGCAACCCGATGAAGTGCTGGCCTGCGCCGCACGCAGCGCTGCTCATTGGGATAAGGTTCCTCAGGCTGGGGCGCACGAGAAACCCCACGCCGTGTGGCTGCGTGCCCAGGGTCACAGGTTGCGAAAGGACTTCCCGGCGGCAATCGAAGCCTTAAGGACGGCGCTAGATCTGTGGCGCGCCACGACGCCGGAGAGAGTGGACGTTGCCCGAGCACTGAACTCGCTCGCTGGTGTAGAAGAGCGACAAAACGACTACGACGCCGCAGGGCGCGACTATCGTGAAGCTCTTCGAATCTATAAGGCAGTCAACGACGGCGAAGGCGTAGCCCTCGTCAGCGGCAATCTCGCTGAGTTGGCACTCAACCGCGAAGAGTGGGCGACTGCTGAAGCGCAGGCGCGCGCGGCGTTGCCTTTGTCTGAGCAGTTGGGACGGAAGCAGTTAATCGGCGCCGACTGCTGGCGGCTCGCCAAGGCGCTGGCGCGCCAGGGCAAGCCCAGCGAAGGTCTCCCGTATGCCCGCCGCGCGGTCGAGATTTTTTTGCAATTGCGCGAGCCCGACAGTTTGAAGGAGGCGCACGCCGTGCTCAAGGAGTGCGGCGGGTAAAGCGACCCTCCAAGTGGTGAGAACTTCAAATAACTCGACAATTCGTTCCGACGACCCTATCCTTTCGAACAACCCAATCGAAAGGACTCCCGCCGCCGATGCGACTCCGTGCTGTCGTCGTTCTCGCTATCGCTTTGTCCCCCGTCGCATCAGCGAAGGACGTGTTCCTCCCCATCGCCGGAAGCGTCGGCAACTTCCGCACGGACGCGCACATCTTCAATCCTTCCGCGACGAAGGACATCGTCATTGAGGCGACATTCCTCCGTGCCGGCGGCGATACGAGCCACCCGGACAACTCCATTGCCGAGACGAAGACGATCATCGTTGCGCGACGTGCGGAGGTCGTCTTCGACGATGTCGTGAGCTCTCTTTTCTACACGACGGGACTGGGCGGCATTCGACTGCGGTCGGACGACGATTTCCTCGCGACCCAACGCATCTACGCCGACGAATCGGCGGGAACCTTGGGACAGTTCATCATCGGCGCGTCCCCTTCGACTGCATTGACCAAAGGTGTGTTGATGCAGCTCAGGTCGAACGGCATGGGCGGCAAGGGCACGTTCCGCACGAATGTCGGATTTCTCAATCCGCACGGGAGCGAAGTGAACGTGACCCTGCGCCTCCACGACGCGTTGAACAACGTCGTGGCGACGAAGGAGATGCGTTTGCTTCCTCTCGGCGTCGTGCAGCCGCTCAATGTCAACGGCTTCTTCAATGCGCCGGGCGCCGACCTTTCGAACTGCTTGGTCACGTTCGAGGCGACGCAGGCCATCTTCGCTTACGGCTCGGTCGTCGACAACGGCAGCATCGATCCGACTTACGTGCCGGCGCAGGCTGACAGCGGCACGAACCTTCCGCCGCAAACCGTGAAAACATTCGACGTGACGCTGCGCAGTTACGAGATCGTCATCACGCCGGAGTTGAACGTCGTGCCGGGCGACCGCGTGGTCTTTCGCATCCGCGCCGAGGGGGATTGGCACGGCTTCCAGCTCGACAGCCCCTCGGGAAAGACTCTGATTCCGAGCCGATACTACGATCCCAGCGCGGCTCCCGTCCCGTTCACGTTCACCGCGTCAGAAACGGGAACCTATGGCTACGGCTGCACGCTCCAATTCTGCGGCGGGTTCTACATGGGTCATTGGTCGATGTTCGGATCGTTCGACGTTGGCGGCCCTTCCGCGCAAACACCGCCGATCAAACATCACCACCACCATTAGAAGGCGGTTCGTTCTCAACAGTGGAACGCCGCCGTCTCGGCGGCTGGCCGGGCGGCGTCCTCGCCGCCCGGGGCAGAACGCAGGCGCGGGACGCCTGCGGGCCAGCCGGCGAGGACGCCGACGTTCCGTGCTACGCGTGCCGGCTAGAAGCGTCCGCCGTCGAGCTCGAGCAGCGGCAGCTTCCGCTCCGGCGCGCCCGGCATCGGCGCCGCGATCTCGCCGACGCGGCGGGCGCCGAGGCGGAGATAGAACGGCTCCGCGTGGGGATCGGAGACGATGGCGATGACGCCGTGCGCCGCGCCGCGCGCGTGCTCCACCAGCGCGCGGCCGACGCCGCGCCCGTGCGCGCGCGGATCGACCCACACGTGCTCGAGGAACGCGTGCGCGTCGGACTCCTGCAACTGGCAGACGCCGACCACCTCGTCATCGAGCGACGCGACGAACGTCGCGTGCCTCTCGATGTCCGTTGCGGTGATCTTCAGGTCCACATCCCACGCGTCCAGCCATTCGGACGGGTAGCCCCAGTGGGCCTTCGCGGAGCGCGCGAGCTCAGTCGCGCGTTCGGAGTCGGAGGGAACTGCGCGACGAATCGAGATGCGCATGGATGATTATGCGCCTCACAACAACTGCCGATGCCACGAATCCGCCGCGCGGCGCTCCCACGCGCCGGTGCGCACCTCGCCGAGCTTCTCCGCGGTCACGTCGAACACCGGCGTCTCGGGACTTGCCGCGTTGCGGAACTCGCCGCGAGCGACCGCACGCACCGAGCCGTGATCGCGGAGGAAGACGCGGTTCGCGTCGAGGATCTTCACGTTCAGCTCGCGCTCGAGCGCTTTCAGCGTGCCGAACATCCGGTCGATGCTGCAACCCGACTTCTCGCGGTTCTCGTCGGCGGCGATGATGAGGAAGCTCCCCTCGCGCACCTCGCTGGCGCCGGTGATCGGCACTCCGTGCGCCGCCCATTCGTCGAGGAACGCATCGACTTGGCGGAGGACGGTCGCGCTTTGCGGCGCGTCGAGCGCGGGAGAAATGCCGAAGATCCAGATGTGGGCGTCGTTGCTCAGTTGATCGATGTTCACGCGCATGGCGACAGTCTAATAAACTCCGCCCGTGAGCATCGCAAAGATCCTGGACATGCTGACCGGCCGCACCTCGCAGCCTCAGCCGCGCTTTCAGCACGATCCCCTCCGCCTGGCCACCGCAGCCGTGCTCCTCGACATCGCGTACGCCGACGGGGCGTTCTCGCCGGCCGAGGATGGGAACGTCGTCGGATTCCTCTCCGAGCGCTTCGCGCTGTCGCGCGAAGACGCGGTCGAACTTAAAGAAGCCGCGGACGAGATCCGCAAGAAGACCGTCGACCACTTCGCGCTGACGCACTACATCCGCAAGAACTCCCCCCTCGGCGAGCGCATCGAGATCGTGAAAACGATGTGGCGCCTGGTCTACAGCGACGGCAGGCTCACCGATTACGAGGGCTACCTCGTGCGCAAGCTCGCCGATCTCCTGGGCCTCGAACATCACGTGATGATCGACGCGAAGAGCGCGGTACTGAAAGAACTGGGAACCTAGTTGACGACCGCCATCATCGGCGCCGGCCCCATCGGCCTCGAGCTCGCCGTCGCCTTCAAACGCGCGAACGTCGACTACCTCCACCTCGACGCGGGCCAGATCGGCGCGACGATGCAGTGGTATCCGCCGGAGATGGTCTTCCACTCCAACGCCGAGCGGCTGGCCATCGCCGGTGTTCCGATCCAGGTGCCGGACCAGCAGAAGATCAAGCGCGAGGAGTTCCTCGCCTACCTGCGCACGGTCGTGCTGCAGTTCGAGCTCGAGGTCCGGACATTCGAGCGCGTGGAGTCGATTACGCGAGGCGACCGGTTCACGCTGCACACCCGCGCGGTCGATGGTCCACACGTTTACCATGTCGGCGAGGTCGTCCTCGCCATCGGCGCGATGCACGCGCCGAAGCTCCTCGGCGTCCCCGGCGAGGACCTCCCGCACGTCAGCCACTACTTCCGCGATCCGCACACGTACTTCAACAAGCGGCTGCTGATCGTCGGCGGCCGCAACTCCGCGATCGAGGCCGCGGTGCGCTGCCAGCGTGCGGGCGCTCACGTGACGATCAGCTACCGCCGCAACGACTTCGACCCGACCAGCGTGAAGTTCTGGCTCCTCCCGGAGGTCCGCTCGATGATCCGCGACGAACGCGTGCGCTTCCTCGCACGGACGTCCGTCGTCGAGATCCGCAACGGAACCGTTCTCCTCGACAACGGCGACGAGCTCGCGGCCGACTTCGTCCTCGCGCTCACCGGCTATCGGCAGGACACGACGCTCTTCGAGATGCTCGGCGTCGACCTGCAGGGCGGCGACCGCAAGCCGGCGCTCGACGAGTCGACGATGGAGACGAACGTGCCAGGCGTGTTCGTCGCCGGCACGGCCGTCGCGGGATCGCCGCGGGAGCGGGTGCGGGTGATCGTGGAGGATTGCCACGTGCACGTGCCGCGGATCGTCTCCGCGATTCTGGATCGCCATGGACGTCCTTGACCTGCCGCGCGATTTCCGCGCCGACCTCGTCCTCCGCTACCTCGGACGCGACTCCGACAGCCTCTGCGAGCGAGTCGACGGCAATACGATCACGACATCAGCCGTAACGATCACGCTCGAAAAACACCGCGCACTCGTGAGCGGTCCAGTCGACGTCGCCCGCCGTCTCCTCGGCCTTCATGTCGACAACAAACGTTTCGAGCGCACGCACCCCGACCTCGTCCGCGGCCACGAAGGCGCGCGACTCCCGCAGACGCCGACGGTGTGGGAGGGCCTGATGTGGGCGATCGTCGGGCAGCAGGTGAATCTCGCGTTCGCGTATCGATTGCGCCGCGTGTTGGTCGAGCTGTGCGGACGCGACGCCGGCAATGGTCTCCGCGTCCATCCGACGCCCGCGGACATCGCGCGCCTGGACTACGCGGACCTCACGGCGCGCCAGTTCTCGCGCTCGAAGGCGCAATACGTGATCGACACCGCACGCCTCATCGCCTCGGGCGCATTGCCCATCGAGACGTTTCCGTCTCTGGACGCGAACGACGTCGAGGCCGCGCTCACGAGCGTCCGCGGCATCGGCGCGTGGACGGCGAACTACGTGATGATGCGCGGCTGCGCGTTCCCCGACTGCGTCCCCGCCGGCGACAGCGCACTCAGCGCGTCTTTGCGCAAGTACTTCGAGCTCGATCACAAGATCGATGCGCAGGAAACGCGCACTCTCATGGAACGTTTCGCACCCTGGCGCAGCCTGGCGACCTATCACTTCTGGCTGCGTCTCGCTTAGGCCCAGGGGACCGACGGGAGGCCTCCGGCGGGGGTATGACCGGAGACATTCCTGACAATCGTGTACAGGGACATATTTGACAGTCGCGTGGCGGCGTGGGCGAGCGCCGGACGGCGACAAGGACGCGGAGCGTCAGCCCTTTCCGC
>DASYGV010000099.1:0-2667 GCA_035999335.1 Thermoanaerobaculia bacterium | reverse complement strand
GTGGGCGTTCCAGCCGTACTTCAGAGAAGCGGGACGGCTGGCGAAGCGCGCGCCGCCGGGAGGTCCCGGCCAGATCCACGGCGCGCCGGACGCCCAGACGAAGCGGCCGTCTTCGTGTCCCGCGGGGTGATAGCGCGCGGGAATGGGATCGCCGGCGCGGCGGACGCGAAGTCGCGAGACGCCGTGGGTGCCGAAGCCGCCGACGAGCACGGCGCCGCGCGGATCGACGGCGATGAGCCACGGATAGTGCGGCGTGTTGGTCTCGTCGCGCCTGCCCCATCCGGCGGGATACGGGTTCCAGTGCTCGCCGAAGACATAGCGGCTCGTGCCGCCTTCTTTGGGCAGCCAGGCGTAGACCTCATTGAAGTGCGCGCCGGTGTCGCCCTCGATCTCTTCGCCGACGGACTTGCACCAGTAGATGCCGTCCTTCGGGCCGCTGTTGCCCCAGCGGTCGACGTCGAGCCACGCCCAGCCGCGATAGTCCTGTTGAAAATTCTGATAGACGTCGCCGAGGCGCTGCGAGGCCTTCGAGGTGGGATCGATGCGGCGAATCCAGCCGTACCCGAGCTCGAGCAGAATGAGCCTGCCGTTGCTGTCGACGCGGATGCACTGCGGCATGTAGATCTCGCCGTTGCCGAGCTGGCGGTTTGCGTCGTGATCGAAGACGTCGGATGCGCCGCGTTGGCTCAGACGACCGGCCATGCCGGGGCTGCCCATGAGCGTGGTGACGACGCCGGCGCGGGTGATCTTGCGGATGGCGTCGTTGTCCTGGTCGGCGATGTAGAGCGCGTCGCTGACGGGATCGAAGACGAGCGACGCGGGACCGTTGAATCGCGCCGTGTGGCCGTTGCCGTCTGCGAAACCAGACGAGTGATTGGGATCGCCGGCGAAGACGCTCACACTCGCCTGTCCCGTCGCCATGTCGGTGATCTCGATCTTCCAGACGCAATGGTCTTCGTAGCCGACGACGTACCAGATGTTCTCGTTCTTGGGATCGATGGCGAGATCGAGCGGCGTGAAGAACTCGCCGCGGCCGCTGGTCCACTGTCCGCGTTTCTCCATCACGGTGCGCACGGTGGCGAGCGGCTTGGAGCTCCAGATCGGATCGCGTCCCGGCTTCACGCGCCATCCGGCGACGGTAACGATCTCGCCGTCGGGTTTGAGATAGCGCGCGGGTCCGCCGGTCTCGACGAATGCGAATCCGCCTTTGGAGTCGATCTGCCCGGAGATGTAGGGGCTCATCCAGCCGACGCCGCGCGGTCCGTCGCGGAAGGGGAACTTCTCGTGACGCGCGCCGATGCGCAGGCCGCGATGGTCCTGGCTCTGGTTCGGATCGAGGGCGCGCGCGAAGGGCACTCCGGGATGGGGCGGATCTTCCCACCACAGCTGGGCGCCGGCGACGTAGTCGCCGTTCGGCGCGAGCTGCTCGAGATAGAGGTCGGTGTCGTGCGGCGGAGTGGTCCAGCGGGTGACGCTCGGATTGGCGGGATGTCCGACGAGACGGCGCTGGCGCGAGTCGACGTAGACGACCGCGGGTCCGAAGTCGCCGCCGTCGCCGTTGTAGCCGGTGACGCTGTTGATGAGCGGGACGAGGTTGCTGACTTCCCTGCCGCGGGTCATGTGCAGGAAGACGCGATGGGGCTTGAAGCTCGCGCGATTCGGGCCGCGGACATCGACGCTGATGTCGTGGAAGCCGTCGTTGAGCGCGTTCAACGCGGGGTTGTCGACGCGGAGGGTGAATGGCGTCGCGGGCGATAGCCACTCCGACACCGGCACGCCATGGACGGTGTACCGGATCTCGACGCCGCTCTGCTCCGGCGCGATCACGTCGGCCGCGGACCTGCTGCCGCGGAAGATGTTGACGCGAAGCTGCACGGATTCGGAAGGCGCCGCGGAGTGATGTCCGACGTGGAGATGCATCCAGTGCGGATCCTCGGGCTCGAGCCCGTCGTTCTTCAGGATCTGAATGGTGTACTCGGTGAAGTGGAGCGGCCACTCTTGCGCGGACGCGGAAAGGGCCGCCACGAGGACAACGATCAGCGTGCGGAACATGGGACGTGTTCAACGTAGCGCCGTTGTGAGTTGGACGGCGTGAGCGCGATCACGCTCGCTGTCATCCTGAAGCCGCGCAGACGGCGAAGGACCCCCCTCCGGATGCACGATGAGCGCACGAATCAGGGGTCCTTCGCCGTCTACGCGGCTTCAGGATGACAGGCCCTTTGCGACTTTGAGACTTTGCGACTCCTTCACGCGACAACGCGCGCCACTACGACGTCGCGACTTCATCATCCACAAACTGCAAGTCATACAACTTCCTATACACGCCGCGCGTTGCGAGGAGCTCCTCGTGCGTACCTGCCTCCACGATGCCGCCCTTGTGGAGCACGACGATCTTGTGCGCGCTGCGGATGGTGGAGAGGCGGTGGGCGATGACTAGGGTGGTGCGGCCCTGCATGAGGTTGTTGAGGGCTTGCTGCACGAGGCGCTCGGATTCGGTGTCGAGCGCGGACGTCGCTTCGTCGAGGACGAGGATCGGCGGGTCCTTGAAGAGAGCGCGGGCGATCGCGAGGCGTTGGCGCTGGCCGCCGGAGAGGAGGACGCCGCTCTCGCCGATCGGCGTGTCGTAGCCGTGCGGGAGTTGGGAGATGAACTCGTGCGCGTTCGCGG
>DASYGV010000059.1:0-72812 GCA_035999335.1 Thermoanaerobaculia bacterium | reverse complement strand
GGAGAATCTCAATGTGCGGCTCGAGAAGCTGCCGCGCAATTTCACTCGACGGCGGACGATCGGCTATCAACCACAAGAACGGAGAGCGAAACGCCGCGGCCGTGAAGGACGCCTTGTCTACGAACTGAACTTCGTATGTTGATGTTTGATACACCCGTCGGAGCACGCCCACGTCGATGAAACCCGAGAGAATAACGGCTCGTGCCGACGGAGTCTCGCGGGCGATAACATCATTCAGAAAATTTACGCCGTCAACCACGCGATCGGACTGAGAGGTATGTCGATGTAAATCCTGGACGTATCCTAGAATATCCGGCGCATTCGCTTGAACGTACGCTGTCGCGGCGGCATCTGATGGGAACGCCTGAATTCGGAGTCTGCGAGACTCTGGATATTGCCCGATGACGTTACCGACGAATTCCAACCAACTTTCGGAGTCATCCAGCAGCACGATCGTTGATGGCTTCGTCACAGGCACCTGGACATTCTCGCATGCTCCATGTTGCGGCTAACTCTCGCGTGCAGCCGACGTCGACCGCTGCCGCCCACGCAGAGTCGGTGCTACGATCCCGAGTGCGGTCTACGCGGGCTGACGCGTGGACCGTTGGGCGGCGGAAGTACGGCACCCGGATCGGGCCGGCGCGAGACTTACTGCATATGGGGTTCGACGCCACAGCTGCATTCGCGAAGACACATCGCGCCAGGACTTTGCTTGAAGAGTTGAAACGGGGCAGGCAAGACCTCGTTGAGAACGGCAACTTTCTGCGAGCCGACGTCACGCGTGACGGCCGTGAGGTATCGGCCCGTTTTCGAATGCTCGCTCCGCTGCCCTCGTATCTTCCGTGCATCGTAGGGGATATAGCTCACAACCTGAGGTCTGCGCTTGATCACCTCGTGACGGTAGCAATCGAGCGGAACGGCAACAACATAACCAGTCGAACGCAGTTTCCGGTCACCTCCTCGATGGATCAGTTCAACCGCGTGGTGTCGAGCCAGTTGGCAGGTGCATCACCACAGTTCATCGACTTCGTCGAACGCGCGCAGCCTTACCACTCGCCGGATCCGACGCTTCACCCACTCCACGCGATCAACCGGCTGGATATCGCCGATAAGCACCGCCAACTGCTCGCAGCCGCGATGATTCCCGCGTTCGTCGAGTTCGAAATCGAGGGACCAAAGCGGGCCTTCGAGCGAGCGGCGATACCCGACGCGGTGAGATTCCCGCTCGTGGATGGCGTCGAGTTGTTCCGGTTCACTCTCGGCTATGGCTATGAGGTCGTCCGGCCTGGGTTCCGGCTAGCGCTCGGGTTCGACTTTGCCTTGGTTGAGGAGCCTCCCATCCATGGCCAGCCGATCGTTCAGATGTTGTACGGACTTCTGCCGGCGGTGGAGGAGCACGTCTTATACGCCGCCGAGCAGCAATTGTCCTAAGCGCCGCCCAACTCCGCCGCTGGAGTCCGACGGCAACCGCGCCGCTGGTACTCCAAGTGAGCTACTCTTTGGCGTGCGGTTGCCGCGGCTGAGCGGCAAACCGTTCGGCGGCCAGAATGAAGAACCACTCCGTAATTCTCGCACTGGTGCTGTTGACCGCGGTGTCATCGCGCGCAGAGTCTGATGTCGTCGTGACGGTTGGAACGGGGGCGATTCGACTATCGACCGTCGACTGGCACAAGGCTGAAGACGATGTGGACTACGCCCAGAATTTCGAGGCGAAGACCAACGACCCAGGCCGACGGTATCAGGTCGTTACGATCTTCACTATCCCCATGAGTGATGATCGGCGCGTCGGAACACAGCTTTCGAAACGCGAATATCTCGAGCTTTTCGTTTCAGCTCCGGGGCAGCTCACGGCCTTGCTACGCGTGGATCACGGTGAGTATTGGATTCTCAGTCGCGAACTTTTCGTCGGACCAGCCATCGCAGAGGTGCCTCTTCCAGAGTATGGTGCGCTGACGAAGCGGCAGGAACGCCGCGCCCGGCTGGCGTTGCAGAACCGGTTGGACCGAACACGACACTTGCTGAAGAACAAGCTGCTCGCGAGGTGACTGGCCGCCGAACTTGGCCGCTGCAGCCGGCGGCAACCGCGTTGCCGTTCTCGTAGGCTGCTACTCTATCGCGCGCGGTTGCCGCGGCTGAGCGGCAAACGTTAGGCCGCGGGGTGAGCTGATGTGGCTGAGGTTACAGATGTTGATCAACGATCTGGCAAGGGTGACGTTCTGGTTCGCATTGCTTTTGATCGCACCGGTTGGTGCACGGGGACAAGCCGTGGACAAGCCTGAGCACCGGATCGTCCCGATTCATCCGATGTCAGAGGATGTCGAGATCCTCTATGGCGATCCCGAGAAGCCGGGGGAGCCATTTGTAATGAGAATTCGCGAACTTCCCGGGGGCATCATTCCCCCTCACAAACATCCCGTGGACGAGCACATTACGGTCCTGCAGGGGACCTTGTACTTCGCGGTTGGCGAGAAGTTCGACCGCGGCGCCATGAAGGAGCTGAAAGCCGGGAGCTACGCGTTCATCCCAAAAGGGAGCACGATGTCCGGGTACACGCCTGAGGCCGCGATCGTTCAAGTCCACGGTGTCGGTCCCTTCCACATTCACTGGCGCGCCGGGACTACCTGGCGCGACAAGCTGAAGACATTGGACGACCCGGACGCGGCGTCCATTTTCAAGTTCAAGAAGGGTCAAGCCGTCGTTTCCAAGCGGGGAGCGGGGCGCATTCGTCAGGGGTACGATTCTGGGGAGATGATCGGGTACGAGATCAACGGCGAGGATGGTAGTTTGTTTGCGGCGGAGGAGGGCGATCTTAGTCCTGCAGAGAAGCGGTGATCAATACGCCGCGCCCGCGCGTCCTATCTCGCGCTTGCAGCGGACGCGGTCCGCTGCGTTTGCGCTTCCGAGTGCGCTGCCGCCTTCCGTCGCGGACCGCGCCGGTGAACTGCAGGACGTTGGACGGTGAACGTGAAGATTCTCATCCTGTGCATTCTCGCAAGCTCTGTTCTGTGGGAGCCACCGCGCCGATTTCGCGGTCCATTCCCTGGGCACCTCGAGCTGCCACCGGGATACGTTGTGTACCATATTCCAACCCTTGACTCTCAGGCAGGCGAAGTGGAGGGCCCGGATCATTTCACGTTGCGCTTTGATATCGGCCACATGGCGGGAACCCACATGTTCGAGGCGCGCAAGAGCGAATGCCAGTGGTTTCTTCAACATACGGTGGGTGAACAGCGGGCATTCACCGGAGTCGTTGAGTCGAACGGAAAACGCCAGATAATGACTACGGTCATGACGGAGCCGTCGACCATCCCGGCGAACTTTTCTGCGATGGTGCGATCTGAGAAGGATGTGGCGTTGTTCCTTACGATCGTAGCCACTTACCGGCAACAAAAAGCCGGAAGCGCAAATCAAACGAAACCGAGATCGCAGTGACGCGTCACGTCGCAGTCGAACCTCGCTCTCTCTGCGCTGGGCCTTTGGGCGGACCGAGGGTATGAGAGCGTGTATCGCGCTCATCGTTGTATTGGCAGCGACAGGTTGCTCGTTGGGTCCGACGTCCCGCGTTCGGACAGCTGCGGAGATACTGGCCCGCGCTGAACCGACCGGTCTTGCATGGCGTCCGGCGCAGCGCCTCGACATCGACTGCAACGGAACTGACGATGAGGTGATGATTGCCCAGGATGAACACAGGTTCTATGTGGGTGTCGTCCTGGAGGTGCCAAAGCAAGAGAGATACAGCGTCGTGGCGTTCGCGCTCATCGGTGACTGGCAAGAGAGCTTTTGTGGTCCTTTTGAGTCGCTTACGAAAGAGCCGTTGACTTCAGAGATGGCCGATGCGACCGGCGAAGAGGAACTTGGCTATGTCGTGGCGCCCGAGTGCTTCGGCCTGAGGCTCGTTGCGGCCCTGCGGCCGCCCTTCGGGGTTTACGGGTTAGACTTTCGCGGGCGGTGCCGGGGGAACAGGAGGCGGCGCGGGAACGGGGTCCGAACTCGCCTTCCGCTGCCGTTTCTTACCGAGCTTGTTGCGCATGTCGTCAACGAACGGTTTGAGCTCGGCGCCGTCCTTCCGTTTACAGAGACGCTTCGCGAGCGAGTAGACGTCGAGCGCACAGACTCCGGCCTCCTTCCTCTGCAGCCGGATCGAGTGGGCCATGAATTTCGCCAGCGCGAACAGCTCCTCCACGACCGGGTCGTACGAGATCGCGTACGCGTAGGCGTCGCGCAGCGTCGTCGCGTCGGCACCTCCCGCCTGCTCGAGACGGGTGGAGCTCTGCACGGCGGCACTCGCCGACTCCATGAACTTCTCGGGCACGGCCGTCCCGTTCTGCGAACGTGCGTCGCCGAGCCCCTCGGTCGTGAAACGCGGGATCTCGTCCCGCAGCGCGCGGATCTTGTCGATGAGCACCTTCGCTGCTTCCGCGTGCGGCGAGGGCGCGATGCTGGTTTTGGTCAACATGAGTCCTTCCTTTCTTTCTTCGTTCTTGGGTGGACGAGAGACGGCGGTTGACCGACGCGCGTGAGGCGGTCCCCGGCACCGGATGAGTTTCAGATGTCCGGCGATCTCAGGTGGCACGCGACGGCGAATGTTCGCGGACCGGAGAAAGATCAATTCAAACCAGGGAAAGATCTTTGCGAACCGGGGAAAGATCCGTTCAGACCGGGGAGAAATCCTCGCAAGCCCCGGAAAGATCCATTCAAACCGAGAAGAAATCTTTGCGAACCGGGGAAAGATCCATTCAAGCCGGGGAGGAATCTTCGAGAACCGGGGAAAAATCAATTCAAACCGGGGAGCCATCTTCGCGAACCGGGGAAAGATCGATTCAAACCGGGGAGGAATCTTCGAGAACCGGGGAAAAATGCTCGCGAACCGGCGGGGAACGCGGCGGCGTCCGAAATGACGCTTCGCTCGAGGGCAACGATCGCCGAGGCAGGTTGCATGGCTCGGCCTGCCGCGTTTCGCTTCCCGTGCTGTGTCTTTACGGCGCATCATGAGTATAAAAATACGCAGCGATCCTGACGGAGTCAACCTTACATGTGTCTTAAATTGGAACTCAGGCGCTATAATTGACTCCATGCTCCTGAACGAAGCAGTCCAGAAAGCCCGAAAAGACCTCGGGCTGAGTCAAAAGAAGCTCGCGGAGCTCGCGGGGATCCAGCGCAAGCAGCTGGCGACGCTGGAGGCGGGAGGGAACGTCACGTTGGCGACGCTCCGGAAGGTGCTGGCTCACCTCCCGAACCTGGAGACCTTCACGCTGGATGCGGTGACGGCGACGGTGAGACGAGAGGTGCCGCCGGAGGAGCAACGGAAGGCGGTGGAATCGGCGATGCGAATGCTGGGGACGGCGCTCCACTCCCTGGTGGACGCCCTTGCCGAGGGAAAGCTCCCGGACGAAGGGAAAGAGGGACTCAAACAGGCCAACGAGATCCTCTACCAAGGACTTGGCTACAGCCTCGAAGACCTGGAGCGCGATCGCCAGAAACTCAGCGCCGAGCTGACCCCGCAGGAACCGCTGACCAAAGAAAACGCGGCCGAGGCGCTCGCCGCGATCGCGGAAGCGGCGGAGGCGGGTCTGGCCGAGCTTGGACTCTCCAATGCGCCGTCGGATGACGAGCTCCCCTCGGAACACGAGGACCACTCGGGGTAAATGGCGGCGTCTGAAGGACGAGCCGTGGTGGCCTCCTGCTGGTCGCCGGTTAGACTGATCCGTTAGACGACCATGTTCGAGTTCATGGAGCCGGAGCCGAGGTACAGACGGTGGTCCCGAGGCGCGTTCATGTTTCTCGTCCCGCTGATCTTCGTCGCGCTCTTCCTTCGTGGCCGTCCTGCGAACATCTACGTTTCAGATGACCCGTTCTGGATCGGCAACTACTCGCCGTCAGCGTTGCCCAACTTTGCCGCGGAGATCGTAAGTTACAACTACTACCTCGCAACGGCTGCCGCTTTGCTACTAGCGTTTGGTTGCGCCGTAGTTCTTCGGCGGGCCCGGCGTAGGTGCGCGGTCGAGTCCCGTTTGGTGTGGTACCTGCCGGCATTCGTTGCAGGGATCGAGGCGGTTCGGCACGCGTGGCTGTTGGGCAGCCGCCATAGCTTTACGGTGGCACCGACGCCGCCTGACATGCGGGAGGAATGGTTCGCGGCGTCTTTGGCGAGCGTATTCGTGGTCGTTCTTTGTGTCGTTCTGGGACGCCTCTTCTCCGGGGTCGCTCGAGAGAACGGTCGTATTCCGTGGACCGTCGCTGCGGTCGTTCTATGTGCAATCGCCGCGTGGTGCGCGCAACTTAGCGTCGTATGGCTGGTCGTCTAACCTTCGCACGCACCGGACGTGGACCCGCGCCGCGGTTTCCGCAAGCGCTATCATGCATTCCGTGCGGGTCCACGCCGGTGAGCGCGGAACCGGTAGATGTACGTCATAGCGTGGGCCGAAGCGGCTCACCTTGCGACGTTCGGCGGCACGGCCGGCTCGACAGTGCCATCGTGCGTGTTTGGTGTTCGAAACCTTCGTGGCACGGCGAAAGGAGAACAAGATGCCAGACGTGGTTCCGTTCTTGACTTATGAGGACGGCATTGCCGCCCTAGAATGGCTGGCCGAAGTGTTTGGATTCACGGAGACAGCTCGCTTCACGTCTACCGATGGGAGGCTTTCTCACGGAGAAATGTCGATTGGGGATGGACTGATCATGTTAGCCAGTCCGTCGCCGGACTATGAAGGCCCCAAGCGACATCGCGGCAACTGCGAGATTGCCGCCTCATGGTCCGCACTGCCATGGATCATTGATGGTGTTCTCGTCTATGTTGAGGACGTCGATGAGCACTATGCTCAGGCGAAGGCCGCAGGAGCCGTTATGTTGTCTGAACCGGAAGATGGGCCGCCAGCGCGACGATATCGAGTTGAGGATCTAGAAGGACATCGCTGGATGTTCATGGCACGAGACTAGCCGCCCCGCTATTCACCATCGCAACGGCACTGCCTTTGTGTCGGAGTTTGGCAATGAGAGCCCGGATTGAAGCACGTTCTTTCACGCCGTTGTGCCGGGCAGACGGAACGGCACCGGCAGGGACTAGAGCCTCGCGTTCCTCTCCTTCGCATCGCGGGCGCGTCAAAATTGGTGGTAGGGAAATCACGCCCCGCGCCTCTCCATAATAGTGCTGTGATTGCGTCATATGAGACGTAATTAACGTCGAATGTGAAGGGACGGCGGCTTGTGACCGAGCATAATTCAATCGAAGACAACATCACCTCTGGCGATGAACTCCTGGAAACTCACGAGCCAGTCACGCGCGATATTTTTGCCCGCGTAGTGGCGATTTTGACGTTCATTCTCGCGTCCGGGAACATCGCCACGAGCTACTTTCATGCAAGACAGGTCAATCGACTACGTGCTACTGCTTTGTTTCACGAAGCCAAGGATGACATGGCTGGTACAAAGGGCGGAGTATACATTATGTCCGGAATGCCAGCCACCAAAGTGGAGCGCGCCAAACTCGAAGAAGCGCGGCGAAAGATTGAGGAAGCACATACGCTGAATCCTCACGATCCCTGGGGGCCAACGCTTATGGGCGTCTACTATGCAAAACTCCGGAATCACCAACAGGCCAAGCAATGGCTGGCGAAAGCTCCTGACTTTGCGCGCGCCCACACAGCGATGGCAAATCTCTTTAGAGAAGAAGGGAAGTGGGCAGAGGCGGCAAAAGAGTATGAACTGGCGCGTACATTGGACCCCACTCTGTCGGTTCCGTATTTCGGGCTCGCCATATGCCTGCATCATAGCGGCAAGCTCAGAGGTGCAATTCAGATGCTTGAGAAATGCGTCGATGCCGATCCAACTTCTACGCCGTGCTATCTTGAGATGGGAAATATGTACGTACGCCTCAAGAATGACACAAATGCTTTGACATGTTACGAACGTTGTTTGGAGATCGACGCCGAGTCCAGGCCTTGTTACCAAAATGCTATCACCGTATCTCGTCGTCTCGGCAATAGACAAGAAGCTGAGACGCTGTATCGCCGGGCGCAGGTCCATGGTATTGCCCTCGAACCGCTTTCGCCGCCCTAACGCGTTATGGGTATTCCCGGCCGCTCCATTGCCACGCTACCTAACTCTCGCGTGCAGCGAACGTGGCCCGCTGTGTTCACGTACTTCAAGTGCGGTAGCATCTCGCGTCGCGGGCCACGCCGCTGACGCGTGAACCGTTAGGCGGCGCAAGACAAAAGAACCGAGGAGGCAACCGCGTTGGCGGCAGGTCGCGATCCGGGTGGGAAACTGAATCTGTTTGATGTGCTCACGCTGGCAACAGGGGCGGAGGGGCGGTGCTTGGTTACCAGCTCGCTCGCGCCGCAGGCATCGTTGTAGCCATCATCGGAGCAGTCGTCGGTCTCCTTCTGGGCTTTCTGTTAATGCGGCTTGCAACACAGGCTCAGCTCCTCCGGTTTGTTCGCCAGCTCCAAGAAACGGAAACGCAGATACTGCGAGCGAGGCTGGAAGGCGAGTACTACGTATCCCATTTGATCGTGAGCATTCCCGCGGCGAGCCGGAGGCACCGCTACGCAATCACAGCCTGCACATGTTGCTGTCGCCGTCCGTTGACGAGCGGTGGCATGGTTGGAGAACTCTGAACCTGTGCTTTCCGGAAACGCCGCTGCGCTCGCCGAGATTACCCCGCTTAGTCCTGGCCCAGAGGATGCGGCGCACACCTCCCTATTCCTTACGAAAGAGCCAGGGAGCCTCAAGGCGCCGCCTAACACGTTCGGTCGCCATGCCGGAATAACGCTCTCACGCGGACGGCCCTCGATTACTCCCGAGGAGTGCGTGAACTGATCGCCATTGCGGCGCTACCCATGAGGGCTGGGAGTCCCTCGTGGCGGTTGCTCCCTGGGGGCTGCGAGGCTACGATTTCCCTCGTCGAAGCGGAGTATCTTGCTAAGCGTGTACTGAAAGGTCCATAACGATGGGTCGTCGGGGCTTCCTTGCAACCGTCTTACACCAAGCTCAAGTAGCGTCCCGGGAGCATCAGCGTGCTCAGCGGGTCGCCGTACGAGATCACAGCGCAGCGGTTCGCCGGGCCGAACAAGCGCAGCGCTCAGCCGAGCGGCTCCATGCACAACTCAGCCGAGCGTCTGCGGCAGACCGCAAACGCCTTGAGAAGGAGGCCCGAGAAGCCCACGTCGAAGCAATGGAAGCGGAGGCGGAGGAAAAGAACCTTCAGCTCAAAGAGATTAATGCCGATCTTGAGTCGCTTCTGGCAACGACCCTCGAAGTGGACGACTACGTCAATCTGGAGTCGTTTCGCGTCGTCGCGGAGCACCCTCCGTTCGGTGGGTCCAAGCTCGAATCAGCGATCCGACCGCCAGATCCCATTCCGGCTCCCCCGGAGCCAACCTTCGTCCCGCCCGAGCCGCCTAAAGGTCTGATCGCATCCCTATTCGGGAAGAAGAAGCATGCGGTGGTCACCGAGGAGGCGCGTGAGGCGCACGAGCGAGCCCTTAAGGAATGGCGCATGACGATCAACGAACTGCCGTCACGTCGTCAAGCCGCTGCCAAGGCTCACGCGCTAGCTGAGGCGCAGCGGCTCGCGGCGCTGGAGGCTGCGCGAACCAAGTACGCCAAGGAGTGCGCTGCTCGCGAGGCATACGCGGCCGATCGTAATAGGCGAGTCGACGAGCTGATCGCGAATCTGGGCTACGGCACGCCCGAGGCGGTGCAGGAGTATGTCTCCATCGTGATGTCCAATTCTGCATATCCCGGACATTTCACGGTCACCCATGAGTTCGAGTTCGACCCGGCCTCGGCAGAACTGAAGCTACGTGTCCTCGTGCCTGGCCCGGACACAATCCTAGAGACCAAAGCCTACAGGTACACGAAGTCGACCGACGAAATCACCTCGACTTCGATGTCGCAGAAGGCCTGTCGAGATCGATTTGCCAGCGTAGTTCATCAGGTGGCCCTACGATCCATCCATGAGGTCTTCGAGTCCGATCGTCGGGGCCTCATCAAGACGATCTCATTAGAGGTCGGCTCGAATACCATCGATCCGGCAACCGGCCTTCCAACATACGTTCCCTTCGTGGTGGTCGGTGCCGAGCGTCAGTTGTTCCTTACGTTTGACCTGTCCGCCGTGGTCCCGATGCTGACCCTAGAACGCTTGGGCGCGGCAGTCTCAAAGAATCCGTATGGCCTTGTGGCTGCTGAGACCTCGGGGGTACGGCGCACGTGAGCGAGCCGAGCCGCTTGGTCTTCAATCCGCCACCGGGATGGCCGAAGCCTCCTCAGGGGTGGAATCCGCCCAAAGGATGGACACCGGACCCATCGTGGCCAGAGCCGCCTCCAGGCTGGCAACTGTGGGTGGCAGAAGCGTGTGAAGGAAGGGTGTCCGAAGGTGAATCGGATGCCAGCCCGCCGGGGCCTACACCGCAACCGAAATGGGGATCGGAAGGGATCACGCGTACACATGCCGACCAGCGCATCGCTCTTCTCGAGGCCGAAAACGCAGCCCTGCGTGCCCGGTTGGAGGCTATGGGGACGGACGCGAACGAGATGGTCCAGCTCGACGACGAACGGGTCCTTCAGGACGTTGGCATTTACCGCTACCACCATCCTCTCGAAAACGCCCTTGCATACAAGAGCCGCCTCGATGAGCTGGCAACCCGCATCGCGGAAATAGTGAAAGCAAACGCAGCCATTGAAAGGTCGAACATGTTCACCTTCGACGGCTCGCTGGCGAAGGGTCGGGCAATGACCAGCGACCTGGGAAGGCTGATGCTGCGCGCGTACAACGCCGAGGCCGACAACGCGATCCGCTCTCTAAGACTGGGCAACGTAGTTACCGCCAAGAAGCGTCTTGAGGCGTCGCGGACTGCGATCGCCAACCTCGGCAGAATGATGGAGATGCGTATCAGCGATGCCTTCCATCTACTGCGAACTGAAGAAATCGAGCTCACGGCGGACTTCCTGATGAAGAAGCAGGAAGAGCGAGAGTTGGCGAGGGACGAACGCGAGCGATTGCGAGAAGAGCGGAAGGTCGCCCAGGAGTTGGCCGCTGAGCGAGAGCGCTTGGACAAGGAACGGACTCACCTCTTGACTGCGGTCGAGAAGCTTCGAGCGTTGGGATCAACCAACCCAGAGCTTGAGAGCAAGCTGGCCGAGGTTGACAGCGCCATTGCGCGCACCGACTACCGGGCCGCCAACATTCGCGCGGGCTATGTCTATGTGATCTCGAACCGAGGCGCATTCGGCGACCATATCGTCAAGATCGGTCTTACGAGGCGGCTGGAGCCAACCGAGAGAATCGACGAACTCGGTGGCGCATCGGTCCCGTTTCGGTTTGACATCCATGTTCTCTACTTCTCGCAGGACGCGGTAACGCTTGAGAACGAGCTGCACCATCACTTCGAAAAGTGCCGAGTGAACTACGCCAACATGCGTCGAGAGTTCTTCTTCGCCACTCCTGCCGAAGTGCGCGCAGTCCTCACGGAAAAGGTGGGCGGTCTGCTCGAGTTCGCGGAGCACGCAGAATCGACTGAGTATCTGCAGAGCGTTCGCTACTGGCCCGACGTGGTCCGGCGCTCGGGGCCGATTGGCGTTTAGCCTAGCCCGAGGAGAACGACTGATGCTCGCCATGAGTTGTCCTCGTCCGTCGGGAGCGCATGGCCTGCGACGCATTCGACATGTGGAACAGCAACCGTCGAAGCCCCGTCGATCGCCGCGCCGGCATTTTCGGCCCGGCTGGTGGAGGTCTTTTCACACTCGCGACCAGACCCTGGTGGCCGTCCTCCGATCGGCGCTCGAGGAGAACGACATTCACTTCTCTTTCGTCGCCGATACGGCCCGGCTCTTTGTGCCGGAGCGCGATGCAGAGAGGGTGAAAGAGATCGCTCAACGCACGCGATTCGGTCTGCTAGTGTTTTGGCGCAGTACCGGCTCGACGCGCGCTGCCGTTGAAAAGAAGGGCGGCGCTGCGGGCCGCTGCTGTTGAAAAGAAGGGGCGGCCCTGCGGCCGCCCTTCCGGGTTTACGGGTTAGACTTTCGCGGGCGGTGCCGGGGGAACAGGAGGAACGGGCGGAGGAACGGGGGCCGAACTCGCCTTCCGCGGACGTCCTTCTTACCGAGCTTGTCGCGCATGTCGTCGACGAACGGTCTGAGTGCCAAAGCGCTGCCTAGTGCTGTCACCTTCATCCACCTCTCTCGGGCCGACGTTGCCCGCCGTCGTACCAGGGCATCATCAGCGCTGGCAACTGTTTCCGCATGGCACGCATGGATCGCCTCGCACGGACCAGCTTCTCAATCAACTCCACGACGTCGTACGTCTGCGAAAACTGCCGAATTGGCCGGCATCGTTTCACTGACAGTTTTCCGGATCGAGCAGGATTCCTCGGATAATCGCGGAGCCCGTGGCGGTGTTGTGCACCACGTGGCTGGCGAAATCAGTCGGAGCGAGTTGGTTGTACTCGCCGTAGACGGCGAAGTCTTTGTATCCGGTAATGGCGCGGTAGTAGTGCAGCCCCTGCACGGTCGCGCCGCTCGGATCGAACGCCGCCTCCACGAAGAACTGCCGCGTGGTCGGATTGTAGGTTCGCGCCACGGCGGCCGGTCCGTAGGACACCAGCGCCATCGCCTGCGCTGCCGGCGTGTTGTATATGGATGCTGCCCATGTCGGGTGGGCGGCCGGCGTCCCGCAGTTGTGGGCCGGATCGGGCCATCCCATCATCGTGTCGATGACCGACGAGCGCGTGCCGACGTTGAATCCCGGCGTGATGCTCTGGGCGCTTGGCAGAAGGACGCCGTTGTTGTACGTTGGGAGGAAGCAGCCGGCCGGGATGTCGCCGACCGAGGGGCCGGCGGAGTAGACGGCGGACTGCAGGAACGGGCCAGCGCCGTGAGCTGCGATCGAGTAGGCGATCTGCACGCCGCCGAAGCTGTTGCCGGTGGCGCACAAGGGAGTCGCCTGCGCGGGATTGTTCTTGATCCACTCAATGATCTCGCGCGCGCCGAGGGTGGCCGTCTCGGGGCCGGTGCCGTGCATGCCGGAGAGCCAGCCCTCGCCGGGCGCGGCGCCGGTATCGTCCAGCCACCGCACCTCGTACGTCTTGAAGCCGTTGGCCACCATGGTGCTGATCGTGCCGCCCGCGAAGGTGTGCGTGGGCGGGATGTCGTAGTAGTTGTCGCCAAAATCGCCGGTGAAGAAAACGACCGAGCCGACGGCCGCGCCGGCCGGAACCCGTTCGCGGATGTCGACGTCCGCGATGACGTTGGCCGGATCGAAGCGCGTGCCGGGCAAAGCGGGATTGCGAATGAGGAGTTGAAAACACGTGGCGTTCAATAGACCGGTTCCGGGATTGGGACACGGAACGAACGCGCCCGTGTCATCCGTGCCATTGGCGGTGGGGACGCCGGCGAACGCGCCGGCGGAACAGAGGATCGAGATGGCGAGAAAAAGTTTCTTGATCATGGCTGCCTCCTTGTTGAATGCGCGTTGGACGCAGCCGCGGATCGCGATGTTTACAATGACGCGACACGAAGTGCGGACGACCCGAGCTGGGGCAATGACCGCAAGAATCGCGATGCCGAGGCGAACATCGCGCGCCTGCTCCTCGAACGCGAGCTGCGCGACCTCGGTGTAAACGAGGTCGTCATCACCGGCGTCATTACCAGGCTCTCGTGGCGACTCAGTTGGCAGAACTCAAGCGCCTTGCGGCAACCAGAGTCGCCCCTGCGCCTCGACGTCCCTTCTGGAAACTCTGGTAAGCCAGTTCGGCAGCGCAACCGTGGCGTATGACGGGTGGGACCGCTTCGCGGTACGATTTCCCGTGCGGTTGCCGCCGGTGAGCGGCCGTTAGCCGGACGGAAGCCACACCCCACCCCGTGCAGCCGTCCTTAGAGAGCACGATGAACGTCAAGATCGCTCAGGTCGCCATCCTCTCGGTTCTGTTCGCAGTCCCCATGTTCGGCCAGTCTGTATCCGAATTCGTCGTGCCGACCCCCGCGAGCGAACCGTTCCACATCGCAGGTGGGCCAGACGGAAACCTCTGGTTCACGGAGCTTGCCGGCAACCGGATCGGGCGAATCACTCCGACAGGTGGTATCACTGAATTCCCCCTTCCCGCGGCGGGAAGCCGACCCGGCGGTATAGCAGCAGGTCCCGACGGCGCCATGTGGTTCACGCAGCTTGATCCTCGTATAGGCCGGATCTCGACGACCGGCGCGATCGTCGAGTTTCCGATTCCCAGCGGCGCAGCTGGAACCCAAATTACTTCAGGCCCGGATGGGAATCTGTGGTTCACACAAGGGTCGGGAGCATTCAACAGCGTCGCGCGGATGACCACGGCCGGCGCAATCACTGAGTTTCCGATTCCTCTCCAGTTTTGCAATGCCAGAGGGATTGCCGCCGGGGCTGACGGCAACTTGTGGTTCGTCTGCTTTGGGATCAGCGTAGGTGCCAATGCCATCGGCCGAGTCACGCCGGCCGGCGATGTTTCGATGTTCATGCTCACATCGAACGCCCGGCCCCACCGCATTACCCGCGGACCTGATGGCAACATGTGGTTCACCGCCCCAGGAGCGAACACGATCGGCCGGATCACTCCGAACGGAGTCATCACCGAGTTTCCGGTGCCGTCCGGCGCAGTTCCGTACGGAATAGCGTCGGGGCCCGATGGTCATCTTTGGTTCACCGAGCCGAACGCAAATCGCATCGGGCGCATGTCAACGACGGGCGCTGTAAACGAGATCCCGATCCCAACTCCGAACAGCGGCCCCCTGGGCATCTGCGCCGGTAGCGATGGCAATATGTGGTTTGTGGAGAACTTCTCCAACAGAATTGGCCGAGTCGACTTGAATACATCCATACCGTCGCTCTCCTCAATCGGCCTCGTGCTCTTTGCTCTGTCGCTGGCAATCACTGTGCTACGCCGCCTCTCGTAGACGAGATGACACGTTCGAGAGAGGATCCGCGGTCCTGGAGAATCCGAATGTCTAAGCTCGCTCGGTCGATTCTGGTGATTTCATGTCTTCTGATGTGCGCGTGGGCCACTGCGGCAGAACGCGGTGAGGGTGCGATCGTCATTGAGGATGCTCCCGTCTACGATTCTTCGACCGCGACTGAATCGAGAGCAACCTTGAAGCGCGGCGAGTCGGTCGCAGCGCTTACGGGCGACGTACAGAACCCGGAATACAGTTTCCCTCGGAACGAGGAAAGGGTTCACGTCGCCTGGTTTCCGTCGGAATTCGATCTCGGAACATTCGACGTCGGCTGGATCGATGCGCGGCACTTCTCGAGATTCACCTATCCGTGTTGCTGCGGCGCGGACCCGCGGGGATGTTCACCGCTTTACGCCCCCACGATCATCGTGGGCCAGCTCGACTGGGCATGGAATGGCTGCTTCCAGCAAGCGCGCGACGCAAAACTGAAGTCACTCCAGGCACCTGCCGTTCGGCCGCAAGAGAGAACAGCAGGCGGCCGTCAGGACGGCGCGCCATCGCCCAGCGCGGTCGCGACGCTCGTACAGCGTCTGAATCCGAACACAGACATCATCAGTTTCGATGGCAAGCCGATTGGCAAAAAGGCGAGCTTCAGCATTGATGCCGGCGAGCATGTGCTGATCGTCGAGGCAACTCTGGCCAGCGTGACTCGCGAGCAAACCGAAGTTGCGCTCATTCGTTTGGCGATCACGTTCAGCGCAGAACCAGGGAAAGAGTATTGGTTGACGGGCGGCATGAAGGAGTTCAATCGAGTGCAGACTCCAACGCTCACCGAATGGCAGAAGGTTGGTCGAATCAAGCGGCAACCGCGGCGAGCCTGGTCGGGAATGCCGGAAGTGTGTGCCGGCGCCGAGCCACTGTGACAAGAGCGACCAGACGTCAGAAACAGGTGCCCTTTGACCACTACACGATTTCGAGCATTGGTCGTGATCTATGGCGCCATGTACGCGTGGTACATCTCGCTCCCGTACAACACAGGCAAGCTCCCCGAGGACGTTCAGTCGATCCTTGCCTCCTCTGGACACGGCGCCGTTCTTTCTCCGGGCTCGCCTTTCTACTACGTCCCGTTCGTCTCCGCGATGATTGCCTGTGTCGGGCTGCTCATGCTTGCGCGGTGGGCTCGAACACTGCTGCTCGTCTCCACGGTCGCGGGCTTACTCATCGTTCCCTTTGCAGGGGTGTGGGTGTCAGTTCCGTTCGAAGCGTTTATCGGTTCGATTGCCGGCATTCTCGGCCCGGCGCTTCTCGGCATCGCGTATTCGTCTCCGATCGCCGACAAGCTTTCGCGCGGCGGCGGCGGGGTAGTGCCCGAAGAGCAAGAGCAGGGTGAGCTCGCGGCCAAGCCGGACGAACAAATGGTGGAGGTCTTTCACACTCGCGACCAGACCCTGGTGGCCGTCCTCCGATCGGCGCTCGAGGAGAACGACATCCACTTTTCTTTCGTCGCCGATACGGCCCGGCTCTTTGTGCCGGAGCGCGATGCAGAGAGGGTGAAAGAGATCCTGCACCAGCTCAACGCCCACGATTCAGTCTGCTAGTGCTTGGCGCAGTGCCCCTCGCCGACGAGACTTCATGAGCTCGGCTGTCGAATCGGGCGACCGTGCGGGTCGGCCACGGCCAGATCCGCGCGGCGTAAACGAACCTTCGTACCCGCACGTCTTTCTGACAAGCTGACACGCCGGTTCCGGCAATCTTACAGAGGCGCTATCTGCATGCCTGCCCGGGCGCCGCGGGCCGCCGCGTATGATCGATGCACAACGGAGGATCCAATCAACATGCGTGGTCGACTCGCAGTAACGATGTTTTTTCTGGTCTTCACCACCTCTCTCTTTGCGAAAGACGTCTATCTCTCCGTCACCGGCAAGGCGAACGGGTTCTTCACCGATGCCCGCATCTTCAATCCGTCGTTCGACAACGACATCACCATCGAGGCGCGCTATCTGCCGTTCGGGAACGTGAACAACACGGCGGTCGCGCCGATCACGATAACGATCCCGAAACGCTCGATGAAGATCTACGACGATGTCGTGCAGTCGATGTTCAGCGGGGGCGGGGGCATTCCACTGGGTGCGATTCGCCTCAAGTCGGCGGACGGCGTCGACTTCGTCGCCTCGCAGCGCATCTATCAGGATGCGCGTTTGAGCTTCCAGAAGGGCACGCTCGGACAGTTCGTCCCCGGCCTCGAAGCATCAGCCGCGAAGACGAAGGGCGTGTTGCTGCAGCTCAAGTCCGGTCCATCGGCGCTCGGAGATTTCCGTACGAACTGGGGCGGCGCGAACCCGAACGGCGTTGTCGCGAACGTCACGTTCAAGCTCTACGACAATGCCAACGCCGTCGTCTCGACGAAGACCTTTACCTTTCAACCGTTCGGAGTCCAGGGGCCGGGAAGCATCGCGCCGTTCTTCGACAACCCGAACAACATCGGCGACGCCTGGATCAGCTTCACCTCCGATCAGCCGGTGTTCCTCTACGGCTCGGTCGTCGACAACGGCTCGTCCGATCCGACGTTCATCCCGGCGGCGGATGACACGGGCGTCCCGCCACCGCCGCCACCGCCGCCGCAGACGAAGGTAATCACGGTGCACGCGACCGACGGAAACTTCGCGGTGACCGTGCCGCAAGGAATCGGCGTCGGCGACGAGGTGAAGTTCGTCATGACCGGCGAGGGAGGCACGCACGGCTTCCGCCTGTTCTCGCCCTCCGGATCGGTTCTCTTTTCCGAGGCTCCGCTCGGCACGACCCCGACCGAGCGCACGATCACGATCACCGCTCCCGGGTCGTATCAATACATCTGCACGAATCTGACTTGCAGCGAGTCGCATTCCTCGATGTCCGGCGGATTCAACGTCGGCCCCGGCGGTCAGGACGATCCGGGCGACCGGTACTGATGTTGACCATTTGGACGGGGCGTGCGTTTCGCGCGTCCCGTCCGGCCTCATCTTTGCTACACTGACGGCGAAAAGCTGGGAGTGTGGGAAGGGTGCAGCTAATCGAATTCTTTCGCAGCCGCAGGGGCGGGGAGTTGACCGGGATCGTCGTCGTGGCGATCGGGATCAGCGTCGCCGCGGCTCTCCTCACGTATCACCCCAACGACTCCTCCGCGTTCTACACCTCCACCGACACCGAGATCCGCAACCTGATCGGCTACTACGGCGCGACGCTGGCGTGGATCTTCGTCAGCTTCTTCGGGTTCGCGTCGTTGCTGTTTCCCGCGGTGCTTCTCGCGATCGGCTGGAATCGTTTCTGGGGACGGGAGATCGAGTACTTCCACACGAAGCTGATCGGCTTCGTGATCCTCGCGCTGGCCATGCCGCCTCTGTTCGACCTCGGCGTCGGCAAGGTATGGCTGCGCGGGTCGTTGATCGCCGCCGGCGGCTACCTCGGACAGGAGATCAACGAGACCGTCAGCGGGAACATGAACACGTCGGGCGCGGTGATCGCGCTGGTGACCGCGTTGCTCGTGGGCGTGCTGCTCGCGACGCGCATCAGTCTCGCGGCGGTGTTCCTCGCCCTTCATCGGCAGTCGCTGGCCCTCGGCCGCACGATCTCCATGCACTGGGCGCGCATCTCCGAGCGCCGTCGCAAGGAGAAGATGAAAGAGGCGATCGTCCGCAAGCACCTGGAGAAAGCGGAGACGCCGCAGCTGCGGCTCGTGTCCGCGTCGCCCTCTTCCGATGAGCCGTCCGCACGCGGTCCGATCGTGCGCGAGGTGCAGGGACGCGGCAGCTTCCAGATCCGCAAGGTAACGAAAGCCGATCTTCGCGCCGCGGCAGAGGCGCTCGCGCAGCAGGAGACGCCGAATCCGTTCGAGCTGTACACGGCGCCGCCGGCGCCGAGCAAGCCCGTCATCCTGAGCCGCGGAGACGGCGAAGGATCCCCAGCGCCGAGGAGGTCCTTCGGCGTCTCCGCGCCTCAGGATGACAGCGAGTTCGAAGACCTCCCGATCCCCGCGCCGAGGCCCAAACCCTCCATTCCCCGCCCCGCGGTGCGGCGGCCGGAGAAGCCCACGCGCCGCGAGATCAAGCTCACGCACGACGCGCTGCCGACGATGAACCTTCTCACGGAAGGTCCGAAGCAGGGCGCGATCAACGACGAGGTGCACAAGAAGTTCCTCGAGATCGGACACCTCATCGAAGCCCGCTGCCGCGAGTTTGCGGTCGAGGGCGAGGTCACCGCGTATCACCCCGGCCCCGTCGTCACGACCTTCGAGTTCAAGCCGAGCGCCGGCGTGAAGTACGCGAAGGTCGTGAACCTCGGCGACGATCTCGCGCTCGCGCTCAAAGCCGAGTCGATCCGCATCGAGCGCATCAGCGGCTCGTCGACCGTCGGCATCGAAGTGCCGAACCGCAAGCGCGAGCTGATCACATTGCGCGACCTCATCGACACCGATGCGTTCGCGTCGTCGTCCTCGCTGCTCACCCTCGCCCTCGGCAAGGACATCCACGGCGAGCCGATCGTCACCGATCTCGCGAAGATGCCGCACCTCCTCGTGGCCGGCGCCACCGGCGCGGGCAAGTCGGTCGGCCTCAATTCGATGATCATCTCGATGCTCTACAAGGCCCTGCCATCGCAGCTTCGGATGTTGATGATCGATCCGAAGATGGTCGAGCTGAAGATTTACGAGGACATCCCGCACCTGCTGCACCCGATCATCACCGACCCGAAGTTCGCCTCGCAGGCTTTGATCTGGTCGGTGAACGAGATGGAGAATCGCTATCGCACCCTCGCCGAGTGCGGGGTGCGCAACATCGATCAGTACAACTCGCTGCTGAAAGATCCGGATGCGTACCGCCGCGCGAAGAAGCTCGCGCTCGACGCGCCGACTCCGCATGACGAGCCGATGCAGTACATCGTCATCATCATCGACGAGTTCGCGGACCTGATGATGGTCGCGTCGAAGGACGTCGAGGACTCGGTGACGCGTCTCGCGCAGAAGGCGCGCGCGGTCGGCATCCATCTCATCATCGCGACGCAGCGCCCGTCGGTCGACGTGATCACCGGGGTGATCAAGGCCAACCTCCCTTCGCGCATCTCGTATCAGGTTGCGTCGAAGATCGACTCCCGCACCATCCTCGACGCGCAGGGCGCCGAGAAGCTCCTCGGCAACGGCGACATGCTTTTCCTCCCGCCGGGCACCGCGCGCGTCCGACGCCTGCACGGCGCGTATGTCTCCGAGGGCGAGATCAACGACATCGTGGATTTCGTGAAGAAGAACCAGGGCGAGCCGAAGTTCCTGGAATCGATCACGAAGATCGCCGAGGAGAAGAGCGGCGCCGACGGGATCGAGTATCTCGAGGACCCGAAGTACGACGAGGCCGTGCGGGTCGTGCTGACGACCGGCCAGGCTAGCGCGTCGTATCTGCAGCGCCGCCTGAAACTCGGCTACTCCCGCGCGGCGCGCCTGATCGAGATCATGGAAGCGAACGGAGTCGTCGGTCCGAGTCAGGGCAGCAAACCGCGCGAGATCCTCGTCCGCGCGGACGACTATCCGCCCGCAAGTGGACAGACGATCTGAGCGCGGCCCATAACGGAACGCCGCCGTCTCGGCGGCTGGCCAGGCGGCGTCCTCGCCGCCTCCGCAGAACGCAGGCGCGGGACGCCTGCGAGCCAGCCGGCGAGGACGCCGGCGTTCCGCTCCGCTGCCCCGCGTCGCGCTGATGTACTTTAGATTCTGCATATGCGCACGACCATCACGATCCGGGATGAGCTTCTCGCCGAAGCCCAGAAACTCAGCGGAAAGAGCGGATTCAGCGAGGCAATCGTCAGTTCGCTCGAGGACTACGTCGCGCTGCGAAAACGCCTGGCGCTGCTCGACGACCTGTTCGACCATAAGACTCCGCACTCTCAGCGCCGCGTGAAGAGCATGCGACGGATGGGTAGCGGACAGACGAGCTGAGCTCCGAAACGTTTTGTCTCCTCACGTCACTACTGTGACGAGGAGGTAGTCATGTTCAAGCGTCTCGTGCTCATTTTCTGTTTTGTTCTCGCGTCCTTCGTCGCTCGCGCGGAAGTGTTGCCCGATCTCACGATCCTCGAAGTCAAAGGGGAGAAGCCGGGCGAGATTTGGGTCCGCATCAAGAACATCGGTCAGGCACCGTCTGCGCCGTCGTCGTTTTCCGTGTTTATTCAGTTTGCCTCGCCCTTACAGGCGAGATTCACCTCGCCCCATCCGGGGCTGGCGCCAGGTGAGGAGAAGTGGGTGCTGATCAAGTCCAAGACCAAGTTTCCACTCTCCAAGGCCAAGTACAACATTCGCGTGAACGGGAATGGGAATGGGAAGGTCAAGGAGTCGGATTTCTCCAACAACGGGAAGATGGGTAATTTTTCCGAGAAACCGTGATTCGCTCAGCGGATGCCGCGCACCATCGTGAGAAGATCCGCGCATGCAATGCGTGCGGATCGAAGTCCTGAAACTGGTGCGCGCGGATTCTCCCGGGTGGGTCGAATGCAGTCTCGTCGATGCCGCGGGGACGGAGTGGCGTTTCGTGGAGAAGGTTCCGGTGGTGCTGCGCGACGACGTCTCACACCTTGCGTTCCTGCCGCGGCCCGGCGTCCTCGCCTGCGCGGTGACGCGCCGCGAGGAGAACGACGTAGCGACGATCGAGACGCATGTCGAGTCGATCAACGGTCAGACCGTGTTCCAGGTTCTCGCGACGCAGCTTCTGGAGATGTAGTCGATGACAATGATCGCAGCTGCGCCGACGACCAACACGGCCTTCATCGGCGCGTCGCCAGATGGCCCGTTCTATGAGGCTCAGGCGATCACCGCCGCGCTCCTCGGCGACTCGCCATTGGAGCAGGCGGTGTCGCAGTTCTTCCTCGGCGGCGCGAGCAACGCGTGGATCGTGCGCGTTCCCGTTGAGGGTGCCGTGCTCTCCAGCGCGCTCTCCGCTCTCGATGCCGTGCCGTCGCTGAACCTGCTCGCCATGCCTGATCTCGCGGCGCTCGAGGGCAACGCATACCAGAGCGCGCTCGCGCTGATCGCCGCGTACTGCGCGTCGCGCCGCGCGTTCTTCCTCGTCGATCCGCCCACGGACTGGACCAACGTCGACGCCATCACGCCGCAAGCCGTGAGCGACGTCGCTTCGATCGTGAAGGAGAACGGCGCGATCTACTGGCCGCTGTTGTCGACCGGCAAAGCGACGACTCCGATCTCCGGAGCAGTCGCGGCCGTGTACGTCACGACGGACGAATCACGTGGAGTGTGGAAGGCGCCCGCTGGAACGAGCGCAACGCTTCCGGCAGTCACACCGTCCTACCTCGCGAACAATGCGGAGAACGGCATCCTCAATCCCCTCGGCGTCAACGTGATCCGCGAGTTTCCTGTTTATGGGACTGTCGTCTGGGGCGCGCGTACGCTCGACGGCGCGGACCAGCTGGCATCGGACTGGAAGTATGTGAGCGTTCGTCGTCTCGCGCTCTTCCTCCAGTCCAGCATCATCGATGGACTGCAATGGACCGCGTTCCAACCGAATACGGCGGCGCTTTGGAGCGACATCACGGTGTCGGTCACGAGTTTTCTCACGACGCTCTGGAAGGAAGGTGCGTTCGTGGGCGCGACGCCGTCCACGGCGTTCTTCGTCCAATGTGATTCGACCACCACGTCGCTCGACGACATCGAGAACGGTCTGGTCAACGTCATCGTTGGATTCGCGCCTGTATCCCCGGCGGAGTTCGTGATCCTGCAGATCACCGCTTCGGCGTTACCGCCCGAGTAGAGGGGGCGGGCTGGAAGCCCGCGCCCCCTGCTTCTTCACAACCCCGCGCTCTTTGGCGCCTCGAGACTGCGCGCCATCGCCACGATCTCCGGGAAATCCTCGGCCTCGATCCGCGGGATCGACTCAAACGTCGCGTTGCCCTTGTGCGGTGAGTCGCGCAGGAGCATGCCGAGTTGCGCGACCGAGGACGCGAGCTTGAAGTTCTCCGAGGGCACGGCTGCCGTCGCCGTCGAAACGATGCTCGTCATGAGCTTCGAAGTGTCGCCCTGCGGTTCCTTGTAGCGCAGCTTCACCGTCGCGAGATCCGTTCCGCCTGCGCTCGCGGTCCGCGATTGGTACTTCAGCGGATCGACGTTCGCGTTCGGCACGTCGCCGCCCGGAGGCACGATCTCGTACAGCGCGGTCACCGAATGTCCGGCGCCGAGCTCGCCCGCGTCCTTCGCGTCGTTGTTGAAGTCTTCCGAGCGCAGCAGGCGGTTCTCGTAACCGATGAGGCGATACGCGCCGACGGTCGCTGGGTTGAACTCGACCTGGATCTTGACGTCCTTCGCAACGGTGAACAGCGTCGCGCCCATCTCGCGCACGAGCGACTTCCGCGCCTCGGCGATGGTGTCGATGTACGAGTAGTTGCCGTTGCCCTTGTCGGCGAGCAACTCCATCTTCGAGTCCTTGAGGTTGCCGCTGCCGAATCCGAGGACGGTGAGGAAGATGCCGTCGCGGCGTTTCTTCTCGATGAGCTGCTCGAGCTCTCCGTCGCTCGAGACGCCGACGTTGAAGTCGCCGTCGGTCGCGAGGACCACGCGGTTGTTGCCATCCCGCACGAAGTTGTCTTTCGCAACCTGATACGCGAGCACGATTCCCTCTGCGCCCGCCGTCGAGCCGCCGGCCTCGAACGCATCGATCGCTTCGAGGATCACGCCGCGGTCGGAGCCCTTGGTCGGCTTGAGCACGAGCCCCGCGCTCCCCGCGTACGCAACGATCGACACGCGATCCTCAGGACGGAGTTGATCGACCAGCAACCGCAGCGCGCTCTTCACGAGCGGCAATTTGTCGGCCGACATCATCGAGCCGGAGGTGTCGACGAGGAACACGAGATTGTTCGGCGGCAGGTCTTCGGTGTGGATCTTCTGGGTCTGCAGTCCCACCAGCAACAGACGGTTCTTCTCGTTCCACGGACACGCGGCGAGCTCGGTCGTGATCGAGACGGGAGCGCCCACGCCGGGCTCGGGATAGTCGTAGGTAAAGTAGTTGATCATCTCCTCGATGCGCACGGCCTGGCGCGGTGGACGGTTGCCGTCGCGCAGGAAACGCCGCACGTTCGCGTACGACGCGCGGTCGACGTCGATGGAGAACGTCGAGAGCGGGTTGTCGGCGGGGCGGAGGAACGGGTTCTCCTCGAACTGTCCGTATTCCTCGGTGTTGTGCGCGACGTCGAGAGCCTGCTTCGACGCGTCGTGTCGCCCTGAGAATGAGTAGTACGACACTTGATTCTGGGCGGCCCCGACCTCCTGTCCCTGTACGGCGATCGGTTGCGGGACTGTGGTTTCCGGTACCGCCGCCTTTTTGTATTCAGTCCTGCAAGCGGCCAGAAGGATCAGCGCAAGAACGAGTTTCCTCATCGGTCGTTCTCCTTTGCGTCTTTAGACGCGGGAGACCGGCCGTAGGAAACTGGCCTCGCTCGTGCTATTACGGCACGCATGCGATGGACGCCAGGTGATATCAGCTCGGACGTCGAAGATCGCCGGGGCAGCAGCGGCGGCGGATTCCGATTCGGCCGCGGCCCCACGATCGGCTGCGGCGGCGCGATCATTCTGCTCGTGTTGAGCCTTCTGACAGGGAAGAACTTCTTCGCACTCTTCGACGGCTCGGGAGGCGTGCCGCAGGAGAGCGGACCGACGCAGACCGCACCGGTGAGCGAGACTCCCGAGGAGCGGGCGCGGCTCGAGTTCATCTCCGACGCGCTCGACGACACGCAGAACACCTGGACCCAGATCTTCCAGCAGGAAGGGATGCAGTATCAGCGCGCGAAGCTGGTCGTGTTCCGCGACCTCACGCCATCCGCGTGTGGCACGGGGCAGGCGGCGTCGGGTCCGTTCTATTGCCCCTCGGATCAGAAGGTGTATCTCGATCTATCGTTCTTCGATGAACTCGACCGACGCTTCGGCGCGCCGGGCGATTTCGCGCAGGCGTACGTTGTCGCGCACGAGATCGGACATCACGTGCAGAAGCTGATCGGCACCTCGGACCGAGTGCAAGAGGCCATGCAGAGCGATCGCGGCAACGCGAACGAGTATTCGGTGCGGCTCGAGCTGCAGGCCGACTGCTACGCTGGCCTCTGGGCGGCGTCGGCAGCGCAGCGCAGCGTTCTGGAGACGGGAGACGTGGAAGAGGGGATGGGCGCGGCCTCGGCGGTCGGCGACGACCGGATGCAGGAGATGTCCGGCCGCGGCGTGAACCCGGACGCGTTCACGCACGGCTCGGCCGCGCAACGCGTGGAATGGTTCCGGCGAGGGCTGAAGTCCGGCCGCATCCGCGACTGCGAGACGTTTAAGTAATGGAACGCCGCCGTCCTCGGCGGCTGGCCGGGCGGCGTCCTCGCCGCCCCCGCAGAACGCAGGTGTGGGACGCCTGCGAGCCAGCCGGCGAGGACGCCAGCGTTCCCGCACGCGTGCTACGCTCGCGAACTCCGCATGGTCCGCAAACCCGTCACCGTCTCCTCGGGACACGAATGGATCGCTCGCTACTTTTTCGCGAGCTTCATCGTCGTTCTGGTCGGTTGGGGCGCGATCCGCTGGTGCTACTCGCGCGGCATGAACGGATGGCGCGAGTACCACGCGTCGCGCCGGGTCGTCGCGGCGTCGACGGTCGCTTATGACGGCGACGTTCCTCCGAAGCCGAACCGCTACGTCACCGACCTCACCGGCGTGCTCGACGCCGCGCGTGCTTCAGCGCTGAACGAGCGCCTGGCCGCATTCGAGCGCGAGACCTCTACGCAGATCGTCGTCTACGTCGTGAGCGCGATGAATTCCGGCAGCACGATCGAAGACATCGCGAACCGCGCCTTTGGCGAGTGGCAGATCGGGAGCCGAGAGAAGGACAACGGCGTCCTGTTCCTCGTGTTCATCGACGACCGGCAGATGCGGATCGAGGTCGGCTACGGCCTCGAAGGCGTGCTCACCGACGCGCTCTCGAAGCGGATCATCGAAGACGTCGCGAAACCGTTCTTCAAGCGCGAGGCTTATACCGAAGGTGTCGAGGCGACGGCGCGCGCGATCATCGACGTCGTGCGCGGCGAGGGAGTCGAGGGCACCGGCCAGACCGCGGCCGAACGTGCGTCGATGTTCGGCGTCTCCGTTCGCTCCTTCTCGATCAGCGCGCTCGGCTTCCTCCTGGTCAGCATCGGCATCGCCATCGGCGTCTTCATCTGCGCGTCGATCTTGCTCGTGCTGGAAAAGACCTTCGGTACCGGGAAGGCGTTCAGCGGCGGCGGATCGTCGGGATCGTGGAGCGGCTCGAGCTCGTCGTCGTCCTCGTCCCGTTCTTCTTCGTCTTCCTCATCGTCGAGCAGTTTTTCCGGCGGGGGAGGCAGGAGCGGAGGCGGCGGCGCGAGTGGTTCGTGGTAGTTTTCGCGCCATGCAGTGCACGCACCTCGACACGATCAACAAAGACGTCACGCCCAGCGCCGACGGATGCGAAGACTGCCTGAAGATCGGGGACACCTGGGTCCACCTCCGCCTCTGCATGATGTGCGGTCACGTCGGCTGCTGCGACTCCTCGAAGAACCGTCATGCGACGAAACATTTTCACCAGACGCAACATCCGATCATCCGCTCCTTCCAGCCGGGTGAAGATTGGTACTGGTGCTACGTCGACAACGTGATGTTCGAGTGAGCGCTGCTTCTATACTGGCCTCATGCTCCACAACACGGTTGTTTCCGCGACGATCGCTCGTCCTCCGGACGAAGTCTTCGACTGGGTGACGACGCCCGGCACGTGGCCGCAGTGCTCGCCGATCACGCTCTCCGTCGAATCGGACGAGCCGTGGCGCCCTCTCCGCGAAGGGGACCATTGCCGAGAACACGTGCGAGTGCTCGCGTGGCGCGGTCATTTCGACCTGAAGGTCGAGGTGCTCGAGCGGCCGTTCCGCTGCGTCCTCTCCGGCGCGGTTGCGGGAGACTCCGTGCTGAGCCGTCTCGCCGTTCACGAGCATGCACGCATCGAGTACACGCTGTCTGAGGAGAACGGCGCGACGCGGATCACGCGCGCGCTTTCGTACCCGATCGAGGGCGTGGCCGCACTCATCGGTGAGTTGGTGGGGTTTGCGCCAGCTCTCGACAAGGCGTGCGAAGTCATGATGGAGACGATGGTCTCGATGCTCGAGAACCCGTTTCTGCACGGACCTCAGCCCGATGTAACCGGGGAGTGGTTGCTGCACGAGGCGGATCCACTCGGCGACGATGCTGTGGCATGTCTCGTTCCTGCTTCGGGAGAGTGCGAATCGCTGGAGAGCTTTCTGGGCGGTTTGTACCGAGGAGACCCGCCTCCGAATGACGTGCCGGAGCCGATGCGGCAATTTCTCGAGGCGACGTCCGCACTGCCGTCGTGGGCGTGCAAGCCTTACATCGACGAGGCGTCGAAGATCTTTCTCGAATGGGGATTGCTGTCCGTAGCGGCACACATCTGTGGCAGTCTTCCGGAGACGTACGAGATGCCGCGCACGGCGAAGCTGCTGAATCTGACGCGGCAGCTCGATCGCGATCCCACGCACGCGGATCGCCGTCTGTGGTTCACGGTGCGGATGTGCTTCGACGTGCTGAACGAAGGGGGGTTGACTGCGAGCGGACGCGGAGTCGTCGCGCTGCAACGACTGCGGCTTCTGCACTCGACGGTGCGGATGTTCGTGCAGCGACGGCTGGAAACGCCGCATCGCCTCTCCGGTCTCGCGAGTGGCGGCTTGTGGGACACCGAGAACGGTCAGCCCATCAATCAACTGGAGCTGCTGCACACACTGATGACTTTCTCGCATGTCGTGCTGCGCTCGTTCGACGTCTGGAAGTGCGGACTGACGCCTTATCAGCACGAGGCGTACATTCACATCTGGAACATCGCCGGCGCGATGCTCGGCATCCGGCCGGAGCTGCTACCGCGGAGCGCTGCGGATGCGGCGCGGATGTTCGAGGAGATCAAGGGCCGCTACGGAGCGGCAACGCCGGAGGCGGTGAAGCTCGGCGGCGCGCTGGTCGACTTCTGGACCGGCCTGTTCCCCGAGGCCGCTCGCACGGAGGCGATGAAGCTCATGCAATACGTCGTTTCCACGCTGCTCTCGCCGGAGACGGCGAAGATCAACGGATTCGATGAGCTGCCGGCGTTCTCACGGGAGGCCGCGGACATCGTGTACGGCTGCGTCAAGGTGGGCGATCGCATTTGCCGCGAAGCGTTCGCGGACGCGCCGGCATCGCGCGAGGCCGCTGCGCTGATCGTGTCTCTGCTGATCCGGAAATTCTCGGATCCCTACGAGCAGGACAGCGGGATGTTCGACATCCCCGACATGTTGTACGAGCGCTGGGTCGGCGTGACTTGAATCGAGCGATGAGTGATGAACGATGAGCGATGAACACGTCGGCTCCCGGTTCATCGCTCATCGCTCATCGTTCATCGCTCGTGATTGACGGAGAGTTTCGACCGGAGTACCTTCGAATCGGTCATTCATCAATCCAATTGAGGGAGAGAATCTCGGATGCGCATTGCAGTCCTCGGCGGCGGCGTAGGCTCCATGACCGCGGCCTACTGGCTCACGAATCCCGGTCCGGACGGCGTGGTCCCGGACCACGACCTCACCGTCTATCAACTGGGCTGGCGCCTCGGCGGCAAAGGCGCGAGCGGCCGCAACGCCGACATGGGCAATCGCATCGAGGAGCACGGCCTGCACATCTGGATGGGCTTCTACGCGAATGCCTTCCGCATGATGCGCGCCGTGTACGGCGAGTTGAACCGCCCTGCCGACGTCCCGCTCGCGACGTGGAAAGACGCGTTCAAGCCGCAGACCGTCATCACGATGATGGACACGGATGCGAATGGGCAGTGGATTCAAAACGAGTGGGTCGTCGCAACGCCGATGATGCCGGGCGAGCCCGGCGATCAGACCGGCTTCGGCGATCCGTGCGACTACCACTTCAACATCATCGATTGGCTCGAGGAGCGCATCGAGGGCTTCTTCGAAGGACGTGATCATCATGGCAGTCCGCCGCATGAGCATTCCGAGGAGCACACGTTGCACCTCGAGGCCATCCATGCCGCGCTGCATGAGGCGTCCGCGCACGCGGGTGAGCCGAAGGAGCGCGGGAAGCGCAAACCGAAGAAAGAGCACCATCACCTGATGCTGCAGCTCGCGCTCGAAGGCGTACAGAAGCTGATCGGCATAGGCTTCAAGCTCGAAGGGAAATGCGTCGAGCTGCATCGCGTGCTCCTCCTCGCCGACATCGGCGTCGCCTCGATGATCGGTGCGATCAAAGACCTCTGCGGCAAGCCGTGGGACGCGATCGACGACCAGGAGTGGCGGGCGTGGATGATCAAGCACGGCCTGCACAAGGAGACGCAGTGGTGCTCGGTCGTGCGCGCGATGTACGACATCGTCTTCGGCTATCGCGACGGCGACGCGATTCCGAACAAGGCCGATCTCGCCGCGGGCACCACCACGCAGACGATGCTGCGCGTCTACTTCGATTACTACGAATCCGTGCTGCTCAAGATGCAGGCGGGCATGGGCGACACGATCTTCGCGCCGATCTACGAAGTCCTGAAAAAGCGCGGCGTGAAATTCAAGTACTTCCACCGCCTTCGTGACGTGATCCCTTCGGAAGACGGCACGGTCATCGATGCGCTGAAGATCGGGGTGCAGGCCACGCCGAAGTCGGGAGACTACGATCCTCTCGTCGTCATCAAGGGCTTGCCGTGCTGGCCGTCGCAGCCTTTATTCGATCAGCTCGTGCAGGGCGACGAACTGCAGGCGAAGAACATCGATCTCGAGTCATATGACGCGAACTGGCCGGACGTCGAAGAGCTCGAGTTGAAACGCGGCACCGACTTCGATCACGTCGTCTTCGGTCTCTCGCTCGGAGCCGTTCCGCGCGTCTGCTCCGGACTGCTGAAGCAGAAGGAGCCGTGGCGGAACATGGTCGACAAAGTGAAGGTCATCCGCACGCAAGCTTCACAGCTCTGGTTCGACCGCAACGTCGCCGACCTCGGATGGACCTGCGCCCTCAACGGCCGCTGCTACGGCGAGCGCGCGGTCTTCGGCACGTTTGTCGAGCCGATGGATACGTGGGCCGACATGAGCCAGCTCCTTCCGCTCGAGACGTGGAACGTTCCCGTCGGCAACGTCGCGTACTTCTGCGGCGCAATGAAGGACACCGACCCCGCGACCATCGACGTCCCGCGCGAGATCACGCGCTCGCTCCTCGAGGACCAGATGGGCCTCGTGTGGACGTACGCGGCCCCCCGCAAAGGCAAGTTTCACTACGACTGGCTCGTCGTCGACAATCCCGAAGGCGTGAGCGACGAGGAGCGTTATCGCAGGCAGTACTTCCGAGTGAACACCGAGCCGACCGAGCTGTACGTGCTCTCGGTGGCCGGCAGCACGAAGTGCCGTCTCGATCCCGCCGACACCGGCTACTCGAATCTCTCCCTCGCGGGAGACTGGGTCTACAACGGTTTCCCGATCGGCTGCGTCGAATCCGGCGTGCTGGGTGGAATGAAAGGAGTACGGCGTTTCTGTCCGGGGATGGAAATCGTAGAGTGACCTCATGAGCGCGATCGCAACCACCGAATCCCCGATCCCGCAAAGCATCGGCGCGTACCGCGTGCTGTACGAGATCGGGCGCGGGGGGATGGGCGTCGTCTACCGCGCCGTGCGCGGGGACGGCGGGCCGCAGGTTGCGCTCAAGATGCCGTCCGAGGACATGTCGGGTCTCTTCGGCTGCATGCGCCGCGAGATCCACGCGCTGAGCCGCCTCCGCCATCCCGGCGTCGTGCGCATCATCGAAGAAGGCGTGGAGAAGGGCGTGCCGTGGTACGCCATGGAGCTCCTCGACTCGCGCTCGCTCGACGCGCTGTTGAACATCCCCGAGGATCATTGGGACGCGACCGACGTCCTGCCGTTCGAGTCGTATCTGGAGACGCTCGCCGTGCGGCGGAGCAGGGGTGAGCGGACGGAGGTTCGCAGCGATCTGCAGCGCGCGCTCACGCTCATGTATCGCATGGCGCGCGTGCTCGCGTACATCCACGCGCATGGCATCGTCCATCGCGATCTCAAGCCGCAGAACGTGCTCGTCCGCGCGGGCGATCGTCCCGTGCTCGTCGACTTCGGTCTGATGGGAGAGTTCCGCGCGCAGGGCGGACGCGAGGTGCTCGAGGTCGGCGGCCTGATGATGGGCACCGCCATCTACACCGCGCCCGAGCAGGCCAGCGGCGAGCTCGTCGACGCGCGCGCCGATCTCTACTCCTTCGGCGCGATGCTCTACGAGATCGTCACGAATCAGCCGCCGTTCACGGGCCGCTCCGTGCAGAGCGTGCTGATGCAGCACCTGTCGATGCCGCCCGTTCCGCCGTCGGCGCTCGTCGAAGGCGTGCCGCCGGTGCTCGAGCAGCTGATCCTGAATCTCCTCGAGAAGCGCCGTGCCGCGCGTCTCGGCTACGCCGAAGACGTCGCCGAAATGCTCGTCGAAGCGGGCGCGGAGCCGGATGCAGATTTCAAGGTCGAGACGGCCGCGTATCTCTACCGGCCCGAGATCGTCGGCCGCAAGGCGACGATCGATTCGCTGCGGCAACGGCTTCCTGACGTCCGTTACGGCGCGGGCGCGCTGGTGATGCTCGGCGGCGAGAGCGGCATCGGCAAGACCTCGGTCGCCGCCGCGTTCGCCCGCGAGGCGACGCTCGGTGCATTCGAAGTCGTCACCGCGGAATGCGATCCCGTCGGCGGACAGCCGCTCCATCCATTTCGCCCGCTGCTGCGCGCGATCGCCGATCACTGCCGCGGGAGTGAGGAGATCACCGCGCGCGTGCTCGGATCGCGGCTGCAGAGCCTGCGCGAGCAGGAGCCGTCATTCTCCGGACTTCACGGGAGTGGGACTCCGCGTCTCCCGCCGGAGGTCATTGCCCGGCGGCTCTTCACTGACCTCGCCGAGACGCTGGCCGCGTTCGCGCGCGAGAGTCCGGTGCTGCTCGTCCTCGACGACCTGCAGTGGGCGGACGAGATCACGCTTCGTTTCCTCGCATCCCTCGGCGCGGAGTATTTCGAAGGGCTCCCGCTGATGATCGTCGGCACGTATCGAGTCGACGAGGCCGGCCCCGAGCTGCGCGCGCTGATCGCGCACACGCACGTGAACAACATCGTGTTGAGCCGCCTCGACGACGCGAACGTCGCCGACATCGTGCGCTCGATGCTCGCCGCGCCCGATGCGCCGTCGAGTTTTCTGCAGTTCCTCGCTTCTCAGACCGAGGGCAATCCGTTCTTCGTTGCTGAATATCTGCGCGCTGCCGTCGACGAGCGGTTGCTGTTCCGGCAGAAGGGCCGTTGGCTCGTCGCCGCCGCGGACGATCACTACGCGAGCCTCGGACTTCCCGGCACGCTACGCGATCTCGTCGCGCGCCGCCTCGACGCGCTTTCGGCGCTCGCGCAACGCATCGCGGAAACCGCGGCCGTGCTCGGACGCGAAGTTCCGGAGTCGCTGCTCATCGCCGCATGCGGCGAGAGCGAAAACGACGCGCTCGAGGCGATCGCGGAGCTCATCCAGCGTCACGTCTTCGAATCGATGGCCGAGGGCGTCCGCTTCGCGCACGACAAGCTCCGTGAGGGCTCGTACGCGCGCATTCCGGAGGAACGCCGCCGATTCCTGCACGCGCGCGCCGCGGACATGATCGAGACGAGCTGCAAGACCGAGGAGCAGTTGACGCGCCATTCCGCCGAGCTCGCGCACCACTGCGACATCGCGGGACTCGAGGAAAAGGCGATCGGCTATTACGCACGAGCGGCGGAAGCGGCAGTCGGTTCCGGCGCGTGCCGCGAAGCGGTCGATCTCATGAATCGCGCGCTCGTGCTCGACGAGCCGCGGGCGGCGAAGGAGTCGGCGAAGCAGCGCGGATTCCGCCACGCGCGCTGGCATCGCGTCCTCAGTTTCGCGCACTTCGGTCTCGGCGACCTGCTCACGTCCGCCGAGCACGCGCGGAGGAGTCTCGGCGCGGTCGGCGTTCGTCTGCCGAGCACTCCCGCCGGTTGGCGCATGCGAATCGCCGGCGAGGCGCTGCGTCAGGCGATGCACTTCGTGCTGCCGCGACGCATGTTCCGTCCGTCGGGCGAGAAACGGGCGGTGCTCCGCGAGATCACGATGGCCGCGCAGAAGTTTTCCGAGGGGCGGTACTACACCGACGAACAGACGGTCATGCTCGCGTCCGGACTGTTCGCCGTGAACTCCGCGGAGCGCCTCAGCGATGCGGCGCCGCTCATCCACACGTACGCGAATTTCGGCGCGGTGACCAGCGGCGTCGGATTGAATCGGCTCGCCGATCATTACTACAAGGAAGCGCGGCGTCTCGCGGTCGCGACGAACGATCTGAACGGCGTGGGTCACATCGGTTACACGTCGTCGGTCCTCTACATCACCACGTGCGACTGGAAAAGCTGCGCCCGTTACTTCGACGACGCGGTCTTCGCCGCGAAGCAGGTCGGTGATCCGCAAGTCATCGAGATGAACGAGACGGCGCGCGGTTTCTACGAGTTCTACATCGGCAAGCTCGCAGTGTCCGCTGACACCTTTGCCGCCGTGCGCGACCGCGCGCACAAGCGCATGAATCACCAGCATGAGGCGTTTGGCCATTACTGCGGCGCCTCGAGTCTGATCCTGATGGACCGCCTCGATCAAGCGCTTGAGTCGCTTGCCATCGCGCTGAAGCTGCTCCCCGCGAGTCCGAAGGTGACTCTGGTTCCGAACGCACATCGGTGTCTCGCGCTCCTGCACCAGGGAAAGCTCGACGACGCGCTCGAGGCGGCGGACGTGACCTCGGCGGCGGTGGCGAAGATCGGATCGATCATCTGGGAGAAGTACCGCGGCCTCTCCGCGCCGGCGGAGGTGTATCTCGAGGCGTGGCTGCGCGTGCGCAACGCGGATCCGGCCGAGATCGAGCCGATCCGGCGCGCGGTCAATGTGCTGTTGCGTCGACTCGACGTGGTCTCGCGACGCATGCCGCTCGCGTTGCCGGTCGCACAGCGGCTGATGGGCGTTCAGGAATGTCTGGAAGGAAACGTTCGCCGCGGCGAGAAGCTGCTGCGGAAATCGATCGCGTCGGCCGCGCGTCTCTCCCTCCCGATCGAAGAAGGGATCGGCGAGTACGAGCTCGCGCGCCACGCGAACCTGGATCCTGTCGAAAAGAGCGCGCATCGCGAACGTGCGCGCGCGATCTTCCACTCCATCGGCTGCGATCTCTATCTGCGCAACTTGCGCGAAGGAGCATGAACATGGCATTGCCGCCTTTCATCGAGCTTCCGGGCTCCTCGGTCTACCAGCACCCCTTCATGCTGAAGGGAATGAACTCGCAGGTGTTCGTCCTGCACGCCGATTTCAATCAGCTCGTGAAGACGACGGACAAGTGGCTCAACTCCGTGCCGGGAAGCGAGTACCGCTATGTCCCGCTGCTGCCGTTCGTTTACTGCAGTCCCATTTGGATCGAGCAGATCACCTGGTCGCCGGAGGGGAAGGGATGGAATCGTGAGACCGACTTCTCCTTCGGCTATTACGTGGCCTGCTTCAAAGGCGCCGAGTTCCGTCACATCGCCGTCGCGCAGGCATATCTCATCGTCGACAACCCGCTAGCCGCCTTCGCCGGCCGCGAGATCTTCGGCTATCGCAAGGCATTCGGCACGATGGACTACGTCGCCGGGACGTATCAGCCGCAGGCCGTCTCCACATGGGTTTCGAAGAAGTGGGCGCCGGACGAGGAGGTGCAGAACGTGGAAGTGGCGCGCATCAACTTCCCGGAAGGATGGGGAGCGGCGACACGCCTGGCGAAGTTCGAAGATCTATTGAAGCTCGCCGAGCTCGCGATCGGAGACCTCGTCCTCGATGCGGTGACCGGCATCACGCGTTTGATCGAGCACTTCAAAGCCGGCGACCTTCCGGTCGTCTATGTGCTTCAACTCCGCGACGTGCAGTACCCGACGCAGGCGGGCTTCCAGGCACTCATCGAATCGCCGATGGAGATCACGAAATTGAACTCCGCGTGGTTCCTCCCCGACGGCTTCTCCATCCGCCTCACCAACTATGCAAGCTACCCGCTGATCAGCGACCTCGGAATCAAAGTCGACGCGAATAGTGTGGCGAAGTCCGTGCTGTCGTTCCAGATGAACTGGGATTGCAATCTCCTGCCGGGAACAGTGCTGGCACTCGCGGGACGAACGACGACGTCGTAGCTATCGGAGCGCCGGCTTCCAGCCGGCCGCTCCGCCGGCATCTTGCCGGCCGCCTGGAAGGCGGCGGACCGGCCGGCTGGAAGCCGGCGCTCCGACTCACCGCATGTGCAACATCACATAGAACGACAACGAGCACGATGCGATCAGCACGAGCCATCGTACCGGCGCCGACGCGCCGAGCAGAATGATCGCGCTCATCATGTAGAGATCGCTGAGCACGCGCATGAACGAGGCCTGCTCACTCCAGACGTCGCGTCCGAGGATTGCCGCCAGTCCGAGGAATGCCGCCCAGGCTACGCGCCATTGCGGTGCGGCATTCGTGCGGGCGAGCACGAATGCAACGGCCAAAACGACAACTACCCAGAAGACGCACTCCGCGAAATGGACTCGCATCAACACGGTGCGTCGTGCAGCGGATTCGACGAAGAGATGCACGTACTCCGAAAAAGGCACGGCTGCTTCGAGCGCTCCCGCCTCGAGGCCGCTGATTCCCCACCACGACCGCAAGACCAGCTGCCATCCTGCATAAAACGCCGCGGGAAGTGCGAAGGTGATCACCGGGAACGAGCGTTTCTGACGGGAGGTCAGTTGCCATGCGAAGACCAACGCTATCGCTGCCGCGAGGATGAGCGTCGTTTCACGCGACAGCACTGCGGCGCAGAGCAGGCCCGTAACCAGACCCCATTGCCGCGCAACAACGGCGCGAATCGCCAGCACCGCGAACGCCCATGCCACGATCTCAGACGTGTCGCGGGAAAAAGCGATGAAGAAGCCGGGATACAGCGGGATGAGCACTCCCCAGAGCGGGCTCAAACCGTACTGCGCCGCAATTGCGGCAGCGCCGACCGTCAGACAAATGACCGCCATCAGATTTACGATCACGAGGAGTGTCGGGACCCACTCGACTCGTCCGAACGAGAGAACGCGAACGAGGAGCGGATAGAGGATCCGTTGCTGCCGGTAGGGCGGCGTATCGAGTGTGATGCCGAAGTCTTTCGCCTGCCTCGTGAATGGATCCAACGCGAGCCGGTAGAAGGCGAGGCCGTCGTAACCCTCGATGCCAGGAATGATCGAGAGCCCGGCCGGAATCTCCGCGGGATCGACGCCCGACCCGCCTGCGACGACGAACCACGAGATGTCCTGCCGTTGGCGCATGAGGGCCATGAACGCAACGGCGTACGCCGCAAGAACCAGAAGCACCGCGGTCAAGACGAGCTGCCTGCGCACGCGGTCGGGAGTATATGAGGGACGTGGGCGGCGCCCGCGTTATCCTCGCGATCGATGCGCAAGCGCAGCCGGGCAGTTGTTCTGGGGATCGCAGTCGCGGTCGCGGGTGCGGTCTTGGTGCGCGCGACAGGAGGTCCGGTGCTTCGCCACCCGATCGTCGCGCTTCGACTCATCCGCGGCGATGCGCCGGCGACGCTGCCGGTTCCCGTCCGTGGGGTCGGGCGATCCGCCTTGCGCAACTCGTGGGGCGCGCCGCGTTCGGGAGGTCGCGATCACAAGGGCATCGACATCTTCGCGCCTCGCGGCCGCGAGATCATCAGCGCGACCCGCGGGATCGTCGTCACCGTCGGGCACAACGAGCTGGGAGGCCGGATCGTGCGGATCCTCGGACCCGGCGGTTACTGGCACTATTACGCTCACCTCGAGCGCTTCGCGAACGTGCGGCCTGGTGATGTCATCGCGGAAGGGACCGTCGTCGGATACGTCGGCGATTCGGGGAACGCTAAGGGAACGCCGCCGCATCTGCACTACGGGATCTATCGATTCCGAGGAGGAGCGGTGAATCCTTATCTGCTTCTTTACAAGGGGACGTAGTTCGAAAGCCAGTCGACGACGGCGAACATCGTCGCCGTCGTCGAGCAACCACCATGCCCTGCTTACGGGCGCACTTGAATGTTTCCGTTGCCGTGCGCCAGTTCCTGCATCGCATACGCGCCGAACGAAAACGTCTCGCAGCCGATCTCGGTGCTCGGGTGCGACGGAATGCCGACGTCGTCTTCGCGCTCGAAATCCGTGGCGAGCCATGTCAGTCCGACGCCTGGGTCGATCACGAGCTCGGCATCGGAAGCGACCCAGGTCAGATCCGGCGTGCCGTAAAGCCCCCAGGTGAACAGGTCGGGTGGATCCCCCGAGCCTTCGCCGTTGTCCTGGACCGCGAGCAGCGCGCGGTTTCCGATGAGCGCGGGGATGTTCGAGTCTTCGATGACGCCGCTCATCGCGGCCTGATTTCCGTCGACGTTGATGCAGTCCACGTCCACGGTCAACTTCACGTTCACGAGCCCGGCGCCCGGTCCGACGCCCTCGCCATCGACGTCCTGATCCGCAAACTCGACGTCGCCGCTGAACTTGATGTGTCCTTTGATCGAGCCGTTGTTCTGCCGCTTCGCTTCGAAGTTGATGCTCAACGGATTGCCGCCGGCCGAGAAATGAAAGCCACCGCTCGCCGAGGGGCCGTTGTCCGCGAAAAGCGGAGCCGAAGCGAGCAGAAAAATCGTGCAAAGCGCGAGACGAGTCGCGATTCTCATAGCATGGACCTCACTTTGTTTTTGCCTGCGAAGCGGTTGAGACTTGCAGGAAACGTAGGTTCGGGCCAACTGAATGTCAATGTGAGGTTTCAGAACTGCCGCTTCGGTCGGACTGATTAGACTAGATTGTTACCGGCGCCAGCACCGGCAGCTCGATCGACAACGCGGCCGCGTTCACCGTCGCCGCGATCCGCACTGCATCGTGCACCTGATCCTCGGACAACCCGCCCTTGAGCACCACTTCCTCGTGCGAGCGGATGCACATCTCGCAGCCGTTGATCGCGCTGACGGCGAGGCAGAAGAGCTCGAAGTCGGCTTTGTTCGTCAGCGGCTTTGCGATGCGCTGCATGCGCAACCGCGCCGGCATCTGCGAGTACGACGGCTTTCCGACCAGATGGCGGAAGCGGTAGTACACGTTGTTCATCGCCATCAGCGCCGCCGCCGCGACCGCGTCGTCGATCACTTCGCCACCGACCTCGGACGCCGCATCGGCGATGAGCGCATCACGCAGCGCGACGTTGCGAGCGGCGACCGCCGAAGCGATCGCCACTCCCCAACGTTGCGCCGGCGTGAGCGCTCCCGGCTGCAGAACGCTCTGCAGGTTCAGCTTGATGTCCTTCGCGACATCGGGAATCGTGGCCCGGAGAGCCTCAACGCGGTTCGTCATCACGCCACCTTGATCGTGTCTTCGCCCTTCTGCCAGTTGCAGGGGCAGAGCTCGTCGGACTGGAGCGCGTCGAGCGTGCGCAACACTTCGCCGACGTTGCGGCCGACCGAGAGGTCGTACGCGCTGACCGAGCGGATCACGCCGTCGGGATCGACGACGAAGGTCACGCGCAGCGCGACTCCGCCTTCCTTGTGGATGATTCCAAGCTCGCCCGCGAGCGTCGGGTTGATGTGCACGAGCGGCGTCGGCAAGTCGGCCAGATCGGCGTGGTTGTTGCGCCAGGCTAGGTGCGAGTACTCGTTGTCGGTCGAGCCGCCGAGGACCACGGCGTCGCGGTCGGCGAAATCCTGAGTGTGCTTGCCGAACTCCACGATCTCTGTCGGGCAGATGAAGGTGAAGTCCTTGGGGTAGGCGTAGAAGACCAGCCACTTGCCGGCGAAGTCCTTGTTCGCGAGGGTCTTGAACTCCTTGCCCTTCTCGCGGCCCACGTTGGCGGTGACGGTGAATTCGGGGAACTTGTCTCCAACAGTCAACACGTTTACTTTTCTCCTCTTTCTTTGAGTTTCCCGTGCATGACCACCTGGTAGTGCGATACCTCGTAGTCGTGCAGCGATTCGATGTTGCATACCTGGACGCGCTCCCACGGCACGTCGTGAATGGCCCCGGTCTCGTCGTCGATGAAGTGATGGTGGGTCTCGGTCACGGGATCGAAGACCACGCTGTCCTCGGCGATCGTCAGCCGCTGCAGCAATCCCTTTTCGACGAAGAGGTTGAGGGTGTTGTAGACCGTGGCGCGGGAGATCCACGGAAAGCGCTCGCGCACGCGCTGGAGCACGAGATCCGCGGACGGATGCTCGTGCGTGTGCAGGACGTAGCCGGCCACCGCCACGCGTTGGGCGGAGGGTTGGATCCCGTTACTGCGGAGGGTTGTTTCGACGTGCACGATGATTAGACTAAGTCTAAAGATGCAGGATGTCAAGTGTAGGCCGCGAGGCAGGCTCGTCGTGTAGGACGGAGGAGGACATTCCACGGAATGCGGTCCTACCTGCTAGACTCGGATGTCCCCAAAATCGAGTTCAGCAAGACGCTTGAGCGTCAAAGTGGGTCCGCATGAATCCGGAGATGACCTATCTCCAGCATCTGGAGAGCATCGAGCGTATTGCCGCGTACGTGGCGCGCCGCGGACACCTCAATCCGGATGAGACGGGCGAGTTCGTGCAGATCGTGCGCGTGCGCCTGTTCGAGGATGACTACGGAGTCATCCGCAAGTTCGAAGGGCGCAGTTCGTTCTCGACGTACCTGACGACGGTGATCCTGCGCCTGTTCCACCAGTGGCGGGTGGAGATGTGGGGCAAGTGGCGCCCGTCCGCGGAAGCGAAACGCCTCGGCGACAAGGCCATCACCCTCGAACGTCTCATGACCCGGGACGGGTACACTTTCGCGGAAGCGGTCAAGGTGTTGACCACCCGCGCGGGGGACGACTTCACGGTGCCAGAGCTCGAGGCGATCTACGTCCGCCTCCCGCTGCGCACCCCGCGGCCCATGCTCGTGTCGGATGAGATGACCCCCGACATCGCCGCGACCGACGGGGACGCCGACGATCGCGTCGAGTGCCGCGACCGCGAGCGCGCCGCCCGCTGCTGCGCGACCACGCTCGACGCTGCATTGGCCCGCTTCGACGCCGAGGACCGCCTCATCCTGCAACTGCGCTTCTGGGACAACCGAAAGGTCCCGGACATCGCGCGGATCGTGGGGATCGATCAGAAGAAGATCTACAAGAGGCTGGAGAAGCTGTTTGGAGTGCTGCGTCAGGCGCTCGAGGCGGCGAACATTTGCCGAGCCGAGGTCGACAAGATCCTCGACCGCCGCGACCAGGAAATCCACCTGGACCTGCTCTCGGAGGAAGAAATTGCTGCCCTGGGTCCCTCTCACCCATCGGGCGAGGACAGAGTCAGAGGCGGGGGAGGGGGCCTGTGATGACCGCTCCTGAGACGATGACGATGAACTGCCCGAGCGAGGAAACGTTGGCGGCCTTCATTGACGGCCGACTGACAGGAGAGGCGCGACACCGAGTCGTGGAGCATATGGCGGTGTGCGGGGAGTGCCGTACGGACGTGCTGACTGCGCAAGAGCTCGCATCCGCCGCGCCGGTAGAGTCGAACCTGACCCATGGGCGATTCGGTAAACGACCTCTGATTGTGCTCCTCGCAGCTGCGGCCGCCGTTGCCGGCATCGTTCTCCTGGGACCGCTTCGTTCCCCATTCCAAAGCGACATTGACAAGGTTGTGAGTGCTGCAGACATCCTCGAGAAGCGTCCGACCGATGCGCGGCTCAGCGGCGGCTTCCCCTATAAGGAAAGACGCGTTACTCGAAGCGGCGGCACGTCCCAAGATTTCGATACGGTGCCTGTCTTTTCGTTGGCAGGAGAGCTCCAGGAGCGTGCTGATAGAGCACCGGATGCCGCCACCCTTCACGCTCTTGGTGTCGCTTACCTGTTGCTGAAAGATGCCGACCGCGGGGTTTCCTCTCTCGAACAAGCCATCACGCTTGCGACCGGAGAAACCGATCCACTTCGCGCCGTGCACCGCAGCAACGATTTCGACCTCCTGAACGATCTCGCAGCAGCGTATGTGGAGCGAGGTGAGAGGCTCGACAGTCCCGAGGATCGTAGACGCGCCACTGAAACGGCGGAGCGGGCGTGGCAACTTCGTAGGAGCGCAGAGATCGCGTGGAACCGCGCGCTGGCGCTGCAGAATGCCGGCTTCAACGAACGCGCCTCCGCGGCCTGGGACGACTTTCTGCGGATCGATTCGTCCTCGGAATGGGCGACCGAAGCGCGCGAACGACGTAACCGCCTCTCTTCGGTGAGCGCTGTCAGGACGCCGGAGGAGTTGCGCGTTGCAATCCGCGACGCCGCTCGCGTTCATGACTCCGGGAAGCTGAACGCCGCCATCCGGGAGAGCACCGAGAACGCTCGGCTACTTTGTGAGGACGAACTGCTCGCGGAAGCTGCTCAGCAACTCCCGTTTCGTGGCGATGCGTGGCGGATCGCCGACGCCGTTGCCGATGTGCTCGAGGCCAGCCGAAACGATGCTCTTCTTCGCGAGACTCTCGCCAGTCTCGCGACCGCGCCGCCGGAACGCCTCCAGTCGGCGGCTCAGGGATTCGTCGAGTATGCCGAAGGACGCCGCCGGATGCGGCAGGCCGAGCATGTGCGAGCATATGAGCTCTTCCGAAGTGCACATACGAAGCTGCGCAAAGCGCATAACCCGTTCTTCACGCGGTGCGCAGTTTACGAGGCGACGGTCCGTTTCTACGATGGTCATGGGATCCATGCGCTCCAATTGATCGAGAACGCTTTTCAGGAGACACCCGAAGTCGAACGGTACCCTCTGGCGGCTGCGCAACTGTATTGGATTCGTGGATTGGTGCAGCACGCACAGAGTGATCCTGGGAGTGCGCTGCGCGCCTATCAGGAGGCGCGAAGGCTCATCGAACGAACCGCCGAGCCCGGGAGTATCGCCGGAATTGAGCTCGTATTGGCCGACGCATTTCGCGATGCCGGCAATACGGCGGAGGCATGGCGTCATCAACTCCGCGCCGTCGCTGCGCTCGATCCATCGGTTCCTCGGGATCGTCGGCACACCGTCCTGAACGGTGTCGTCCGCGCGTCCGCGCGCGAAGGGTATGACTATCTCGCCGCGCTCGTGCACAGGGACGTTCTCGATCTGGCGCGTCGTGGGCCGAATCCGTCGTATCTGTGTGACGCGCTCGTCACTGGCACGCAACTGGCGCTTGGAACCGGCGACATTCCCGCTGCGCGCAAGGGGTTAGCGGAAGCCGAAACTGTCTGGAGCCGCCTGCCCGATTCAGGGATGAAGACGCGCTTGCGAGCGGACCTCGAGGCGATGCGTTATGGCCTCACTACAGCGGCGGGTGAGCCGCTCGATGCGGCCCTGCTCACGCGCTCGCTTGAGCTCTTGGCCGGCATCGATCATCACACTCGTCTCGCGGAACTCTACTTACTGCGCTCCCGCGCTCAGTCGCGCTCGGGAAACCCGGATGCGGCGAGAGCCGATCTCGCCGCCGGCCTCGCCGAACTGGAGCGGCAACGCGGAGAGTTGAGCGACGACGATCGGCGGATGCAATCCACGGTCGCGGCAGGACTTGTGAGCGACGCCATCGGTCTCGAACTTGCGTTGGGAGACGGAGAAGCAGCTTTTGACGTCGCGGAACGTTCGCGCGCGCGCGTGCTGGTCGAGCGATTCTCGACCGCCCATGCGACGGAGATTCGGCCCGCCCGATGGAGCGAGTTGCGTTCGCAGATCCCGCCTGACGCCGCGGTGCTCGTGTATGCGTTGACGCCGAATCGTCTCATCACGTGGGTTGCACAATCGTCGGGGCTCGCAGTGCACGAGAAGACCGTCGACCGCGATCGGCTCCGCCGCGACGTCGTGCGCTTGCGGCAGCTCACCGGCATGGCAAAGGATGAGGAGCAATTTCGCTCCGTAGCGTCCGACCTGTACGAGGTGTTGTGCGGAGATCCCGTACGCGGGCTCGGCGCAGCCACGCTGATCGTCATTCCCGACAGTGCTTTGTACGACGTTCCCTTTGCGGCTTTGTTCGACAGACGGACGGGAACGTATCTGATCGAACGTCACGCGGTGACGGTAACGCCCAGCGCGACGCTGATCGTCCGAGCGACGCAGCCGCGTCTCGATACGCCGCCGCAGTCCGCGCTCATCGTCTTCGTGTCGCGCGTACTGGGTCGCGAGGTGCTCACCGCGGCTCAGGCGGAGCGCGCCGACATGATCGGATATCTTCGAAACGCCACGGTTCTCGCCGAGCGCGACGCGACGGCCGAGGCCGTGAGCCGCCTCGCCGGCCGCAGTGAGATTTTTCATTTCGGCGGCCATGCGTTCGCCGACTCGACGCGTCCCAAACGGTCGGCGCTCCTTCTCACGAATGGTGAAGCATTGACGGCCGAGCGAATCGCTGCGATGGAGCTCAAAAATGTCCGCCTGGCGGTCCTCGCTGCGTGTGACAGCGCCGCGGGCACGTCGAACGGCGACGCGCCCATGGCGCTCTCCACAGCATTCGTCACTGCTGGCGTCCCGACGGTCATCGCCGCGGTCACGGAAGTGGACGACGCCGCATCCGCTGCACTCTTCCCTCTGTTCTATCGATTTCTATTTGCTGGTTCTTCCCCCTCGGAAGCATTGCGCGCGGCGCAGTTGCAGATGATACGAAACCCGCGATTCGCCGCGCCCCGCAATTGGGCACCCTTCAGTGTCATTGGAGTGCCGGTTCACGCCGGTCGCAGGACGTAACAGAAGAGAAAGAGAGGAGTGCGTTCCATGAACATCACTTCACGGCGGCTATTCGTTTGCGTTGTTCTCATCGTGATGATCGCGTGCCAACGGCAGGAGACGAGCACGACGACGTCGACAGAGACGACTGATACTACCGCACCGCAGCGTGCACCGACGCCCCCTCCTCCGCCCGCCAATCCAGTCACCGTCAATGTGCGAATCGTCGGGAGCTCGATTCTCGACACCGTCGCCGCCGATCAGCCATTGACGTTGCTGCTCCCGAAAGTTGCGGGACACGAACCTTTCATCTACGCCAATGACGCTCATGCGCCGACTGCTGGAACTATCACGCCGACATCGCAGACCTACGACGGAGTAATATACAAGATTTTCAAAATTAACGGGAATGACATCGAATTCGACCAACCCGCTGTGGAGACTTCGATCAAGTATTCGATGGGTTGGGGCCTGTGTCCGATTCCCAATGGCAGCGATAAGCACTCTCTCCAGTGGCTGCCCAGTCTGGGAATGATCCTGAACGGCAAGCGTGGCACGATCGATCCTGCCTATGTTCCCGATGCGTCGATGAAAATCGAGCGTGGCACATTGCTGGCTCAGATTCGCGGTCCCGAACGATATGCGTACATGATCAATTTCAATCCAGCGGCCGACACTGTCGCGAATGCCGTTGTCAAGTGGGAGCAGGCAGCGGCGGCGATGGTCCTTTATACATTCACGGTTGACCTTCCTGCAGGTACGCCGTTGAGTATCACGGGTACGCCGACCGGTAGTGGAGTTCGTCCAGTTCTTTTCTCAGTCAAGCCGCCGCCCGGAACCACAACTATCGAGCTCACGATCGGCAGCTCGATGCCCAATAATGTCTTCCCGAAGCCACCACCGCTGGTGCCGATTCCGGATTTGCATTTCCGGGACTACTATGCCGCGCTTCAAGGGGCTCCGGCCGGAGCTTTGGCGCGTCCCTTCGCTCTCCGTACTGCCTACACATGTCGGTCTACTCCCAGCAATCCCGGCGTCGATTGCGGTCCGGTCACGCCGTAGTCGGTGACTCACATGCGCCGGCGACTGGTCGTCTGCATTGTCTCAGGCTTTCTCATCGCCGTCACGATTCCCGCGTCGGCGGTGATGGTTTTCACTCCGTTCCGGACGCGCTTCGGAAGCGACTGGCGAGTCGTCGTCGAGAACGGGAATCTGACTGCGTTAATTGGGCAATCGACGACCCGGCTTGAGGACCCCTCGCTCGGTTCCGACGCAACGAAGCAGATCGCGCAGGCGTTCGGAGCGACCCGACTGGGATTCCCGAAGGCGCGTGTCAGCGCCGGAATACGGCATGTCACCTATCATCAGGTCGTCGAGGGGCAGCCGATCGAGAACGTCACCGTCACGTTGACCATCGATCCTCTCGGGCGGCTCGTCGGCGCCGTTGGAAACGCGCGCGCTCTGCCCGATCGGCCGGAACCGAAGTTGCTCTCCGAAGATGTTCTAAAAGACGCGCTGGTGTCCTCCGCATTCTCCGATCTGGTCAAACGAGGCCCCGCGACGGCGGAGATCATGGGCTTCGTCCTCTTCGCTCAAGACGATCGGGTGATTCCTGCATACAAAGTCCTTGTACGCAACGCTGCCGGTTTTCCTGAAGCGATTGTCATCATCGACGCGTCCATGGCGGGTTCCTCTTTGCAGTTTCTGACCGTGATATCGCTCGTGAAGAACAGCGGAGCCAAGCATTATGGGTGCGTTTTCCTGCCCAATCCGATGGTCTCTTTGCGGGATCGCAAAATGCACTTCTCACGAGTCCCCACGAAGGAGCCCAATCCATACTTTGCCGTCGAGCTGCATAACCTTTACGCTCCCGCGTCCTCGTCAGAGCCCTTCCGGTTGTCGGGGCCATGGGTTTGTGTCATCGATTTCGAGCATCAGAGTCCGCACGATGCCCCGGAAGTACTTTCCAGCACGGGCGACTTCATGTTCTTTCGAGGAACTCACGAGCTGCCAAGCGTGATGGTCTACTACTACGTGGACGAGATGCAAACTCACGTTCGGAAGCTGGGCTTCGAGAACCTGGCGGCGTATTCGATTCAAGCCGATGTGAGGCTCACGATCAGTGATAAGAACGCCCAGTTTCGACATATGGAGAATGGAATCGGCCGGCTCGAATTTGGTTTCAGGGATTTATACGTCGCAGAAGATGCGGACGTGATTGCTCATGAATACGGGCATGCACTCCAGGCTTCGTCAGCAGGGATTAATTACAGCGATCACGCCGAAGCGAATGCGATGAGTGAAGGCTTCGCGGACTATTGGGCATTGAGCTTTCTTGAGAAGCTGAACCGCCGGTATTGCAACACCGGTCGTTGTTATGGCGAATGGATGCGCCATGACCGATGTGAGCGTGACATCGACTTAGGGGCGACGCTGAAAAACTTTAAGCCAAATGGTTTGGCTCATTACAACGGGGAGGTCTGGACAGCGGCCCTCTGGGCTATCCAACGCCGTCTCGGTGTCGAAGTTACGCAGAAGCTTGTCCTCGACAGTCATGCACATGTTCCTTATGGCCCGACGTTCTGTCAGGGTGCCGCGTCTCTCCTCAGCGCTGACGCGGAGCATTTTCAGGGACGGCATGCGAGAACGATCAAGCGAGTGCTGAAAAGAAGGCGGATACTAACCCCCGGATGTACGACGTCACAACTCTCGCAGCTGGCGAACTGACGCCGATCTTCACCTTGTCTGCTCGTCGGTAGGGCTATTTCTGGGTATCTGCAGGCTGCGGCACGTACACCCGTCACAACTCCGTCACTTGACATGCTACAAACGTAGCATCATGCTATCCATGTAGCATTCAAGGAGACGGACATCATGACCCTGTCGCGCAGAGAACGGGAGATCCTGGATGTGATCTTCGCCATTGGCGGGGAGGCATCCGCGGAGGAGATTCGGGAGCGGCTGTCGGATCCGCCGAGTTACTCGGCTGTGCGGGCCATGCTCGCCAAACTCGAGGCCAAGGGCGCCGTAAAACATAAAGAAAAGGGGCTGCGGTACGTCTACTCGCCGACGACGACGCGGCGGACGGCGCGGAAGTCCGCGCTGCGGCGGCTCGTGGACGTCTTCTTCGAGGGCTCGAAGGAGCAGGTTGTGACGGCGCTGCTTGACGACGAGAAGTGGAGCGAGGACGAACTGGACGCGCTGACGAAACAGATCGCCGCGCGGCGGAAGGAAAGGAGCGGACGATGACCACTCTGGCGCTGAAAGCGATCCTGGCGATGTCGGTTGCGTTGTTGATGGTGCTGGCGCTGCGGCGCTCGCGCGCGTCGGTGCGGCATCTCGTGCTGGCGGCGCTGTTCGGGTTCCTGCTGCTGTTGCCGATCGTGGAACGGTTCGCGCCGCGGTGGGAGATCCTCGTGGAGGAGACGCCGGTGGTGAAGCGCGTCGTGCCGAACGTGAATCAGGTTTTGGGCGCGCTTGTCACCGGCGAGGCGCCGGTGGAACGGCCGGCGGGGCGCCGGCCCTCCGACGTTACGCTTTTTGACGTTTACGCCGCGGGTGCGGCGATGCTTCTCGCGTGGCTCGCCATTGGCGTGTTTCGTCTGCGGCGCATGGAAACGCGCGCCGAGGTTTGGCTCGATGGCACGGCGCGGATGAACGAGATCGCGCACGACGCGAACATCCGCCGTCCCGCGCTGGTCGTGGTCTCGGAGGACGTCAACGTTCCGATGACCTTCGGATTCCGGCGCTCGACGATCATTCTCCCCGCGGCCGCGAAGCAGTGGCCCGCCGACGAGCTCACGCTCGCGCTGCGGCACGAGCTCGAGCACGTGCGGCGTGACGACTGGTTCCTGCAACTCGTCGCGCGAGCGGCGTGCGCGTTGTATTGGCCCGTCCCGCTCGCGTGGATCGCGTGGCGGCGCTTCTGTCTCGAAGCCGAGCGCGCGTGCGATGACGCGGTCGTCGGATGCGCGGAGCCCGAGGTGTACGCGGGGCAACTCGTGTCGCTCGCGCGCTCCATGCGCGGCATGACGACGGTCCCCGCGCTCGGCATGGCGAAGCGCAGCCGCCTCGGCGAACGCATCCGCGCCATCCTCGATCCCGCGCAGCGCCGCGGTCCGCATTCGGCCGCCGCGACGGCCGCGACGCTCGCGGCCGTGCTGGCGCTCCTCATCTCCGTCGCTCCAGCGCGGCTGATCGCGAAGGTTGCGCATGATCCTGATGAGCGCCGCTGGTCCCGACTCGGCGAGATCCTTACCGAGGCGGCGGAGGCGGGGGAGTTGGAGACAGTGCGTCACTACCTCGACCAGGGCATCGACGTGAACACGGTGGCCGAGGGCGACGGCACGGCGCTCATCGGCGCAGCGCGTGGCGGACAACTCGAGATGGCCAAATTCCTGATCGAGCGCGGCGCGGACGTGAATCTCGAATCGCGCGGCGACGGCAATCCGCTCATCGCCGCGGCCGAAAGCGGATCCGTGGAGATCGTGCGCCTCCTGCTCGACGAAGGCGCGGAGATCGACGCCGTCGTTCCGGGCGACGAGACCGCGTTGATCACCGCATCGGCGGCGGGACGCATCGAAGTCGTGCGCCACCTCATCCAGCGCGGCGCCGACGTCAACAAGAGCGTGCTTGCGGACCGCAACGAGATCCGGACGCCGCTGAACATGGCCCGCCGCGGCGGACATGACGACGTCGAACGGCTGCTGCGGTCGGCGGGCGCGCGCGATTAAGAGAGGACGAAGACATGCTGGCGATGATCCTTGCCGCGGCGATCGCCGCGGCCCCGGTCGAAGTGCGCAAAGCCGAGGGCTTGATCCGCATCGACGCGCAACTCGACGAGCCCGCGTGGCAAAACGCCACACCGGTTCCGGTCGCGTACGAGTGGTATCCCTCGGACAACATCGCCGCGCCGGTGGAGACCGAGGCGCTGGTGACGTACGACGAACGGCACCTGTACGTTGCGTTCCGCGCGCGCGATCCGAAGCCCGCGCTCATCCGCGCGCGGCATCACGAGCGCGACGGCGGCGGCGATGACGACGTCGTGGGCTTCTACGTCGATCCATTCAACGACGACAAGCTCGCGTACCAGTTCCGCGTGAACCCGCTGGGCGTGCAGATCGACGCCATCAACTCGGACGTCGAGGGCAGTGAGGACTTTTCGTGGGATGCGATCTGGGATTCCGCGGGTCGGCTCACGCCGGACGGCTACGTCGTCGAGATCGCCGTGCCGCTGCAGCAGCTGCGCATCCCGTCACAGGCGGGCGCGCAGACGTGGGGATTCCTGGCCGTGCGCGAATGGCCGCGCGACGTGAGCCATCGGCTGCGTTCCGTGCAGACGGACCAGAACCGCGATTGCCTGGTCTGCCAGTTCCAGGAGTTGCACGGTCTCGAGACGCGCGCGAGCGGGCGCGGCGTCGAGATCACGCCGACCGTCACCGGAACGGACGACGATTCATTCGACGCGGGCGTCTCCGCGCGCTGGGCGATCACGCCGGGCACGTCGCTGCAGGCGACGCTCAATCCGGACTTCTCGCAGGTCGAGGCCGACGCTGCGCAGCTCGACGTCAACACGCGCTTCGCGTTGTTCTTCCCGGAGAAGCGGCCGTTCTTCAGCGAGGGCGCCGACTACTTCGAGACGCGCCTGCCGCTCGTCTTTACGCGCACGATCGCCGATCCGGCGGCCGGCGCGAAGGTGACGGGCAAGAGCGGGCCGCATCTGTACGGCGCGCTCTTCGCGCGCGACGAGATCACGAACCTACTCGTGCCGAGCGATCAGTCGTCGTTCGTGACGACGGTGCCAGGCAAGTCGACGTCCGCCTTCACTCGCTATCGCCGCGAGCTGGGCAAGTCGGCGACGATCGGCGGACTGTTGTCCTCGCGCCGTGGCGATGACTACGACAACACGGTGCTCGCGGCGGACTCGTACTACCGGATGACCGAAAGCGACTCGCTGCGCATGCAGCTCGCGGGCTCGCGCACGACGTATCCGGATGCGTTCGCGGATGCGTTCGCGCAACCGCACGGCGCATTCGAAGGACACGCGCTCAGCGCGAGCTACAACCACGCCGACAAGAACTGGACGTGGTCCGCGCAATACGAGGAGCTCTCGCCGGAGTTCCGCGCGGACAGCGGCTTCGTGAACCAGGTGGGCGTGCGCTATGGCGAAGCTGGGATCGAGCGCCGCCTGCGCGGCGGCCCGGACCGCTGGTTTCGCAATCTCTATCTCTTCATGAGCGCCGACTCGACGCGCCACTACGACGGCGACTGGACGGAGTGGGGGATGGACATCGGCGCGACGTACCAGGGTCCGCGGCAGAGCGAGATCAACGTGGCCATCGCGCCGAATCAGGAGTACTTCGCGGGGACGACGTACCACAACATGCGCGGCAGCGCATTCGGATCGATGCAGCTCTCGCGCGACGTCGCGGCGGCGCTGTTCATTCGCGGCGGCGAAGCGATCGATTTCAACAACGAGCAGCAGGCGCAGTTCCTCGAGATCACGCCTTCAGCGGACGTGAACGTCGGACGGCACGTCACCGCGGCGCTCGCGTATGCGTATCAGAAGTTCGAGACGACGGACGGTGCGCGGATCTTCGACGTGCACTTGCCGCAGGCGCGACTGCTCTGGCACTTCAACCGCCGCGCGTACGTGCGGACGATCGTGCAGTACCAGCAGGTCGAATTTCCGGACGCCGAGGAGCGCGAGCTGCTCACGCAGCTGCTTTTCTCGTATCGCTTGAACGCGCAGACGGTGTTTCTCGCTGGCTACTCGGACGATTACGAAGGGGAACGCGATCTCACGCGGACGGAGCGGGCGGTGTTCGTGAAGTTGGGGTACGCGTTTTTGTTCTAGTGGCGCTCACCAACCGGTCGAAGTCCGCGAGTGCCAGTGTTTCCGCGCGCACATTCTCGTCGATCCCCGCTTGCCGCATCGCTTCGAGCACCTGCTCGCGCGTCAGCTCACGCCATCCGGTCAAGTTGTTGATCAGCTTCTTCCTTCGCATCCGGAAGGACGTGCTGACGAGGTCGAGCACGTCCTCGCGCGGCGATGCGAGGCCGGGATCGCGGGGATCGAGCACGACCACCGCGCTGCGCACCTTTGGCGCCGGATAGAACGACTTCGGCTCGAGGGTCAGGATCGACTTCGCGCTCGCGAACGCCTGCACGTACAACGTGAGGTAGCCGTATGGTTCGCTGCCCGGTTTCGCGACGACGCGGTCGGCCACTTCCTTCTGCAGCATGAACACCGCGCGGCGGCAATTCGGGTCGGCGATGACGCGGCGGAGGATCGGCGTGCCGACGTTGTAGGGGAGGTTGCCTACGGCGCGAAACGGCGTGTCCGGCAGCGCGGCGTCGACCGCGTCTTCATTGCGCAACTCGAGCCGGTCGCCGAACTTCGCGCGCAGTTTCGCCTCGAGTTGGGGATCGATCTCGACGGCGATGACGCGGTTCGGCAGCGCGACCAACTTTTCGGTGAGCACGCCCTCGCCGGGTCCAATCTCGACGACGATCTCGTCCGGCGCGGCCTCGATCGCCGCGACGATCTTTTCGACCGCGCCGCGGTTGCGGAGAAAGTTCTGGCCCCACTTCTTCTTCGGCTTCGCCACGCGCAGCGAGTCTATCGCGCGATGCGGGCCGTGAAACCGACGACGATTCCGAGGACTTCAAAATCGTGGTCGTCGGGAGCAAAGGTCCAGTCCCTCCGTTTGGGCGCGGAGCTGACGAGATGGATCATTCGGCGACGATAGAGCAGCCGTTTCAGATGGCGGTACCCGTCCACTCTGCAGACGACGATCTCACCGTCGGCGTCGACTTCATCGCGCGGCGTCCGCGTAAAAACGATGTCCCCAGAGACAATTCGGTCGCCGCTCATCGAATCGCCCACGACCTCGAAGCTGGCGACCTGCGGCCGGTAATATTCGCGCGGAACTTCGTACTCGCGCAGCTCTGGGTCGTCGTCGTAGGTCTCGTTGTCGGGTGTCGCGGCAACGCGAAGCAACGGGACCAGTCGCGCGTTGCCGGTTTCCTCTGCGACCGGCGCCGGTCCCACGATAGACGAAACGTCGCGCATGAAATGCTGCACGCGTTGATAAAGCGCGAGCGCCTGACCGTCTTTGTCGCCAAGGAGCGTCCAGACCGGGAGCTTCAGCAGGTGGGAGAAATACTCGAGCTGCCCGACGCGCATGTCGATTTCGTCGCTGAAGATCCGGTTGAGCTGCGACTTGGAGATCTTCAGGTCCGCGGCGACGAGGTAGTGTTTGATCTTTCGCTCGTCGAGGATCCTTCGGATGCGGCGGCCGTGCACATTCGTACCCTAGCTCGGATTCCTCTGTTCGTTCGAAGAAGTGGTTTCGTATCAGCGACTTAGGTAGACACTCCGTTTCGCTAATGGAACCCAAACTCCTTCGCGTTCCATAACAGACACCTTTAGGTTACTACAGTGAGCGCTGTAGGGCCTCGCGATAAACTCCGGCAGCTCATGGAAACCAGCCATGCCCACGAAACCCTTTCCCGCCTCCGCAAGGAGGTCGGGCGCGTCGTCATCGGGCAGGACGCGATCGTCAATCGTCTTCTGATCGCGCTGCTCATCCGCGGGCATGTGCTCGTCGAGGGGCTGCCGGGGTTGGCGAAGACGCTGCTAGTGAAGACGCTGGCGCAGGCGATCGACGGGACGTTCAAGCGGATCCAGTTCACGCCCGACTTGCTGCCCGCGGACATCACCGGCACGCAGATCTTCGATCCCGCGGGCCGCACGTTCAACGCGCGCCTGGGGCCGATCTTCGCAAACTTCATCCTTGCGGACGAGATCAATCGCGCGCCCGCGAAAGTCCAGAGCGCGCTGTTGGAAGCGATGCAGGAGCGACAGGTGACGATCGGCGACACGTCGTACGCGCTGCCCGAGCCGTTCGTCGTCATCGCCACGCAGAACCCGATCGAGCACGAGGGAACGTACAACCTCCCCGAGGCGCAGGTGGACCGCTTCGTGATGAAGCTGCGGGTCGACTATCCGACCGCGGCGGAAGAGCTGCGCATGCTTGGGCTGTATCTCGATCCGACGAAGGAAGCGGTGGTTGTGCAGCGCGTGCTGACGCTCGACGAGATCCGCGCGATCGCGCAGCTCGCGGCGCGCGTGCACACGGACGAGCGGATCGGGCGTTACATCGTGCAGGTCGTGACGGCGACGCGAAAGCCGGCGGACTATCGACTGCCGTCGCTGACCGGTCACATCGCGTTCGGCGCGTCGCCGCGCGCTACGCTCGCCCTCGCGCACGTCGCGAAAGCGCACGCGTTCCTCGAAGGTCGCGACTACGTCGTACCGGAGGATGTGAAGGCCGTCGCGCACGACGTGCTGCGGCATCGGCTGGTGCTTTCGTATGAGGCCGCGGCAGAATCGATGACTGCCGACCGCATCGTGGAGCAGATCCTGGGAGCCGTCGCCGTGCCCTAGCCGTCGAGTCTTCGAGCCGTCGAGTCGTCGAGGAGCTCTTGAAGACTCGGCGACTCGACGACTAGACGACTGATGAGACTCTTCAAGCGCCGCCCGCCCGACCTCCGCGAACCCGTCGTTCGCCGCGTGAGAGATCTCGAGCTCGCGAGCTCGCGGTTGATCCGCACGGGATTCGCGGGGGACTACCACTCCGCGTTTCACGGGCGCGGGATCGAGTTCGCGCAGGTGCGGGAGTACATGCCGGGCGACGACATCCGCACGATCGACTGGAACGTCACCGCGCGGAGCGGCGTGCCGCACGTGAAGGAGTTCGTCGAAGAGCGCGATCTCACCGTGCTCATCGCCGTCGACGTTTCCGGCTCGATGGCCTTCGGCTCCGTCGACTGGCGCAAGTGCGACATCGCGGCGGAGCTGGCGGCGGTTTTCGCGTTTTCCGCCGTCGAGAACTCCGATCGCGTCGGGATCTTGCTCTTCTCCGACAGTGTGCGGACTTTCATCCCGCCGCGGCGAGGACGCACGCACGCGCAGGTCATCGTGCGCGCGGCCGTCGACGCGGCGATGCGTGGCCCGACCGGCAACGCGGACCTCGAGAACGCGACGCGTTTCCTCGATCGCGTCGCGGTCAAGCGCGCGGTGGTGCTCGTCCTCTCCGATTTTCTCGACCTGCCTTTCGAGCGTCCGCTGAATCGTCTCAACCGCAAGCACGATGTCATCGCGATCCCTATCGTCGATCCGCGCGAAGAGCGATTTCCCACGGGTGCGCTGGCGCGCCTGGTCGACCTCGAGTCGGGCCAAGCACGCCTCATCGACCTCGGCAGCGCCCAGGTCGGCCGCCGCGCAGCGCAGCGCAGCGAGCTGCTCGAGCGCCGCTTCCGCGCCGCGGCCATCGATCACCTCGCCGTCTCGACCGCGGTACCCTACGACCGCGACCTGCTGCGATTCTTCAAAGACCGCGCGGGACGCGTTCGACGACCCCAATGATCCTCGCCGTTCTCGCAGTCGTGACCATGTCCTTCTTGCCGGCGGAGCCGAAGGTCGGCGATCTCGTCACCATCACCTTTCCCGCGCCGGTGGTGCTCGACGCGTCGCGCGACTACGAAGTGGTCGCGCGTCACGGCAACGTCGTTGTCGTGCGCACGTTCGAGCCGCGGCCGTTCGCGCTCGCCGGCACGATGGGCAACGTCCGCTTCCGCAATCTCAAAGTGCCGATGCAGTCGGTGCTGAAGCAGGGCGATGACTTCGCACCCGCGCCGCTCGCTCCTCCTCGGCCGATGGCCTGGCCATCGGCGTGGTGGATCGCTGCGGCCATCGCGGCACTGCTCGCGATTGCCACGTGCGTCGTCCTTTGGCTGCGCGCGAAGAAACGTGCGCCGGAGGAGTTGACGCCTGTCGCGAGTCCGGAGGATCGCTTCCGCGCGGCGGTGCTCGCACTCCGCGCGAATCCCTCCCGTCCGCTGCGATGGGCCGCGCTCGCGGACGAGACGCGGAAGTTTCTCGCGGCCACGCGTCCGCGGCTTGGCAGCGATCTGACGACGACCGAGCTCGTACCGAAACTCGACGAGCGTGAAGGTGTCGTCGAAGAGATCCTGCGACAGGGCGATCTCGAAAAGTTCTCGCGGCGCGGGGCGGCGCAACGTGAGTTCGACGAGCTCGCGGACCGCGCGCTGGAGCTGGCGTCATGACCCGCTTCGCGCATCCGCTCTGGCTCGGTCTCGCGGTGCTGATCCTCGTTCGCGTGATCCTGCTGTGGCGCGACCGCCGTGCGCGCGTCGGTGCGTTCGGCTTCTCGTCGCTGTCGCTCGTCGCACCGCCGCGAGGACTGCGCTTTCGCACCGCCGCGATTCCGTTCTTTCTCGAGACGATCGCACTGCTGTTGATCATCGTCGCGCTCGCGCGTCCGCAGCGAGTCACGCGCCTGGCGACCAGCGACCGCTTCGGCATCGACATCGTCGTTGCGCTCGACGCGTCGGGGAGCATGGCGGCAGAGGACTTCCGGCCGCGCAATCGATTCACGGTTGCGCGGGAGTTGATCGCCGACTTCATCCGCGGACGTCAGGACGACCGCATCGGGCTGGTCACGTTCGGCAGTCGCGCCGCAACGCGAGTGCCGATCACGTACGACCGGCGGATCACCGAGGGGATTCTCGATCGCGTAGAGATCGGCGAGCACGGCATTGGGACGGCGATCGGCCACGCGCTGGCCACGTCGGTGAATCGGCTGCGAAGCTCGAAGACGCGCAGCCGCGTGATCATTCTCGTCACCGACGGCGTGAACAGCGCCGGATCGATCGATCCACGCGTAGCCGCGCAGCTCGCGGCGCGTAGCGGGATCAAGGTCTATGCGATCGGAGTCGGCAGCGAAGGGCCGGTGCCGATGCCGACGAAGCAGCAGAACCCGCTCACCGGCCAGATCGAGACGGTGTACACGCACGTTCGCGGCGACCTCGATGAGCCGACGCTCTCCGCGATCGCCGAAATCACGGGCGGCGAGTACTTCCGCGCGACCGACGCGCGTGCGCTGAGCAACGTGCTGCGGCGCATCGACGCGCTGGAGAAGACGCGCCTGACGGCCCCGCGGCGCGAGCAGATCGACGAGCTGTACGCGATCCCGCTCGCGTACGGACTCGCGCTATTGGTGCTGGCGCTGCTGATGGGCGAGACGTTGTGGATGAAGGTGGCTGCATGAGCTTCCGCAACCTCACGATGTTGTGGCTGCTCGCGGCGGTGCCGCTCGCGCTGATCTTTCTCATGATGCGCGAGCGCGCGCGCACGCGGCTCGCGCGGCGATTCATGTCCGAGCGTCTGCGCGGAGTCGCCAACGCAGCGCGCACATTGCGTCCATGGCTCCTCGGGATCGGAGTCGCGGCATCGCTGGTTGCGCTCGCGGGTCCGTACGCTGGGTTCACGCTCGTGCCGATCGTCGCGCGCGACGCGAACCGCGTGCTCGTCCTCGACGTCTCGAACAGCATGGGCGCCGAAGACGTGGGCGCGTCGCGGCTCACCGCGGCGAAGGCGCTCGCGGTGCGGCTCGCGCGCGCGCAGGAGGGACGCGTCGCGTTGGTCGTGTTCGAAGCGCAGCCGGAAGTCGTCTCGCCGCTGACGACCGACAGTGAGGCGGTGGCCGCGCTCATCGACACGCTGCAACCGGGCGAGATCGGCGCGCCGGGCTCGGACGTCGGCAGCGCCATCCTCAGCGCGCTGCGGCTGATCGAGACGGAGACGGGACAGAAAGCGGATATCGTCGTCCTGAGCGACGGCGAGGACCAGGGCGCGCGCGTCGGGGAGGCGGTGCAGCGCGCGAAGTCGCGGGGCACGCCGGTGTCGGCGATCGTGATCGGCAGCGCGCAGGGGAGCACGATCCCGACGACACGCGGACCGCTGCGCGACACGTCAGGAGAAATCGTGACGACGTACGCACGCACGGACATCCTCGGCGACGTCGCGCGCGGTACCGGCGGTACGCTGCTCGAGAATCCGTTCTCCGACCGCGCGCTGGATCCGATTCTGGGAAGTGGCGCGACGACGCGGCGCCAGACGCACACGCGCGTGCCGATCGACCGCTATCAATGGCCGCTCGCGCTGGCGTTCTTCGCATTCCTCGGCGGCTCGCTGCTGCATCGAGGTGCGGAATGAGGACGATCGCCGCACTGCTGATGCTTACGTCGTTGTGGGGCGAGGTGAGCTCGCGCATCGCGAGCTCGCGCGGTGCGAAGGCGTTCGAAGAGAAGGAGTACAAGAAGGCGGTGGATGAGTTTCGCCGCGCGCACGAGCTCGCGCCGTCGCCGCAGAACGCGTTCAACCTCGGTACGGCGGAGATCGCGGCGGGACAGCGCGAGCAAGGCTCGGCGACGCTGGCCGCGGCGATCCAGGCCCCGGCGCTTCGCGCGGACGCGCTTTACAACCGCGGCAACAGCGCGCTCGCGGCGAAGGCGCACGATCACGCGATCCGCGATTACGCGGACGCATTGCGCGCGAATCCGAATCACGCGGCGGCGAAACGCAATCTCGAGATCGCGCTGCAGCGGCGCGAGCAGCAGCGGCGCAACGCGTCGGCGAGCGGCCAGCGCAGCCAGCAGGGGCAGTCGCAATCGCAGCAACAGGCGCCCGCGCAGGGACAGCAGCAGCCGAAAGGCCAGCTCGATCTCGAGGCGCTGCTGCGCAGCGTGCAGCAGCAGGAGGCGGACGAACTGCGGCGGATGAAGGGAAAGGCGGGAGAGGCGCGGGTGGGGTGGTGAACGAGTCGCAAAGTCGCAAAGTCTCAAAGTCTCAAAGAGGAGTGAGAGGAAAGTCTTTGCGACTTTGCGACTTTGCGACTTTGCGACTTCTTCTTCTCCTGGCCTTCGCGCTCTCCGCGCGCGCGAACGAGCTGGTCGTCGATGCGCGCACGCTCGACATGAGCGACTTTGCGACGATCACGGTCTCGCTCATCGGCTCGTTCGCGTCGAACGACTTCGTCGAGATCCCGCTGCAAAACCTCGCGTTCGTGGGCGAGCCGTACGTCGCGTCGGAGTTCGTTTGGATCAACGGCCAGGTCGTGCGGCGAAAGGTCTTTCGCTATCGCGTGCGGCCGATCCGGCCGGGTCCGGCGATGGTCGGGCCGATCGAGCTGAATGCGGAAGACGGGCAGGTCGATCGGTTGGCCGCGGTCGAGCTGCAGGTCCGGCCCGATCCCGCGGCCGGCACGAACGACCCGGAGCTCGTCTTGCGCGAGATGCTCGCACTCGGACGCGAGCCATTCTTCGTCGTGGCCGAGGCGGAGAAACAGTCGTTGTTCGCAGGCGAGCCGGTGGTGATCACCTGGGTGATGTACAACGCCGCGGTCGTGCAGCAGTGGCAGGTCGCGAACGTGCCGAAGCTCGCGGATTTCTGGAGCGAGGAGCTCACGCGCAAGGAGCAAGCGGAGCGCGTCTACCTCGGCGACCTGATGGTGCAGCGTCTGCCGGTACGGCGCGTCGCGCTCTATCCGTTGCGCAGCGGACGGCTGCGCATCGAAGGCCTCACGCTCCAGGCTGCGATCATGCGTCGCATTCGCAGCGGCCCCTACGGGATGTACGACGGAGAGCTGGTCGAGGCGACGTTCACGTCGGCGCCGGTGGATCTCGACGTGAAGCCGATTCCGGAAGGTCCGGCCGTCGACGCGGTGGGCGAGCTCGCGCTCGCGTGCGAATCACCGCTGCAACGCGGCAGTGGACCGGTGGTCGTGCGCGTGGCGCTGACGGGCTTTGGCAACGTGCGCGCCGCCGAGCCGCCGCGGTTCGAGCGCGGCGTCGCGGGGACATTGCAGATCGAAGGCGGACAAGTGAGCGTCGCGCGCGAAGAGCTCAGGGCTGAGATGACGCGGCGGTGGCAGTACCTGATCTTTCCTTCGAAGACCGGTACGCTCGAGTTGCCGGCGCTGACGATGCGGATTTTCGATCCGCGCGTGGGCGTGCGTCGCGAGCTGCGGTGCCCGAGCACTTTCCTGCAAGTCGTTGCGACGCAGCCGCCGGAGGAGGGCGCGCCGCCACCCGCGGAGGCGCCGAAGCGGATTCCGTGGCCGTGGGTTCTGGGTGGTGCGGCGTTGCTGCTCGCGCTGTTGATCGCGCTTCCGCGCGCGTCGCGCGAGCTTGCGATCCGACGCGAGGCACGTGCGATCGTGCGCGACGCGACGCCCGGGGAGATCCGCGCACGCATGGAGCAGCGCGTTTCGATCCCGCTCGACGAAGCATCGGATCGCGGCGACGCCTGGCGCTCGCTGCGCTCGCTGCTCGACGCGGTTGAGCGCGAGCGCGATATCGCGGTGGGCGCGGAGGAGGAGATGGTGCGGCGCGTGCGCGAGGTGTTGCGTTCTGTCAACACCCGCTCGTAGACAACTCCGCGGTCATCCCTACGAGCTGCCCTTCCTTCGCCGCGCTCGAGAGCCACAGCGTCGGGCGCGACTCGTTCCAGTGCCGCGAGAGATTTGCGATCAGGTCGAGGCGGCCGTCGTGGTCGAGGTCTCCGGCGAAGTTGATGAAGTGCATCACGTCGAGCGTGTTGATCTCGCGACCTTCGCGCGTGATCTGGAATGTCACGAGGTCCTGCGCGACGACGCCGCTCTCGAGCACGAGTGTGCATTCGTCGACGCCGCATCGGTACCGAAGCTCGTACTCGCGCGCGCCGAGAAAGATCGTCGACTTCCAGGTGTTGGGGAGAAGCTCCACGTAGTTCGGTTGCGCGGAGGTGACCTTGCCGGGATGCAGCCGCTTGCCGCGCACGAGGAACGTGTCTTCGAATCCGGGCACCGAGACGCGCTTGCCGGTCTTCTCGTCTCCCTCGTCAAGCATGTCCTCCTCGGGCGTGACGGTGATTCTCACCGAGACGAGGATGCCATCGACGTTGAGCGCGAGGAACTCCTCGCCGTCGGCGAAAGGCATTTCTTCACCATGAAAGCTGTCGGTGAAGACGATGTCGTCCGCGCGCGCGACGAAGGGCAGGAAGAAGAGGAGCGAGAGCAGGACCGCCAACCAGCGTTCGAGGCGGTAGTCGTTCGATTCCATGCTGCACAGCATCGATGCCGAATGTGGCGACATTGTGCAGCCGCCGGACAATTCTTCACCGCCGCGCGCGGAAGCCGGTCGCCGTCTCCTCGACGCGCACGAAGCCCGCCGCCTCGATCGCCTCGCGCACGTGAGGCGTGAGCGCCGTACCGATGGCCTCCACCACATCGAATCGTTCGCGCAACGAGATCAGCTCGATCAGGATCGTCCAGTCATCCTCGCGGAAGAGTGTGACCGTGATGTGCGGCCACTCGACCGCCGTACGCCAGGTCTCCTCCGCCGCTGTCCGGTTGTCGGGCGTATCGATCAGCCACACGGGAGTGTGAAACGCGAGCTTCTCGAGCTGGCCCGAGTAGTCTTCGGCGAAGACGATCGCGACCGAACGAGGCATCTACCACCCGCACTGCTTGCCGCGATTCTGTTGCTCCAGCCAGTCGACGAGCGGGCGGAAGTAGTCGATGATCGCGGTTGCGTCCATCTGCCGCTGGCCCGTCAGCGCTTCCAGCGCGTCCGGCCACGGACGGCTCGCGCCCATCTCCAGCGTCTTCGCGAGACGCGCGCCTGCTTCCTTGTTCTCGAAGATCGAGCAGCGGTTCAGCGGGCCCTTGTAACCGGACGTCTCGCAGAGGGAGCGATGGAACTGGAACTGGAGGATGCGCGCGAGGAAGTAACGCGCGTACGGAACGTTCGCGGGGATGTGGTACTTCGCGCCCGCGTCAAAGAACTCTTCGCCGCGCGCTCCGGTTGGAGCGATGCCCTGGTATTGCGTGCGGAGCTGCCACCACGCCTTGTTGTAGTCCGCGGGGGCGGTCTCGCCGTTGAAGACGCCCCATCGCCACTTGTCCATGAGCAGTCCGAACGGCAGGAACGCAATCTTGTCGAGCGCGTCACGCAGCAGCAGAGGGATGTCCGCCGACGCGGGCGGCTCCTTGGCGAGCAGCCCCACCTTCACGAGATAGGCGGGCGTGACCGAAAGCGCGATCGTGTCGCCGATGGCCTCGTGGAATCCGTCGTTCGCGCTGTTTTTGTACAGATACGGCTGGTGCTTGTAGGCGCGCTGGTAGAAGTTGTGCCCGAGCTCGTGATGGACGGTCGTGAAGTCCTCGGCCGTCTTCTCGATGCACATCTTCAGGCGCAGATCGTCTAAGTTGTCGATGTCCCACGCGCTGGCGTGGCATATGACCTCGCGGTCGCGCGGCTGCACGAACATCGAGCGCTCCCAGAACGTCTGCGGCAGTTTCTCGAAGCCTAGGGAGGTGAAGAAGCGCTCGCCGTAGCGGACCATCTCGAGCGCGTCGACGTCCTTACGCTTTTCGAGGATCTTCGTCAGGTCGTAGCCCGCGCTCGACTTCGGCGGCGCGACGACGTCGTAGATGTTGCCCCACTCCTGCGCCCAGATGTTGCCGAGGAGATGCGCGGGGATGGGTCCGTCGGGCGCGACGACGTCCGCGCCGTATTTCTTCGAGAGATTCGCGCGGACGTAGCAATGTAGCGAGTCGTAGAGCGGCTTGACCTGATTCCAGAGCCGGTCCATCTCCGCCGCGAAGGCATCGGGCGGCATGTCGTAGTTCGAGCGCCAGAGGGCGCCGGTGTCGGTATATCCGAGCTCGCGTGCGCCCCTGTTCATGATCGAGACGAAGCGCGCGTATTTGTCGTGCATCGGCGGCGAGACGGTGTGCCATCCGCGCCAGACCTCGAGGAGCTTCTTCGGATCGCGGCTCGTGCGCATCACGTTCGAGATCTCGTTGATGTCGAGACACGCTTCGCCGGTCGTTCCCGGCGGGCAGTACTTGCCCGAGCCGTACATCGCTTCGAGCTCCGCGGCGAGCCGCGCGAGCTCCGCGGTGATCGCCGGATCCGATGGTCCGGGTGTGACGAGAGTGAGCTTGATCAGGTTCAGCTTGCGGCGGACGTCGTACGGCAGCTCGAGGTTGTCGTAAAGCGCGGCCTTCTTCGCCAGTTCCACGCCCGCCGCGATCAGTCGCTCGTTCTCGCGCGCGGCGATGATCTGCGTGTCGTAGGTGATGTAGGTCGACTGCACCCACGCGGCGCGCTGCTGGTCCTCGTTCAGTTTGGCGAGCGTTGCTTCCGCCTCGTTCACGAACCGCCCGGCTTCCTCGGCGGTCGGAGCGGCGGTCGTTGCGCTTACGGGGGGAGGAGCGATTTCAGTCGACGGCATGGTTTGCTGGGACTCCGTCCGGGCCGGTGGTTCAGTCGCGGGAGCGGTAGAAATGGCGGTCGTGGAGCACGCTGTTAGCGTGATGACCAGGAGAGCGGCCAGGGTCGGGAGAGTGATTCTCTGCATGGCACCTCCGGAGTGCGCGGCGGAGTATAGCGCCGACATGAGACGTAGCGAGTCGTTCATACGTATAACCTTTAGCGAGTGATACCATCTCGCGAGTTTTGCGCGGCGTCACCCGTCGCGACCCAAATCTGCAAGGAGATCCATGAATCCCACCAAGCTCCGCCGTAGCCTCTTCGCCGTCGTGGTCGCGGCCTTCCTCATCGCCGTTCCTTCCGAGGCGCAGAAGCGCCGTGCCATCAGCCCACGCTCCCCCGGTGTGCAATTCACGCGCGAGGTCATCTCCGGACAGATCCTCGACAACGTCACCAGTCAGCCGGTCGTCGGCGTGACCATCGCCGGCGGCAACCGCGTCGACATCACCGACGCGCAGGGCCGCTTCGATCTCAAGAACGTTACCGGGATCGGCTCCATCACCCTCATTGCGGAACGCTCCGGCTATCAGCCGTACAGCTCGCAGTACAAGGCGACGGATCCGCCCACGGTGTCGATCCGTCTCGTGCCGACGAAAACCGTCACGATCCGCAAGACGGACGGCACGGTGCTGGACGTGGACATGGAGTCCCTCAAGTTCGGGTATCCGGTGCCGTTCAGCGGTTATCGCGATTCCGAGTCCGAGGACTTCTGCACCGTCGACGGGAACAAGCTGTACATCCACAGATCGCAGATCGCGAAAATGATCGGACCGGCGGCGATCGTGGCCGGCGGCGCGTGCTGCACCCATGGGAACGCCGAGAAGATGACGCTCACCCTGAAGACCGGGCAGACCATGGACGTGATCTTCACGGATACGTGCGATGAGCGTTACAAAGTGGATGTCGGCGCGCGCCAGCATGTCAGCGGTCAGTTCGTGCACGTCGTGCTCACGGATATCGCCGAAATCATCTTTCCGTAAGCGGTAGAATCGCCGCAGTGATCTCAGCATCGCCGTTCAGCGCCCGGCCGCTATCCTCTTCGACGAGCACGGATGAGATCGACCGCCTCTACGATTTGCAGCAACGCCATCGAGCCGCCGTCGGAGCAACGACGGCGGCTCAACGCGTCGAGAAGCTGCGCCGTTTCCACGACACGATGCTCGCGCGCGGCGACGAGATCCGCGCGGCCATGTGGGAGGACTACCGCAAGCCCGCCGCAGAGGTCGATCTCTCGGAGATCTATCCGGTCGTAAGCGAGGCGCGGCATGCGATCCGGCGCCTGCGCCGCTGGATGAAACCGAAGCGCGTCGGCACGCGCCTGGCGCTGATGGGCTCGCGATCGTGGATCCGCCACGAGCCGAAGGGCGTGGTGTTGATCATCTCGCCATGGAACTTTCCCTTCAATCTCACGCTCGGTCCCCTCGTCTCCGCGGTGGCCGCGGGGAATTGCGCGATCCTCAAGCCCTCGGAGCTGACTCCCGCGTCGACCGCGTGCATGAAGCGGATCGTCGGCGAGATTTTCGACGAGAGTGAAGTCGCATTCGTCGAAGGCGACGCGTCTGTCGCCGAGGTGCTGCTGCGGAAGAGATTCGATCACGTGTTTTTCACTGGGAGCCCCGCGGTGGGGAAGCTGGTGATGAAGGCGGCCGCGGAGCATCTGACGTCGGTGACGCTGGAGCTGGGCGGGAAATCGCCGGTGATCATCGACCGTACGGCGAATCTCGACGAGGCCGCGAAGAAGATCGCGTGGGGAAAGTTCTTCAACTCCGGACAGGTCTGCATCGCGCCGGATTACCTGCTGATCGACGAAAGCGTGCGCGATGAATTTCTCGCGAAGCTGCGCGCCGCGGTCGAAGGCTTCGGAGAAGGCTCGCGTGGGATCATCGTGAACGATCGCCACGCCGCACGCGTGAAGCGGCTCGTGGACGGCGCGCTCGCGGAGGGCGCGCAGCGGGCCCTCGGAGGCTCAGGACACGGGCGCGACATCGAGGCGACGGTGCTGACGAACGTCTCGCCCGACGCGGCGGTGATGCAGGAGGAGATCTTCGGTCCGGTGCTGCCGGTGCTGACGTATCGCACGCTCGACGACGCGTTCCGCACCATCGAGTCGCGCGAGAAGCCGCTGGTGCTGTACATCTTCAGCCGCGACCGCGAGGTCGTGCGCACGATCCTCGACCACACGCGCGCGGGCGGCACCGTGGTGAATCACACGATGATTCATTTCTACCAGCTCGAGCTCCCGTTCGGCGGCGTCGGCAACAGCGGCATGGGGAAAGCGCACGGGTTCTACGGATTCGAGGCGTTCTCGAATGCACGCGGCATTCTCGATCAGCGGCTGCCGTTCAGCGCGATCGAGATGCTGTTCCCGCCGTATCGCGGGAAGTTGAAGCAGAAGATCATCGACCTCACCGTGCGGTGGTTGTAGGGTTTCAGTTTATCCCGCGCGTAGACGCGGGATCTCAGGTGCCCCCACGATGAACGTGCCTCGCGGGGGCACCGGAGATCCCCGCGTCTACGCGCGGGGATAAACTGAAAGTCTCCTACCGCGTGATCAGAATCTCCCTCCACGATTTCCCTTCCGCGCGGAAATGCACGATCGCGCGCATCGCGAGCGGCTCGGTGGGGCGGCTCACCGTCGTGACCGCGGTGGCGAACACCGTGATCGGTTTCGTCTCGCCCGGACCGACGGTCTCGTTGTGCTCACGCATGTAGCGCCGCAGCGTGTACTGCACCATGCCGGGCGAGTCGAGCTCGATGCGGCGGACGACGATCGGCACGTTGCCGCGGTTCGTCACCCGGACCTCGATCGTCGCCGGTGCGCTGTTGCCGGAGCCGAAGAACAGAGGGCTCAGGAGCTCCGCGTCGATGTTCGGTTGAGGCACATTGGCCGGACGCTGGCTCGGCGTGCTGGCGCAGGCGAGAGTGAGAAGTAACAGAATTGACAAGCTGCGGTGCATCGAGAACCTCCGGAACCGTGTTATGCAGCGGCGCCATGTACAAGTTGATGACCAGGCTGATCATGATCCTCGCCGCCGTCGCGGCGACGATGACCGCGTCCGCGCAAGAAAGACTAACGCGTCTTCTGCGCCAACCCGACATCCACGGCGAGCTGATCGCGTTTGTTTACGCGGGCGATCTCTGGCTCGTCTCGGCGAAAGGCGGCGATGCGCGCCGTCTCACCGCGGACGCGGGGATGGAGTACTTCCCGAAGTTCTCGCCCGACGGACGCTGGATCGCGTTCACCGGCGACTACTCCGGCAGCCGCCAGGTCTTCGTCATCAGCGTCGACGGCGGCACTCCTCGTCAGCTCACCTTCTACAACGACGTCGGCGCGCTCCCGCCGCGCGGCGGCATCGACAACCGCATCCTCGACTGGACGCCCGACGGGAAGAACATCCTCTTCCTTCCGCACCGCGTTCCTTGGAGCGACCGCATGGCGCGGCCGTACGTCGTTCCCGCGGCGGGTGGCATGGAGACGCCGCTGGCGATCCCCGAGGCGGGCGGCGGCGCGTACTCTCCGGACGGCGCGAAGCTCGTCTACACGCCGATCGAGCGCGAGTTCCGCACCTGGAAGCGCTACCGCGGCGGACGCGCGCAGGAGGTCTGGATCTACGACCTCGCCGCGAACAAGGCCGAGCAGATCACCAACAATCCGTACACCGACAACCAGCCTGTCTGGATCGGCGACACGATCTACTTCACCTCGGACCGTGAAGACGGCAAGTTGAACCTCTGGTCGTACGACACGAAGTCGAAGCAGACCCGCAAGGTCACGAATCACAGCGACTACGACGTGCTCTGGCCGAGCGCCGACCGCACACAGGTCGTGTACGAGATGGGCGGCTACATCCATCGCTTCGACGCCGCGGCGCAGAAGAGCGAGCGTGTTCCGATCCGCGTGTACGGCGACTTCCGCAACACGCTCCCGTACTTCCGCAGCGTGACCGCGAACATCGAGTCGTATTCACTTTCGCCGAGCGCGGCGCGCGCGCTGTTCGTCGCGCGCGGCGACATCTTCAGCGTCCCGGCGAAGGAGGGGGAGATCCGCAACCTCACCCAGACGCCCGGCGTGCGTGAGCGCGACGCGACCTGGTCGCCCGACGGCCGCTCGATCGCCTACCTCTCGGACAAGTCGGGAGACTACGAGGTCTACGTCCGCGGGGCTGACGTCACTGCATCCGAGCGTCCGATCACGATGCCGACGTCGACAAGCGCGAAAGCCTGGCGCTTCACACCGCTCTGGTCCCCCGACTCGAAGATGCTCGCCTTCGCCGACAAGGATCACGCGCTGCATGTCGTCGACGTCGCGAGCGGCAAGGTCTCGACCGCCGACAAGGACGACTACGGCGACATCACGCAGTACCGCTGGTCGCCCGACTCCCGCTGGATCGCGTACACGAAGCTGAACCAGGCGCGCTTCTCGTCGATCTTCGTGCACAACATCGCCGAGGCGAAGTCGTACCGGCTCACGAGCGGGTTGACCGACGACACCGAGCCGGTGTTCGATCCCAAGGGCCGCTACCTCTACTTCACGTCGAACCGCGACTTCAATCTCACCTTCAGCGCGTGGGAGTTCAACTACGTCTACACCGATCCGACGCGCGTGTACGTCGGCCTGCTCGCGAACGACGGCCCAGCGCTCTTCCTGCCGCAGAGCGACGAAGAGAAAGCGACCGCGCCCGCCGCGACGCCGTCCGAAGGGAAGAAGGACGCGACCGGAAAACTGGTGGTGAAGATCGATCCGGCCGGATTCGAGAACCGCGTCCGCGCGATCCCCGGCGCGCCGGGTGCGTACGCCAACCTCGCCGCGGTGGCGAACGGCATCCTCTACGTCAAAGGCAACGACGATGAGCGCTCGCTGAAGCTGTACAACATCGACGACCGCAAGGAAGAAACGGTTCTCGAGAGCGTGCGCGACTACGACCTCGCCGCGGGCGGCGAGAAGTTGATCGCGCGCATCGGCCAGAACTTCTCGATCGTCTCGGCGAAGGGCGTACAGAAGCCGAACGAGTCGCAGCTCAAGCTCGATCACATGGAGATGCGCATCGATCCGCGCGCGGAGTGGACGCAGGAGTTCCACGATGCGTGGCGCATCCTCCGCGACTGGTTCTACGACCCGGGCATGCACGGCCTGGACTGGAACGCGATCCGCGAAAAGTACGGGCAGCTCCTTCCGTTCGTCGCCCACCGCGCCGATCTCGATTACATCCTCGGCGAAGTCGCCGGCGAGTTGAACGCAGGCCATGTGTACGTCGGCTCGCCCCCGGGCCTGAATGTCGATCGTGTCGACAACGGACTCCTCGGCGCGGAGATCGTCAGCGAATCCGGCGTCTTCCGCATCGCGAAGATCTTCCCCGGCGAGAACTGGCACGAGGCATTCCGCTCGCCGCTGACGGAGCCGGGTGTGAGGGTGAGAGTGGGCGAATACATCCTCGCAGTCGACGGTGTGCCGACTCGCGGCGTCGACAACTTCTATCGACTGCTCGAGAACAAGGCGGATCGCGTCGTGACGCTGCTCGTGAATGCGACGCCGGAAGCCGCCGGCGCGCGCGAGGAGCGCGTGCGTCCGGTGAAGCGCGAGACGAACCTGCGTTATCTCGACTGGGTGGCGTCGCGCCGCGCGTACGTCGAGAAGACCTCGGGCGGCCGCATCGGCTACATGCACCTGCCGAATACCGGCGCCGAGGGGAACCGCGAATTGTTCAAGTCGTTCTATCCGCAGATCGACAAAGACGCGCTGATCATAGACGACCGCTACAACGGCGGCGGCTTCATCCCCGACCGCATGATCGAGCTGATCGATCGGCCGGTGTTGAATTACTGGGCGCGCCGCAACGTGAAGCCGAATGCGACGCCTGCGTTCGCACACGTCGGCCCAAAGGTGATGTTGATCAACGGATACTCGGCTTCGGGCGGCGACGCGCTGCCGTACTACTTCCGCAAGCGCAAGCTCGGCACGATCATCGGCACGCGCACGTGGGGAGGCCTGATCGGCATCTCCGGCAATCCGTCGCTGATGGACGGCGGCTCGGTCTCCGCGCCGACGTTCCGCTTCTTGGACACGGAGGGGATGTGGGCGATCGAAGGCGTCGGCGTCGCGCCCGACATCGAAGTCGTCGATCGCCCTGACCTCGTCGCCGCCGGCCAGGATCCGTCGCTCGAAGCCGCGGTGAAGTTGTTGATGGAGGAGCTGGCGAAGAACCCGCCGAAGAAGATCGCGGTGCCGCCGGTGACAGTGGAGCGGTAGCCTTCAAGTCTTCGAGTCGTCGAGTCTTCGAGGAGAGTCCCTCGTTGACTTGACGACTCGTCGACTCGTCGACTTCCACCGAAACTTCTTCAAATCGATCCGGCCGCGCAAGTCGATCTGCACGCCCTCGGCTTCGAGTAACAGGCGTTGCAGCTCGTGCGAGTCGCCCGCGTTGCGCGGGCTGATCTCGCCCTTCGCGTTGATCACGCGATGCCACGGGACGCCGCTGCGCTCGGGAAGGTTGTGCAATGCGTAGCCGACCTGTCGCGCGTGTCCTTCGAGGCCGGCGAGCTCGGCGACCTGGCCGTAGGTCGCGACGCGGCCGCGCGGGATTCTGCGGATCACGCTCCAGATGAGCTCGTAGCGTTTCACCGCGACGCATTGTAAGATGCACAGGGTTCTGGGCACACGGAACCCGCTTCGGATTAAAGACTTCCACGCTCTCGTTGAAAAGCCACTCAGAGGTGTCTCGATGCCACGTGCCATTGCCACAGGTCAGATTGCGTTTGGTCTCGTCTCGATCCCGGTGAAGCTCTTCTCGGCCGCCGAGTCGTCCGAGAAGCTCTCCTTCAACATGGTGCACCGCGAGTGCGGGAGCCGAATTCAGCAGCAGCTCTTCTGCGCGAAAGACGAGCGCACGATCGACCGCAGCGAGATCGCGAAGGGCTACGAGTTCTCGAAGGGCCAATACGTCCTCTTCAACGAAGAGGAGCTGAAGGCGCTCGAAGAGAAGAGCACGCAGCAGATCGAGATCACGGAGTTCGTGAAGGCCGAGCTCATCGATCCGATCTACTTCGAAAAACCCTACTACCTCGGCCCCGACAAGAACGGCTCGCGCGCCTACGCGCTGCTCTCGCGCATGCTGCAGGAGACCGGGCGCTGGGCGGTCGCGAAATACGCGGCGCGCGGCAAGGGCTACCTCGTCGTGATCCGTCCGCTGGGCAAGGGCCTGGTGATGCAGCAGCTCTACTATCCGAACGAGATCCGCTCGATCGACGAGATCGAGATGGGCGACGCTGACGTCAAGGACAGCGAGCTGAAGATGGCCATCCAGCTCGCCGAGATGAACGCGAGCGACGAGTTCCATCCGGAGCAGTATCGCGACGAAGTGCGCGACCGCATCCGCGCGCTGATCCAGAAGAAGATCGAAGGCGAGGAGATCACGTCGTCGGCGGACGAGGAGCCGCGCGCGCAGGTGATCGATCTCATGGAAGCGCTCCGCCGCAGCCTCGGCGGCACGCCCGCAAAGGCCGCGCCGGCCGCGAAGGCCGCGCCCGCGAAGCCCGCGTCGAAGCTGTCGATGAAGTCGAAGGCCGAGCGCAAGTCGCCGAAGCAGGCGCCGCGGCCGGTGTCCGCCAAGACAGCGAAGACGCGGGCGCGGTAAGAGTCTTTGCGACTTCCGCCGTTGCGACTCCGTTACAATTTGCTGCGGAATGTCCTACTCCCTTCGCGAGGTCTCGGCGATGCTGGGACTCTCGCCGTCCCGGATTCGCGCGTACGCCACGAAGGGATTCCTGGAACCGGAGCGCGGCGCGCGCGGAGAGCTGCGCTTCGGGTTTCACGACCTGATCATCCTCCGTACCGCCGGTGAGCTTAGCGCCGCGCGCATCCCTGAACGAAAAGTGAAGCGCGTGCTGCAACGTCTGCGCGAGCAACTCCCGGACGGCCATACGCTCTCCGGCGTTCGCATCACCGCCGACGGCGAGCGCGTGATCGTCCGCGACGGCGACGCGATGTGGAATCCGGAGTCGGGGCAGTCGCTCTTCGATTTCTCCGTCGCCGACATCGCGGCGAAGGCGACGCCGCTGCTGATTCGCGCCGCGGCGGATGCGCGCCGCCGCGCGAATGAACTGTCCGCCGAGGATTGGTATGCGCTCGCGTGCGAGCTCGAGATGACGGCGCCGAAAGATGCGAAGGACGCGTACGAGCGCGCGATCCAGGCCGATCCGACGCACGCCGACGCGCACGTGAACCTCGGCCGCATGATGCACGAGGAAGGAGCGCCCGCCGCGGCCGAGCGCCACTACCGCAACGCTCTGCAGGCCGATCCGACTCACGAGACCGCCGCCTTCAACCTCGGCGTCGCCCTCGAAGACCTCGGCCGCATCGACGACGCGCTGAAGGCTTATCGCAACGCGCTCGCCCTCGATCCCCAGAACGCCGACGCGCACTACAACCTCGCCGGCATTTACGAGCGGCGAGGGGAGAAGCAGGCGGCTCTGCGGCATCTGAAGGTTTATCGGACGCTGACCGCGTAGTTGCGAGACTCGAGATGACCACAGCGCCAGCGACAAAGTCCTGCACCAACTGCGGCGACGCGCTCGTCGACGTCTATTGCGCGCGTTGCGGAGAGAAGCAGCCGGGCCATCACGACCTCACCGTCGGCCACTTCGCGCATGAGCTCTTCCACGAGCTCTTTCATCTCGACTCGAAGCTCTTTCGCACGCTGCGCGATCTCATGCTGCGTCCGGGCGAGCTGACGGCCGCGTACTTCGAAGGGCGGAAGCAGCGCTACATCGCGCCGCTGCGGATGTTCCTCACGCTCTACGCGCTCACGTTTGTGGCGTACAGCGCGTTCAAGCCAGTCGCGATCTACAGCCTCGACGGTCTGATCAGCCTCGATCCGAAACAGGGCCTGCAGAAGGCGCTCGAGCGCGCGGCCGTGAAGCGCAATACGCCCGTCGCCGAGATCAAGCAGCGCGTCGAGCATCGCTGGCAGAAAAACATGTCGCTCCTGAGCATGCTCACCATCCTCTCGACAGCGCTCATTCTCAAGCTCCTCTACATCCGCCACGGGCGCTACCTCACCGAGCACCTCGTGTTCGGCACGCACTACATGTCTTTCGCGTACATGGTCTCGCTGCTGCTCTGGCCGGTCTATCTCGCGATCGGGATGAGGCAGTCGATCGTCAACGGCCTGCTGGCGATGCTGACGTTCGCGGTCTCGTCGTTCTACATCTATCTCGCGCTGCGCCGTGTGTATGGGCAAGGCGGATCGAAGACGCTGCTGAAGAGCATCGTGCTGTGGGCGGGGACGTTCGCGACGAGCATGATCCTCATGGGCGGCTCGCTGGTCGCCGCGATCATTCAGGTGTTGTAGCTCTCCGCAAAACGCGCCCGGGCAATTCTCCCGTCATCTTCGCGTCGCGCAGCACGAGTTGCCCGTTCACGATCACGTGCGCGAAGCCCTCGGAGAAGTGATGCGGGTCTTCGTACGTCGATCGATCCTGCACGTGACGCGGATCGAAGACGATGACGTCGGCCTTCATCCCTTCGCGCAGCACGCCGCGGTCAGTTAGTTTAGCGCGTGACGCGGCGAGCGACGTCATCTTCCGCACCGCTTCCTCGAGCGTCAGCAGTTTCTCCTCGCGCACGTACTTCGCCAGCACGCGCGAGAACGTCGCGTACGCGCGCGGATGTCCGCCGTCTTCCTTCATCGCCTCGACCACCGCGCCGGAGTCCGATCCGAACGCGACCCACGGTTGCACGAGTGCGGTCTTCATGTCCTCTTCGCTGAACGAGAAGAAGACGGCCAGCGGCGACTTCCGCGGCGATTGCTCGAAGAGCCGCACTGCCGCCTCGGCGCGATCGACGTTCATCTCCTTCGCGATGTCGTCGAGCTTCCGCGACGGATTGCCGCGGATGACGATCGCTGGACTCGCGCGCAACTCGCTCACGATCCGTTTGCGATGCGCCGGGTCCTTCAGCCGCGCGAGAAATGCGGGATAGCCGCCCTCGAGCGCCCACGCCGGCACGATCGACGTGAGGTCCGTCGACGACGCGGTGAACGGATAGATGTTCGCGGCGACGTCGACGCCGCTCTTCCGCGCCGCCTCGATCTTCTTGACGATCGCGGGCATGCGTCCCCAGTTCGCAGCGCCACCGACTTTCAGATGAAAGATGTTGACCGGCACATCGGCCTCGCGACCGATGCGGATCGCCTCGTCGATCGCGACGTCGATGTTGCCACTTTCGTTGCGCAAGTGCGTCCAGTACGAGCCGCCCACACGCGCGAGCGCGATCAGCTCATCGGTCGTTGCGAATCGTCCCGGCGGATAGATGAGCGCGGAGGAGAGGCCGACCGCGCCTTCGTCCATCGCCTGCCGCGTGATCGCTTCCATGCGACGCAATTCCTCGCGCGTCGGTGCGCGGTTCGCGTGACCGAGGACCATCTCGCGCGAGTTCGCGGCGCCGACGTAGAACACGAAGTTCACCGCCGTACCTTTCTTTTCGACCTCGGACATGAAGCCGCCGAGGGTCGTCCATGTGACTTTCGGCCAGCCGGTTGGTTTGGTTCGCTCCATCTCCGCGAGCATGACCTCGTTCTGCGGGCCGGGTGAATGCCCCTCGCCCGTGACCTCGGTCGTCACGCCCTGCCGGATCTTTCCCTCCAGCCTCGGGTCGAGCAGCACCGCGGCCTGCGAGTTGCCGAGGAGATCGATGAAGCCGGGTGCGACGACGCGGTCCTTCGCGTCGAGGATCGTCGTTGCGTCCGCGCTCGCGAGATCTCCGATCTTCACGATCGTGTCGCCGCGGATGCCGACGTCGGCGCGTCTGCGCGGAGCGCCCGTGCCGTCGATGAGGTCGCCACCGCGAATGATGAGGTCGAACGCGCTGTCAACGCGTTCTTCGCATGTCAGCAGCAGCAAGAACATCAGCGCGATCCGCATCGGTAACGAGTCTAAGAGAAAATCTAGGAGTGCGGTGGCGCCCACGCCACC
>DASYGV010000144.1:0-29142 GCA_035999335.1 Thermoanaerobaculia bacterium | reverse complement strand
AGGAGGTATGGGCGGCTCTCCGCCGCCCACCCGTCCTCGCCACCGCACTCCTAGATCTAAATCACAGCAGCGCGAGGAGGTCGGCGCGCGTCGGCGCTTCGAGGATGCGTGAGAGAAGTTGCTGATCGCGTAGGGTCTTTGCGGCGGAGGAGAGAAAGCGGAGATGATCTCCAGCGGCGTCGGTGGGTGTCACGAATGCGAGCATCACGCGCGTGTCCGCCTGCGGCCAGATACCGTTCGCGTTGACGCCAAGGCCGGCGACGATTCCCGGGATGCCGTCGACGCGCGCGTGCGGGAGAGCGATCGGACCGGAGCAGGTCGAGCCGGTTTCTTCGCGGCGTTGGACGGCCTCGACGATCTGATCGATGCGATCGGAGCTGACGCCACGTTCGATCAACGACTGCGCGAGCAGTCCGCGCACCGCCGACTCGAAGTCGACCGTCCCGTAGTCGACGCGAATTGTTCCACGCTCGAGGATCGCCATCAGCGGAGTGGTCATGCGCAGTGCAGTCTAGCGCGGAGTCCGCAAACCTCGGCGTCGTGTCGTCGCGGGAAAGCGCATCGCCAGGAGTTGACCGCCGGCGACCAACTCCCCGCCCAGGGCGTGCTGCGCCTGCACGACGAACAGCATCCATCCTGTGCCGAGGATCGACGACGCGTCGATGATGCCGGAGGACTCTTCGCTGATCGAGAGAGATCCCGCGACGCCGGCGGAGAAGCGCAGCGGATCGTGCTCGGCGAGCGCGGTCAGCTCGTCGCGCGAGGGGACGTAGCGCCAGATGCGCGCGAGGCGCGGCTCGGGTCCGGGATCTTCCTGCAGGATCACGTCGCCGTTCGGGCGGACGGTGATGTTGTCGAGCATCTTGTGCCCTTCGCTGCCGTCGAGAAGCATCTCGATGACGCCGCCGTACTCCGGATGTGCGACGTCACGGAAGCGGAGGCGCCAGAGGCGCGATTGCGTCGTGAAGCTCGCCGTGGTGGCGAAGTAGAAGTCGCGCGGGTACTTTGGGTCCCATGCGCCATCCTCCGGGCGCCGGAATTTCGTCGCACCAACGGCGATGCGTGCGTTCTCGAGTTGTGCGACGGTCATCGCCTCGACGTCGCCCAGGTTCTTCAGGTCGAACATGGCGCCGGACGGGATGCCGCTCTCCGGAAACTCCATCGTGAAGCCGGGCACTTGGAGGGCGTAAGTTTTTCCGTTCGTCAGTCCCGCGCGCTCGATCGGTGAGCCGATGCTCTGTTTGCGTCCGACGTAAACGTGCAACGAGCCGGGCATGCGGTCGTCGAGCGCGATGACGATCGTCTTTTCCCCACTCGATGGATTCGCGACGACGTTCTCCCACGAGGCCGTGCCGATGCGGGGGAGCTGGTAGCTCGTGCCGTCGAGGAGATGTGCGAACGCGCGTCCCTCGGGGCCGGCCTCCTCGCCGTTCATATAGATGGATGCGTCGTAACCGGCGCCAGACGCGGCGTCGAAGAACGCGCTGCGCGGCGCGAGGTCGGCCGAGCAAAATCTTCGGAGCACGACCCCGGATGCAGGCGTGTTGTACGCGCGGGTGCCGCGGTTCCACGTCGCGACTTTCTGGATGAGATCCTCTCCGCGAATCACGGCGAGGTCGCGTTTGCGGATCGTCCACTTCGAAACGAATGCGCCGCGCGCGCCGTGCGCCCGCACCGCACCGATGCCCTCGGGGAGCTCGTGATTCATCAGCAGCGTGAACGTACCGTCGCCGTTGTCGTACGCGCCGAGACCATCGGGAAACCCGACCATGCGGTAGGGCGTGCCGTCCGGTTTCGCATTGACGGAATCGCCGACGGTGAGGATCGACTTCGTGAGGACGTTTTCCGCGAGCGGAACGACATACGGCGACGCGGAGCTGGTCGGTCCCTGAATCGCGGCGGCGAGCAGGAGATGCAGCATGGTTACCGGGATACGAAGAAGTAGGTTCCTCCTTCGTCTCCTACCTCCGCCATCACCGCCAGATCCGGATTCTGCTCGCGTCCCGCCCGGCGCGCGGAGTCGTTGACCCGCTCGCGGATGCGCGCGAAGAGGTCCTGCACGCTGCTCACGCTATCGTCGGGATCGCCGAGGGTGTCGAGCAACGCGCGCGTGAAGAGCGAGTGCTGGCCGTCGGCGGAGTCGATGATCGGAGCGTTGCCGCCGGAGCTGATGACGATGCGCGAGCGCTTTTCCTTGCGGTCGCGCGAATAGGCAGTGGAGAGCGTGCCGCGCGCGATCGCGCCGGAGTAGCAGGAGTCGGCGATGACCAGCGTGCGTCGCGCGGGATGATCGAGAAGAAGGTCCTTGATCATCGCAGGCGAGATCCAGTTCGTCATCTCGAGGTCGGCGTCGACCGGCAGCCAATACCCTTTGTCATTGAGCAGCGTTCCGTGACCCGCGTAATAGACGAGCAGGTTGTCGGCGTTCGTCATCCGCTTCGCGGTGCCCTGCAGCGCGGCGACGATCTGCTGCCCGCCGGCGTTCTCGAGTCGCGTGACCTCGTAGCCGTATTTGCTCTCGAGGAGTTGTGCGACGGCTCGCGCGTCGTTCACCGCGGTCGGGAGGGTCTCGTGCTTTTGATACTGCGACTCGCCGATGACGATCGCGTAGAACTTCCCGTAGCTCGCGAGATTCGCGACTCGCATCCGGTACCAGGCGAACGACACAGCCGCAAGAAGAGCGAGCGCGGCGACGAGCGAAACGAGGCGCCACGGAATTTGCCGCTCGGGCGTTGCGACCAGCGTCGTCTCGACCTGCGTGGGCGGCTCGCTGACTACGGTCTTATCGGTGAGAGGAACGAGCGTCGTCGCACCATCGGTGTGCCCGGGCCGCGTGATGGCCGGGCGCGTTGGCGCGGGCCGCGTGGTCCTCGGCGCCTCGATGCCGAACGCTTCCTCGACCGCCTCGCAGAACTCGGCGGCGTCGCGATAGCGTTTGTCCGGATCTTTCTCCAGCGCGCGATAAACGACGTGCTGCACGGCCTCGGGGATCTCGATTCCGGGCGCCGCTTCCTCGAACGGACGCGGCGGCTGGAAGAGATGGCCGGCGATGATCTGGTTGTAGTTCTCGCCGGGGAACGGATCGGCGTTGGTCAGGAGCTTGTACAGCACGACTCCGAGCGAATAGAGGTCGCTGCGCGCGTCGGCGTGTCCGCCGAACTGTTCGGGCGACGCGTAGCTGACCTTGCCGATGAACTGGCCTGTCTCGGTCATGGTCTGGCCGGCCTCGAGCGATTTGGAGATGCCGAGGTCGATCAGCTTCACGAACGGGTCTCCGTCCGCGGTCATGGTGAGGATCAGGTTGTCGGGCGAGATGTCGCGATGGATGAATTTTTCGCTATGGAGGTAGCCGAGCGCGTCGAGAGTCTGCGTGGCGATCGCTCCGACGAGCGGCAGCCGCATCGCGCCGCGCGTGGCCAGGAGGTCGCGGAGGTTGTGCCCGTGCACGTACTCCATGACGATGTAGCCGGTGCCGTCGGCGCAGACCGCGAAGTCGTGTACGCCGGCGATATGCGGATGGCGCAGGCGCATCCCGCGGCGCGCCTCGTTGATGAAACGCTCGCGCAATCCTTCCTTCGAGCTCAGATGCGCTTTCAGCGTCTTCACGATCTGCACTTCGTCGAGATCGCGGTGGCGCACCTTGTAGACGGTGCCCATGCCGCCTTCGCCGAGCATGGCGATGACGTCGAAGCGGCTTTCGATCTCCGGGAGGACGCTCATTTACGCTCGAAGAGGAAATCGACTCCGTCGTGGAAGGCCGACTGCAGCGGCGCGAACGTCGGTACGGCCGAGGTCACGCGGTTGTCGGCGGTGATCGCGTTGACGACCTCGCGATGGATGCGCGACGCGGGGACGACGCCCTGTTGCTTTTGCAGCACGTTGATGAGCGTCTTCGTGAAACGCGAGCTCGCGCCGTCCGTGCCCGAAGCGAGCGCCAGCCGCGCCTTCTTCCGCTTCGTCGTCTCGATGTACTTCTTCCACTGCGCGGGCGTCATTTTCTCGGTCTCCGCCTGCGGCACGCCGCGGGTGATGTCGCCGACGTACGACGCATCGGCCAGCACGAGGATGTGCCGCGACGGAATGAGCGCGAGTCGGTCGCTCACTTCCTGATTCGGCAGCCAGTTCGTCCGCGTCACATTGTCCGAGATCGCGTCGACCGGCAGCCACCATCCGCGACGATTCCGTAGATCGCGCTTGCCGTGGCCGGCGTAGAACACGACCAGGTTGTCGTTCTCGGCGAGGTTCTGGCTGAGCTGATGCAACGTCGCGAGGATCTGCGAGTTCTTCGCGTTCAACAGAAGCGTCACGTCGAAGCCGTACGAATCGCGCAGCAGCGTGGCCATCGCTTTTGCGTCGCTCTCGGCGGTTGGAACGGCCGGAAAGCTCGCGTACTGGCCATTGCCGATGACCAGCGCGAAAAAGCGTCCGAGGGTTCCTTTCCTCGGCGCGGGCAACGGCTTCGCGGGCGCCAGTCTCGCGGACGTTGTGGACGCGGAGAGGCTCTGTTGCATCCCCGCCATCTGCGTCTTCTGCGCCTCGATCTTCTGCTTCTGTGAGTCGAGCTGTTGCAGGAGCTCGCGCTCGCGCGCTTCGTCGCGCTTCTGCTGTTTTTTCGCTTCGTCGAGCTGGCGCTGAAGGTCCTCGATCTCCTGTTCGCGCAGCGCGAGCTCCTCGGCCGCGCGCTCGAGCTGTTCGTACTGCGCGGTCTCAACGAAGACGTAGTCGCCGGACAGTCCGGCCGCGCTGCGATAGAACGAGAACGCCTTCGTCTTGTCGGGGCTCACGCCGAGGCCCTTTTCATACAACGACCCGAGGCTGAACTGCGATGCGCTGTGGCCCTTTGCGGCGGCCTTCTCGTACCAGCTCGCGGCGGTCGGATAGTCGGGCGGCGTTCCGAGTCCGCCTTCGTAGATTTTCCCGACGTAGTACTGCGCCTCGAGGTTCCCCTTCTCCGCCTCGGCCAGCCAAATCTTCAGCGACGTCGCGTAGTTGCCGCGGTCGTACACGGTGTACTCGCCGCCGCGGATGCGGCAGTCGACGGCGGTCGTGCGCCGGAGCGGCGACGCCATCGGATACGTACGTCCTCCGACGCGCTTCATCTTCGGCGGCAGGCGGCAGTCGACGAGCGTGAGGTCATCGACGCTTTGTGCGCTGATGTTCAGCGCGAGCAACAGCATCGCGAGCAAAACGTAGGTACCTTTAGGCGAGGACAACCCCTCATCCGCCCTTCGGGCACCTTCTCCCCTCACCGAGGGAAGAAGGCTCTCGAGGCACACTCCCATCGAGAGCCTTCTCCCCGCGCGGCGGGGAGAAGGTGCCGAAGGCGGATGAGGGGTGCTCTCGCCCAACGTTCGTCGCATCAAATCCTCTTAGAACGACTTGTACAAAGTGAACTGAACGGTCCGGAAGTGCAAGTCGGAGCGGAGAACATCCTGCATCGCTTCGATCGACGCGGACCAGCCATACGGGAAAACACCCTGCAGTCCCACTCCGAGCCGGCCGTAATTTGCGTCGGGCCGATCGAGTGGGATGGTGAACGACGAGTCCGCTGCGCGCAGGAATCTCGCCGTCACCAGACGCGCGTCGTCCTCGAACTCGTGGACCATCTCCGCGCGGAAGCTAGGGAGGAGTGTTCCGAACGGCACGTTGAACGCGGACCGCACGTTCAGTCCCACGGTGCCGACCAGCGACTCGATCTCGTGTCCTTCGACGAACAGGAGAAGCGGGCCGTCTCCCTGCTCGGTGAGATCGTCGATGCTCGCGCGCGACCACGTGCCGGAAAGGGAAAGGTCGAAATCCGTCCGTCCGCGATGGGCCTCGAAGCCGGTGCCGCCGGAGACGGCGAACACGTTCGCATCGTTCTCGCTCGTCGCGTCGATCAGCGTGAATCCTCCGGCCTCGACGGTGTGCTCGGCCTCGTACTTGTTGCGGCCGAGGGTGACGCTGCCGTCGAGATGCACGCCGTCGAAGCTCGCGTTCGGCGAGCTGCTCGCGAAGAAACCTCCACGGCTCGCATAAAGCGAGAGTGCGTAGCCGCTCGTATCGAGCGACCCGGTGTCGCTGCTGAGCTTTGTGTCGAGCTGCATGAGATTCAGCGACGCGCCGAAGATGCTCTCGCCGAACATGCGGTCGACGCCGAACATCAGGCCGCGCGATTCGAGGTCGAAGCCGAGCTGCCCGTCGCGTGCGATCCGCTCGCCGTCGCCGAGGTTGCCGCTGAGGAACGCGGACCAGCCGTTGTAATCCGACTCCTCCGCGCCGCCCGCGTCGGTTTGCGCATCCTGCGGGAACAGCGCGTGCGCGATCGTGCCGAGGGGAATCGACTGGCCGTTGATGTTGAGCGCGAGCTGCTGGATGGAGAGACGATCGACGCCGCCGCGCAGCGCGGAGAGGCGCGCACCGACGCCGGTCGCGACGGCGGACACGACTTCGCCCGCGACCTTCGACTGCGCGCCCGACTGCTGCGGCGCGACGCGCTCGAGCGTGGGTGTGAGGTCGCCATCCGACAGCAGCGAAAGCGTGCGGCAGGCGTCGGCCAGCGGCTCTTGGTTACGCGCGCAGACCCGGTCGAGCACGCGCGCAATCGGGACGGCGACGGGACCCTGCGCGCGGTCCGCGAACGACGTCTTCGCGTTGATCGAGAACGTGACCGGCGGAAGGTTTGCGGCCGTCGCCCGCACTTCGATGGGACCGACGCTGCGCAGCGTCACGTTCGTGCTCGCGCGTCCGTCCACGCCGGTGGTGCTCGTCGCCGGATCGAGCAACGCGTCGCCGCTCGTGACGCTCCACTGCACGACGACGCCGGCAACAGGGGCACCATTTGCGCCGAGGACCTGCACGACGAGCGGTTGCGCGAGTGCATGCCCGAGTCTGCCCTGCTGGTTGTTGCCGCTGACGATCGTGACCTGCGACGCGGGCTGCGTGTCGTCGTTGGTGATCGTGCCGGTGGCCGTGGCCGCGGTTCCGCCGGTGGGCGTGACGGTGAGGGTCAGCGTTTCATCGGATTCGAAATTCGTGTCGCGGATGACATTGACGTTGACGGTTTGCAGCGTGATGCCGGGCTCGAACGTCACCGTCCCTTCTTGCACGGGCTGATAGTCAACGCCGCCGGTCGCCGTCCCGTCCGACGTGAAGTACGTCGCCTGCACGGCAATGGCGGCGGGCGTCGTGAGCGTGATCGGGAACGTCATGACGGTCGTGCCGGCGTTCCCTTCGGTCACCTGCGCGTTTGCGACGCTCACCGCGGGAACGTCGTCGTTGACGAGCGTCAACGTGATCGGCGGCGGCGGGACGCCGCCCGCGACATTGCTGGCGACGATCGTGAACGATTCGTCCGCCTCGATCTTGCGGTCGCCAACGATCTGCACCGAGACCTCGGTGCTCTGCGTCTGACCGGCTTCGATGGTGAACTTCCCCTCCTTCGGAACGTAGTCGTTGTCGGCCGCGGTCGCGGTACCGTCGACGGTCTGGTAGTCGCCGGTGATGGTTTGCATGACGGGGAATGGGATCTGGTAACGCATCGTCAGCGGCCTCGGTCCCTCGTTGCCTTCAGGACCTTGCGACGTCTGAGCGTTTGCAGTCAATCCGAGAATCAGCAGGGCGGCGGCAACCAGAATTCGTTTCACGATCCCTCCCGCAGGTCAATCAGCTTAACGCGGATAGTCTTCTATCGCTAAGGGACGGACGGGGCCGCCGAATTCCGCTGTGTCAATGGTAGGGAAATCGACGGCCGCGCAACTCCCATTGGAGAGGGGATCGCGATGAAACTGTTTCTCGATGCAGGTCATGGACTTGGAAACCGGACACCCGGCGTCATGGACCCGGGTGCCATGGGGAATGGCACGTCCGAACATGCCGAGGTCGAAAAGCTGCGTACCGAGATCATTGCGCGCGTCGGCAATCGAGTCACGATCGTGGCGGTACCAAACGACGGCTTCACGTTGCAGCAGAAGGGGAACTTTCTCGTACAGAACTTCGCCGAAGGGGATGTCTTCCTGTCCCTGCACATGAACTCCTCGGAGCCCACCGGGACCGGCTCCGAGGTTCTTTTCGACGACGCGAAGCCGCAGCATCGCAAGGCGGCGGATGCGATGGCGCTCGATTACGCCACGGCGATGGGTCTGAAGAACCGCGGCGCGAAACCCGACACGGAGAGCCACGAGGGAAACGTCTTCCTGCTCGGGAAGTTCCCCGGGCCCGGGTTTCTCCTCGAGACCGGGTTCATTTCGTTGGCGTCCGATCTGGAAATCGTTCGCACGAAAGCGACGGCGGTGATCTCGGACCTGATCGTTGCCCGTTTTGGCGTCGTCGTTGTCGGCGGGCAAGAGCTCGAGGCCGCGCGGTCCCGGATGATCGAGCTCGGGGTGTTCACCGAAGACGTCCCCCGCGGACAAACGGTGACGACGGACGAGCTCGCGCTTTTCCTCGCGCGATTCCGAGGCCCGAGTTGAACGGCTCGTCCGAATATTGACGCTCTAGCGACGGTTTCACTACACTCGCTCTCCTTTTCGCCATTCGGCAAATGAGGCGACGTAGCCAAGTGGTAAGGCAGAGGTCTGCAAAACCTTCATCCGCCGGTTCGATTCCGGCCGTCGCCTCCAAATTTCCTGTTCCCAAAGACTTCGCCTTCGCCGCCACCGTGGAATCACATGGCTGGTATCGGCTCGCGCCGTTCCGTTGGGACGGCACGGTGTTGCGCCGGAAAGAGGCGCTGCCGGAGGGTGTCGTCGAGCTGGAGATCACGCATCGCGGCAACGCCCTTCACGTGCGCGGCGCGCGTGACTCCGAGGAGTTGAGGAAGCGCATCTCGCGCATGTTTCAGCTGCACCTCGATCTCTCCGAATTCCTGGCGATGACCCGCAGCTCCAAGCCGCACGCGTGGGTCGAGAGCGCGGGGTTCGGGCGGCTCCTCTGCGGGACGACGCTGTGGGAAGACGCGGTGAAGATCATCGCGACGACGAACACGATGTGGTCGCAGACGGTGCGGATGGTCGATCTGCTCGCGGCGAAGTGCGGACGCGACGGCGCGTTCCCGACGCCTGCCGAAGTGGCGCGATTCAGCGTCGACGAGCTGCAGCGCGACTGCCGCCTCGGCTACCGAGCGAAGTCCATTCGCGCGCTTGCGGACGTCATCGGCAATGAAGCGATGACGCGCGAGGAGTACCTGAAGCTTCCCGGCATCGGTCCGTACGGCGCCGCGCACCTTCTGGCGATGGACGGCCGCCACGACTTCATCGCCGTCGACACGGAGTTCCGCCGCTTCGTTCGCGAGACCTATCACCGCGGCCGCAAGGTCAGCGACGCGACGATGGTGCGGCGTTACGCGAAGTGGGGACGGTGGAAGTACCTGGCGTACTGGTCGGAGCTGTGGGCGGAAGAGGACAAGTAGTGTACTCCGCTCGCGTCTGATTCGGAATATTGACCGCGGGCCGTCCCGTTTGCATAATTCGAGCTGACGCACGTAAATGTAAGCTGCTTATTCCGCAATGGTTTACGTGTTATCGGGCGGAGACCGCGTGGACGAAAAGATCAAGCAGCTTCTCCAGGAGCTCGGCACGGCGATCAACGAATCGATCTCGGGCTCCGACGACGTGAATCGCCACATCCAACGAATCCGCGACGAGGGCTACGACCTCTATGTCGTCCTGGATGCGACGATCGGTCTCAACAAGCAGGAGCCTGACGGGGCCGATCACAACGACGTGGTGGCCGTCGCGGAACCGCCAAGGGAAGTGCAGTTCCGCATCAACGTGAACGATCTGTCGATGCTCCGTTCCCTCGGGATCGATCCGACTCGAAAAGTGAAGGGCGCGAGGCGTGTTACTCCACTAGCGCAAGCCAGTGAAAACGATTGACCAGACCAGTGGCGAATGAGCACCTGAACCTCTACGACCTCAGCCCCGCGCAACTCGAGCGCACACTCTCCGAGGTCGTCTCTCCTTCCTTCCGCGTCCGCCAGATCGAAGAATGGATGCACGTCCGCGGCGTCGACTCGTTCGAAGCGATGACGAACATCCCGAAGAACATCCGTGCCGAGCTTGCGGAGCGCTTCACGATTGCAATGCCCGTCGTGCTGACGCACACGGAGCCGGCGCCGGACGGTAGTCAGAAGTACCTCTTCCAACTCGCGGACGGACAGAAGATCGAATCGGTGTATATGCCGATGGGGGATCGCACGAGCATCTGCCTTTCATCGCAGGCGGGTTGCGCGGTCGGCTGCACGTTCTGCGTCACCGGCTTCTTCGGCGCGGGACGCAACCTCACGCCGGCGGAGATGGTCGGGCAGTTCTTCGTGATCCAGCGCGAGAAGCAGATCCCGAGCGAGCAGATGAACGTCGTGTTCATGGGGATGGGCGAGCCGCTGTTGAACTACGACAATCTGATCGCGACGTTGGAGATCCTCTATCGCAGTCTCGCGCCGCGGCGGATCACGGTGTCGACGTCGGGGATCGTTCCGGGGATCGAGCAGCTCGCGAGCTACGAACGTCGACCGAATCTCGCGATCTCGGTCAACGCGCCGGACCGCAAACGCCGCGAGGAGATCATGCCGATCACGGCGAAGTACCCGCTCGCTGAGCTGATGGATTCGCTGCGGCGCTTTCCGCTGGAGCGCGGGCGCGACGTCACGATCGAGTACGTGCTGCTCGCGGGCTACAACGACTCGCCGCGCGACGCGGCGGCGCTCGCGAAACTGATCCGCGGCATTCACGCGAAGGTGAACGCGATTCCGTTCAACGAGGACGCGAACCTGCCGAAGTGGATGAAGCGTCCCTCGGACGCGCAGATCGACCGCTTCGTCGACGCACTCGTGCAGCACGGAGTGCGCGTGACGGTGCGCCGCTCGAAAGGGCGGGACATCGCGGCAGCGTGCGGCCAGTTGCGCGGGAAGGAAGTGGCGAAGAGCCGCGCGACGCGCGGCAGGCATGTCATCCTGAGCCGCGAAGACGGCGAAGGACCCCCTGCGGAAGTACGCGACACGTTCAAATGAGGGGGGTCCTTCGCCGTCTGCGCGGCTTCAGGATGACAACGGAAACGTCCGTAGCGGCGTGTGGACGGCGCCTTTCGGATTGAGCTGGCTCGAGAACAGCGTCACCTCGGTCACCAAGAACGGCGCAGACTCGTAGTCCCGCAGGGATTTCGTGAACAGGTCGATCGACGCCGGCGGCCACACGTCGCGCATGCGCATCAGCGTGAGGTGCGGTTTGAACACGCCGCCGTCGAGTGCGACGCCGTTCGTCGTCACGACTTCGCGGACGGCGCGCGCGACCTGCTCGAACTGGGTCTCCGGATCGAGTCCGATCCAGCCGACGCGCGCGCGCCGCGGATTGGGAAAAAAGCCGCATCCGCTCAGCCGCGCTCCGAATTTCGCGATGCCGCCGCAGACATCGGTCAGCGGCGGCGCAATCTTCTCGACGAGCGCCTCGGGCTGTTCACCGAGGAACGCGAACGTCAGGTGCTGCGCCCCCGGACGCACCCACGACGCCGCGGGTAAGCGCGTCGTGAGGTGCGCAGTGCGATCGTTGAGATCGCGCAGGACCTCCTCCGGAAAATGCGCAGCGATGAAGAGTCGCATGGACCGCGGACCGCGAGATTGTACGCTTCATTCCGTGCGGTCGGCCTGTCCGGCGAGGAACTCCGGCGTGAAGATCTCCGCGATCTTCTCCTCGGAAAGAAGTTTCTTTTCGCGCAAGAGATCCGGGATCCGTTTTCCGGTCTTCGCCGATTCTTTCGCGATCTCCGCCGCTGCCGCGTAGCCAATCAGCGGATTGAGCGCCGTCGCGAGCGACGGTGAGCTGATGTAGTAGGCCTCGGACCGTTCTCGATTCGCCTCGATGCCGCGGATGCACTTCTCGACGAACACCAGCAGGTAGTTCTTCAGGATCTCGATCGAGAAGGTCATCTCGAAGGCCATCAGCGGCATCATCACGTTCAGCTCGAGCTGCCCGGCTTGCGACGCATATGCGACCGCGGTGTCGGCGCCGATGATGTGGAACAGCACCTGGTTCATGCACTCGAGCATCGACGGGTTTACTTTGCCCGGCATGATCGAGGAGCCCGGCTGCACTGCCGGAAGAGTGATCTCCGCGAGTCCGGTCATCGGTCCGGAGGAGAGAAGGCGGAGATCGTTGGTGATGCGGGTGAGCTCGAGCGCGAGATTGCGCAGCGCTGCGGAGACGGCCACGACTGGAAGTTGCGACTGCATCGCCTCACGCAGATCGGGCGCGGGATGAAAGTGAATGCCGGTCGATGCGTTGAGGTGACGGAGGACGGCGAAGCGATAGCCGACCGGTGTGTTGATGCCGGTGCCGACGGCGGTGCCGCCGATCCCAAGCTCGTCGACTTCTTCGCCGACGTTGCGCAGAAGGCGCGTCGCACGTCGCGTGGCAGCGGCGTAGGCCGCGAATTCTTGCCCGAGGGTGATGGGAACGGCGTCCTGCAAGTGCGTGCGGCCGGACTTGATGACGTCTTTGAACTCGATGCCTTTCGCATCGAGTACGTCGCCGAGGGTGTCGAGCTCGAGGAGGAGCGCGTCGAGAAGGAAGCGGGTCGCCATGCGCAGCGCGGACGGGAAGACGTCGTTCGTCGACTGCGCCATGTTGACGTGATCGTTCGGGTGGACTGGTTTGTACTCGCCGAGGCGCCCGCCGAGGGCGACGTTGGCGAGATTCGCGAGGACCTCGTTGCAGTTCATGTTGAACGACGTTCCTGCACCGGCCTGGAAGACGTCGACGACGAAGTGCTGACGGTAGTTCTCGAAGTCGCCGAGGATCGTGTCGCAGGCGTTGACGATCGCGCCGGCGAGGGTCTCGTCGAGCGCGCCGAGCTCGCGATTGGCCAAAGCCGCCGCGCGCTTGAGGAGGATGAACGCGCGAATGAACTGCGGGTGCTCGCGGAGGCCGCTGATCGGATAGTTCTCGACGGCCCGCTGCGTCTGCGCGCCGTATAGCGCATCAGCAGGGACGCGGACTTCACCGAGGGTGTCTTTTTCGATACGCATCAGGCCTTCAGTGCTGCAAGGCGCGCGCGCGATTCTTCGTAGACGGCCTGATGCAACGACTGTCCGTGGGCGTCCATGGTCACGATGGCCATGAAGTCTTCGACCCAGAGGTGCCAGATCGCCTCGGGGGAGCCGAGATCCATCCAGTCGACTCCGTCGACGCGCTTGACCGACGCCGCGCAGACCTGCGCTGCGCCGCCGATCGCGTGGAGGTACACCGCGCCATACTCCTTGCACGCGGCGAGCGTCTTCGGGCCCATGCCGCCTTTGCCGATGACGCCGCGGATGCGGTAGTCGCGGATGACCTCGTGCTGGTACGGCTCCTCGCGCGAGGACGTCGTCGGTCCCGCGGCTTTGCACACCCACTGGTCGCCCTCTTTCACCATCACCGGACCGCAGTGGTAAATGATCTGGCCCTCGAGATCGACCGGCGGCTTCACGCCTTCGTGAATGCGATGGTGCACGGCGTCGCGGCCGGTGTAGAGGCGGCCGGTGATGGCCACGCTGTCCCCGACGTGCAACGTGCGGATGGTGGCTTCATCGATCGGAGTGTTGAGCTTCACGAGCGCCATGGCCAGGAGATCCTATCGCTTTCGCGCTCACATCGCCGTCATGACATTCGTTGCAGGCCTGCTGAACGGTCTCGGGCGAACCGCCCGAATCGATAATGAAGCTTCAGGGGAAGAATTCTTTGTCGCCGGGCAGCGGCGCAGGAGGTGGAGGCTGCGGCAGCGGATCCATGACGCGCCACTGGCCGAGCGCCCGAAGAGCGATCGGCTCGCGCGGCGGTTTCATTGACTCCATCTCCCGCTCGATCAACGCGCGATCGACGCCTTCGAGGCCAAGGAGGAAGACCAGAAGCGCGAGCATGGTCCGCATGCTCGTTTAGACGCTCAGTAGAGCCAGTTCGAAACTTCGCCGCTCGCATCGAGCTCCACGCCGCGTCGCCGGAAGGCCCAGCACATGTAGGCGATCGAGACGAAGAACGACGCAGGCAGTCGATTGAGCTTGCCGATCTTGCACGCGAGCAGGGTGGTCTTTCCGCCGAAGCCCATCGGCCCGATCCCGGACTGGTTGGCCTTCTCGACGATGCGCTGCTCGAGCGCGGCGAGCTGCGGGTCGTCGTTCGCGTCTTCCATCGTGCGGAGGAGTTGTTCCTTCGCGTGCTCGTATCCGGTTGCGCGGTCTCCGCCGATGCAGACGCCGAGGATGCCCGGGCCGCAGCCCTGTCCCTGCGCCTGGAGGATGCAGTCGAGAATCGCGTTCTCGACGCCCTTCAGGTCGCGGCCGCCGAGGTCGGGGTGCGGCAGCGAGTACTGCGCGTTCATGTTCTCGCAGCCGCCGCCTTTGAGCATGAGCTTCACTTCCACGTGCGGTTCGCGCCACTGGTGGAAGTGAAAGACCGGCGAGCCCGGTCCGGTGTTGTCGCCGGTGTTCTTGCCGGTGACGCTGTCGACGCTGTTCTGCCGCAGGTATCCCTTCTTCGTCGCCGCGCGCACGGCCTCGGTCGCGATCTCTTTGAGCTCGAGCTGGTCGTAGCCGACCGGCGTGTGGACGTAGAAGAGGATCGTCCCCGTGTCCTGACACAGCGGAAGCGAGCTGTCGCGCGCGAGGACGATGTTGCAGCCGATGACGTCCAGCGCCACGTCCGCATTCGAACCCTTCTCCTCCTGCGTCCGCGCGCCGGTGACGGCGCTGACGACGTCTTCGGGGAGTTGCGTCGACGTGCGGCGAATGAGCTCGAGGATGCTCTCGAAGAGGGCGGATTGGGGCGTGGTGGATTCGATCGGTTGAACGCTCATCGCGGATCTCCGGCGGCCAACTTTAGCGCATGTTCGTGCGCGATGGAGAGCCACTCGGCCGAGAGAACGTGTGCAACGCCTGCTCTCCTTCTTGCAAGCCGGAATGAACGGTAAAAGTTGCCGGTTAGATGATCTGAGTCAGGTAGACTCAATGTGAGGCAACCCATGAATTTCAATAAGCTTACAGTCAAAGCACAGGAAGCGTTCGCGGAGGCTCAGAACCTCGCGCGCGGAGCCGGCAACCCGGAACTGACGCCGGAGCACCTACTGCTCTCGCTCGTCCGTCAGGAAGGGGGCATCGTCGCCCCGATCCTCAACAAGCTTGGCGTTCCGCCGGGAACGATCGAGGCCGAGGTCGCGGCGTCGGTGTCGAAGTATTCGAAGGTTGGCGGCGCGTCGGCGGAGCCGATGATTTCGAGCACGCTGCGGAAGGTGTTCGACTCCGCGTTCAGCGCGGCGACGAACTTCAGCGACGAGTATGTCTCCACCGAGCATTTCCTGCTCGCGCTGTCGGAAGTGAAAGAGTCGAACGCCGCGCAGATCCTGCGGCGTCACGGCGTCGTGCCCGATGCGGTGCTCAAGGCGTTGCAGTCGGTGCGCGGCACGCAGCGCGTGACCGATCAGAACCCCGAAGACAAATACCAGGCGCTCCAGCGCTACGCGCGCGATCTCACCGAGCTCGCGCGCCGCGGCAAGCTCGATCCGGTCATCGGCCGCGACGAGGAGATCCGCCGCGTAATCCAGGTGCTCTCGCGCCGCACGAAGAACAACCCCGTGCTCATCGGCGAGCCCGGCGTCGGCAAGACCGCGATCGTCGAAGGACTCGCGCGCCGCGTCATCGCCGGCGACGTCCCCGAGGGCCTGAAGAACAAGCGAGTCGTCTCCCTAGACCTCGGCGCGCTCATCGCCGGCGCGAAGTACCGCGGCGAGTTCGAAGACCGTCTGAAGGCCGTCATCAAGGAAGTCGAGGAGAGCGAAGGAGAGGTCATCCTCTTCATCGATGAGCTGCACACGCTGGTCGGCGCCGGCGCAGCCGAGGGGTCGATGGACGCGTCGAACATGCTCAAGCCGGCGCTCGCGCGCGGCGAGCTGCGCGCCATCGGCGCGACGACGCTCAACGAATACCAGAAGCACATCGAGAAAGACGCCGCGCTCGAGCGTCGCTTCCAGCCGGTGTACGTCCCTGAGCCGACGGTCGAAGACACGATCGCCATCCTTCGCGGTCTGAAGGAGCGGTACGAGGTGCATCACAAGGTGACCATCCGCGATTCCGCGATCGTCGCCGCCGCGACGCTCTCGCATCGCTACATCACCGATCGCTTCCTGCCGGACAAGGCCATCGATCTGATCGACGAGGCGGCGTCGCGTCTGCGCATCGAGCTGACGTCGATGCCGCAGGAGATCGACGAGCTAACGCGCCGTCTGACGCAGCTCCAGATCGAGGAGCAGGCGCTGAAGAAGGAGGAGAAAAATCCCGCGACGAAGGCTCGCCTCGACGTGGTGCGCGCGCAGATCTCGGAGCTGCAGGAAAAGATCTCCGGCCTGAAGGCGCAGTGGCAGAGCGAGAAGGCGGTCATCACGCGCATCAACGATCTGAAGAAGCAGCTCGAAGACGTGCGCGAGAACGCCGTGCGCGCGGAGCGCGAGGGCGATCTCAATCGCGCCGCGGAGCTCCGTTACGGACAGCTCCCGAAAATCCAGCACGAGGTCGAGGCCGAGCCGGCGAAGCTCGCGGAGATGCAGAAGTCCGGTGCGCTGCTCCGCGAGGAAGTGACCGAGGAGGACATCGCCGAGATCGTGTCGAAATGGACCGGCGTGCCGGTCACGAAGATGCTCGAGTCGGAGATCAGGAAGCTCGTGCGGATGGAGGACGAGCTCCAGCGCCGCGTGATTGGGCAGGAGGACGCGGTGCACGCGGTCGCGAATGCGGTCCGCCGCTCGCGCGCGGGGCTCAAGGACCCGAACCGTCCGATCGGCTCGTTCATCTTCATGGGACCGACCGGCGTCGGCAAGACCGAGCTCGCCCGCGCGCTCGCGGAGTTCCTCTTCGACGACGAGAATGCGCTCGTGCGCATCGACATGTCGGAGTACATGGAGCGCCACGCGGTCGCGCGGCTCATCGGCGCGCCTCCGGGCTACGTCGGCTACGAGGAAGGCGGCCAGCTCACGGAAGCGATCCGCCGCCGGCCATACTCGGTGGTGTTGTTCGACGAGATCGAGAAGGCGCACCCGGAAGTGTTCAACGTGTTCCTGCAGATCCTCGACGACGGACGTCTGACGGACTCGAAGGGCCGCGTGGTCGACTTCAAGAACACGGTCATCATCATGACCTCGAACATCGGCTCGCAGTTCATCCACGACTACGCGAAAGGCGAATTGTCCGAGGATGACATGCGGAGGGCGGTCGATGCGGAGCTGCACCAGCGCTTCCGTCCGGAGTTCCTGAACCGCATCGACGACGTCATCGTCTTCCACACGCTGAGCCTTGCGCAGATCAAGCAGATCATCGGCGTACAGCTCCTGCGACTGGCGAAGCTGATCGAAGATCGCGGTCTGTCGATCGAGATCAGCGACGCGGCGAAGGAAGCGATCGCACGCGAAGGCTACGATCCCGCATTCGGCGCGCGGCCTCTGAAGCGCGCGTTGCAGCGGTCGATCATCGATCCGCTGGCGATGCGCTTGCTGGAGGGCGTGTTCAAGCCGGGCGACACGGTGTTCGTGAACGCGGCGCCGGAAGGGAAGCTCGAGCTGTCGCTGGAGCCGGAGGCAGTGAGCGTGAACTAGCCTGTCATCCGCGGGTGCACGAGACGCGCTCGAATCAGGAGGTCCTCCGCCGTCTGCGCGGCTCCAGGATGACAGTTACTCGATGTAGTACAGACGGATCGATTTGCCGACTTTCCGCACGGGACGATACCTCTCCAGCCATCCGTACATTTCCGGTTCATGGAAGAACCGCAACGGCGCTTCGCCGATGGCGATCCATCCCTGCTTTGGTCCGAAGGTCAGTTTCTCCGCGTTCACGCCGTGCTCGGCGAGGCGGATGTTCGTAGCGTAGAGGATTTGCAGCCGCTCAATCTGCATCTCGCGCACGGCGCGCGCGAGGCGGAGGCCGTCCTGTCCCCACTCGAGATTGCTGTCGACGACGATCTGCGACGGCTCCGGCCCAGCGGCCTCGTTGAACCAGGACAGGTAATCGGGATGCGCCAGGGCCGCTCCGACGAAGAGCCACGCGAGCAACGCGGCAAGCGCGGCGCGGCTGAACAGACTCGACGCTCGTTCCCAGATCTTCATTACAGCGACGGCCGCGACGATCGAGGCCGGAACGTAGAACGGCAGGACATGGCGTACTCCGATATTGATCCGACTCGTCATCGCGGCGGCGAGGATTGCCAGCGCGATGATCGCCAACGCGCGCTCACGCTTTCCTTTCAGGACGAAGAGACCCCATGCGAACAGAATCGTGAACGCGATGGGCGTCTTGTAAAAGAGAACGATCGGAAAGTACTCCCGCCACGGTCCCCCGATCTCACCGAGAAGGAAGCTGACGTTCGTCGGGGATTCGTTGTGCGCTCGGACCATCGCCAGCCCGATCGGCAACGATACCGCGGGGAACGGAACGTTCGCCGCGCGCTGCGCGATCGTTTGCGGGACGAGCAGTTTCATGAAGACCCAAGTGCCGTCACCGACAACGCTCGACGCGCTCTGGAGTTGAAATCGGTAGCCGACCCAAACGGCGAGGAACGCGACCAGCACCGCGACGGCCCAGGCGGTGATGTGGCGACCGAATCGGCCGGCGCTCCAGAGGATGATCAAAGCGGCGGGTGCGAAGTAGACGAGGAACGAGAACTTCGCAAGTACGCCGAACGCGATCGCGACGCCGAGGAGTGCACCTCGCAGCAACGTCGGCTTCGCGAGAAACACGTCTAGCGCGATCAGTGCCCATGGCAGCGCGGACACGACGGCCATGTCGGTCGTCACGAGACCCGCGTGGCCGAGGATCGGTGGCAGCGTCGCAAAGAGCGCGGCGGCGATGACGGCAATCGCGCGCGAAAAAACCCTTCTCGCCAGGATCGCGACACCGGCGATCGCGATCGCCAGAAACACGAGTGTTCCGCGTCTCGCGCGTCCGAGGTTGGTCTCGTAAGCGCCGCGATACAACAGATCGTTCGCGCGATCGATGAAGTTTCCCTGCTGCGGCCGCGCCGGATTCGCGTCGAGCCATAGCGGCAAGGCTCCGATCACGCGTGCCAGCGGCGGATGACTCGGATCGAGCGTGTACGTCCCCGTGAGCCACTCGTATCCACTAGCGATGTGTGCGGGCTCGTCATGCGTCGCGCTGAAGTGGCGCTGCGCGAGCGACACTCGCACGACGGCGATTGCCGTCAGAGCCACGATCGCGACTGCGAGCTTCCAGTCCTTCATGGGACGTAGTACAGACGGATCGATTTGCCGACGCGCTCATAGGGGCGGCCCTCGAGCCACGGTGCCCTGCGGGCGAGGCCGAGGACGTGCTCGCTCGCCGCGACCCAACCCTGCGAAGGAACGTCGCGATTCAGATCATAGTGCGGCGGAAAGCCGAGTGCGTCCCAATCGTGCCATCCCTGCACCGCCAGGCCGATGCGCTCGATCTTCTTTTCGCGAATCACGCGTCTCAGGCGGAGCACATCCTGTCCCCAGTCGATGTTGCTGTCGAGCAGCAGACGCCACGGCTGTCGTCCCGCGGCCTCGTTGAAGTAGGGGAAGGCATCAGGATGCGTGGCGACGGACGCGCCGGTGTGCCAGAGGAGCAGTGCGATCGCGATCCATCGAAACTTCATCGTCACCATAGCGGCCGCGCCCGCGACGGCGAGCGGCGCGTACAGCGGGAGGACGTAGCGGACGCCGAGATCGAGATGGCTCGGCATCGCGACGAGGAGGATCGCGATCGCGGCGGCCAGCGCCTCTAGTCCGCGGCGACGCGTGAAGAGCGCGAGCACGAGCGAAGCGATCGTGCTCTTGAGCGCGACCGCGGCGGGGAAATACCACCACCACCCGGTCGTGCGCACCTCGCCGAAGAGAAAGGTGAAGAATCCGGCGCGATCGATGGCCGCGAGTCCTCGGATTCCGGCGACGAGTTTCTCGATCGTGAACCCGTAGCCCGTCCAGATCACGAGCAGAGTTGCGATCAGCGCAGCGACGAAGCTCGGCGCGAGCGTGCGCCAGCGAGGGTCGCGTCGCACGATGAACATCGCCAGACACGCGGCCGGCACGTAACCGATGCACGAGAACTTGCAGAGCACGGTAAATCCGAACGCGGCGCCGAACAGCGCTGCGCTCCTCACCGTGCGCGCGTCGAGCCAGCGCGTAAAGGCGAGTAGCGACACGGCAACGCCCGCGGTCGCCGCGACGTCATGCGTCGCGAGACCGGCGTGGCCGGCGACGATCGGCTGGAACGTGAAGAGCAGTGTGGCGACGAAGCCGCCGACGGCGCCGAGCTCGCGTCGCGCCCACCACCACGTCGCGAGCGAGGCGATCACGAAGAAGACGAGATTGCCGGCGCGCGCCAGCACCAGGTTCGTCTCGTAGCGGCCGTCGGAGTGGAAGACGCGCAACAGCTGCTCGTCGACGCGCCGCGCGGGATCGAAGTCCATCCCGCCAAGCCACGGCACGAGGGCGAGCACGACGCGCGGCAGCGGCGGGTTCTCCGGCTGGTACGTGTACACGTGCTGCGTGTAGAGCTGCAGGCCGGCGGAGATGTGCATCGGCTCGTCGACGGTTACGGAGAAGACGGTCCACGTCGACGCGATGCGCAGCATCGAGAGAACGATCAACGCCAGCGCCGCGATGTCCGTGCGCTTCATGGGATGTAGTAGAGCCGGATCGATTTGCCGACTCGCCGCACCGGTCGATAGTTTCTGAGCCAGTCGTAGTCGCCGTTCGCCTCGCCGAAGCGCAGCCAGTTCTCGCTCACCGCGACCCAACCCGAGACTTTCTGGCGCGGCTTCAAGCCGGTCGCGTGGATGCCGTGCCGATCGAGCTGAAGGCTGTTCATGAACGCGGAATGGAGGTGATCGATCCGCATCTCCTCCACGACTCGCGCGAGACGCAAGACGTCCTGCCCCCAATCGATGTTGCTGTCCGCTGCGATCCACGACGGATTCGGCTGCGCGGCCTCGTTGAACCAGGGCAGGTAGTCGGGATGTTCTTTGCCAACGCCGATGAAGAGCCACGCGAGCAGCGCGATCAGCGCGGCGCGTCCGAACGCGTCGCGGCTCGTGCGCCAGATGTGCACGACCGCGTAGCCGGCGACGATCGACAGCGGCGGAATGATCGGGAGGATGTGCCGCGCGCCGATGTTCAGCGACGCGGTCATCGCCGTCAGCAGGATCGCGACGGGAATCAGCACCATCTGCAACCCGCGGCGGTTGCGTGCGAGCAGCACCGCTCCCCACGCAACGAGAATCAGGAACGGCAGCGGTGATTTGTAGAAGAAGACGACCGGAAAGTAATACCACCAGCCATGGCGGCTCTCGCGTCCGAGCAAGTAGGCGGTGTGGCCGTCGATCTCGTGCAGTTTCACTTGCGCCATTCCGACCGGGATCACCGGCGCGGGGATGGGCGTGCGTGCGAGCAGGCGCGCGAGTGGTTTGAGCGGTTCAGGCGCAGCCCATTCGAGGATGTCAGCGCCGCGCTCGACGACGTCCGCGGGACGACCGACGTCGAAGCGATAGCCGGCCCAGGTGACGAGAAATACGATCGCGATCGCGGCCGCAAGCGTTGCGGCGCGCGCGCGAAGAGGGCGTTTGAGAATCAGAACGACCAGCAGCGCGGGCGGAAAGAAAACGATGAACGAGAACTTCGACAACATCCCCAACCCGATCGCGACGCCAAGAAAGATCGCGCGCCTCCACGTCGGCGTCTCGAGGTAACAATCGAGCGCCAGCAGGGCGAGCGGGATGGTCGCGGCGACGGAGAGGTCGGTCGTCAGCAGACCCGCGTGGCCGAGGATGAGCGGAATCGTGGTGAAGATCGCGACGGAGACGATCGCCACTTCACGGCCAAACATCCGCCGCGCCCACATCGCGACGGCGATGATCGCGACGATGAGCAATACGAGATTGCCCATCCGCGCGCGAGCGAGGTTCTTCACGTAGCGGTCGCCGTGATACAGCAGCTGATTGCCCTGGTCGATCATCCCGGTGGGCCGCGGATACGGCAATCCTGCGAGCCGTAGCGGCAGCGCGCCCAGAACGCGGGCGAGTGGTGGATGGGTCATGTCCGTGGTGAACGCACCCTTGAACCATTCGTAGCCCGCGGCGAGATGAGCCGGCTCGTCGACGGTCGCGCTGAAGACGCGGTGCGTCGACGCGACCCGCACGACGGCGATGAGGGTTAGCACCGCGATCGCTGCGATGAACTTCCAATCCGTCGGAGAGGATGGCGGGTGGGACTCAGCACTCAGCACTCAGCACTCAGCACTTTCTTCTTCACCAGTACCCCATCTCGCTCGAGAACATCACCTCGTACACCTTGCGCGCCCAGCTCCTCTTCCCGAACTCCACTCTTCCTTCCTGCTTCAGCCATTCCTTGATCGGCAGCGTAAAGCCGGTCTTGCGGCGCGTGCGCACTTCGTTCGGAAGCGGCGGATGCGGGGCATTGGCGAGGATGCCCTTTCCGCGGCCTTTACGCGTGACGAGCGCCGGCGCGAGCTTGCGCAGCAGGTGCGCGTCGACGAGCGGCACGCGAACTTCGAGCGAATGAGCCATGCTCGCCCAGTCCATGTCGCGCAGCAGTTGATTCCGCAGATAGAGCGACGACTCGAGCGCGGCGACTCTCGCGTACGGCGTGCCGGGATCGGGCGTCACCGCGCGCTCGAGGATCTGGATCAGGTTCAACCGCTCGACGCCTTCCTTCGCAATCTCGGCTCCGAGCACGTCCGGCAACTCAGACGCGAGAAAGCGTCCGCGCTTCACGAGATACGCGCCGGCGTAAGACTTCCCGTGACGCAGGATCTCGCCCATCTTCGGGCTGACGTGGCGGCTCCGTTTTGCGAGCGCGGTGTTGAGGCGATAGACGCTCTCGCCGAGACCGGGGACGCGGGAGAGAACCGACGTCACCGGCATCCAGCGGGGGATGTCGCGGAAGGACGTGTATCCGCCGAACAGCTCATCGCCGCCCGTGCCGCTCATCGCGACTTTCAGTCCGAGCTCCGCGGCGGCTTTGCTGATGAAGTAGCTGTTGAGGCCATCGACGGTCGGCTGGTCCATCGCCGCGAAGATGCGCGGGAGCTCCGCGCGGAAGTCCGGCAGCGTCAGCTCGCGAATCGAGTGACGAACGCCGTACTGTTGCGCGACGAGCGTGGCCAGCGGCGCTTCGTCGTTGTCGCGGCCGCGGTATTCCTCGAAGCGAAGGGTCATCGTCTGCAGGTCCGTCGCGCCGGACTCGCGCGCGAACGCGACGATTGCGCTGGAATCGATACCGGCGGAGAGGAACGCGCCGACGGGGACGTCCGCGACCATGTGGTAGCGGACGGATTCGAGCACGGCGTCGTGGACGAGCTCCTCGCGCTCGGCGTCGGTGACGCGATGCGCGTTTTCGACGGCGTCGCGCAGCGTGGCCGCGATGGAGAAATACTGCCGCGGCTCGTCGACGCCGTTGGCGTCGATGTACAGGTACGAGCCCGCGGGGAGCGCGCGGATGGCGCGGTACATCGTGAACGGCTCGGGCACGGTCCCGCGCAGAAAGAACCCGGCCGCTGCCGCGGGCTCGAAGCGCTTGTCGACGCGTCCACCCGCGATGAGCGCCTTCACCTGCGACGCGATGCGCACCGTTGCGCCGTCATCCGCGTAATAGAGCGGCTTGATGCCGTATGGATCGCGCGCGAGGAACATCCGCCGCTTCGCGCCGTCCCACAACGCGATCGTGAACATCCCTCGCAATTCGCTGAGCATTGCCTCGCCCATTTCGTCGAAGAGGGCCAGCATCACCTCGGTGTCCGAATGCGAAGTGAACGTGCGTCCCTTCGCCTCGAGACGCGCGCGGAGCTCGCGATAGTTGTAGATCTCGCCGTTGAAGATGATCACGCGCTCGCCGCGCCGCATCGGCTGCGCGCCCGCGGGGGAGAGGTCGATGATCGCCAGCCGCCTGTGCCCGAGCCCGACGCGTCCGTCGTCGGAGATCCACGCGTCCGCCGCGTCCGGCCCCCGCGAGCGCATGCACTCGCGCGACCGCAGCAGTTCCTCGCGATCGACAGGCGGCGCGCCGTCGCGATAGGCAAAGATCCCGTTGATGCCGCACATGGGGAGGGGAGTGTAATGCGTTAGCCCCAGGCTTCAGCCCAATGGCCTTAACTCTAGGCGTCGACATGCGCCGGAGGCGCTCCAGAGGGTAGCCGGTGGCGAGCGCAAATGCGCCGCCACCGGTGAGGATGTCGTGCACAACATTCCGCCCCGGAGGGGTGGCAGAGAAACGTCTATCGCCCCTGCCGGGGCGGATCTCTCATGGCCCGCGTTCCCGGTGGCGGCGCGTTGCGCTCGCCACCGGCTACCCTCTGGAGCGCCTCCGGGCGCATGCCTTCATCCTTAAGTTAAGGCCATTGGCGGGAAGCCGGGGGCTATTCGACCCGCTTCGCCTTCATCTCCCTTCCTCCCTGGAACAGCGTGACCGCTTTCGCCTTCGTTCCATCCATCTCGAAGACCACCCGCGCCGGCACGCCGACGACGGAGAACTCGGTCGCGGAATCAGCCCTGAGGTCCAGCTTCGGCTGGCCGGTGGCCTGGGTCATGAGCTTCCCGTCCTCGATGAAGAACGAGAGGATGAACGTGGGCGTGAGCTCGTACCGGCCGACGAACGCCTCCAGCGGGTACTTCACCTCGTCGGCCGCGGGCGGTTTCTCGAGCCGCGCGATGGCCTCGAGCCCGTTCTTGTTCTTCGGGTCGAGCTCGACGGACTTGCGGTAGTTCTGCAGGGCCAGCTCTTTGTCACCTTTGACCGCATAGGCCTCGCCGAGGCTGTCGTACGGGTTGGCGGACTGTGGATACAGTTCAACGTTCAGCTTGAAGATCTCGATGGCGTCGTCGACGCGTTTCTGCGCCAGCATCGAGTAGCCGAGGGTGTTTAGATCGGCCTCCTGGAAGTCGTACTCGTCCGGGCTCGCATTGCGCAGCTCGCGATACTTCGCGACGACCGCGGCGCCGCTCGCGCCCTGCTGCAATTCGTGGACGATCGACTTGCGCGGCTGCTTCGGCTCGATGCCGTGCAGGATGCTGAGGATGCTGGACGCCAGCGCGTTGAGCTTGTCGCCGCGTGACGTGTTGTCGAGCAGCACCACCAGCTCTTTCGTCTCCGGCACGCGAAACAGCCGGGTGCTGAATCCGTTGATTCCGCCGGCGTGGCTGATCGTCCCGACTTCGGATTTTCCATCGTCGAGCTTGGCCTTCCCGATCACCCAGCCGAACGCGTAGTTCTGCAGGGTGGGCGTGAAGAGCTGTTTCTTCAGATCGTCGCGCAGGAGCTGGTCGGTGTAGAGCGCGCGATCCCACAGATAGAGGTCTTCGACGGTCGAGTAGAGCGAGCCCGCCGCGTAGGGGATGGTCATGTCGAGATACGCCGCGTTGACGACGTTTCCGCCAGCCGGCTCATAGCCGCTGGCGCGCTTCGGCAGGATCGGCGCCGCGAGGTCGTAGCCGGATGACTTCATGCCGAGGGGCGTGAAGATCCGCTCCTGCACGACGTCCGCGTACGGCTTGCCCGCGACCTTCTCGATGATCGCGCCGAGGAGGAAGTAGGCGGAGTTGTTGTACGAAAACTTCGAGCCCGGCTCGAACTCGAGATCGCCGCTCGCGAACTTCTTCACGAACTCCGCGGGCGTGTACGGATCGCGCGAATCGTTCGCGAAGAAGCCCGGCTGCGACGTGTAGCTCGGAATGCCGCTGGTGTGATTGAGCAGGTGCGTGATCGTGACGCGATCGCCCGTGTCCTTCCGGTAGTCGGGAAGGTAGTCCGTGATCTTTCCGTCGAGCTTCAACTTTCCATCGGCGACGAGCTGCATCACCGCCATCGAGGTGAACTGCTTGGTGACGGACGCGAGCCGGAAGCGGACGTCCGGCGCGTTCGGGATCTGCCACTCGAAGTTCGCGTAGCCGTAGCCCTTCTTGAAGACGACGCCCGACGCGTCCGCGACGAGCACGCTGCCGTTGAACTGCCGCACCTCGTAGGCTTTGGCGAGCAGCGCATCGATCTGTTCTGCCTTCGTGGCAGCGAGCAGCTGCCCGGCGACCATCAACAGCAATCCCACAACTACGACACGAACCTTCATCCAACCCTCCAGTAGAATCCCTCGACTTATGCGCCGACTGATTGCCGCCGCGCTCCTCTTTACCACCACCGCACTCACCGCGCAGCCTAATACTCCGCTGCCGATCTTCGGTTTCAAAGATGCTGCGAAGCAGTACGCGCTGGAGGCGCAGTTCGACGCGAAGCTGAATCGCGACAACCTCCGCACGTGGATGAAGCGCATGACGGCACGCCCACATCACCTCGGATCACCTTACGGAAAAGAGAACGCGGAGTTTATGGCATCGCTCTTCAAGTCGTGGGGCTACGACACGGCCATCGAGCGGTTCGACGTGCTCTTCCCGACGCCGAAGACGCGCGTGGTCGAGCTGCTCGCGCCGCAGCGGTACACGGCGAAGCTCAACGAGCCGGCTCTTGCGGAGGACGCAACGTCGAATCAGGCCGACGAGATCCTGCCTCCGTTCAACGCCTACTCGATCGACGGCGACGTCACCGGCGATCTCGTCTACGTGAACTACGGCGTCCCGAAAGACTATGAGGTGCTCGCGCAGAACGGCATCGACGTGAAGGGAAAGATCGTCATCGCGCGTTACGGCGGCTCGTGGCGCGGCATCAAGCCGAAGGTCGCGGCGGAGCACGGCGCGATCGGCTGCATCCTCTATTCCGACCCGCGCGACGACGGCTATTTCGAGGGTGATGTCTACCCGGCCGGCGCGTACCGCAGCGAGCACAGTGCGCAGCGCGGGTCGGTCGCGGACATGCCGGTGTACTCCGGCGATCCGCTCACGCCCGGCGTCGGCGCGACGAAAGATGCGAAGCGCCTCGACCGCGGCGCGGCCACGACGCTGACGAAGATCCCGGTCCTCCCGATCTCCTACGCCGACGCGCTCCCGCTCCTCCGCGCCCTCGGCGGCCCGCCCGCGCCGACGGAATGGCGCGGCGCATTGCCGCTCACGTATCACATCGGTCCTGGCCCGGCACGCGTGCACCTGAAGGTGGAGTTCGACTGGAAGCTCGCGCCGGCGTACGACGTGATCGCGCGCCTGCGCGGCACCGACCTCGCCGATCAATGGATCATCCGCGGCAACCATCACGACGCGTGGGTGCACGGCGCGAACGATCCGGTCAGCGGCATGGTCGCGCTGATGGAAGAGGCGCGCGCGATCGGCGAGCTGGCGAAGAGTGGCCGGCGTCCGCGCCGCACGTTGATTTACGCAGCCTGGGACGGCGAGGAGCAGGGGCTCCTCGGATCGACGGAATGGGTCGAAACGCACATCGCGGAGCTGCGCGAGCACGCGGTCGCGTACATCAACTCCGACTCGACCGACCGCGGATTCCTCGAGGCCGCGGGGTCGCACACGCTCGAGCGATTCGTGACCGAAGTCGCGCGCGACGTGCAGGATCCCGAGCGCGGAGTATCGGTGCTGGAGCGCGCGCGCGCGCGCCAAATCGTCAACGCGGAAGACGCGGACGAGCGGAAACAAATCCGCGAGCGATCGCTGATCCGCCTCGGCGCGCTTGGTTCGGGATCGGATTTCACGCCGTTCCTGCAGCACGCCGGTATCGCATCGCTGAACATCAGCTACGGCGGCGAAGGCGAATACGGCGTCTACCACTCCGCATACGACTCATTCGATCACTACACACGCTTCCTCGATCCGACGTTCGAGTACGGTGTGGTTCAGGCGAAGACCACCGGGCGGATGATGCTCCGTCTCGCGAACGCGGACTTCCTTCCGTTCGAGACCACGACGCTCGCCGCGACGGCCTCGCGTTATCTCGACGAGGTCACGAAGCTTGCCGAGAAGACGCGCGCGGAGATCGAGGAGCGCAACCGGCAGCTCCGCGAGCGGACGATGGAGCTCGCGGCCGATCCGAAGAAGCCGTTTGTTGCGCCGCCGGCGCAGACGCCCGCGCCGCATCTCGAATTCGCGCCGCTGCGCAACGCGCTCGAGCGCCTGCAGAAAGCCGCGACCGCGTACGATCGCGGCACATCCCGTAACGACCGCATCGCCATGCAGCTCGAGCGCGCGCTGACGCGTGACGAAGGATTGCCGCAACGCCCGTGGTATCGCCATCACGTCTACGCACCGGGGCTCTACACCGGCTATGGCGTGAAGACGTTCCCCGCGGTGCGCGAGTCGATCGAGTTGCACAAGTGGGATGAGGCGAACGCGCAGATCGTGGTGCTAGCGAAGGTGATCGAGGGCTACGCGAAGCTGCTGGAGTGAGTTGCGAGTAGCGGGTTGCGAGTTGCGAGTAGGGCCTGCGGGGCATTCCTCGTAACCCGCAACTCGCAACTCGCTACTTCTTGGGCAGCATGTAAACCGTCTCTCCCGTCTTCGACATGCCGAGGTCCTCGCGCGCGATGCGCTCGATCGCGTAGGAGGACTTCTTCACGCTCTCGATCTCCGCGCGGAGACGCGCGTTTTCGTTCTCGAGCCGCGTGATGTTCTCGTGCAGCGTCGCCACGTGCGTGCGCGCGTTCTGCAACTCCGGCAGCCCGCGGTCGCTGAAGATGAAGGAAATCGCGAAGACGCAGAACAGTACGCTGGCGAGCAGGACCACGGCCTTGAGCGTGACCTGCGTCGCGCGGCGCGACTCGTGACTGGAGGCGGAAACAGACGGAAGCACTGCGGTCATTTTACGGCGTATCTTCGCGATAGGCGGCGTTGAAGATCGCGTGAGAGAAATATGCCTTCGGCGAAACGCCCGGAAATTCGGTGAGTATCTCCAGCTCGACCAACTTGGCGATATCGTTCTTGGCTGTGGGGTAAGTGACATTCAGCCGCCGCGCCGCGTCCGCGATGCGAATGATCGGGTTGGAGAAGAGACCCTCGATCAATGCGTGCATGCGGCGGCTGGTCCGATCTGCCCTCGCATGGTACTCGTCGCGCAGCCGGCGGAGCTCATCACAACGCACAACGGCGTCGCGGCAGACGTCGATTGTTGCGCGGAGGCAGAACTCGAGCCATCGATCCCAGGCGCCTTCGGTGCTGACGGCGAAGAGAGCATCGATGTACTCATCCTTGTGCCGATCGAAGAATGGACTGACGTAGAGCCACGGTC
>DASYGV010000022.1:0-36480 GCA_035999335.1 Thermoanaerobaculia bacterium | reverse complement strand
AAGCGGTCGCGTAGCGCAGCAACCAGCGCTGCCGGTCGCACCGGCCCGGAGGCCTCCCGGTCGTTCCCCGTTCAATGGTCATGATGATCGCCTCCGCCTTCCGCCTTCTCCGCTTCCGCTTTCAGCAGGAATGCGCCGTCGACGACGACCGTCTCGCCGGGCCTCAGTCCGCTCACGATCTCCACTTCGCCCTGCAGATCGCGGCCGCGGCCGACGGTGCGGATCTCGAACGTGCGCCCGCTCGTCGGCACGAACACGACCCACTGATCGCGGACGCGCTGCAGCGCCGCGACCGGAACGGTGACGACGTTCTGATTCGCCGTCGAGATCTGCAGCCACGCGCTCGCCGACATGCCCGGACGGAGCAGTCCTCCGCGATTCTCCAGCTCGACGCGCACCGGGATCGTTCGCGACTCCGCCTCGACCTGCCGTCCGACGTAGGTCACGCGTCCGGCGAAGGTCTGTCCCGGGAACGCCGCGAGCGTCACGCGCGCGGGCGCGCCGAGCGCGACCCGCACCGCGTCGCGCTCGAAGACGTGAGCGACGAGCCAGATGGCGGAGAGATCGCCGATGCGGAACGCGACGTGCGTCGGATCGATCATCTGCCCGAGGACGAGGTTGCGCTCGATCACGGTTCCCGCGATTGGCGCCACGAGCGGGAGTCGCGAGCCGTCGCCGCCGTGAGTCGCCGAAACGCCGAGTGCCTGCAGCGCTGACTGCGCGGCGTGAACATCGGCTTGCGCTGCCGCGAGATCGTTTTCTGCTTCCTCGACCTCGCGACGCGGGACGATCCGATCCGCCAATGCGCGCTTCCGTTCGAGCGCCGCGCGCGCGAGCGTCACGCGCGCTTGCGCCGAGTCGGAGTCGGCGCGTGCGCGGCCAAGCTCGCCGCTCTGCGCTTCGGCGAGGACTTGTCCCGCACGGACGCTCTGCCCGGGCGCCGCGAGGAGTCGGACGACGCGCGCCGTCACCGGCGCGCCGACTTCCGCGTAACGCGTCTGATCGGCCTGCAGCTCGCCGACGACGCTGACGCCTTCGCCTCCCGGCCGCTGCTCGACCTTCGTCGTCGTCAGCCGCAGATCGCGCAGCATCGTCTCCTCGATCTCGAGGATGTTCGCCGACCGTTCGGCGTGCGCTTCCGCCGCCGGTCCCTGCTCTTCGTGATGCTCACCTTCGGTTTCTGATTTTCTGCAGCCGAATGCGAGCGCGGTCGCGAGGATCGCGACGATGAGGATTCGCCGGTTCATTTCCAGACTCCTGCATGAGTGCGCAGCTCGACTTCCGCGAGGCGCGTTTCGATGAGCTGATCGAGGAAGGCGCGGCGCGCGTCGAGCGCTTCGCGGCGGACCAGGAGAAGATCGGCGAGACCGATCTGTCCGACGTCGTAGCTCTCCAGCGCCAGCCGCTCGTTCTCCTCGATCAACGGCAGTACCGACTGTTCGTACTGCGTCGCGGCGGCTCGCAGCGCTTCGTACGCTGCGACGGCGCCGCGCACTTCGGCTTCGATCGTGCGCGTCAGCGCCTCGCGTTCCGCCTGCAATCGCGCGAGGCGCGCGCTCGCCACGGCGGTGGCCTCCTGCCCGCGATGGAAGACCGGCAGCGTGATGCCGACGCCGCCGAGGAGGATGCGGTCGCCTTCCTCGCTGCGGTAGGAGGCGCGCAGTCCGAAGTCCGGCAGACGCATGGTTTGCGCGAGCCGTTGCTCCGCTTCGGCTTCCGCGATCTCCGCGTCGACGATTCTCACATCGGGCCGATCGGCAGCGCGGGCGACGAGATCAACCGTGCTGAGGGTTGATGCTTCGCGCAGCGACCCGCCGATCTCGATTGGCTCCGTGATTCCGAGGAGGACTTGCAGCCGTGTTTTCTGACCGATCAGCGTGGCGGTCGCGGTCCGCACGTCCGCATCGGCGCGCGCGACGGCGGTGCGAGCGAGGTTCAGGTCGAGTTGCGCGACGTCGCCCGCGGTGTATCGACGTTCCGCGATGCGCAACGCCTCGTCGGCGAGTTGCTTGCCGCTCGTGGCGGCGTCGGCGCGCTCGCGCGCTTCGAGCGCGCGCAGGAACACCGTCGCGACTTCGCGCAGCACGCCGCGCTCCGTTTCGCGCGCGCGTTGCTCCTCCTGCGTCACGACCGTGCGCGCCGCGTCGATCCGCGCGTGGCGCCGTCGCGGAAGGTCGATGTCCTGTCCGACTTCGACTCCGTAGTCGGTCGACGAGGTCGCGCCGCTGCGGTGCCCGGCTTCGATCTCGATCGACGGGTTGTTGGAGACAGGCTGGGACGCACCGATGACGCGGCCGCGCGTCTCGTCCACGCGCATACGCGCGGCGACGATCGCGGGCGCCGATTGCCGCGCGCGCTCGAGCGCGTCGGTCATTGTGAGAACGGGAGCATGCTGTGCGATCGCAGGCAATGCCGCGAGCGCGACGATCCATCGCTTCATGAACACCTCGGCTGGATGACCGTGAAAGAGAGGTCGATCAGCCGCGAAGCGGGACGTGGAAGATGTCGTCAGCGAGCTGCGAGGGGGTGGACGACGACAGCGACGGCACGATGGTTTGCGTCGCGATCATCGGTGCAGCGCCGGCCGCGTGCTGCACGATCGCGGTCTGCGCGTGCGTGCAGGACGTGCACACCGCGCAGATCGGCGGACAGCTCGTCTCTTCCGTGTCGTCGGGACAGGGCTCGGGACAGACGGATCCGAGCGTCATCGCGCCGAGGACGGCGAAGAGGACGAGGAGCGTCACGGCGAGAGCGCGGCGAAGCATCGGGCGGGAGTTGTACCACACGTGACGAAAGGCTGCAGTCCGCCGTATCAGGAGCGTATGAAGTCGCGCACCTTCTTCGCCAGACTGTGGCGCTGGAACGCCGTGCTCATGAGATCGCCGAGTTGACGGTTGATGTCTCGACATATCGAGCGCGAGACCGCGGGAGTCACGGTTGACGTCTCCGGTGTCGAGCGTGAGATCGCGGGACTGACGGTTGACTTCTCTGACGTCAAGCGCGAGATCGCGGGAGTGACGGTTGATGTCTCGACACATCGAGCGTGAGACCCGCGGGAGTCACGGTTGAGGTCTCCGGACTCGAGCATGAGATCGCGGGAGTGACGGTTGATGTCTCGACACATCGAGCGTGAGAGCCGCGGGAGTCACGATTGACGTCTTTGATCTCGAGGGTGAGATCGCGGGACTGATGGTTGATGTCTCGACACATCAAGCGTGAGACCCGCGGGACGCACGGTTGACGTCTCCGATCTCGAGGGTGAGATCGCGGGACTGACGGTTGACGTCCTCGGAGTGTCAGAACGTCCGACTGATCCCCACCCGAAACGCGCGCTTCTCCACCGGATGGAAGTGAATGCCGTCAACCCCTCCGTCCGGCTCGTTCGGCAGGCGCGAGGTGTAGAAGTAGTCGATGTCGCTCACCTTCGCATCCAGGATGTTGAAAACGTCGACGTCGAGCCGGAGCTGCGGCGTGAGGCGATATCCGATGCGTGCGTTCACGAGGTTCGAGGATTGCGATCGGACGCTGTCGTCTTCGATCAGCGGGCGCGGTCCGAAGTAGCGATAGCGGAGCTCACCCGAGATGCCGCGCCAGTCGATCACGCTGAGCCCGACCGACGCGACCCCTTCGACCGCGCCGGGGATCCGATCGCCGGACGGGTCCTCGTCGCGGAATCGCGCGCGCGAGTACGCGTAGTCCGCATCGACGGCGAGCCAGTCGAACAGGTTGTAGAACGTCGAGAGCTCCACGCCGGCGCGGCGGCTGGGACGGCTCGCTTCCGTCGTTCCGGCGTCGCCGACGAACAACAGCTCGGACGCCATGTCGAGCGCCCACAAGGACGCCGTCATGTGGAACCGCGGAACGGGCGTCGTGCGGATCCCCACTTCCGCGCCGCGCGTGCGGGTGAGCGGTGTGACGCCTTGCGTGATCCCGCGCGCGTCGTTGCTGTGAAAGCCGTTCCCCGCGTTCGCGTAGAGCTCGGTTTTGCGCCACGGTCCGAAGATCATCGAGAGCTTCGGGCTGACGATCGAAGCGGTCTCGCGTTGGGCTCCGACGTCGAAGCGGTATTGATCCGCGCGGAGTCCGGCGATCGTCCGCAGCCACGGCGTCCACTGCAGCGCGCTCTGCGCGAAGACCGCGCCGCTGGTCTCGTCGACGTGATCCTGTCGCGTGGTCGCGAGACGAACGCGCTCGCGCGTGTGATACAGCCCGACGTTGCCGATCGCGTCGTGACGCGCCTGTACTCCGGCCACGTTTTCGACGGACACGCCGCCCCATCGCGCGAGCCATCGATGACTCGCGCGAACGCCGGCCACGAAGCGGTCGTCCGCCTGCTCGAACTGATCGCCGTCTTCGGGGTGATCGAGGAAGTAGGTGAAGTTCGAGAAGAGATTGAGCCGATACCGGATGGCGTAGGCGTTCGTCTGCGTGAGTGCGTTCGAGGAGTTGCGTTGCCATGCCGCGGCGAGCGAGTAGCGGGACGTCGTACCGCCGTCGGTCGGATCGACCAGCCCGAAACGCGGGATCGCTCCGGTGGTTACGGCGCGAACCGGGATCTGATCCGTCGAGCTCCAGTCCGCGTCGTAACCCATCGCCGTGATGCTGAACCCACCGCGCTGATCGCCTTGGGTGTAGCGAAGCACGCCGTTGAGCTTACGGAAATCGTCCGGTCTCACCCACGGCCCGTCATTCCGCCCCGTCTCGATCGCGAGGAGCAGATATCCCTCGCCGACACGCGGCGATGCGGCGAAGAGCGCACGCTGGAATCCGGCGGAGCCGCCCTGCACGAGCGCGATCGGCTTGTCGAGCAGGCTCAGATAGTTCACATTCACGGCGCCGGCGCTCGCGAAATCGCCTTCGTCCGCGTAATACGAACCTTTCTTGTACTGCACGCCGCTGATGAGCTCCGGGATGAGGAAGTTCGCGTCGGCGTAGCCTTGTCCGTGACCGTGCGTCGGCATGTTCACCGGGACGCCGGCGACGGTGATCGCGATGTCGGTCCCGTGATCGAGGTTGAAGCCGCGCAGGTAATACTGATTGGCCTTGCCCTCGCCGCTGTGCTGACTGACGACGACGCCGGGGACCGTCTCCATGATCTCGCCAGCGCGCTGAAACGGCCGGCGCTCGATCTCGGTCGTGGTGATGACGCCCTGGGTGGCCGCGTCGGCGATGCCGAGGAGATCGTTCACCGGCTCGTCGAGATCGGCGAGGTTGCGGAAGGTCCGGCGCGCCGTCACGACGACGTCGGCGCTCGCGGAAAGGTAAAGCGTCACATCGATGCGCGAGGGCACGACCACTCCGCGACGGACGGTGGTGGCGAAGTTGAGGAGCTGAAAAGAGACGTCGTAGGTTCCCGCGGGGACCGCGAGCGTGTACGTGCCGTCGTTGCCAGTGACGGTCGTCGCGCCTCCTGCTTCGACGGTCACGCCGGGCAGCACCGCGTCGGTGGAATCGAGAACCTGTCCGGAGAGTCTGGCGTCGTCCGCGGCTGCCGCCGAGGCGACGAGCATGAAGATCAAAATCGCGCGCATCCCAACTGTTACGTTCCTGTCGGGTCTTTGGATCTGGCCCACGCGCTATCCTGCCGCCATGCTCCCGCTCCTCGCGCTGCTCGCCACTCTCACCGCCGATCCGTTGACCGCGAACCGTGAAGGATTGCGCGCGCTGGAGCGCGCGGCGGATGCCCACGGCAGCGAGACGGGCATGAAGCTCTCCCTCGCGATTCGCGGAGACGTCATCAACGAATCGCAGTCCCTCACGCCGCTCGCGCCGTTCGAGACGTATCCGTTCGCGATCGACGTGAAGCTCGATCAGGCTGCGAAGCGGATGCGCGCGGAGACGCGCTCGGCGATCGCGGGCGATTTCATCTTCACCGACGTCATCCTTCTCGACGGCGGCAAGGGTTACGTGCTCACTCCCGAGATCAAAACCTATCGAGAGATCACGTCCGAGCCGCCGGTGCTCAGTCGCTTCCTGCCGCACCGCCTCATTCAACAGGCGTTGCAGAACCGCGCCTCCGTCCGCTCCCTCGGCAACAACGTCGTCTCGTTCGCGACGTCGAACGGTCAGTGGATGACGCTGGAGCTCGAATCCGAGAGCGGTCTGCTGCGCCGCGTCGAACAGGTTGGGCCACACGGGATCTTCGGCGACGGCGTGCGCGAATCGGTCTACGAAAACTACAAACGCACCGGCGCGTTGATGCTCCCGTCGCTGGTGCGCGTGCGCTCGCGCAACTCCGTGCACGGCGGAATCGAGAACCTCTATCGATACGAAAACGCTCGCGCCGAGGCGACGTTCGAGGCGGGCGAGCTCGCTTTGCCGGAGGGGTACGCGAAGGGCGACTGGTCGTACCGCGAGAACTTCGGCGTGAAGAATCTCGCGAAGGACGTGTATCTCCTCGAGAACGTCACCAGCACGACCGGGCAGTGGTCGTACAACGTGCTCGTCGTGGCATTCGATGAATTCGTGTTCGTCGCCGAGGCGCCGGTGGGGAGCGATGCGTCGGAGAAGGTGCTCGCGAAGATCAAGGAACTCGCGCCCGGCAAGCCGGTACGATACCTCGTCCAGAGTCATCAGCACGGCGATCACCTCGGCGGCATCCGTCCGTACATCGCCGACGGCGTGACCATCCTCGCCGGCCCGACGTTGAAGCCTTTCCTCGAGAGAATCGCCTCGGCGCCATTCACTCTCGAACCAGATCGTCTGCAGCGCGGGCCGCGCGCGCCGATCGTCGAAATGGTGAGCGAGCCGCGCACGATCCGCGACGCGAATCACGAGATCGTGATCTACAACATCGGCCCCAACCCGCACGCACGCGACATGCTCATCATGCATCTGCCGAAGGAGAAGATCCTCTGGCAATCGGACATGATCAACGACGGCGAGTATCCGGAGAACGCGTCGACACGCGACTTCGCGAAGAAAGTGGAGGCGCTGGGGCTGAAGTACGAGACCGTGGTGGGATTGCACGGACGCTCCACCAGCAACTAGGCCTTCAGCCGTCGTTCCACCAAGACGGCCAACTGCGCGCGCCTGCGCCCATAACCATGACATTCCGACGGCGAGGGCAAGCTTGGGTGGAATGCGTCTCGTTGTCGCTTCCTGGCCCGCCGGTCTCGGTCGGCGGCAAGTAGTTTTAGTCGGTGACAATTTGTCACCGACTGACTGCCCTCCTTGCGAAGTCTCTCTTTCAGGTTGTTCCAATACTTTCTAGCTGCCTGAAAGTCGGGCTGCTGCGCCAGCACCTGAACGATGTCCACGACGGAGAAGAACCAGGTCTACGTCTTCTCGTCGTAGGCACGGCGAATTCCCTTCTCCTCGAATACGGCCGGAAGGAGTTCATAGCAGCTCCCTTAATGCTCATCAGGACTCTTGCGCTTTTGGCGTCCAGCGGCGGCGATCTCCTCAATGATCCATCGACGCCCTTGAACGGCTGTTCGAACACTGGAGGTCGCACTGGTCGTTGGATTCTGAAGCCCGCGAAGATCGCGAAACTGCGCTCATCTTGACAGCTGCCACACTGAAGCCTCGTCTACTTCGCGTCCTTCATTTCGACAACCACGAGCCGCATCGTAGTGGTCCCGATGTTTTCCGCCCAGTGCGTGAGTGGCTCGCGATACAGCGTTTGACCGGCGCTGAGCTCGGACTCCGTAGCAGTTCCGTTCTCGGGGTGATTTCGCATTCTGCCGCCTTCGATCACGTAGACGACGGTGCGTGGGTGCGAATGCAGCGCTTCCTTGTCGCCCGGTTTCAGCACAGCTTCGAACACGCGCACCTGCTCGTTGTCCAGCGTGACCTTGACCGTGTGTGGGTTGACCACGGCCGGATCGAGACTGCGCGCCGCGCCCATCGTCACGAACATCGAGAGCGCGCTCGCGGCAAGCAATCCCATTCTCTTCATCCCTGGCATGACTCCTCCTTTGGCCGGCACGGGGCGATGGGGTAACGGCCGCTCCTTGCCAATTTCCTCGAACCAGTTCACCACGACATTCTTCCGTCCCGCCCCACGCCGACGACTCCGGCGCATCGACCAGGAGAATTTGCCCGTCCCACACCACGTCGAAGTCGGCGAAATTGTGCTCGAACAATAGCACCGGCGTCGAGACGGAGAACGAAGGCGACAGTCTGACCAGCTATGGTGAGGGCGAGTTCGAAGAGACGGCAACTTGTAAGGATTACTTACTGGTTCGCCCTGGGGGACGCGCCTCCACATACGCTCTGGACGGCAGAGGAGTTGGCGGTCGCTGTGGCATACGAATACTCGTATAATGACACACGATGAAGCCCGTGCGGTTCGTCGGCACTGCTCGCGATGATCTCGCCGCCTTCCCCGAACCGGCGCGACGCGCTGCCGGTTACGAGCTGTTCATGGTGCAAGTTGGAAGAGAACCATCGGACTTCAAGCCCCTGCCGGACGTTGGTGCGGGTGTGCACGAGATACGCGTGCGCGATCGGTCAGGAGCGTTTCGGCTGATCTACGTGGCAAGGTTCGATGAGGCAATCTATGTCCTGCACGCGTTCCAGAAGAAAACGCCAAAGACGTCCCGTGTGCACATCGAAATGGCGCGACGGCGGTACCGGCGGATCGGAGGCCAATCATGAGAAAGACGACGCGTAAGTCCCTCGCCGAAACCAACAGCAACATTTTCATCGATCTCGGCTTCCCGCCCCATGAAGCGGCAGTGATGCTCCTGCGATGCGAACTGGCAGAGGCTCTCCGCAAATGGATCGATCGGGAAGGGATCACACAAGCGCAGGCTGCCGAGCGTCTGGGAGTAGCGCAACCACGCATCTCTGAAATTGCGCGAAACAAGGTGGACAAGCTCTCGCTCGACTACCTCGTCGGACTTTGTGCCAGGGCCGGCGTTGCGGTGAAGGTGAGGACAGCCGCGTAGCGCGTCGTGACGTCCCTGGAACTTGTCGACGGTTCCAACGGGAACTTGCAATACGGCCCGAGCCGGCTCCTGGGCGGATTGTCATTGGACCGGAGGGAGTCTAGCCCAATGAAACGCGGCCAATCAGGGATTCGTGGATGTCTTCATCAACCCTGCGAGCGTGCGGTCCCGCCGCCCGGGCCGCGTCGCGGGGCGACCCGCCCCACTGGCGGCTCCAGGCACGGCGCAGCTGCAGGTCGGAGCCGAACCCGGCGACCGCGGCGGCGCGCGTGACGGTCGCGCCGTATTCCAGCGACTGGCGGGCGCGCTCCAGCCGGATCAGCCGGAGGTAGTGCAGCGGCGAGATGCCGGCGTGGTCGATGAACAGCCGCAACAGGTGACGCTGAGCAGCGTGGCCGACGCGGGCCAGCGACGTCATGTCCCAGTCGCGCTGCGGCTCGGAGACGATCGCGTCCTGGACGCGGTGCACCGTCGGGTGGAGGTGGCGGCGGTGCATATGGAATGGCGACAGCTCGGTGTCGCGCGGGGAGCGCCGCAGGTACACCACCATGTCCTCGGCGACGCTCGCCGCCAGCGCCTCACCACACTCCTCGGCGATGAGGTGCAGCGCGACGTCGATCCCCGCCGTGATGCCCGCGCTGGACGCGAGTGGGCCATCCACCACGAAGACGCGATTGTCGATGACCTGCGCCTGCGGCGCCAGGGCACGAAGCATGTGCAGCAGCTCGTGGTGCGTGGTGCAGCGGCGCTTAGCGAGCAGCCCCGCCCGCGCGGCGAGCAGAGTGCCCGAGCAGATCGTCACCAGACGGTGCGGCGTGTCCGGATCGAGGAGCGCGTCCTGCAGACGATCGCGCAACCATTGAGCCGTTACCGCGATCTCCGGCGTGACCTGTTTCACGTGAACCGTCGGTTGACCGACCACCACGACCCATGTCGGCGTGCTGAGCAGCTCCGGCAATGGAATGAGGTCGCCCAGCGAAAGCCCGACCGACGTCGGCAGGGTTGCCACGGGCCCCGCGAAGCCAAGACGAAAGCGCGGTGGGAGTCCGCGAGCTTCGCGGTGCTGGTTGGCGAGACGAAAGGCTTCAGCGGGGCCGGCGATGTCCAGCACCAGCGAATGCGGCACGATGACGAAGAGAACGTCGATGAGCTGGGCGCGCGTGAGCATGTGCAGGAGCCGGCGCATCAGAATATGTCGGATTGAGAGTGCAAAAAGCCGATGTCCGAAACTGATTCACAGTTGTTACGCCATTGTCCGAAAGTGAATGAAAGTTGTCGGCCTGCGCCGCGACAGGACATCGGGCGGCTCCTATCTTCGCGGCCATGCACTTCGCCGCCGCAGTCACGACCCTCCTCGCCGCACTCTCGAGAACAGTGGACGCGAACATCGTCCCCGGCGACGATTTCTTCGCCTACGCCAATGGCGGTTGGCTCAAAGCCACCGCGATCCCGGAGGGTAAGGAGCGATGGGGCACCCGCGACGAGCTCAACGAACTGACCCGCCGCCGCATCGCCACACTGCTCGACGCCGCCGGCACGTCGCCGGCCGGCTCGACGGCGCGCAAGGTTGCGGACTTTCGCGCCGCCTATTTGAACGAGGCCGCCATCGAGGCCCGAGGTCTCGCGTCGCTCCAGCCGCTGCTCGATCGCGTCGAGAAGGTTTCGGACAAAGCGGAGCTCACACGCCTGTTGGGCCGCTGGATGCGCGCCGACGTCGACCCGCTGGGATTCGGCATCTACAACTCAGCCAGCGTGCTGGGACTCTCCGTGGATCAGAGCATCCATGGAGAGAAGACCAACGTCGCCTTTCTGTTGCAGGGAGGGTTGGGCCTCCCGGACCGCGAGGACTATCTCAGCACCGATCCCGCGAAGACGGCGCTTCGCGCACGGTATCGCGACTCCATCCGGCAGATGCTCACGCTCGCCGGGTTCAGCCGTGCAGACGAACGCGCGAGCGCTGTGCTGGCGCTGGAAACGGCGATCGCGCACAGCCACGGCACGCGCGCGGCGTCAGCCAACGACCGCAACGCCGACAACGTGTGGACGCGTTCCGACCTCGCGCGGCGAGCCCCCGGAATGGACTGGACCATCTTCTTCGACGAAGCGGGCCTGGCCAAGCAGGGAGAGTTCGGCGTTTGGCAGCCTACTGCCGTGACAGGGTTGGCGGCGCAAGTCGCGTCGCAACCGCTGGAGGCCTGGAAGGACTACCTGCGCTTCCACGCCATCCACGATTTTGCTGACGTGCTTCCGCGCGCCTTCGCCGACGAGGCGCTGGCATTGCGTGCGGCTACAGGCGCTGGTCCACAGCCCGCCCGTGCCGAGCGCGCGCTCGCTGCCACGCGGTCAGCCATGAGAGACGCAGTCGGAAGAATGTACGCCGAGCGTTATTTCCCCGCCGAGCAGAAGGCGCGCGTGGAGCGAATCTCCGACAACGTCCGCGCGGCGATCACGAAGCGAGTCGAGGCCGCGACATGGATGTCGCCGGCCACCAGAGCGAGTGCATTGTTGAAGCTGAAGACGCTGTACGTGGGGATCGGGTATCCCGACCAATGGGAGGACTACACCTCGCTGACCATAGACCCGACAGATCCGCTGGGCAACCTGCGACGCGTGTCTGATCGCGCCTACCGCAATGCTGTCGCCCGCCTTGGTCAGCCCGTAAACCTGAAGTACTGGTACATCGCGCCGCAGACGGTCGGCGCGGTGCTCGTGTTCCAGCAAAACGCGTACACCATGTCGGCCGCGTTGCTGGAGCCTCCCAAGTACGATCACACATCCGACGCCGCGGCCTACGGTTCCGTCGGTGCGCTCATCGGACACGATGTCATCCATTACATCGACGTGCTGGGCGCCGACTACGACACGGAGCACCGGATGCGACACTGGTGGACCGCCGAGGATATGCAGCGCTACCAGAGTCTCGCGCAGCCGCTGGTGGATCAGTTCGCGGCGTACCAGCCGCTCGCCGGCCTCTCGGTCAACGGCAAGCTGACGCTCACCGAGAACATCGCCGACCTCGGCGGCCTCGCCGCCGCCTTCGACGCCTACCGCATGACGTTGGGCAGCCGGGTGAAGGATGCGGACTACGTGCGGCAGCAGGACCGGGAGTTCTTCATCGCCTACGCGCAAACTCAACGCCGGAAGACCAGCGAAGGCGCCACGCGAAAGCAGGTGGCCACCGACAGCCACGCGCCGGAGGACTATCGGGCCACCACGGTTCGCAATCTCCACGCATGGTACGACGCGTTCGACGTGCGCCCAGGGCAGCGCCTGTACCTCGAGCCCTCGGCGCGCGTGCGGATCTGGTAGCGACCCCGATGGGCGATAATCACGTCCATCCATGAATCTCTATCTTGCCGGAGCCGCCGTCGCCGTGATGGTGTTGGCGATTGCCGGCGTGACGTGGGGGAAGCGTTCCGCGCGGAAGCTGCAGCGCGAGCGGCGCATCCACGTCGACAAGTTCAAGCTCAAGCGCCGCCACGCGGAGATCGAGCTGGAGGTCTTCGGCAGTCCGGAGATCGTGCGCGCGGTGCAGACGTACGCGAAGGAGCATCACGTCTCGGTCGAGGAGGCGCGTGCCCAGGCGCGCAAGTACCTGCAGGAGATCGTCCCCAAGTTCAACCTCCTCGCGTACTACCGCATCGGTGCGCCGGTGGCGCGCGCGATCATGCACTTCCTCTATCGCGTCGTCGTCGAGCGCCGGCCGCTCCGCGAGTTCAACGAAAAGGCCTCGAAGGGCGCGGCGGTGGTCTACATCATCAACCACCGCTCGAACGCCGACTACGTGCTCGTCGCGCACATGTTGTTCAAGTTCATCTCGCTCTCGTACGCGATCGGCGAGTGGGCGCGCGTGTGGCCGCTCAATCACGTCTTCAAATGGTTCGGCGGCTACTTCGTGCGGCGGCGTTACCGCGAGCCGCTCTATCACGCGATCCTTGCGAAGTTCGTACAGACGATCACGCGCCACGGCGTGACGCAGGGCGTGTTCATCGAGGGCGGACTCTCGCGCGACGGCGCGTTCCAGAAGCCGAAGCTGGGCATGCTCGACTACCTCGTCACGGCGAAGCGCGATCCGGAGTTCTCGCAGCCGCTGTACATCATTCCGACCGCGGTGAATTTCGACCGCGTGCTCGAGGACCGCAATCTCACCGAGGAGCTCCTTGGGCGCGAAGAGCGTTCGACGAAAGGGGAGAAGCTCAGGGCGACGTTCGACTATCTCTTCCGGAACTTCTTCCGCGGCCTGTTCAAGCGGTTCAAGCGCTACGGCTACGCGGTGGTGTCGTTCGGGACGCCGGTGTCGATCGACGCGTTCATCCGCGATCATCCGGATGTGTTGTCGCAGAAGTTCGAGGAGCGCAAGACCGATCTGCAGAAGCTCGCGGACGTGGTGATGACGGAGATCTCGAATGCGTTGCCGGTGACGCCGGTGACGCTGGTCGCGACGATCTTCGTGCGGCACGAGGTTGTGACGGAGCTGCAGATCCTTCGCGAGCTCGGGCGGCTGCGCGAAGAGCATCGCGACCGCTGGCTATTGCGCGAGAAAACGCCGAAGGAAGTGTGGAAGGCGGCGCGCCACGTGCTCGTGCTGCGGCATCTGATCGTGCCGGTCGAGCAGTGGACCGACGATCTGTTTGATCGCGGCGGGATCCCGGAGATCGAGGATGCGTGGCAGTGGAATCCCGACCAGCGTCTGCTCCGCGACTACTACGCGAACTCGCTGATGCCGTACGAGCAGGTGAAGGCGCGCGGCTGGCCGGAACGGCAGAAGAAGGACGCGGACGCCGTCGCCGCCCGCGCGGCGGCGACGTAGATGTGCGGAGCGCCAGCTTCCAGCTGGCCGCTCCGCCGCCTTCCAGGCGGCCGGCAAGATGCCGGCGGAGCGGCCGGCTGGAAGCCGGCGCTCCGCTGGTTAGTTCGCGGTCACGCTGTCGAGGAACCCGTACAGCGCGTCCAGTGTTCGCTTCGCCGCCGCGTCCGCCGCGGCCGTTTTCTCCGGCGTGTCGCAGAGATCGCGCAGGATCGAGCGCGACGTCTCCGAGTGCATGACGTCCGCGTCCATGTGCACGCGGAAGAACGCGACGTCGCGATCGGCGGAGATCGCGTAGTTTTGGGCCAATCCTTCGATCTTCGCTTTCGCCACCGCGGGGATCTGCGACTCGTATGCGTACAGCGCCGCGAGACCTTCATGCAGGGCGCCGTCGCGTGCGAGCGATTTCATCGTGGCGATGAGCCCGCGCGTCGCGTCGTTCGCGATGCCCGCTTTCACTTCCTCGCGGTCGAGTCCGAGGGATTCGCAGAAGCGGAGCCAGAGCTCGGGGTGATTCTCGGCGCCGCGCTCCTCTTCGATCAAATTCTCGAGCAGCATCTGCCGCACGACGATGTCCTCGGTTTGCTGGTGCATCGCGCTGATGAACGTGGGGAACGCCATCGCGTAGTGGAAGTACTGACCGGCGTAGTCGCGCAGCTCCTCGCGCGTGAGCGTGCCGTCGGTCCAGCGCTGATAGAACGTGTGGTTGAGCAGGTGACGCGACGCAACGCTGGCGTCGAGAGTGGTGATGGGATCCATGTGTGAGGCCTCCGAAATTCTTTTGTAGTCAGGAGTCTACCTTCATCCGAGGGTGGCTTCGAATTTCTGCGGGTCGCGGTGGTATTCGGCGATGGCGGCCTGGATGTCCTCCAGGGTCTTGTTGTCGTGAAGAATCGCACGCACCGAGGCGAATGGGATGCCCACGAAGAGAGCGCTGACATCGCTTGGATCGTGTTCGGGCTCGGGCGGCGGCTCCGCGGCGAGTGCGTTCTCGGTCCCCGGGAATCCACCCCAGTTGACGTGGTGGTCGGCGAGCACGTAGTCGAACGTCGGCGCGTTCTGCACGCGCTGGCCGAAGTTCCACTTTGCGAGGTCGACGCCCGCCCAACCCAGCAGCGTCTTGAGGCACGAGGTGTGGTCGAACGGATAAGCGCTCTCCGCCTTGGCGCGGAAGACGGACGCCGGATAGGCGAACGGCGAGATGAGGATGGTCGGCACGCGCACGCCGAAGAGATCGAAGTTGAACCCGTAACTACCTTTGATGCCGTCCGGATTCTTCGCGCCCCACGACGGCTCGACGTGATCGTACGTGCCGCCGTGCTCGTCGAACGTGACGATGAACAGCATCTCGTCCCACTGCTTGCTCTTCGCCAAGGCCAGGAACACCTGGAACAGAAAGGCCTCTCCCGGCGAGACGAGCGTGGGCGGGTGGTAGTCGGTGCCCTGCGTGTAGTAGCCCTCGATGCCATATCCCCACTTCGGCTCGAGGTAGGTGAAGTTGGGGAGGTTGCCATCCTGGATACGCTGGAAGAAATCTGCGTGCGTGCCGATCTCGCCGTTCGATGCGTTGGTGAGATTGGGGAAGGTGTACTGCGTGAAGCACTGCTTCTGGTTCGGTTTGTCCTTCGGTGCATGCCAGAGATCGGTGTAGTAAAGGCCCCAGGTCTTGCCGGCCTTGCCGAGGGCGTTGAAGACCGTGTCGGCGACGTAGGTCTCGACGGCGCTGTAATGGAGATTGTTCTCTCGGCCCTGCGAAGTGCCGATGAGCGAGTAGGCGCGGTTCGGGTTCGTCTGCGTAGGGACGGAAGAGAACCACGCGTCACTCACGGAGTACGCGCCCGCCAGCAGGTTCATGATGGGAAGGGTGCCGCGGTACGTCCACAGGATGTCCTTCCCGTGCCACTCGCCTTCGGCCACGCTGTGGTAGTCCTGATAGAAGCCCTTCATCGTCGGCGGCGTGCCGGAGGACGGCATGCCGGTGATGATGTTCTGGTCGCCGAAGACCTGGTTCATGACCCCGTTCCAGTAGATCGCGCCGTACATTTCCTCGTAGGGATCGTGGATCGGAATGGGTTTTTTCGCATACTCGTCCGGAATGGGCACGATCGGATAGCTCTGCCCGTCGAGCGGCTGGCTGAACTTTCCGGCGATCAGTCCGTCGTACGCCGCCGAGCTCTTGTCGGGAAAGACCCGGGAGGGGGCGCGCTTCTCGTAAAGCCAGCCGAGGACATTGTCGAGCGAGCGGTTTTCGAGCATGAGGTGAACGATGGTCGTGATCTGGGGCATCGTGGATGGAGGCACGGAAGCTCCTTTCGACCGAGCAGTATGCACCGGCGCCCATGACTTTTGCGTTTTGCTGTTCGCGCAAATATGCTCCGGGGGCAATGCCTCACAACACCTTCGATACCCTCGACTCCTTCGACCTCGGCAACGGCAAACGCGGACAGTTCTACTCGCTCCCGAAGCTCGAGCAGGCCGGCATCGGTCCCGTGTCCCGGCTTCCGGTGAGCATCCGCGTCGTCCTCGAATCCGTCCTGCGCAACATCGACGGAAAGAAGATCACCGAAAACGACGTCCGCACGCTCGCGAAATGGGCTTGCGGCGGCGAGCGCACCGACGAGATTCCGTTCATGGTCGCGCGCGTACTGCTGCAGGACTTCACCGGCGTGCCGCTGCTCGTCGACCTCGCGGCCATGCGTAGTGCCGCGAAGAAAGGCGGCAAGGACCCGCGCATCATCGAGCCGCTCGTGCCGGTCGACCTCGTGATCGACCACTCCATCCAGGTCGATTTCACCAACCGCCCCGACGCGCTGCAGCTCAACATGGACATCGAGTTCAAGCGCAACCGGCAGCGCTACCAGTTCCTCAAATGGGGCACGCAGGCCTTCAACGGCTTCCGGGTCGTCCCGCCGGGAATCGGCATCGTGCACCAGGTGAACCTCGAGTACCTCGCCCTCGGAGTTGTCGAGAAGGACGGCGTTTGGTATCCCGACTCGCTCGTCGGCACCGACTCGCACACGACGATGATCAACGGCCTCGGCATCGTGGCCTGGGGCGTCGGCGGGATCGAGGCCGAGGCGGGGATGCTCGGGCAGCCGGTGTACTTCCTCACGCCCGACGTCGTCGGCGTGCACCTCACCGGCGCGCTGAAAGAAGGCGTCACCGCGACCGACCTCGTGTTGACCATCACGCAGCTTCTGCGTCACGCGAAAGTCGTCGGCAAGTTCGTCGAGTACTTCGGCGAAGGCGCGGTGTCGCTGCCGGTCGCGGACCGCGCGACCATCGCGAACATGGCGCCGGAGTACGGCGCGACGATGGGCTACTTCCCGATCGACGAGGAGACCTGCCGCTACCTCGCGCTCAGCGGACGCACGCAAGAGCACATCGATACGTTCCGCGCCTACTACCAGGCGCAGGGGATGTTCGGGATCCCGCGCAAGGGCGAGGTCGACTACACGAAAGTCCTCGAGCTCGACCTCTCGACCGTGCGCGCGTCCGTCGCGGGGCCGAAGCGCCCGCAGGACCGCATCGAGCTGGACGTGCTCAAGCCGACCTTCGCGAACATGCTCCAGGCCGAGCCGCCGAACGGCTACGGCAAGAGCGCGTCGCAGATCGACCGGAAGGTGAAGACGATCGTTGGCGTCTCGCACGCGTCTGCGGAAGTCGCGGGCGGCGGCGGGCAGGAGCCGTCGCCGGTGCCCGGGCACAAGCGCAACACGAGCGAGCAGAGCGAGTCCGAGATGGTGAACAACCGCCCGTCGCCGGACCGCATCTCGGCCTCCGCGCTCGCGGATGCGGACGAGTTCCCGATGGCGGTCGCCGAGCTGCATCACGGCGACGTGCTCATCGCCGCGATCACGTCGTGCACGAACACCTCGAATCCCTCGGTGATGCTGGCCGCGGGTCTGCTCGCGAAGAAGGCCGTGGAGAAGGGACTGCGCGTGCCGCGCGTCGTGAAGACGTCGCTGGCTCCGGGCTCACGCGTGGTCACGGAGTACTACCGGAAGTCGGGTTTGCAGACGTATCTCGATCGCCTTGGCTTCAACACTGTCGGCTACGGCTGCACGACGTGCATCGGCAACTCTGGTCCTCTCGATCCGCTGATCGAAGACGCGATCAACAAGAACGATCTGATCGGCGTGTCGGTGTTGAGCGGCAACCGCAACTTCGAGGCGCGCGTGCATCAGTCGATCCGCGCGAACTTCCTGATGTCGCCGCCGCTCGTGGTCGCGTTTGCGCTCGCGGGACGGATCGACATCGACATGACCAACGATCCGCTCGGCCGCGGCAAAGGTGGGCAGGACGTCTATCTTCGCGACATCTGGCCGACGCTGCAGGAAGTGCGCGACGTGCTCGCGGACGCGCTCCATCCGGAGGACTTCCGGAAGATGTACTCGAACTTCGCGGATCAGAACCCGCTCTGGAACGACATCCCGTCGTCGACGGGCCTGTTGTACGAGTGGGACCCGGAGTCGACGTACATTCAGGAGCCGCCGTTCTTCGCGGACCTCGGTGCGCATGCGGGGAAGGCGAAGGACATCCACGACGCGCGTCCGCTGGCGATCTTCGGCGATTCGGTGACCACGGACCACATCAGCCCCGCGGGCTCGATCAAGGCGTCATCGCCGGCCGGCCGCTATCTGCAGGAGCGCGGCGTGGACCCTCAGGACTTCAACAGCTACGGCTCGCGCCGCGGCAATGACCGGGTGATGACGCGCGGCACGTTCGCGAACGTGCGCATCAAGAACCTGATGGTGCCGGGCGTGGAGGGCGGCGTGACGGTGCACTATCCGTCGTTGGAACGGATGGCGATCTACGACGCCGCGATGCGCTACGCGCATGAAGGAACGCTGGTGACGCCGCTGGTGATCCTCGCCGGCCACGAATACGGCACGGGCAGCTCCCGCGACTGGGCCGCGAAAGGCACGAAGCTCCTCGGCGTCCGCGCGGTGATCGCGTCGAGCTTCGAGCGCATCCACCGCTCGAATCTCGTCGGCATGGGCGTCCTCCCGCTGCAGTTCGAGGAAGGGACGAACGCGCAAACGCTCACGCTCGACGGCACGGAGACGTTCGACGTCGCGGGGATCGAGGGAACGCTGCGCCCGCGCCAGAATGCGACGCTGCGGATCAAACGCAGCGGCGGCACGACGGACGAGGTGCCGGTGATCGTGCGCATCGACACGCCGATCGAGGTGGACTACTACGAGCACGGCGGGATCCTGCCATTCGTGCTGCGGCAGCTGATGGCCTGATTGGAGTGTGGCGACGGCGAGTCGTCACGCGCCGCTGCGCATTCCCCACCACGAGAACACGGCGAGCAGCACGGACACGACGACGCCCGTCACGCCGCCGACGATCTCCGCCATGACTTCCGTCTGGCGCATCGTGTGCCATTCCTTCGCCTTCGCCTCCCGGTAGCGGGGCGACAGCACGTAGCGCCAGCCCGCAAAGAAATACGCGACGCCAAACGCCAACCCATCGAGGAACGACAGCAGCATTGCGCCGACGAACGCGAGCACGAAAGGCAGACGCTTTTCGGTCATGACATCAGAGACATACGGAATCGCGAGCGCCGAGTTTGCGGCACAGCTCATGGCTTCGTGAGGATCTGCACGCTCGAATCGTTCGTGGCGTTGTCGACGGTCGAGCCATAGATGATTGCAGACCCCGCGCGGATGACGACCTCGATGGCGTCGTCCGCGTTCAGCGCGATCCCCGCGAACGCGTTGCCCGGCTGTTGTTCGAAGTGGTGCGCCGCGTACTCCACCGTGCGGCGGCTGCGCTCCGTGCCGTTCGCCGCACGGACGATGAGCTCGAGCGTCGCGCCGTTGCCGAGAGCGCGTACGCCGGCGTTGAATCGATAGCGAGCGAGGTCGCGCGGCGCGATGAGCGCGGCGAAGTCGTTGCGCGCGAGGATCGCGTCCGCGGCGACGACCGGAATCGTCGCGCCGGTCGTGCCGGTGGTTTGATCGTCGTACGCGCGCGCGACGATCGACGGAATGCGTCCGCGCTCGACGAGGATTTCGAGCGATCCCAGGCCGCTCTCGCCCATCTCGGCGACGATGTCCGCGAAGGAGATCGTCGTGTGCGGTTGCAGCTCATAACGCTGCACCGCGCCGTGCGGCCGCAGGTATAACCAACCCGCCATCACCACGTCGGACGGGTTGTTCATCTGCAGCTCGGTCTTGAAGTTCGCATTCGCCTGCCCGCGCGTCGAGCCGACGACCGGCACGATCGCGTCGGCGGGCTTCGGCGAGAGTTGCGCGAACAGGGTGGGGGCGAGCGGCGATGATAGCAACGCCCGTGACATGGCCGGCTAACCCATCTAGTCCTCGTACTCCCATTCGAACTCTCGCCGCAGCGCTTCCTGGACATCAAGCCACCGCTCGCCCTCGCTGCGACGCAGGCGCTCGTTGACTTCAGCCAGCACGGCGGACCAGGAGTACGGCTCCACGACGATCGGCGGAGCCTGCGCTTTTCCGCGTGGCCGTACCGCTGTTCCAGCGCGGCTTTTCCAGCCGGCCCGGTTTGCCACACAGACCTGCCAGCAGTCCGCTCCAGGAGCTCCGGGCTCGCCGATCTCCAATGTCATCCAATAGAAGACTTCAGCGGAGGCCGGCGGCGCCCAGGTATCCGGATCGTGCACGTCCGCGGAGTCGAAGCTCTTCAGCTCGGGGATGATCGGCGAACGGCGTTTCTTCACGCCGGCACGAGCTCCGTCGTCGTGTCGCGGCGCTTCTTCGTGCGGAAGTCCTTCACGTACTGCAGCGAGCCCGGCGTGTTGTACTTCGCGGCGTACGCATCGTCGATCGCGTCCTTCAGCCGCTCGCTGCGCGTGCGGACGGCGCGGATGGGGATCTGCTTTCCATCGACTTCGATGATGCCGCTCGGGTCTTCGAGCAGCGTGCGCCACCAGCTCCGCTCCTTCATGCTCCAGGACCGCACGAACACTCGGCGTTCGACGACCACGGCCCAGATGCCGATGATGCGGTGCGGCCCAAAGCCGGCGCGGATGCCGAGGATCTTGCTCTTTGCGATCCAGGTGACCACGTTGTCGGGAAAGCGGTTCATCGCTCGTCGCTCTCCTTCGAAACCAGAGGCTCGCTCATCATGGCCTCCTTGAAGATGGCATCGTACTCGCCGGCGGCGGAGTAAATGCGGTGCAGGCTTACATGCGCCGCGACGACGAGGAGGATGCCCGACCCTGCCGCGACTTTGTGAGAGGTAGCTCCAGGCTGTCGGACAAGGGCGATGACGCCGACGGCGCTTCCGAGGGTGTACACCCCGGTCAGGCTCAGAATGTGGTGCCATTTATCGATCTCCCGTCGCAGCGCGCTTCGGCTTGGGACCTTCAATCGCCACCGCTGAAGGGCTGTTTCCCAGAGTAAGCCGGGAAGCTGAGGTTCGAGGACCACCTTGATATAGGACCCGATCCGGATCCGCGAGCGTTCTCTCAGAATCGTGTACGAAAGCAGAGGCAACGCGGTAAAGATCAGCAGCACCAGAGCCGCGGGATCTGGTTGTCTCGCATACCACGCACCGATCCCACCCGCGGCAGCAATGTACGTCAGTGTGCCCCAGATCCTCGCGTTGAGCGACGCAATCGTCTCGTCGCGAAGACCTTTGAACTCCGCCAACATGATGTCCTCTCGCGTAGCTCCCATGGCGTGCTTCCCTCCTCTTCGAGGAGCGCCGGACGATTTATCGCTCGCGTTCCCATTGTGCCTTCGAAATCTTCCAGTCGCCGGACTCCGTCACGAAGTCGAGGGCGAATCGGTACGTGGCGGACCGCGGAAGGAACTGATCGAGTCCGCCGGCCTCCTTCGGGACGCCGATGAAATCGACGCGGAACGTGGCCCATCCGCCGTTGGGGGCGCTTCGCGACTGCAGATCGCGAATGGTGACGTCGATGCTCTTGTAGCCGAACAGATACCGCCGCAGCTCGCGCTCGGCCTCGGCGCGCTCCGGATAGCTCGAAGCGAGATGGCGCGTGATCGCGCCGGCGTCGCGGTCCTCTGCGGCCGCGACGATCCGGTCGAGGGTCTGCACGACCGGATCTTTCTTTGCGCACGCCGCAAGCAGCAGGATCGCGATCAACGAACGGAGCCGCATGCGGCGATGATAGTCTCCCGCGCGCATGAAACGGCTTGCGCTGCTGCTCCTCCTCGCCACGCCTCTCCTCGCGCAGAAAAAGGCGCTGACGCTCGACGCGTTGTACGACCCGAAGACGATGACCCGCTTCGGTGGCACGACGCATCGCGGCTTCGACTGGATCGACGACACCACCTTCCTCTGGCCGCGCCGCGAACCGGAAGCGACGGTAGGCGAGTGGCGCGTGTTCGACGTCGCGACCGGGAAAGAGCGGCCGTTGTTCGACGCGAAGAAACTCCAGAGCGCGCTCGAGGATGCGGGACTGACGGCCGAGGTGGCGAAAGACACCTCGCGCTCGACCAGCTTCGTCTTCGACGCGAAGAAGTCGGCGATCCTCTTCAAGGCGGCGGACGATCTCTATGTCTACTCCTTCAAGAACGACGCGGCGACACGGCTCACCTCCGCGCCGGGCGTGGAAGAAGAAGCGACCTTCAGTCCGGACAGCCAGAGGGTGGCATTCGTCCGCGACAACGACCTCTACGTCGTCGACCTCGCGGGACGCGAGCGGCGCATCACCACCGACGGCAGCGCCGACGTCCTCAACGGGAAGCTCGACTACGTTTATCAGGAAGAGGTCTATGGCCGCGGCAAGTTCAAGGCCTACTGGTGGAGTCCCGACTCACGGCGCCTCGCGTTTCTCCGCCTCGACGAGAGCCAGGTGCCCGAGTACACGATCGTCGACGACATCGCGTATCGCGGCGACGTGAAGGTGTACGACTACCCGAAGGCCGGTGATCCGAACCCGCCCGTGGCGCTGAAGATCGCGCCCGCCAGCGGCGGCAAGATCGTGACGGTCGATAACGACCGCTACTCTAGCGGCGAGTTTCTCATCGTCGACGTCACCTGGGCGGACGACGCGAAGAGCGTCGCGTACCAGGTGCAGAACCGCGAGCAGAGCTGGCTAGACCTGGTCTCTGCGACGCCGGACGGCGACAGCGACACACTGTTCCGCGACACGACCAAGGCCTGGGTCGATCCCCTCGGCCCGCCGACCTGGCTGCCGGACGGCTCGTTTCTCTGGCAGTCCGAGCGCACGGGCTGGCGGCATCTCTATCACTACAAGGCCGACGGCACGCTGATCCGGCCGGTCACGAACGGTGAGTGGGAAGTGCGCGACGTGCATGGCGTCGACGGTCAACACGTTTACTTTTCGGGAACGGAGCGCAGCGCGATCGGCATCGACGTCTATCGCATCAACCTCGACGGCTCGGGTCTGCAGCGCCTGTCGAAGTCCGAGGGGACGCACGGGGCGACGTTCAACGCGAAGCTCACGCATTACGTCGACAACTGGAGCGACTTCCGCACGCCCACTCAGGTCCGCGTGCATCGCAATGACGGACGCGAGGTGCACGTCGTCGACGCGAACACAGTCACGCACGACTTCGAGCTGCCCGCTCTCGAGTTCATGCAGGTGAAGACGCGCGACGGCTTCCCGATGGAAGCCATCCTGATCAAGCCGACGAATTTCGATCCGGCGAAGAAGTATCCGGTCTTTCAGATCCTGTACGGCGGGCCGCACGCGCCGCGGGTCGCAAACCGCTGGGGCGGCCAGGGCATGCAGTCGCATCTCTTTCTGCAGTTCCTCGCGCATCAGGGGATCATCGGCTGGGTGTGCGACAACCGCACCGCGAGCGGCAAGGGCGCCGTCTCCGCCTGGCCCGCGTACAAGAACCTCGGGGAGAGCGAGCTGCGCGACATCGAAGACGGCATCGCCTGGCTGAAGACGCAGCCGTACGTCGACGGCAGTCGCGTTGGCCTCTTCGGCTGGAGCTACGGCGGCTTCATGGTGTCGTACGCGCTGACGCACAGCACGACGTTCTCCATGGGCATCGCCGGCGGCTCGGTGACGGACTGGCGCAATTACGACTCGATCTACACCGAGCGGCTGATGCTCATGCCGCAGAACAATCCCGACGGCTATCGCAAGAGCTCACCGCGCTTCGCGGCGAAGGACCTGCACGGCCATCTGCTGCTGATCCACGGCATGACCGACGACAACGTCCACCCTCAGAACACGACGCAGTTCGCCCACGAGCTGCAACAGGCGGGGAAGGAGTTCGAGATGATGCTCTACCCCCGCACCAAACACGGCGTGGTCAACAAGAAGACGCTGTATCACGCGCAGAAGACGATCGTGGATTTCGTGAGGAGGCGGTTGCTCGAATGAGTTGCTGGCAGCGCCTTCGCAATCTTCAGAAAGCATGAGCAAAACGAACCCGAACCAGGAGTACTACAAGACCGCCGGCCGTACGCAGTCGGAGGGACCGGATCGGATCCATACGAACGAGGACGAGGCCAAGAACAAGCGAGTGCAGGAGCAGTTCGGGAAGGATCCGAACCATCCCGCGATCCGTGCTAAAAAGAAATAGATGACATCGCTCGAAGACATCGAAACGTACCGCGCGGCGGCGCTCTCCCGCCGCGCGGTCGCCATGCCGGCCTCACCCATTCGCAAGCTCGCGCCGCTCGCGGAAGTCGCGAAGGCGCGAGGCACCCGCGTGCTGCACCTCAACATCGGCCAGCCGGACATAGAGACGCCGGCGTGCATCCGCGATCGTCTCGCACAACTCTCGGACCGCGTGCTCGAGTATTCGCCGTCGACCGGAACGCCGGAGTTCATTCGCTCCCTGAAGAGCTACTACGAACGCCGCCTCGGACTTCGCCTCGAGGACAACCAGATCCTCGCGACCACCGGCGGCAGCGAGGCGATCCTGTTCGCGTTCCTCACGTGCGCAGACGTGGGTGACGATGTGATCGTCGTCGAGCCGTATTACGCGAACTACAACGCCTTCGCCACGATGGCGGGGCTGAACCTCGTGCCGGTGACGACGCGCGGACGCGATGGATTTCATCTCCCTCCGCGCGCGGTGTTCGAGCGCGCGCTGACGCCGCGCACGCGCGTCGTGATGCTCTGCAATCCGAACAATCCGACCGGGACGGTGTACACGCGCGACGAGCTGGAGACGGTCGCGGACTTCTGCCGTGAGCACGGTCTCTTTCTGATCTCGGACGAGGTGTATCGCGAGTTCGTCTACGACGGCCGCCGCGCGATCAGCGCGCTCGAGCTGAGCGGCATGGACGAGCTGGCGGTGGTGGTCGACAGTCTCTCGAAACGCTACAGCGCGTGCGGCATCCGCCTCGGATCGCTCGTCACGCGCAACGCGGAGATTTACGACGCGTGCCTGCGGATGGCGCAGAGCCGTCTGTCGCCGCCGGGCATCGCGCAGTTCATCGCCGTCGGCGCGGAATCCCTCGGCGACGACTACACCCGCGAGGTCGTCGAGGAATACCGCCGTCGCCGCGACGTGCTGTACGAGGGGCTGATCTCGATCCCAGGCGTCGAGCTGGCGCATCCCGAGGGCGCGTTCTACTGCGTGCCGAAGCTGCCGGTCGCGAACGCGGAAGATTTCTGCATCTGGCTGCTCTCCGAGTTCGAGCACGAAGGCGCGACGGTGATGCTCGCGCCGGCAAAGGGGTTCTACGGTTCGGACCTCGGCAAGAGCGAGGTTCGGGTCGCGTACGTGCTCAACGTCGAGGATCTGCGGCGCGCGGTGGAGGTTTTGCGCGTGGCGCTGACGAAGTATCGATAGGCTGTCATCCTGAAGCCGCGTAGACGGCGAAGGATCCCCTGCCGATAGCACGCGCTGCGCTCAAATCAGGAGGTCCTTCGCCGTCTGCGCGGCTTCAGGATGACACGTTCCTACCGCTTCATCGCCAGCTCCACGATTTCTCCGATCATCTGCGTGTAGCTCCGCCCGCTTTCTTTCGCCGCCATCGCGAACTCCGCGGCGGGATCGAGCCAGGGATTCGGGTTCGCTTCGAGCACGTACACGCGGCCGTCCTCGGTCAGGCGCATGTCGATGCGGCCGTAATCGCGCAGCTTGAGCGCTCGGTACGCGGTGACCGCGACTTGCTGGATGCGCTCCGTCGTCGCTTCGTCGATGTCGCGCGCGGGCGCGGACTTCGTCTTCTTGTACGCCTCCGTCGTGACGTCGAACTTCACTTCGTATCCAGCAATGCGCGGCATGCCCTCAGGGAGCTTCGAGAGATCGAGCTCCACGAGCGGCAGCGCTTCCGGTTTTTCATTGCCGAGGACCGCCGCGTAGATCTCGCGGCCTTCGATGTACTCCTCGAGCAGCACCGCCGAGTCGAACTCCTCGTGGACGTAGCCGATCTTTTCGAGCAGCTCCTTCACGGAGTTCACGACGGACGTCGCGTCGATGCCCTTCGACGCATCCTCGGTGGCGGGCTTCACGATCACCGGGAACTGGATGTCCTGCGCGTGCTCGACGAGTCCCTTGTTCACGACCGCGAAGAAGGGTGTGTGGACCCCGTGATAGCGGATGATCTGTTTCGCGATGGACTTGTCGATCGCCAGGAACGATCCCTGCGGCCCTGAGCCGGTGTACCGCTTGCCGATCAGGTCAAGGTACGCGGCGAAGTGCGCCTCCATCGTGTCGTCGCCTGCGTACGACTCGACGAGGTTGAAGAAGAGCTCCGCGTCGTTGCGGCGGACGTTCGTGAGCGTCTCGGGACGTCCGTCGATGGCGAGCGTGGACGGCTCGTGACCGAGCGCGCGGAGCGAATCGCTGATCGCTTCCATGTCGGTCTTCTTCTTCCGCTTCTTCCCAGCCTTCGCCTCGGCATTCGCGCCGGGATACTCCTCGTACCCTTCGAACGTGTTGAACAGGATCGTCACTTTCATCGCGCCGACCTCGGATGCCGCAGACGCCGTTTGCCGGTGAGAAAGGTCATCGAGAGCGCGGTGATGTAGACCGTCAGCTCGAGCATCTGCTCGCGCGAAGCGTGCAGCTGCAGGTCGCGCAGGCGCAGCTCGATGGCGAGAACGAGCTCGCGCACGAGCGAACGGCGAACACCGGTCCAGTCGTGCACTTTGTCGATGAGGCTGCGGCGGTGTCGTGCGAGGACGTCCGCAGCGGCGCTCATACTTTCGTGAGTTGGCGTGAAGATGTCGAGCAGGTCAGCGTCGAGCGGGAGATCGGCGATGATCGCCGTCTCGTCGACGTGATACTCGCGCAGCGTCTCCTCGACGGTCTTCTCCATCTCGTCGGTGGTGATGTCGATCCGACCCTGCGCGCGCGGCGGTGGTGTGTCCGCGAGCGCGCGCGTGATGTGATCGACGTATTCGAGCTTGCGGATGGCGCCGCCCCAGGCCGCGTAGCGCTTGCGCCACTGGGTTTTTCGGTCGAGCCACACCGCAAACGTCTCCGCGAAGTCTTCGTCGGGATGTTTCTGTGCGTACCAGCCGGGGACGTAGCGGACGTAGTCGCGCGAGAAGGGGACGAACGGGTAGTCGTCGCGATACGGACGGCGCACGGAGCCGAAGATCTCGCGCCACTCGGCGGTCCGGTCGAGCTGGTAGGCGTGATTGAACGCGTGGCCGGCCTCGTGGCGGAGGTACATCATGATCTCGCGCTCTCCCTCGACGTCGTTCAGCGCGTCCTCGAGCGTGGCCACGCGCGGGTCGCCGAGGTAGAAGGGGATGCCGATCACCGGCTCACCGGTGGGCGAGCCCCATTCATCCGAGAGATAGCAGCGGGGGCGGAAGTGGCGCAGGCCGCGCGCCTCGAGCTCGGCGTAGAGACGGCGGACCAGTTCCGCGACAGGCGAGCTCTCCAGCGCGAGTCCGAGGTCGCGGATGCGCACCGGGAGCAGTTGTCGCGCCTCGGGGGGCGCATGCTCGAACGAGACCATTCGGTTGACTCCGGTTCAAAAGGGTTGCCATGCGCCGCAAAAGGCGCGGGTCTGCATACAATTCGCGCTCATGAAGCACTGGCTGATGAAGTCCGAACCGTCCGCCTATTCGATCGACGACCTCCAGCGCGACGGCTCCACGAGCTGGAACGGCGTCCGTAATTATCAGGCCCGCAACCACATGCGCGACATGAGTGTCGGCGATCGCGTGCTGTTTTACGCCTCGAGCGCGGAGCCGTCCGGGGTGACGGGGCTGGCGGAAGTGAGCCGCGAGGCGCAGCCGGAGCCGGAGGATCCGACCTGGTCGATGGTGGACATCCGCTTCGTGGAGAAGTTCGCGAACGTCGTTCCGCTCGAGGTGCTGAAGTCGACGAAGGGGCTGGAAAAGATGGTCGTCGTGCAAAAGGGATCGCGACTCTCCGTGCAGCCGGTGACCGCCGCGGAGTTTGCGATCGTTGTGAAGCTGGGAAAGAAGTGAAGATCGAGCTCCACCGCGGCGACATCACGAAGCTCGACGTCGATGCGATCGTGAACGCAGCGAACTCTTCGCTGCTCGGCGGCGGCGGTGTTGACGGCGCGATCCATCGGGCGGCCGGACCGGAGCTGGTCCACGAGTGCCGCCTCATCGGCGGATGTCCGACGGGCGAGGCGCGGATCACGCGCGGGTACCGCTTGCCGGCGAAACACGTCATCCACACCGTCGGTCCGGTGTGGCGGGGCGGATCGAACGGCGAGCCGGAGTTGCTGGCGTCGTGTTACCGCTCGAGCCTGCGTCTGGCGTTGGAGCACAGCGTCCGCAGTATCGCGTTTCCGGCGATCAGTTGCGGGATCTACGGATATCCGATCGACGAGGCCACGCGCATCGCCGTGCGCGAGGTCTCGCAGTTCGAGGGACCGATCGATCGCGCGATCTTCGTCTGCTTCGGCGAGGACATCTGCCGAGCGTACGAGCTTGCGCTTTAGTTTTCTTCCGCACTTCTGCCGCGTCCAACGGTGCGGTGGAGGACGATGTGAAGAAACTGATCCCGATGTTGGTGTTGGTGGTTGTGGTGGCGTGCAGTCGCAGTGAACAGGGCATCGCAGGCATTGCCTCCCGGGCTCCCGAGCCTCAGAGCGGCGCGGCGCCCGTGCCAATGCCGCGCATGATCGTGCGCACGGCGGATGTGAGGATCCTCGTCGCCGATACGTCGAAAACCGTCGAGGCGGTGACAAAGTCGGTCGAGGGTGCGGGCGGATACGTCTCCGGATCGAACATCTGGCGCGAAGGGGATTTGCTGCGCGCGAAGCTCACCCTGCGCGTGCCGTCGGACAAGCTGACGTCGACGCTGGCGTCGATCCGCGGTCTGGCGAAGCGCGTCGAAAACGAGACCATTAGCAGCGAAGACGTGTCGCCGGAGTTCGTCGATTTGTCGTCGCAGGTGCGCAACCTCGAGGCGACCGAGGCGGAGTTGCTGGAGCTGCTGAAAGTCGCGCGCGTGAACTCGAAGAAGGCGACGGATGTGCTGGAAGTGCACAACCATCTGACGGTCATCCGCGGCCAGATCGAACAGGCCCGCGGACGGATGCGCTACTTGTCGCAGGTGACGTCGATGTCGTCGATCGCGCTGGACGTCTTTCCTGACGCGATCGCAAGGCGGGTCGTCAAGCCGGGCTGGCAACCGCTGGTCGTGGTGAAGGACGCGAGCCGCGCGCTGGTCGCGTTTCTGCAGAGTGCCGCGACAGTCACGATCTGGTTCGTGATCTACATCCTGCCGATCCTCGGCATGCTCGCGCTACTGATCGCCGCGCTGGTCAAGATCGCACGGCGCTGGCGGACACGCGCGGCATGAACGAGCTTAGTCCGCGCCATCGGAGCGCCGGCTTCCAGCCGGCCGCTACGCCGGCTTCCAGCCGGCACTCGTCCAAGGCCAGTTCTTCAATCCGGCCTTCTCTGGATTTCTCAACACATACTCAATCGTGTCCGCCAAATCCCTCTCATCCCTTACGATCCGATCGTAGTACTCCCTGTGCCAGAACGTCCCTTGCCTCCCAAGGATCGCATTCGCCCGATTCGACGAATACGACTTCCATGAATGGAAAATCGTCGCGAGATCATGCGGCTGGAATGGCATGAGCACCGTGTGCACGTGATTCGGCATGATGGCCCAGGCGTCGAGCCGATAGCGCTCGTTATCGAAGAACCTGAGCGTCCTTGCGACGAGGTCCGCGACATCGGGGTTGCTCAGGTGCGCAACCGATGTGTTCGCGTGCAGTGCGTTGTCATAACGCGTTTCCATGTGTGCACGGAGATTCATGTCTTCGATGCCGGTCAGTGAGCGAACGCCTCCGGTGATCGCTCGTTCGACTGCCTTGCGTTCTTCGTGGAGGCGTGCGACGACCTCACGAGGCAGGGAACCGTCGAGGCGGAAGGTAACTGAGTACGTTGCGCCGGGAAGCTCCCAGTGGGGGATGTAGCCGCGCGTGCGCGTGGTGACTTCGTTGAGGGTTTTGAGGAAGTAGTTTCTCGGCATTCGTTGTGGTGCCGAGGAAGAGCGCGTGGGAAACGCCCGTGTGGAGGCGGGAGTGTACCTCGGAAGCGGGCCGGCTGGAAGCCGGCGTAGCGGCCGGCAGGATGCCGGCGCTCCGCGTGCGCCGCCTACCGTCGTACCGTTCTGCGTTTGGTGGGGGCTTCGGTGAGGATTACGTGGGTGGTTTGGCCGGTGTTGCGGGGGAGGGTGAGGGTGATCGAGCGAACGGTGCGGAACGACGGTACGTCGGTCGTGTGCCAGTTGCCGGGGATCGTTAGCGTGTACGAACCGGTGGTGTTTGCGTTCGGGTCGGCGGCCCAGACGTGCATCGTGTTCCCGTCGCGGGTCAGGTAGACGACGGCGGGGGCGGAGGATTGGATGCCTTCGATCGAGGCCGCGCGCCAGAAGGTGATGCCGAGGTTGCCGTTGCGGGTGTCGCGAACGGCGGAGACGGCGTCGGTGTTCGCGAGGATCGAGAGCGGGCGCGCCGCAGCCCACGAGGCCATCGCGTTCGACGTCACGTTCGGGACGATCACGTACTCGGCGGTCGCGTTCACCGGCGCGATCCCGTGGTCGAGAACCATCGTTACGAACGGCTTCGTGTGCACGGTCGTGTCGGATGAGCCGCCGAGGGATGCCCACGTTCCGCTGCGCGTGTCGCGCGACGTTTGGAGCGACGCCGGTGTTGGGAACCAGTAGCCGACGTTGTCGAGGTGCGCCCAGTCGTTGTGGCGCGTGAGCGTCGAGGTCGTGCTGACCTGATTCACGACCGTCTCCACGCGATTCGTCGATGCTGAGCGGATGCTGTTCGTCAGGAACACGATCGCGTCGTCGAAGAAGAACCACGCCTTCTTCGCCGTCAGCGCGGACGCCAGAGGAGCGAGCTCCATCGCCGTGACGCCGTTCCGTCCGTCGCCGGTGCCGCCGGCGAACGAGCGCGTGCCGTAGCCGTAGACGTCGCTTGCCGCGTCGGCCTTCTGCTCGACGGTGATGCCGGGCAGGCGCGTCCAGTCGAGCGCGGGCCAGACGTCGCGTCCGAAATATTCGTCGCCGCGCAGCACGAGATAGAAACGCCCATCCGACTGGCGCGAGCCGAAGAGGTTCTCGTCGTTCGTCTTCTCGCCCGACTTCGTACGCGTCGAGAACATCTTCACCGACGCGAACCAGCCCGGGCGCCGGTGGATCGTGTAGTCGGAGGCGAAGTAGTGCCGATGACCCGAAGGCCATGCAGCCGAGTACTTGCCTGCTTCGACCAGTGCCGCAGCGCCCGCGAGCTCCGTGTTCATCGTGCCGCGCCAGGTTTGCAGGATCTTCGCCGCGGCGGCGCGGATCTCCGCCGCGCGCGGACTCGCGATCTGCGCGGCCTGCACCAGCGCGGCCATTCCGTTGAAGCCGCTCGTCGACGGACGCGCGACTTCGCGGCTGATCACGGAAACGTCGAAGTAGTCGCCGTGCAACGACCACGCGATGCCGTCGGCGACGTAGTCCGCGAATGATGCGAGCGCATCCGATGGCAACCCATACGTCGTGCCGCGGGTGATGAGCGCGTAGCGTGCGACGTCGGCCGCGAACTGGCCGCCGTAGCCGCCGGTGTAGAGCTGCGCGCCATGTTGATGAAACGACCGGTCGCGCTTGATCCCCTCCGCTGAAGTTGGCCGCGCGACGGACGCCATCGCATCACGCACCGCGGCGAGCATCGGCTCGTCGTTCTTCAGCAGGCCAAGGCAGAGGTGCGTGTAGGCGGACCAGACGAGGTTCTGTCCCGTGGGGACAGGGCCGACCAGACCGCGCGCGGTTGGCGAGCTGCCGATGCGCAGATGGATCGCGAGCACGAGATCGTCGAACGTCGCCGGATCGACTTCGCCGCGCATCAACACGAGCGTGGGACCGAGGTCGATGGGGATGCCAATCGTCCAGAACCACCAGTTGCCGGTGGGGATGATGGTCGCGGCGTAGAACGTCTTCGTATGCGCGAGCGCCGCGTTGATGTCGGCGAGGAGCGCGGGGCTGCGATAAAACGACTGCCCCGGGGTCTGATACGCCTTCGCTAGCAGCCACAGCCTCTGCGTGTGAGCCCACGGTCCCCAGTTGCCGTCCGGCGTTTCGTTGTAGCTGATGTCCGGCCAGCTCCCGTCGCTGTTGAGCGCATCCGAATGCGACCGCGCAACCCATTCCAGCGTCCCGATCGCCTCGGACATCCGCGGCGTGTTGCGGTCTGCGCCGGCGGCGGTCGCGTAGCCGAGGAACTGCTGGCGGACGACGTCGATGTCGGCCGCGCGAGCGACGGTCGCGGTCAGGAACGTTGCGACGGCGAGCAGGAGGTGTTTCATCGGCATCCCGAAAATGAAAAAGGACGGCGGTACGCCGTCCTTTCGTTGATGGTGGCTCGTCCGGTCTTAGACCGGGACGACGTTCGCCGCCTGGAGGCCTTTCGGGCCCTGGACCAGGTCGAACTCGACCGAAGCCCCTTCAGGAAGCGAGCGGAAGCCCTTGGACTGGATCGCCGAGAAGTGGACGAAGACGTCCTCTCCGGTCTCCGTCGTGATGAAGCCAAAGCCCTTCGCATCATTGAACCACTTGACTTTACCGATGCTACGCATACCTCGAGGTTCTCCTTACTTTTTCTCCCCGAGCCCCTGGGCAAGCCACGACCTCTCTTTCCAAGATTGCACGGAGTAACGCGTGTTTTTCCGCAACGCATCGTTCCAATGAATAAATTTCCATTGGGGGGCCGGCGCCCCGCCGGCCGTACCGCTGGCCCCCCGGCCGGCGAGGGCGCCGGTGGAACGGCCGGCGAGGCGCCGGCCCCCCATTGTTCTCACGCGGCCGTGAAGTAGATGCTTTGCTCGCGGCCGCAGGCGCCGCATTGCCGAGTCACGATCGTCAGATCGCGCTCCGCGTATCGCGCGCGCTGGAACTCCGGCGACGAGTAGTGCATCGCGCCGCACGCGCACGACAACTGCGCCAGGCGCACGTCGATCTCCTCGGCGCGCGCCACCGCGAGCGCGGACGCCGGTGCCTCGCCGGGTTGGAACGACACGACGACCACCTTCCTGCGCCGCGTCGCGAGTATCAAACAGATCCCGACGAAGACCGCGACAGCGATGAAGCCGATGACCCAGTTCGAAACGGACGGTGCTTCCGGCGCAGCCGCCGTCGCACCCGCTGGCGAAAGCCGGAATCCGATCTCGCTCCAGATCGCGCTCAGCTTGGTCAGATGATCGGGGATGTCCTTCACCGCCACCGAGTCGCCGCGTGAGCGCAGCGACTGGCGGATGGTCACGGTCTTCCCGTTCGAGTCGACGCTGTACTCGTAGCGAAACGTCGGCGTCTCCGTGACCGAGGTCGATTCGCGGAGGTCCATCTTCTCGGGGAAATTGAACGTCACCGACTGCTGCACGTTCAGTGGATGCGTGAACGCCAGCGGCATCGAGCGGATCATCGTCTCCGGCCGCGTCAGGTGCGCGCCGAGCGCGCGCGGGTACCAAGACCAGTCGCCGTCGCTCCAGAGCTCCGGCACGTGGTACTTCTCCGTCACGACGATCACGTTCTTCACGCGATCGTCCGAGACATGCGGCACTCCGTCGGCCTCGATCTTCGGCTGATCGAATGCGAGTGCGTTGATGCGCTGCTGCGCGTAGTCTTCGAGCGAGAAACTTGCGAGCTGCGAGCGCGCGGCATCGGCCTCGCCGCCCGTGAAGGTCGTCTTCACCGTGAGCAGCGTCGGCTTCGCGAAGTCCGTGGTCGTGTACGTCTGCTCGACCAGGGTCGCGCCGTGCGCGTTCGGGACGATCTTCGCGAGCGCGGTCGTGCCTTTGCGGACGATCAGCGCCATCCCGTCGCTCGGCGTCTCGATCGTCGCAAGCGTACCGCCCTGATCGGAGATCGTGCCGTCGACCCAGTACGCGCGCCCGCGGTCGACGACCTGCGCGATCACGTGATCGAAGAGGAACGGCGACGGGAGCTTCTCGCCGAGGCGATGTTCGAGGCGCGTGTTCACGAGGGCTGGATAGGCCTCGAGCCCGAATTCGCGCAGCAGCGCGACCAGCAGGAGCGTCTTGTCCTTGCAGTCGCCCCAACGCGACGCGAGCGTTTCCCACGGCTGATGCGGCTCGTGCGAGTTGCGGCCCATCTCGATGCCGAGGTAGCGGACCTCGTCCTGCACGAAACGGATGGCGGCGGTGATCCGCGCGTCGCGCGTCGCGTTCTCCGCGGAGATGCGCGTGGCGAGCTGCTTCACTTCCGCGGACGAGCGCTCGTCGAGGACGAACAGCGCGTCGGCCCAGGCGGCCACTTCCTGCCATGACGCGAACTCGCTTACCTGGATCGATTCCCACGGCTCGTACCACGACGGGATCTCGTCTTCGACGTCGAGCGCGGCGACGTCATTGCGCTCCCAGACGAGGATCTGCGTCTCGCCGTTCATCGAGATGTTCGGATCGCCGCCGCGCCACTGCAGCGGACGTCCGGCGGGCCAGAAGAGGCGATGGCGGATCCGTCGCGTCGGCACGCCGGAGCTGAGGTCGTATTCGTCGGTGTAGCGTCCGGCGAGAAGCGGGTTCGCGCCTTCGATCGACCACGCGTAGTCGATGACGTCGCCGGGGCGCACGTCCTTGATGAACAAGAGAGCGGTGCGCTCGCCGTCGTAGATGCGGCTGTCGGAGTCGTCTTCTTTCTCGATGACCCGGACCTCGTTCGGCTCGAGCGAGTCGATGCGGAAGTTGCCGCGGACGATGTCGACGTGATGGAGGATCAGACGCTCGAACGACGGATCGAAGTCGAGCTCGAGCTCCGAGGCGTTCTGGACGCCGCTCGGGGAGAGGACTTTGCGCGCGATGCGGAAGTAGCGCGACTCGCCGCGCACCTGGTGATCGTTGACGAGGTCGTAGATGCCCCAGCGGACGTTCTGCTTCGCGACCGCGAGCGAGGTTTCGGCCTCGAGAGGCTCGATCCACGAAGGCGTCGGACGGACGTCGACTTCGCGCGAGTAGAGAGGGAGCGCCAGGACCGCTGCAAGGACGAGGACGATGGACCGCACGATTTTGTGGGGATTATACGGGGTTCACGCCTTTAGCCCTGAGCGAAGCCGAAGGGCCAGGTTAGCAGCAACGCCGCGCGTGCACGAAGCGCGGTGCACGTGCAGCGTGCTTCGTGTTCGCGCTGCGTAGGTGCTAAGTTGGCCCCTCGACTGCGCTCGGGGCTAACGAGATCAAGCGGCCCACGAACAGATCGGGCACTCGCGCGCATCATGTCCGCGCGCCGGACAGTGCTCCCGGCCGAAATAAATGATCTGCAGATGCCGGCGTGCCCATTCCTCGCGCGGGAACACCTTCTTCAGGTCGCGCTCGGTTTGCACCACGTTCTTTCCGTTCGACAGACGCCAACGGGCGGCGAGGCGGTGGATGTGCGTGTCGACCGGGAACGCCGGCTCGCCGAACGCCTGCGTCATCACGACGCTTGCGGTCTTGTGGCCGACCCCGGGGAGCCGCTCGAGCGCTTCGATGTCGCGGGGGACTGTGCCGCCGTGCTCCGCGACGAGCGTCTCCGCGAGCTTCCGGATGTTCTTCGCCTTCGTCGGTGCGAGGCCGCAGGCGCGGATGCATCCGAGGATTGCGTCGACGCTCAGCTTCGCCATCGACTCGGGCGTCGATGCCTTTGCGAAAAGCGCGGGCGTGACCTTGTTCACCTGCGCGTCGGTCGTCTGCGCGGACAGCAGCACGGCCACGAGGAGCGTGAACGGATCGCGATGCTCGAGCGGGATCGGCGGAGCGGGATAGAGCTCGTCGAGGATCTCGCCGATCTTCTTCGCCTTCTCCGCGCGCCTCACCGTTCATCCTCGGCCGCGCGCCACTGTTCGACGAACGGCGGCAGCGTTGGCGACTCCGTGCCTTCGAGGCCCATCAGCTCGATGAGTTCGTGTGGATGAACCGTGCCGTCTTTCTTGCGCAGCAGAACGCGCGTATGCGCAGTGGCGGCCATCGAGCTGTCGGCGCGATTCAGGATGTGCTCGATGTAGAACCACTTCTCGTCCCATCCGAGGGTGCGCGACTCGATCGTGAAGCGCTCGAAGGGTTGGACCGAACGGCGGTAGCGAATGACGGCGCCGCCGACGACGGGACGCCATCCGCGTTTCAGCACGCGGCGGAAGACGCGCATGCGCGCGAGCAGCTCGATGCGCGCGATGTCCATGAAGCTGAGGAAGCGGCCGGCGTTGAGATGGATGTTGAGATCGCAGTCGTGTGGAAGAACGGTGAATCGCACGACGGAGGAATCGAGCGGCCCGATTCGCGGACGGAATCGGGCCTTGAAGATCGTCCAGAGAAAACGGAAAAGAAGAATCATCTAGGAGTGCGGTGGCGAGGCGGGGCGGCTGGAGGGGAGCCACCGCTCTGGTGTCGCGCGCACA
>DASYGV010000173.1:0-58191 GCA_035999335.1 Thermoanaerobaculia bacterium | reverse complement strand
CGCGACACAACCTCTTCCCGAAGTTCCACGATCGTCCTCGCTCTGAGCGGCATTCACTCTCCTCACGCCGCCCCCGAGCTGCTTCGATGTGTAAAGCATGTCCCCGGACACAGGTGTAAGGAATGTATCCGGGTTGAACCCACGCCGCCGCACTCCTAGACTATTTCGTGCACTCCCCCAGCCACTTGCCGGAGTACTTCATCTGCATTTCCTGCTCGCCGACGGTCATGTCCATCTTGCCGGTGTAGCTGTTCTCGGTGAACGTGATCACGCCGGTGCCCTTCGTGTCCTGCTTCGGACAGTTGATCGTCCACGTGACGGTGTTGCCGTCGATCTTGTAGTCGCTGACGTCGCACTTGCTCTTCGGATCGCTCGGCACCGCCTTCTTCGGGTCCTTCAGATCCTCCTCGGTCACGCAGACTTCGAAGCTCACCGGCGGGATCTTGACCGGCATGCCCGGCATTTCCATCTGCGTCTTGATCTGCCACTTGCCCGGCTTCTGCGGGTGCGGAGTGTCGGCCGCGGCGGCAGGCAGAACGACTGCGGTGACGAGGAGCGCGGCGAGGATGTACGGAACGGACTTACGCATCTTGGATTCCTTCCAAAGTGGGATGCGCGAGTATAGCGGACCCCGTGAGGGAGTTCTCCGCGCGTTTACGCGATCCAGAACAGGGACCAACCCCATCTGACAACTGGAGGACTCATGAAACTGCGGCATTCGCTGTTGCTGGTCATTCTTGCGGCTTTTTCCTTCTCTCTTTTCGCTGGCGAAGCGATCTCCCTCCCCGACCTCAACCCGTCCGAGTGGTTCGACGGCAAGATGGGCGGCACGTTCGGCGCGAAGACCGTCACCGCGTTTGCGAAAAGCAAACGCGTCGCCATCGCCGGCTTCCGCGTCGTGTTCGTCACGCACAACGAAGCGCGCGCGTTCGTCAGAGCCAGCTATATGCCCGGTCGCGACACCGGATCGGCGAGCGCGAAGATGGAAGTCGATCTCCGCGGCGTCGACGACGCGACGATGCAGGCGATCACCGATCGCGCCTATGCGCTCTTCGTCGAGCAGCTGAAGGCCGCCGGCCGCGAAGTCGTGACACCCGATCAGTTCAAGGAGTCGTACGCCGGGTTCAAGACCAGCACGGCCGTGCCGATGGAAGTCAAGACCGGTTTGCTCAAAGGAAAGGCCTTCAGCCCGAGCGGCATGCCCCTCTGGTTCCAGATCGGCGACCCATGGGGCGACGCCGGGCTGGGTCAGAAGAACATGCGCGCGTTCAACGAACTGTCGAAGAGCGCGGACGCGGCGATCACCATCGCGCCGCTGATCGTCGTCGACTTCGCGCACATGCAGTCGAGCGGCAACAAGAGCGGCCTCCTCGCGCGCCGCGCGGAAGTAGGCGCGTCGCTGGCGATGAGCATCCCGACGTTCACGACGCGCGTGGTGCGCGCCGAGCAGACGCGCTACGGCGGTCTCGTGTCCAAGGGCGACGACGGCGCGCTCACGATGACCAAAGCCCTCGACACCGACATCGAATTCGCGGAGTTGTCGCTGCTGGACGAGAAGAGCGGAACGATCGTCAGCCTCACCGGTGCCGACTCGAAGCGGAAGAAATGGCTGAAGGTGGCCGAGACGACGAACGACGCCTATTCGACCGCCGCGCACGCCGTGCTATCGCAGGCAACGGGCGCGTTCGCGAAGTTGTTCGCCGCGAATCCCGCGAGCTGAAGGCAAAAGGGGGGCGGGCTTCCAGCCCGCTCCGGCCGCGGCATCCTGCCCGGCCGCGTAGCAGGAACACAGTCCGCGCGAGTGGAATGCTCCACGCCGCCGGGCTGGAAGCCACGGCGGAAGCGGGCAGGATGCCCGCCCTCCATCACCTCACGGCTTCACCCACCCCGCGAAGTTCATCTGTCCGTTCTCGATCTTGATCATCGCCACCGGCTTGATCGGATTGCGATCCGCGCCCATCGTGATCGTGCCAGCCACGCCTTCGTAGTCCTTCGTCGCGGCGATCTGGTCGCGCACCGTTTTACGGTCGAGGGTGTTCGCGCGTTTCGCGGCATTGGCCCAGATATACAGCGCGTCGTATCCCAGGGCAGCATTCGCCTCGGGGTTCTTGCCGTGACGCTTCCTGTATTCGGCGACGAATTTCTGCACGACCGGACGCGTGTCGCCGACGAAGTAGTGATCGGAGAAATACGAGCCTTCGATCGCCTTGCCGCCGATCTCGATGACCGCGGCCGAGTCCCATCCATCGCCGCCCACGAGGGGAACGGTTAAGCCCAGGTCGCGCGCCTGAATCGCGATCTGCCCCACCTCGGTGTAGAAACCGGGGATGAACAGCGCCTGCGGCGACGCGGCGCGGATCGTCGTGAGCTGCGGCCGGAACTCCGTGTCGCCGCCGGAGTAGCTCTGCTCTGCGACGATCTTTCCGCCCGCGCCTTCGAATTCCTTGCGGAAGACTCCGGCAAGGCCGACGGAGTAGTCGGTTTTCTTGTCGACGAGGATTGCCGCGGTGTCGAGCTTCAGCTCGTTCCGCACAAACGCCGCCAACGCCTTGCCCTGCAACGGGTCGGTGAAGCAGACGCGGAAGATGTACTCGCCCTTCTCCGTGACCTTGGGATTCGTCGACGACGGAGAGATCATCGGGACGCCGCTGGTCTGCGCGATCGGCGCGGCCGCGAGCGACTGGCTCGACGAGTTCTCGCCGATCAGGGCCTCGACGTTCGAGGCCGCGATGAGCTTCGTCACGACGGACGCGGCCTCCTCCGCCCGGCCCTGGTCATCCTCGATCACGAGCCGGATCTGGCGGCCGAGGACGCCGCCGGCGGCGTTGATCTCATCGGCGGCGATCTTTACGCCGTTGACGGTGGCAGTGCCGAATGCGGCCTCGCCGCCGGTGAGCGCGGCATACACGCCAACTGGAATATCCCCTGTCGCGTCTGCCGTTTGGGCTTCGCGGCCGGGGCTGCACGCCATCACGATCAGTGTGCCTGCCAGCAGCAATCGAACAATCTTCACGGGTTCACCTCGGACGCGAGTCTATCGTTTGAAAGGATTCAAATGAACGCCAACGACATCCGCAAAGGCATCGTCATCGTCTTCGAGGGCGACCTCTGCAAGGTGATGGAATTCCGCCATCACACACCGGGCAACCTCCGGGCCATGGTCCAGGCCAAGCTGCGCAACCTGCGCACGGGCAACCAGTTCGAGCACCGCTTCCGCTCGAACGACGACATCGAGCAGGCCTACATCAGCCAGCACGAGATGGAGTACATGTACTCCGACGGTCACGCCCATCACTTCATGAACACGGAGAATTACGAGCAGATCGAGATCAGCGAAGATGACCTCGGCGACGCTGCGGTGTGGCTCGAGCCGGGCGTGAAGCTGCAGGTGCAGTTCCACGAGCTGAAGCCGATCGGCGTGGAACTGCCGAAGTCGATGAAGGTGCGCATCAAAGAGACGCAGCCGATGGTCAAGGGCGCAACGCAGTCATCGTCGTACAAGCCGGCGACTTTGGAGAATGGCGTCGTGGTCCAGGTCCCGCCGTTCGTCACCGAGGGCGAAGAGATCATCGTCGACCCGGTGGACAACCGCTACCTCGAGCGCGCCCGCTAGTTCTTACTGACGACAAAATCGTCGAACTGCACGGTGAAACCGGGTTTGCCGCTGCATACGGGGCGAACCTCAAGGGACTTCGCCGCGTCGGAAGTCGTTGCTGAACCGTCGAGCTTCGCCCAATCGGCGTCCGGTGGAGCAGCGGCCGACCCGAGAGGATCCTGGCCTTCGGTGCAAGCGGCGTCCGAGTATTGAAAGACGTTGACCGAGCAGAAGTACGACGTACCTGCGACACCTCGCAGTCGGGCACCAATGTGGTATTCGACGTTCGGTCGGGCCGCCACACAGGGACCAAGGATCGTCAGACTGCCCTGAGAATCGGCGACAGCCTTCAGCACTCCGTGATCGGCCGCGTCTCGAGAGACTACAGCGCCGGGAGACGCCGTCCAGCCTTTCGCGTCCTTGTCGAAGCCGCAGTTGATGCCGGCCAGGAGATTCCCGGCCGCGTCCTGGCAGCTCGCTGCAGCCGGCGTAGCAACGAGAATACTGAGCAGCGCGAGAGCGCCTAGTGAACGCATGAGTCCCTCCCCTGCATCATGGTACAGCGCAAAAGACAAACGACGGCCCGATGGCCGCCGTCGTTGTTACGCGTGCGCAGCGATTCGCTCGAACGAGCACACGCTGCGTCGTGACTAGTTGTCTACCGTCAGTACGCCGTCGATGTTCGAGATCGTCTTGCCAGCCGGAAGGCTGGTGATGTCGAGCGTCGACCACTGCCACGACTGATCGCGCTTCTGTGCATTGCCGGCCAGGATGACCTGCATCCCTCGTGACGTCTTGGCGTAGGTACCGCCGGGAACGTACCCGTTCTGTGTGCCACCGGCCTGGTTGACGAGGAATCCGTCGAGGTTTTCGACGTTCGCCGACGAAAGATTGGTGAGGTCCATCCCCGCACCGATCCACGCATGGTCGCGCTTCTGCGCCTGGCAGAACAGTGTCGAGGTCGTATCCTTGGTCGTTTTCGCAAAGCTGCCGCTAGGAACGAAGTTGCCCATTTAGGAGAATCCTTTCAATAGTGTGCATCACGTCTGCTGTTGAAGGGTCGCAGACTCCACCCTGCTCACTGTGGCGTCTAAAGCGCCATTCCACGAGGTTTGCTTTCCGATGGCTGCGTGAGGTCAATCACGCAGTCAATTTATGTGGCGCCTGAGGACGGTTCGATGGCGGCGAAGTCAAGGCGCTCGATGTGTGTAGAAGAGATCGCGTCTTTGTGTCTCCGCGATCACACAGGCTGGTACTACACATAACATATGTCCGCGATCGCACAATAGCTCGTGGTTTCTCATCTTTCTAAACGTGCTCTTGTGTGCGCTTAACTGAAGCGGCGAGATAAACTCACAAGATGCCCTCCGTCCACTTCCTCTGCTCAAAATGCGAGCAACGGCTCGCCCGCATAGCGGGTGAGCCGCCGCGGGTGTGTGAACATTGCGGAGCGGAAGCCTCCGTCGTCGCTCCTCCCGAAAACGCGATCGTCGGCCGATGCGCGGCTTGCGCGCACGAGCAGCTGTATTTTCAGAAGGACTTCAATCGCAGGACCGGGATCGCGCTGGTGGTCGTCGGCGCGGTGTTCGTGCCGTGGACGTACGGCATCTCGCTACTCGCGGTGACGATCCTCGATTACATCGTCTGGCGCGTGGTGAAGGATGTGATCGTCTGCTACGAGTGTCAGGCCGTGCATCGCGGCTATCCCGCGAACCTCGAGCTGAAGCCGTTCGATCTGGTGATCCACGACCGGCACGTGTACGGCGCCGCACCTCCCGGCGCTGAGGAAGGCCATTAGTCTAGAGTGCGGTTGCTCACGCCGCTCTGGTAGGTGGCTTACGACGTGAACGTACCAGAGCGGTGCTCCCGCCCGCCACCCAGCCTCGCCACCGCACTCCTAGACTTCTCCTGGACTCAGAGTCGCTGCTCGGTCCCGGCGTCGAACAAATGCAACGCGTCGAGCTCGATCACGAGATCGATCTCGTCATCCACTCGAGGCATCGTGTGCGCATTGAAGGCGGCGACGAGAAGGACTTCGCCGATGCGCGCGTGGACGATGGCTTGATGGCCGATCGGCTCGACGATGTCGACGACGGCCCTCACGCGCGCGGTGGCTCCGCGGCCCGACTCGTGACCCGGGAGGATGTTTTCCGGACGCATACCGACCCGGACCTTCTGCCCGTTGATCACATTGCGTCCCGACGGCAACGGGATCGAGAACTTCGCCGCCTCGAGCTGGCCGCTGTTGACGACGGCGTCGAAGAAATTCATCGGCGGAGTGCCGATGAACTGCGCGACGAACACGTTCGCCGGCTTGTCGTAGACCTCCAGCGGCGTCCCCACCTGCTGGATTTTTCCAGCGTTCATGACCGCGATGCGATGGCCCATCGTCATCGCCTCGATCTGGTCGTGCGTGACGTACACGCACGTGGTGTGGAGGCGCTGCTGGAGCTTCGTGATCTCCGCGCGCGTCTGCACGCGCAGCTTCGCGTCGAGGTTCGAGAGCGGCTCGTCGAAGAGGAAGACCTTCGGATCGCGAACGATGGCTCTGGCCACGGCGACACGCTGGCGCTGTCCGCCCGAGAGCTGCTTCGGCTTGCGATCGAGCAGGTGTCCGATCCCCAGCGTCTCCGAAGCCTCGCCCACTTTGCGATCCATCTCCGCTTTCGGCGTCTTGCGGATCTTCAGGCCGAACTCGATGTTCTCGCGCACTGTCATGTGCGGATAGAGCGCGTAGCTCTGGAAGACCATCGCGACGTCGCGATCCTTCGGTTGAAGGTCGTTCACCACGCGATCACCGATCTTCACCCTGCCGTCGCTGATCTCCTCGAGCCCGGCGATCATCCGCAACGCGGTCGACTTGCCGCAGCCTGACGGTCCGACCAGGACCATGAACTCGCGATCGGCGATGTCGAGGTTGAGGCCCTCGATGATCGAGACGTTGCCGAAGCGCTTCGAGACGTTTTCGAATGTCACTCCCGCCATGCCGCCATCTTACACAGGATGCAGTTTATCCCGCGCGAAGAGGAGCGATGGCTGCGTTCTCCAGAGGGCTCCGGAGATCCCGCGTCTGCGCGCGGGATCAATTGAAAATTACACAGGTAAGTGCGCGAGCGCGGAGAGCCAGCCACCGAGGACTTCACCGATGACCACGGCCACGACGTCTACGTACAGAATGCCGGTCGCCGCCATCGTCGAGCGGATCTTCACCGTGCCCCACACCATCGGAAAGAGCGCCAGCGGGCCCAGCAGGCCCCAGCCCGCGCGCATCCAGAAGAAGATGTCCTTGAACAATGGCGGCGGCCACGCGACAGCGATCACGACGACGACTAGCGCGAGCTTCGCGATCGCGGCGACGAGAGTGGCGATCGTGAGGCGCTTCAGCGGATCGATGGCCATCCCGCGCACGACGAGATACCAGTGGCCGAGGAGCATGGCCAGGTTCACGCTGCCGAGGAGCGCGATCGACGCGAGCGCGCCGGCGATGCTCCACGCGAGATGCGATGGCCGCACAGCGGCGTGATATCCGAGGACCGCGGTGACGAGATACGCAGCGCCGAGGAGCGCGGCGGACGCGCGGAAAATGAGGCGCTTCGGGTAGCGGAGCACGAGGTACGTCAACGCGGTGAGCACGACGACCGCTGAGTCCGCGAGCGCGAGGTCGCGGCGCGCCGCCATCGCGTGCGCGACGCCCGCGCAGAGCGCGAGCGCACCGCCGATGAGGAAGATCATGCGATAGAACTTCACGCCCGCGTTGCGGCGCCCGACGAGAGGAAGGAAAAGGTAGAGGCCGGCGGCGGCGTCGATCAGGAAGAGCGCGAGGAGCATCTGCTTTTCAGTTTATCCCGCGCGAAGACGCGGGATCTCGGGTGCCCCCCCCGAGGCACGTTCCTTGTGAGGGCACCGGAGATCCCCGCGTCTACGCGCGAGGATAAACTTCAGCACGAATACATGAGCCTGACGTCCTTTTCGGATGAACGCACGTTCTTTGCACACACTCCGAGGCAGTGAATGCCCCGGGGAAGACTGCGCTGTTGATCGTGGACGACGAAGACCATATCCGCAATCTGCTGTCGCACGTGGCCGAGCGCGCGGGGTTCGAGGTGGAGGTGGCGCGGGACGGCGTGGAAGCGCTGGAGACGATCGAGCGGCGCGAGTTCCCGATCGTGATCGTGGACCTGATGATGCCGCGTCTCAGCGGCTATGAGCTCGTCCAGAAACTCAGCACGCTCACGCCTCGTCCGTGCGTCATCGTGGCTACCGCGCTGACGAACGGCGACGTGGCCAGTCTCGACGACTCGATGGTGCGTCGCGTGATCCGCAAACCGTTCGACATCCACGCCGTTGCCGACGCGCTGGTCGAGACGGCGCGGCAGGTGGCGGAGGAGCGGCTGGCGAACCAAGAGGCGGTGGTGGCGCCGGAAGTGATCATGGTCGATGTGAGCGAGCCGAAGACGCCGCCGGAAACGTGAGTGCGATGCGAACCGCCGCGGTCTCGGCGGCGCTCTGAAGCTCACGTTCACCGCACGACGTCGCTGGCGCGAATGAATCGGAACCCGCGCGCCTTGAGCTCGGGCAGCTCTTCGGCGAGAACGCGCATCGTCACCGCGTAAGGATGGCCGATGCCGATGGCCACGCCGCGCTCCTCCGCGGCCGCCGCTAGCTCGGCGACCTGTCTGCGGACCGCGCGCTCGCTGGCGATGTCGTCGAGAAACACGTGACGCGAGGCGGTGCGCACGTTCAGTTCACGCGCGACGTCCGCGGCCACGGAGCTGCCGGTCGTGCGCGAGTCGATGAAGTACATGCCGTCGGGCATTGAGCGGAGGACGTTCGTCATCACGCGGCGATCGGCCGTCGCGAGCGATCCCATGTGGTTGTTCATGCCGCGCGCGTGCGGTACGGCTTCGATGTTCTCGCGCGTCGCGCGCGCGATCTCGTCGTCGGACATCGACGTCAGGATGGCGTTGCGTCCCGGCGTCTCGCGTCCCTTCGGCTGCATCGGCAAGTGCACGAGGATCTCGAACCCGCGCTTGTTCAGCGCTTCGGCGAACTCGCCCGCGCGCGTGCCGTTCGGCAGGATGGCGCAGTTGAGGTTCACGTCGAGCGACATGAGGCGCTCGAGCGGCTGTCCGTCGAATCCGAGGTCGTCGATGATGAGGACGATGTCCCCGCCTTTGGAGGCGCGGCGCTTTTTCTTCGGCGTCACGCGCGGCAACGCCGCCATGTCATCCCGAGCGTGAGTCGAGGGACCTGGGCGGGCGGGGAAACGAGGACCCTGCCGCTCCGCCCTCCTGGGTCCCTCGACTTCGCTAGGGATGACAGCGGGGCTCGCCCATTGCCACAAAAAGAAAGCGGCCAGTCCCGCGATGGGGATGGCCGCCAGAATCGCGATCGTGCGAAAAGAACTGCGCGTTCCCTCCCGTCCAATCATGCGCAGGAGGATTGTAGCGCGCCGCGCGTCACGCGGCCTTCTTCTCCGCCGGTCGCTCCACTCCGTACAGCTCGAGCGCCTTCTCTAGGATCAGGTCCTCTTCTTCCTTCTTCACCTTTGCGTCCGGGTCCTGGAGCGCCTGGGAAGAGAGGTCGACCACGACGTCGGGCTTGATGCCGGTGTCGGTGATCGCTTTGAGGTCGGGCGTGGTGTAGCGGGCGACGGTCATCTGCACGCCGCCGCCGCTCGGGAGTGCGATGAATTTCTGGACGATCGCCTTTCCGTACGTCGTCACGCCGACGACCTTGCCGCGGTTGTTGCCGCGAATCGCGGCCGCGAACACCTCGGCGCCGGACGCCGTGGAGATGTCGGTCAGGACGTGCAGCTCGCCGTCGTAGGCCGTGTTGCGGTCGGCCTGCCAGCGTTTCGTCTCGATCTTGCGCCCGTCGAGCGACGTGATCAGACCGCTCGTCAGCAGTTCGTCGGCGGCGCTGATCGCTTCCTCGACCGAACCGCCGGCGTTGCCGCGGAGGTCGACGATGAGCTTGCGGATGTTGCGCTTGCGCACGTCTTCGAGCGCCGCGCGGAACTGCGCCGCGGAGCCCTGTTCGAAGTACGGGATCTTCACGTAGGCCACGCCCGAGATCGTATCGGTCGTCGGCGACACGGGATGGAAGGACTTCGGCTCGATCGTGACGGTCGAGCGCTTCGTCTCGCCGCCGCGCAGGAACTGCACCTTCACCGCGCGGTTCTTCTGCAGTGCCGCGCGGATCTGCCAAACGGCCATCTTCTGCGTCGACACTCCGTCGATCGACTCGATGAAGTCGCCGCGCGAGAGGCCGGCCTTCTCCGCCGGCGAGCCAACCACCGGCGCGATGACGTACGCGTAGCCGAAGCGCTTCGTGACGACCACGCCGAGGTTGTTGTCCTCGACGTCGGTGAAGCCTTTGTAGGCGTTCATCTGCGCGGGCGGAACGTAGTAGCTGAACTCGTCGATCGCATCCGTTACGCCGGAGAACGCGCCTTCCATGAGCTCATCGGACGCGACGGTGTCGACGTAGTTGCTGCGCACGAGGTCGAAGACCTCGTGGAAGATGCTCAGGTAGCGGTAGACGTTGGTCTTCTGCGCCGTCTGGCCGAACAGCGCGCCGGCCAGCAGTGTGACCATCAGGGCGACGGAGAGAGCGAGGAACACAATTCTTTTTTTTGTCATCAGCGCAACCACTTCTGAGGATCTTCCGGTTTGTTGTCCTGGCGCACCTCGAAGTAGAGATGCCCTGAGCTCGCATCCTCGCTCTCGCCCACGCCTGCAATCGGCTGGCCGGTGACGATCCGTTCGCCCACGGCGACGGCCGGTGCCTTGAGATTGCCGTACAAGGTGAAGACGCGATTGCCGTGATCGAGGATGATCAAGTTTCCGTATCCCTTGAACCACTGTGAAAATAGAACTGTTCCCTGAAACACCGCGCGGACCTGTGTACCCGGAACTGCTTCGATTTTCAGGCCGTTGTTCACGGTGAAGGTTGAAAACTTCGGGTTACGTTGACGGCCGAAGTGCTCGACGACCGTGCCCTGCATCGGCCACTCGAGCGCGCCCTGCACGCTGCGGATGTCGATCGAGGTCGCCTCGCCTCGTTTCTGGCGCGAAAGCACGTCGACGAGGCGCTGAAGCCTGCGCGCCTTCTCCTCGAGCGCGGCGAGCTGCGCAGCGGTCCCGGTCTCGACCGATCGCAGACGTGTGACGACGCGCAGCTGCTGCTCGCGCGCGGCGATCACCGCGCGGCGGCGCTCTTCGACGACCTTGCGCGTCTGTTGCAGCCGCGTCTGTTTTTCCGCGAGCTGCTGACGCTGGATCGCGAGCTGCGCGCGCGCGGACTGAAACCGCGAGACGAGCCGCGAGTCGCGCGTGACGAGATAGCTCAGCATCGACACGGCCTCGATCGGGTTCTTGTCTTCGTCGAGCGCGAGGAACATCCGCACGTAGCTCAACCCGCCCATGCGGTACAGCGCGACGAGGCGTTTGCGGAGGTCGGCCTTCTGCTGCGCGATCCGCGGCACGAGCGCCGCGATCTGCGTCTCGATGGCCCGCTGTTCGGCCGCGAGCCGCGCTTCCGCCGCGGCCGCGAGCTCGAGCTCGTGCGTGCGGATGCCAAGCTCGAGCTCGACTTCCTCCAGTTCGCGCGTTGCGGATTGCGCCTGACGGCGCACTTCGTCGAGGCGTGCGCGCAGGCGGGAGATGTCGGTGCGGATGCGGTCGAGGTCGGTGCGCTGCGCGGGCGCAGTCGTGGCCAGCACGAGAAGGAACAGCGCGAGGCTCTTACGCAGGCGCGCCATATTTCGCCGCGAATTCCTGCAGCGCGTGCCTTGCGGCCTGCTGCTGCGCTTCTTTCTTCGACGAGCCTTCGCCGCGCGTGGCGAGGCTGCCGACGCGCACCTCGACGACGAAGGTCTTGTCGTGATCGGGCCCGACCTCGTCCACGACGTTGTACTCGGGCAGCGGCAGCCCGCGTCCCTGGGCGATCTCCTGCAACGCGGTCTTGTAGTCGCTGAAGAGGAGGTCCTGCTGATCGATTCTCGCGATGTCGTCCGCGAACGAGCGGATGATCAGATCGCGCGCCGGCTCGACGCCTCCGTCGAGATAGATCCCGGCGATGACGGCCTCGAAGAGATTCGCCAGCAGTGAGTCCTTCTTCCGGCCGCCGGTCTTCTCTTCGCCGACGCCGAGGAGGATCACTTCGCCCATGCCGTAGTGGCGCGCCTTCGCGGCGAGACTCGACGCGCTGACGAGGAAGGCCTTCATCTTCGAGAGTGCGCCTTCGTCGAGATGCGGGAAGTGGTTGAAGAGGAGATCGCCGATGACGAAGCCGAGCACGGAGTCGCCGAGGAACTCGAAGGTCTCGTTGTGGCGAACGTCGAGCTCTTTCGCCTCGTGCGAGTAGGACTTGTGCGTGAGGGAACGGCGCAGCAACTCGCGCTTCTGGAACGTGTAGCCGATGCGCTGCTCGAATTCAGAGACGCCGTTCTGCAATCGGGGGAAGTATATTCAGTTTATCCCGCGCGTAGACGCGGGATCTCCGGTGATCCCGCGTCGCACATTCCGACAGGCGACGGCTCGTGTACCGCACGTCGCAAGAGTCGCGCGGGATAACCCGAGATCCCGCGTCTACGCGCGGGATAAACTGAAACGGCGCTACTTCACCACCACCGGCAGGCCCACGACCGTGGGCAGACTCCCTTGCGGCACCACCGTGAACTTCAACTCATAGCTCCCTGCCGCGACATCGAGCGGCTGAAACTTGTACAGCAGCTTCGCGACGCCATGCGCGTCCGGCGACGTCCGTCCCGCGAGCGTCACCGGCGCTGGTCGCGCGGAACCATCCGGAGAGACGAGCATCGGCGTGATGGAGAGCTTGTCGGCGGGCAGGCCGCGGACCATCAACACGATCTGCTGCTCCGCGCCGGACGCGATCTCGACGCGCGTGCCGGGGATGAACGGCGTCTCGCCGAGTGCGAGGATCTCCGCCGCAACGGCGCCGCGCGTCGGACTGACCAGCGTCACCCAGCCGCTCGCCGGCCCCGCCGCCACCGGGCGGAGCACCGCCGTCGCGCCGAACTTCGGGACGACGACGCGGGACTGCGAGAGTCCGATGCGTCCGGTCTCGTCGACGCGGACGAGCGTCTTCAGCGAATATTCGCCCGGCGGCAGGTCGAGCGCACTCACGTAACGCACACCCGTCGCGCGCACAGCTTCCGCCGTCTGCGTCAGGTCGAGCGCGATGCGCTGCTGCGCGTAATCCACCACTTGTCCCTTGCCGTCGAACGCGTACACGAACACGTTCGCCGTCATATTCGGGGTGCTCACGCCTTCGAGGAGCTTCGCGCCGGTGACGTCGATGACGACCGGCACGCGCGCGCGCTCATTCGCACCCGGCACGGGCGTCGCCGACACCGCCAGCGGCACGTCGCGCACTTCGGTGTCGGTCATGATCAGCTCGGACAGACTGAGCGTCGCCTCCAGCGCATTCATCTGCGGAAGCACTTCGTAGTAGCCGGCGCGGTGCGTGACGTCGCCCTTCGCGCCGGCGAGCTTCACGTTGATCTTGTGGAACGTGCCCGGCTTGCCGGTCTCCTTCGACGTGAAGCCGAGGAGATAGATCACTTCCTGCTGGCGGAGGAGCTGGTCGAACTGCCCGGAGAGATCGTTCGAGTTGCGGATCACGGTCCCGCCGGTGGGACGCGTGACGAGGAACAGCCCCTCGTTGTTCGATTTCTTCAAACCTTCGCGCGCATCGACGTCGGAACGCACGCCGCGGATGTCGATCGCGTGGAGGCGGACGTCGGAACGGCGGAAGATCTCCGCCATCCCGGAGATCTCGTTCGTGGCACTGGCGCTGCCGAAGCGCTGTTCGGTGTCGACCAACCAGGTCTGTCCCCGCTCGGCCGCCTGGTTCTCCCGTTGGGCAGCTTCTGACAAAAGATCCGTGCGGCCGGTGACGAGACGCGCATCGAATCCCTGCGAGAGGAGGATGATCTGCTTCTGTCCGCGCAGGCGGTCGAGCGCGCGGGCGATGACGCCGAAGTTCTGGATCTGCGTCCGGATCTGTTCGCGGTTTTTGATGTCTTGGATCTGGGTCGAGCGTGCGTCGAGCTCCTTCGCGTGCTGCGCGGCCAGCCCCTCCATGCCGTCCACAACCTCGGGCTCGAAGGGATTCATCTTCGCGGAGATCAACAGCGGATCGGCGGGCTTGAAGTATTTCGCATCACCGAGCGTGCGAATCGCGTTGAGCAGCAGCTCGCGGTCGCGCGTGAAGCTCGTGATCATGCGCGCGCCCTGTTCGTTCGTGTACGTGGACACGGCGACGAGATCGCGCGCGCGAAGCTGGGTCTCGACGAACTGCTTCGCCGCTTCCTTCGCTCGCGCGGTGATCCCGGGCTCGGAGTTCGCGACGTCGAACATCAGCAGGAAGTTGCGATACGCGGCGACCGGAACGGCCGTCGCTCCCTGCTTCGGCGCGCCCGCGCTGATCGTCGTCAGATCGACGGTCTCGAAATATTCGATCGGCACGCGGCGGCCGTCGACGTACACCTCGAAGTTCTCCGCGGCCAGACCGCGCACGGAGTTGCCGCCGCGATCGGCGACCGTGACCGGGACTTCGATGACGGTGACCTGGACGGATTCAGCGATGCGCTGGGCGGATGTGGATAACAGGGGCGTCGCGAGCAGAAGGGCGATCAGGAGTCTTCGCATGATTTTCCTTACTCGATCCGGAACGGTACGTCGACGACCGAAGGCTGTCCGTCCTTCGGTTTGACGGTGAACTGGAGCTTGTAATCGCCCGCGGCAAAATTCACCGGCTTGAACTCGAGCAACACTTTCGCCGACCCTTCGGAATCCGCGGCCGTGCGACCTACCAGCGCCATCGGCGCAAATTGCGAGCTCCCGTCAGCGCTCACGACCATCGGCGAGATGTCCAGCCCCTCGGCGGGGGTGTCATGGACGAAAAGCGCCACGCGATACGCGCCGTCGTTCTTCAGCGAAGCTTTGCGCGCGGGAACAAAGGCCTTCCCAGCCGCGGTAAACACGGCGACCGCGCTCGCGCCGCTCTCCGGTGCAGCGACGTTGATCCAGCCCGGACGATCGCTGACGAACACAGGCGGCAGGATCGCGGGCCCGTTCGTCGCGGGGACGTCGATGTCCGTGCGAAGGAAGCCGACGCGTCCGGTCTCCTCGACGCGCGCGAGAGCTTTCACCGCGTACTTTCCCGGCGGAAGCGTGAGCATGCCGACGTAGCGCAGCCCCGCGCCGCGCAGCGCAGTGCCGCTCTTCGTCAGATCGAGACTGATGCGTTGCTGGAGGAAGTCCTTGATCTGAAACTGTTCATCGAACGCGTAGACAAAGAGGTTCGCGGTGACGCTGTTGCCGGTGACGTTCTTCAGCAGGCCTTCGCCCGGAATCTCGAGCACGATCGGCAGCCGCGCGCCGCCGCTCTTCGACGGCAGCGGCATCGCGGTCATGGCCAGCGGAACGTCCTTCACGTCGGCGTCGGTCATCATGATGTCGGCCAGCGAGAGGGTCTGCTCGAGCGGCGACACCTTCGGCAGCGCCTCGTAGTAGGCGGCGCGATGGGTGATCTTCGCGCCTTTCATCGACGGCACTTTCACTTTCAGCGTGTGGACCTTGCCGGGTTTCTCGAGCTTCGATTCGATGGCGAGGAGGTATACGGTCTCCTGCTGCTTGAGAAGCCGCGCAAAGTTCTCGGTGAGATCGCTGGCGTTCTTGAAGACCGTGCCGCCGGTGGGACGGACCATGAAGTACAGCGAGTCTCCGGTATTCGTTTTCTTCGAGCCTTCGGATGCGTCGACGTTGGTTCGCAACCCCTTGACGTCGATGGCATGCAGAGTCACGCCGGAGCGGCGGAACGCCTGGGCCATCTTCTCGAGGTCGGTCATCAATGCCGCGGATCCGAAATTGGAGTCGTCACCCGTGTCGGTCGGGGTGGAGTGGCTGGCCGACTCGACGGCGAACGTCGAGAGGTCTTCCCTCCCCTGCACGAGGCGAGGATCGAAGCCCTCGGAGAGCAGTACGACCTGTTTCTGTCCACGCAGAGGATCGAGAACCCGTGCCACGTCCGCCAGCGAATCGAACTGTCTTCGCAGCCGGCGTGTGGCTTCCAGATCTCGGACCTTGTCCGTCATCTTCGTCCACTGCAGCAGCTCCGCTATCGGGACATCTACCGATTCGCGGATGCCGTGCTTCTCCACCTCCATGAAGCCCTTCATGGTGGTAAACGCGATGCGCAGCGGGTCCTCCACTTTGTAGTAGGTCGGATGGCCGAGCGTCGTGATCGCGTGATCGAGCAGGTCTTTGTCGCTGGTGAAACTGGTGACGACCTGCAGTCCACGATCGACGGTGAACGTCGCGACTGCGGCGAGGTCGCGGCGGCCGATCTGCGATTTCACGAAGTCTTTGGCCGCCGTCTGCGCGCGGCCGATCGTTCCGGGCGAAGAGTTCGCGAGATCGAAGAGAAGCAGGAAGTTGCGATACGCGGCGGGCGGCAGCGGCGTGGCGTTGTCATAGACCGCCACCTTCGACATGTCGATGGAGTCGAGCCCAACGATCTTCGCCTTTCTGCCGTCATCCGTGACCTCGAAGTCGTTCTTGGTGAGGCCGTTGACGGGATTACCCGAGCGGTCGACGACCGTGACCGGGACTTCGACGATCGTGACTTGCACGGTCTCGGTGTACTGCTGGGCGGCCGCGAACACGGGCATCGCGGCCACGAGTAGGCCGAGGAACAGCGCGGGTTTGTTCATGCGGGACAGAATACCCCTCATCCTCTACTTCAGTCGCGCCAGCGCCGCGCGCGCTTCCGCGATCTCGCGCCCATATCGCGACGGCGGCGCGGTGCGCGCGAAGCGGTCCAGCGCCCACAGCGCATCCTCGCGGCGGCCTGTGCGGGTGGCGACGAGCGCGACATTGAAGAGTGCGTCGTACTGCTTCGGGTCGAGCTCGATCGCCTTCTTCCACAAATCGATCGCCGCATTGAAGTCGTTCTGCCTCGCTTTCACGACGCCCAGCGAATTCAGCGCAAGCGGCAGCCTCGGATTGAGCGCGAGCGCGGCTTCGAGGTTGCGCTGCGCGGCGGCGACGTCGTCCGCGCGGAGCGCGAGGATGCCGATGTTCTGCACCGCGGGCGCGTTGTTCGGATCGAGCTCGAGCGAACGCCGCAGTTGCGCGATGCCTTCCTGCACTTTCCCCTGATCCGCAAGTGCGAGGCCGTACGCGTTGAGGACGTCGGGGTTGTCCGTATTCGACGCGATCGGCGCCAGCAGCGCCGAAGCCTCGGCCGGCCGCTTCGTCTCATTCAGCAAAAGCGCAAGCTGGACTTTGGTCGCCTCGCTCCCCTGTCCCTCTTTCACGATGCGTTGCAGAACGTCGATCGCCTCATCGACGCGATTCGATTCCTGCAGCACGAACGCGAGGAGCTCGCGGCCGGCGGCCATGCGCGGCTGCGCGGCGACGACTTCGCGCGCGAGTTGGATCGCTTCGTCGGTCTTGCCGTGCTGGAACGAATCGATGACTCGATGCATTTTTTGATCGACCGGCAGCAGCGTTTTGGGATCGTCTTTCGTGCCTCTGGTCGTCGAACCGGCGATGTATCCGAGGCTGCGGAGCCGCTCGACCTCCTCGGCGCTGATGTTGCGGGGCGCGGCGGGCGCGGTCTGCAACGACGCGAGCGTCGTACGCGCGGCAACGGCGTCGCGCCGGCGCTCGATATAGAGGTTCTTCGACTCCGCGGGATCCGTCTTCAGGTCGTACAGCTCGGCGATCGGGAGCTCGATGAATTTCGCATCGTTGCGAATGAGGCCGGTGAGCGGCGCCCATCCGCGGCTCAGCGATGCGGAGAGCGCTTCGAAGTACGTGTCGCGCGCGGCGAGCTGGCCGAGGAGATCTTGCCCGGGCAGCTCGCCGGCCGGCGGCGCTCCCGCGGCGCCGAGCACTGTCGGCGCGATGTCGATGTGCTGCACGGCCTTCGTCTCGTTGCGCGTTTTCAATCCCTTCGCGGCAACGATCAGCGGGACTTTCAACGTCGCCTCGTACGCGAACAGACCGTGCGTCAGCTCGCCGTGATCGCCGAGGGCTTCGCCGTGATCGCTGGTGACGATCACGATCGTGTTTTCATTCACGATCGGCGCGAGATGCTGTTGCAGCGCCGCGTCGACCTTGCCGACCTCTCCGAGGTACGACGGCACGTACGGCGCGTGCGGCTCGTAGAGATGGACCCAGAGGAAGCGCTTCTTCCCTTCCTGCGAATGCCACCACTTCGCCGCCGATTCGAGAACGGCGGTCGCGGGACGCTCCTGAACGGTGAAGTCGAGCGTCGCGCGGCCCTTGCCGTAGTTGTCGTCGTAGACGTCGAAGCCTTGCGCGAGTCCGTAGCGTCGATCGAGCGGATACGCGGCGACGAATGCGCCGGTCGCGTAGCCGAAGGCCTTCAGTCTCTCCGCGAGCGTGTTCGTTTTCTCGTCGAGCACGTAGCCCGCGTTCTCGCGCACGCCGTGCTGATAAGGATTAAGGCCGGTGAGGATGTTCGCGTGCGAAGGCAACGTGACCACGTTCTGCGCATGTGCGTTGGAGAACACGACGCCACGTGACGCGAGCGAATCGAGGAAAGGCGTCTCGACATTCGCGTTGCCCGCGAAGCCCGCGGCGTCGGCGCGCCAGGTGTCGATGGTGACGAGGATGACGTCCATCGACACGCGCGGGGCGGAGGCTTCGGGTTTGGTGCAAGCGAGAGCAAGGAGGACAAAGAGAAGAAACGGAGGGCCGCCGCCCCGGCGGCCGTACCGCCGGCCCCCGGCCGGCGGGGGCGCCGGCGGTACGGCCGGCGAGGCGCCGGCCCCCCAACGTTCCCTCATCCCGCCACCGTGAATGTGCGCGAGAGACTCTGCAGAACGCGATGCTTGGGGAACTTCTTCACGCCTTGCCTCGCCCAGTACACCGCGCCGCGATCGTCGCCAACGGCCTTCAACGTCTCGGAGATCGTCACGTACGACGGCGGCAGCGGCGCGGCTTCGACGAGCTTGAACACGAGCTTCGTCGCTTCGTCCACGCGTCCTTCACTCGACAACAGCAGGATCAGCGAGCCATACGCCTCGGGCTGCTGAGGATATGCGGCGATCTCCGTGCGGAAAGCTTCTTCCGCTTCGCGATTGCGTCCGAGGCGCGCGAGCAGATCGCCGCGATAGAGCTGCAGGTTGGGGATCTTCTGGTTCTTGTGCTTGGCGACGCTCTGCGCCGCCTGGTCGAAATACTTCAGTGCAGGCTCGAGCTGGTTCTGTTGTTTGGAGATCAGCCCGAGAGTCATCAGACCGATCGACGGATCGCGCGCATCTTTCAGCGCCAGCTCCGCTTCCTTCTTCGCTGTCTCGTAGTCGTTCCGCTGCGCGGCCACGCGCGCGCGGATCTCGTGAGTGCGCGCCGGATCGGTCTTCAACAACAGGTCCGCGTGCTGCTCGGCCTGCGCGAGCTCACCGGTCATGATCGAAAGATTCGCCACGGCCATGATCAGTCCGACCGCGTTCGGCTGCCGCTTCAATCCCTCGCGCGCCGCGGCGATCGCTTCTTCGTTGCGTCCCAGCTTCGACAGCGCCTTCGATTTGAGGTCCCAGATGTCGACGATCTTGTCGTTGTCGGCGAGCAGCTCGTCGACGAGCTTCAGACACTCCTCGAGCCGCAGATCGCGGAAGTGCGTGAACGCGATCTTGATCTGGCGAAACGTCCCGATCGTCGTCTTCGGGTCCGGCAGCTCCTCGTCGTCGCTGGTGCTGACGGTCGAGCCGACATATCCGAGGGCCGCAAGCTTCGCGGCCTCCTCGGGATCGATCTGCGTCGGCGCGCTGGCCGCCTTCACCAGCGGCGTGATCGCGTTGCGCATGCGGAACGACGCGCGCCGGTTGTCGGCGTACGTGTTCTTCTTCTCCGCCGGATCGCCGACGACGTCGAACAGCTCCGGGATCGGCCCGTGAATGTAGTGCTCGTTCGACTCGATCAGTGAATGCAGATCGCTCCAGCCGAAGTGCAGCCGTGCGTAATACGTCTCCGAGTAGATCTGGCGCGAAGGAATGCCCTCATCGAGAAACGCCAGCAGCGATCGGGCGTTGTTCTGGAGCTTCGGCAGCGGCGTCTTCGTCTGCTCGAGAATGGTCGGGAACACATCGATGAGCTGCACCGGCGCCGCGACCGTCTCGCCGCCTTTCGCCGACTTCGGCATCTTCACCATCAGCGGGACCTGGATGGCCTCGCGATAGAGAAACACGCCGTGCTCCTCCTCGCCGTGATCGTTGAGCCCTTCCCCATGATCGGAGAGGAGCACGATCATCGCCTTGTCGTAGAGCCCGCGCTGCTGCAGATTGGCAATGAAGTCGCCGATGAGCTGATCGACGTAGGCGATCTCGCCGTCGTATGCGTCCTTGTACTGCGAGCGGAACGGCTCGGGCGGCGTGTACGGCGTGTGCGGCTCGTAGAGATGGAGGAAGAGGAAGAACGGACTCTCTGCGTTCTTGTCGAGCCACTGCTGCGCGGCCTTGATCGTCTCACCGCCCGCGCGCTGCACGTACCCGATCGCCGCGGCGTCGCCGAGGGCTTCGGTCTGATCGTCGTAGGAGTCGAAGCCGCGGGAGATGCCGGACTCGCGGCGAAGAACGTAAGCGGAGATCGCGCTGCCGGTGGCGTATCCATTTTTCTTCAACAACTCCGGCAGCGTCGGAATCTTCGGTTCGAGTCGATATCCGACGTTGTCGCGCACGCCGTGTTCCGACGGCAGCAAGCCGGTGAGCATGCTCGTGTGCGAAGGCAGCGTCAGTGGACAGTGGCTGTACGCGCGTTGATAGAGGATGGAGTCCTTGCGAAGCGCGTCGAGATTGGGCGTGGACACGCCCGTGTAGCCGTACGCCGGAAGGCGATCGGAGCGGAGCGTGTCGATGGAGATGAGGATGACCGGGGTCGTGCTCGACGGGGTGAGACCGCCGAACCGGCCGCATGAGAGCGTGAGGAGCGCGGCAAGAACCGCGATGAACGTTCTCATCTGCTCTCCAGTTTATCCCGCGCGTAGACGCGGGATCTCCTCGCGCACGGACGCCGCTCATGCCACAGGTCACGCGGCGGCACCGAAGATCCCGCGTCTACGCGCGGGATAAACTGATGAAACCTACTTGATACTGTCGATGAGCTGTTTGGCGTCGCGGCCTTCCGGCGAATCCGGCGCGAGCGCGAGCACCTTCTCGAAGTCGGCCTTCGCTTCCTTCATCTTCTTCATCTGCAGGTTCGCGAGTCCGCGGTAGTACAAGAGGTCCGCGCGCGTCGCGTCCATGTTCACCGCGCTGGTGAGGTAAGTCGCCGCCTCGGTCGGGTTGTTCTTGTTGAGGAACAGGATGCCGATGTTCATGTACACAGTCGGATCGACGATCGCGTCCGCCGGCAACGCGGCCAGACGCGCCTTGGCTTCGTCGAGCTGACTGTTTTCGAGGTAGAGGTTCGTCAGCAGCAGCACGACGCCGTTGTTCGACTCCGGCGACTTCGTGACCACCTCGAGCAGCTCGATGGCCTTCTTCAGCTCACCGGCCTTGTAGTACGCCTGCGCGGCGACCTGCTTGAGGGCCATGTTGTCCGGCAGCGCGGGAATTGCCTTCTCGAGCTCGACGATCGCTTCCTTGTACTTTTCGGCAGCCATGAGCTCCTGTCCGAGGTTGATCGCGTCGACGACCTCCTGCGGAACGGACGGCGCGGTCTCGACCGGGGCCGGCGCTTCTTCCTGCACGACCGGAACGAGCTCGGTCTTGATCGGCGGGACCATCTGCACTTCGCTGGCGTTGACCGTGCCGCGGCTGGCCTCGTAGCCCTTCGCCTCGATGTCCACGTTCCACTGGCCACCGGTCAGGCCCAGCGCGGACCAGCGTCCTTTGTTGTTGGTCTTCGTGACGATCGGAGTCGTCGATCCATTGGCCGGAGCGACCGTGACGGTGGCTCCATCGACCGGCTTGCCGCTGCCCTGCTCGGTCACGACGCCCTGCAGACGAGCCTTGCCTCGGACCTGGGCCGATGCCGCCGTCGCGAGCAGCGAGAGCACGACGGTCATGACGGTGGTGAATCTACGCATGAATCCTCCTGTGATTGGGAACGCGAACCACGGGGAAAGAACGCAGGCACCCGGTCCCGTCTTCCAAAAAAAGACCGCCGGGTTGCCCCGGCGGTCTCAGTTTGGCAATGCGATGCCGGATTAGAACGTCAGACGCGCGCCGAGACGGATGACGCGCGGCGAGAGCACCTCGGTGATGCGGTTCTGCTGCGTGCGGAACGAAGCAGCCGACGTCACGTTGCGCTGGAGCACGGTGTTGCGGTTGAGGACGTTGAACACGTCGGCCGAGATCGTGAATCCGACGGGGCCGAGGCGAAGGTCTTTCGCCAGGCGCAGGTCGATGGTCATCAGGTTCGGCAGACGATGCGAATCGATGTCCTCGACGACGAGCACCGGCTTGTTTCCGGTCGACGCGCCGAAGCGGTGGATGTACGGGATCGGGTAGCCCTGACGCCCGGTGACGTTGAAGCCGAGCGAGGTCTCGATCACCGGGATCTGGTACGCGCCGGTCAGGTTGTACGCCCACTTCGAGTTGATGTAGACGCCGCCCTTGGCGCCGGAACCGGTGCCGGAGCCCTGCGAGACGATGCCGCCGTCGCAGTTGCTGCACAAGCCGCCGGAGCGAAGGCTCGTCGGGTCGACGACGGCGCCGTCACCGATGTCCTGCGTCCAGTCGTACCAGGTGAAGCTGCCGCGCATCATCCAGCGGTTGGACATGCGCTTGGTGCCGGTCAGCTCGAGACCCTTGTAGGTCTGGCTGTAGTCGGGCTTGTTGCGGAAGACGTAATACGTCGGAAGACCGACCGTGTCCGCAACGGAGCTCTTGATGTCATACACCGGAACGGAGTACGCCGGGCCGCCGTTGCCGACCGTGCCGGTCACGGTGCCGACCTGCTCGTAGTCCGCGCTGGTGTAGAAGTCGCCCTGTCCGCGATGCTTCTCGGCCGCCTGTTCGACGAAGTTGTTCATCTTGCGGTAGGTGGCGGTGGCGCCGAACACGAAGTCGGTGAAGACCTCGCGCTCGAATCCGAACAGCAGCTCGTCTGTATGCGGCGGATCGATATCGCTGTCCCAGCGGCGAGTCGCAGCCGTCGGATCGTTGATGTCGACACCGTAGAAGCCGTACACGGAGCCCGGGACGACTTCGCCGAAGTCGGCGCGGAGGTTTCCGTTGGTGTCGTTGAACGACATGTAGAGGTAGCTATACGCCGCGGGCGAAGGACCGTAAACGAGCAGGCCGCCCATCTGGTCGACGTAGCGGTTCGCGGCGGCGCGAAGGAGCGTCTTCCGGTCGGCACCGAGAGCGTAGGTCAGCCCGATGCGGGGAGAGATGCTGTTCCACTCGAGATCTTCCGAGGACTGGTAGGTGATCTGAGGGATGAGGTCGGGAACGATGGGATTCGCAGGAGTGACGCCGCCCGTGATCGAGCCGACCTGGCTGTCCCAGCGGAGACCGGCCTGGAGGGTCAGGTTGCCGAGCAGCATCGTGTCGCCGACGTAGAAGTCGGTCGAAGTCACGTTGTACGTGAAGTCGGAGAAGCGGTTGAGCTGCACGGTGTGCTCGCCCGCCAACGCTCCACCGTAGAACGCGTCGTTGGTGCCGAGGAACACGAGCTGGTCGCCCGGCCACGCAAAGAGCGAGCGGACGTCCGCATCGCGGTTGCCGAGACCGAACTTCAGCTCGTGCGACAGCGACCCGGTGTTGAAGAACGTCGAGCCGTCGAGGCGGTACTGATCCTGCGGACGCTCGGTGTAGTAGTTGTAGTAGCTGTTGTGCGGGAGATCGTCACCCGGCTGCGGGCCGATGTCGGCGCCGCTGAAGTTCCAGGTCGTGGGCTTGCCGGAAAGGCCGCAGTCGATGTCATTGCAGCCTTGGCCGTTGTCGGAGATGAGCTGGAAGCCGCCCTGCACCTTCGAGTAGAGGCCGGTGAGATAAAAGTTCGAGCTGAACACGTGCGTGTCTTCGAGCTTCCACATCGTCGGACCGTCGTAGCTGCTGTCCTGGTTCCAGCCGGTCTCCTGCGGGCGCGTCGGACCGACGTTGCGGCCGAGCTTGATCTTGTTGCCGATCATGCCCGCGAGGCTGAGGCTATTCGCAACAAACGGCTGCGCGTTCAACTTGCCGTTGAACGTCTCGAGCTCGGTCTTGTCCGCGAGGTGGATCGTGCCGGACGCCTGCAGCAGATCGATCTGCTGAAGGCTGTAGGCTGCCCAGAGCCACAGACGATCGCGGATGACCGGTCCGCCGGCCTCGACGCCCATGTCGGAGATGTCGTCGATCTCGTTGACGGCGGCCAGATAGGCCGTCGCTTCGTCCGGAATCGACGGATCGGACTGCCACGAATTCTTCGTCGCGAAGTAACGCGCGGAGCCCGAGAGATCGTTCGTGCCGCGCTTGGTGACCATGTTCACCTGCACGCCGGGGGTCTGGATGCGCGGGTCGGAACCGCCCGTCGCAATCTGCATTTCTTCGAACGAGTCGAAGTCATAGTAGGTCGGCGAGGAGCCGAGCGCTCCGACGTCGGTGATGTTGACGCCGTCGACGTTCCACGAGGTCTGATCGGTCGTGGCGCCTTTGCCGACGAAGGACGACTGCTGTCCGGACTCATTGCCGCCGACGTTGACGCGGTCGATGAGCACGCCCGGAGTCTGCTGGAGAATGACCCACGGATCGCGGCCGCTGGGGATCGCCTCGAGCTCGACCTTGCTGATGGTCGCGCCCGTGCCGGTCTTGCGGACGTCGAGGAGCGGGGCCTCGGCCGTGACCGTGATCGTCTGAGCCACCGATGGGTTCAGCGTCAGGGTGACGTCGGGGCTCGCGCCGAGACGGACGCCGATGCCCGCACGCGTCGCTGTGCCGTAGCCGGCCAGCTCAGCCTTGAGGGTGTAGGTCCCGGGCGAGAGGTTGGGGAAGCGGAAGCGACCCTGATCGTCCGTGACGCTGACCTGGGGAGCGCCGACACCCGTCAGGGTGACGGTCACGCCCGGAAGGGCGGCTCCATCGTTGCCGACAACATTGCCGTACAACGTACTTGACTGACCCTGTCCGAATGCGCTGAAGGCCATCAGCGAGACGAGCAGTGCGGCGAAAGCCGCGCGATACCAAAGGGGAGGGCACCGTTTCATACAGTCTCCTTTCCTGTTCTGGAACGAACGTTTCGTGCAGGTTCCCGGCCGTGGGTGCCAGGACCCGACAACCCGTTGAATGCGATGGAGTTGAGTAGCAAAACCATGTTGCCGAATCGTGCCGGACCTTCGGCAGACCGTTCACAATAGTTCTACATTTTGAATCGTGCCGGCCTCGAGGCTGGCACACGTTTGCTCGGATGGCGCGCACTCTAGCACCATGAAAAGGATCTGGAAAGGTGGGGACGGTCTGAAAATGACAAACGCCGCGAGATCTTCGCGGCGTTTGCTTGGCCGAGCCTTCCGCTGCCTACGAGGTTAGCTGTCGGATTCGGGCTGGAAGCCCTACCAGCTTCTGGCTGGATTCACCCCGGACGGTGGCAAGCCGTCTCTTCGTTGGTTCCCCCGTTCCTCGGCGCCGAGGATTAGGCGGCCAGGCCGCCACTCAAATAGCGGCGGAGGGAGTGTACGCCGCAAGCGTGCCATGTCAATGGGGATGTGCGGTTGGCGTTGGCGGGAGATGTACACCGTTTCTCTCCCGTTCCCCGCCAACCGCCAACCCGCGGAATGATTCTCGCCGGCAGGCGTTTAGAACACCGCTTGCGCGCGTGGTGCGCTGTTGGTATCTTGCGCGCCGCTCTTCGAGAGGCTCCCGCCCAGGTAGCTCAGTTGGTAGAGCAGCGGACTGAAAATCCGCGTGTCGGCGGTTCAATTCCGTCCCTGGGCACCAACCTCGAACCTCCCCTTTAGCGCATTGACGTCGCATGATTCGCGTAGGCATGCTGGCATACCATGAAGCGCATCACGGTGAAGCTCCCGAACAATCTCGACGCGAAATTGCGTCACGAGGCAGCACGTCGCGGAAGCACGATCGCAGACGTCACGCGAGAAGCAGGAGTCGCGCGACGGAAACTGATCGCGGCTAAAGCGGGGCGAAGCGGACGGCATGACACAGCGCGCCGTATCGAGGAGATCATTCGGCAGGAGGCCCGACGATCAGCATCGCAGAGCTCGTAGCCCGATATCGCGATCTACCCCTCGGGACCGTCGACGCATCCGTCGTGGCCCTCGCCGAGAGACTCGGCCTCGAAGTCATCGCCACGCTGGACCGACGGCACTTCACCGTTGTCCGTCCGAAACACGTACGAGCGTTTGAGATTCTTCCCTGATGCCAGGAGCTGCGCGGCAAAAGTCGGCCTCGGAGGGACCGCAAGTGCCCAAGGCTAGGCCAACCAGCGCGGCCGGCCGTGCCGGCTAGTGCCGGACCGCGCGCGTGCGCGTTGGAACGGCGCACGATTCCTTCTCCGGATGCAGCGCCCACCGGAGGCGGGACTCGGGCGAGACTTGAAAGACCGGCGTGTCGTCATAGGCGGCGTTGACGAGCGCAATGTTCGAGTCAGTCGTGTAGTCCGTGAAATACGGGGCGAGATCGCCTTCGTGCGCGGCGTTCATGTCGAGGATTTTTACCGGCGCGACGCATCCCGCTTCGAACGATGAAAACGCGATCCAGCGCGGCGCGCGATTCTGATCCGTACGGTAATGAACACGGCCCGCGGTGGGGTCGTACACGATGCTCCAGCGCGTGTTCGGCTGACGCACGGAGTCGAGAATGGCAAACGCACGCTCCACGGCGTCCGCGCTCGAAGACGTCGTGCGGATCATCGACGCCGCGCGCGCGAAACGCTGCAGCGATTCCGTTCCGCCGGGCACCGGCTGCGAGCCGCCGAAGCCGGTCATGGTGCCCAGGTACGCCAGCGACTGGTCGTACCGGCTATTCGCCAACACGGAAACGGGAAGGGTCGCGCCACTGTGCGTCACCAACTCGCCGTTCAGATGTTCGATCGTCACCGCGCGCCCGGTGCGATCCGCGATCAGGTAGTGAATCCCACGGCTCCCGGTGGCGACGCGAATCGCCGACGCGTTCGCGACGGCCTGGTCGATGTCGGCAGAGAGGTCGAGCTGATACTGAATCCAGTCCAGCACTCCCGCCGAGGGCCTGCTGTCCACGGCGGGATATTCCGTCTCGGCGAGATCCATCAAAGCCACGACCAATCCCACTTCGTTCATGCCACCGGCGGGAAAGCCGCGCCCGTACTGGTTGAAGGTGATCGACGCGTACCGCGACTTCCAGCGAGCCGGCCGCTGGGTGAGCGATTCCCGCGTCACCGACCGTTTGTTGACCATGATCATTCCGACGCGCGTGTACCAGTCGTAATTCGCGCCGAAAACCACGCGGTCGCCCACGCTCATGCAGAAGGTGGTGCAGGGATGGACGTCGACCGCGACGAAGACCAGGAAGAAGATCGTTGCCCAGCTTCGCTTCATGCCGAAAATATAGGGCCCGCCGGGGCCGCGGCGTTGTACGAATCCGTGAACTATGAGTCTTTGTCGCGCCAGCGCCGCGATGCGGGGAGGCTCTGCGTTTCTGCGCGGCGGCGAGGACGCCGCCGAGCCAGCCGCCGGGACGGCGGCGTTCCACCATCCTCGGATCTGCGCTCAAGTCACACGTGACTCAGCTCGCGATCGCGGTCTCGTCGACGAGGCTCGCGGCGAGGATCTCGCTCGACGAAAGCACGCGATCGATGTCGAGCAGCACCACGGACGCGCCGCTGTTCTCGCACATCCCCTCGATGCAGTCGACGCGGACCTTCCGACCGAAGGAAGGCGGCGGCTGAATCTGATCGGAGCGGTGCTCGACGACGTGGTGAACGGAGTCGGCCATCATGCCGAGGACGAGGCGCCCGTTGTCGTGCTCGAGCTCCACGATCACCACGCACGTGCGGCGCGTGAGAACGGTGGGCGCGAGCCCGAACTTGACCGCGAGGTCGACGACCGGCACGACCGCGCCTCGGAGATTGAGCACGCCGCGGATCCACGACGGCGTGCCCGGGACGTGCGTCAGCGTGACGCCCTCGATGATCTCCGTCACTTTGAGGATCGACACGGCGTACTCTTCGCCGGCGACATGAAACGAGAGGTACTGATTCATGGCGCCTTCTCAGAAGTGGGTGTAGTCAGCAAATGCGGCACGACGCCACCCGCCTCGGGAATCACGCAGGTACCGCGGAACGGCTGCACCGGGCTCGGGCGCTGAGGCGTCGGCGCGGTGTCCGCGGAGCTCGTCCGCGCGGCGAGGTCGCGCATGGCCATTTCTTTCAGCTCGTTCATTTCAGATCTCCTTCACGTAGGCCTGACCCGTGCCGGTGTGGAAAAGAAGCTTGCGTCCGCGGCGTCCGCCGGTCTGTTCGGCGCGCACCGGAATCGAGTACGCCGAGAGAAACTGCAGCGCGGCCTCGGTGTTCATCGGGCCGATGGCTTTGCGCGGGCCGGTGAATCCGGCGATGACGCACGCCCCGCCGAACACTTTCGCGACGATGCGGGCCACGGACGCGCCGCGGACCACCATGTCGTCGAGCAGTTGCGTCATGGCCTCGTTGCAGTAGCGCGGACCCTTGCCCGTCGGCAGGAGGAAGTGATTCATGCCGCCGACGCGCGCAACCGGATCCCACAGGCACACGGCGACGCATGATCCGAGAACCGTCGAGACCAGCGCCGCGTGCGAAGCAGTGTAGAGCTGCCCCGGATGGAGATAGACGCTCTCCGGCGCTTCCTCCACGGCCATGAAAGTCGCGGCGTTCACCCCGCCACCACCCGGTCCGCGTGCAGCGATGCGCAGTACAGCGCCGTGGAGGCATGCACCGCGAGCAGCTCGAACAGCTCGTGATCGACCGTCTCCAGCGACTGCTTGTGCTCGAGCAGGCGGAAGACGAGGATCGCGCCGACGACCTGGTCGCAGATCTGCAGCGGCACGCACGCGGTCAGCGGCTGCCGTTCCGCCGGATCGCTGAAGATGTGGCCTTCGCCGAGCTTCTCGGTGGCGTATTCGCCGCTCACGAAAGCCATCAGCTGGTCCTGGTCGAGACCGAACGACGCGGCCAGGCGGAATTCCGCGTCGCCGTTGCGCTCGTAGATGGCGAGCTGCTCGGAGCCGATCAGGTTGATGACGATCTCCTGAATGGTCGTCAGCACCGTCTCGCGATCCACGCTCGTGTGCAGTTGATACGACGCGACGTAGAGGTTCGCGAGATTGCTGCTCTGCTCCTCGATGTGCTGGTACTGCTCGGCGAAGCGCTGGTTCTCGCCGGCGATCTCTTCGAAACGGTCGAGCAGGCGCTGCAGCTCGGCCTTCGCGACGCGCTGTTGTTCCTCCGCGCGCAGCACGTCGTTCTCGAGCATGGCGGCGATGGCGCGGAGCTTCTCGTTCTCCTGCAGCAGCGAGTTGATGTACTGCTGCTGTTCCTCGCGCGCCTTGGAGATGTAAGAACGGCCGCCGCTCACTGGGCCACCTCCGTCACTTCTCCGAGAATGCTGCGTACTTTGGCCAGAAGCTCGATGGCGTTGATCGGCTTGGTGATGTAGTCCGAACAGCCGCTCAACCAGCCCGTCTCGACGTTCGTGGCCTCGCCGCGCGTGGTGACCATGACGATCGGGATGTGCTTCGACGCCTCGTTGTCGCGGATCAAGCGGCACGCTTCGAAGCCGCCCATGCGGGGCATGATCACATCGAGCAGGATGAGATCGGGCTGCTCCGACACGGCCTTCTGCACGGCCTCCTCGCCGTTCGACGCGGTGATGAGGATGTAGGGATCGTTGCGGAGAATGAACTTCTCCATCATCAGGATGGTGCTCGAGTCGTCGACGAGAAGAATCTTCTTACGATGCATGTGTGGTCTCCTTCCTGCTCTGCAGGTACGCGGGGATGTCGTTGGCGTGGATGGGTGCGGCGAAGAGGTAGCCCTGGCCTTCGTCGCAATGGGATTCGGTGAGGAACGTGGCCTGATCCTGGGTCTCCACTCCCTCGGCGACGACGCGCAGGTCGAGCGCATGCGCGGTGGCAACGATCGCGTTCACGATCGCCGTGGCCGAGCGCGAGGAAGGGATATCGGAGACGAACGTGCGATCGATCTTCAGACCGGTGATCGCGAAGCGCTTCAGATACGCGAGCGACGAGTAGCCGGTGCCGAAGTCGTCGATGGTGATCGCAAGACCGAGCCTGCGCAGCGCGTCGATCGTGTGTGTGGTGGCCTCGGCGTCGTGCATCGCGGTGGTCTCGGTGATCTCCAGCTCGATGGAGCTGCCGTCGACGCCGTACTGCGCGAGCAGCCTGCGGATCGCATCGACGAGACGCGGCTGTTGGAAGTGGCGCGCGCCGATGTTGACCGCGATGCGCGGCACGTTCAGTCCGAGGCTTCTCCACTCCTGGATCTGGCGGCAGGTCTCGCCGATCACCCACTCGCCGATGTCGACGATGACCGGGCTGTGCTCGATCGTGCGGATGAACGCGGCCGCGGGGATCGTGCGGCCGTCGCGGTTCCATCGCAGCAGCGCTTCCAGTCCGAGGACCGCGCCGTCGCTCAGCCGAATCTGCGGCTGGTACACGAGCGAGAGCTCGCCGTCGGTGATCGCGCGCCGCACGCGGCGCTCGACGTGCAGCCGTTCGAATTCCGCGATGGTCAGCGCGCTCGAGGAATGCTGGCGCTGATTGCCGCCGAGCTCTTTCGCGCGGCGCAGGGCGGCGGCCGCGGCGCGCAGCAGAAAGTCGGCGCCGTCGCCGTCGCGCGCCAGATCGGAGATCCCGATGCTGACGGTGACGTGCACGTCGCGGCCGGCGATGTCGAACGGCTCGTGAAACGCGGCGAGGGCCGAGGTCGCGATCTCCAGAGTCGCCTCGGGCGACTCTCCGGCGACGAGGAGCGTGAACTCGTTGTCGCCGGTTCGCGCGACGAGATGGTCGCCCGCGCAGGCCACCAGCCGCTCCGCCGCCGCGACGAGCAGTGCATCGCCGGCCGCCTGCCCCGCCGCGGCGTTGACGATGCGGAAGGCGTCGACGTCGACGATGAGGATGGCCAAGTCTTCGTCGAGCCGCCGCGCACGGACGACCGCATGAGCAAGCTGCTCCTGCATCCGGCGTCGGTTCGGCAGCCCGGTCACCGAGTCATTGATTGCATTCCACGCGGCCGATCTCTGGGCCGCAAGCGTCTCGTGAATGTGTGGTTCGATGTTCATGTCGCGCCGCACTAGCGCAATGCGGACGCCACGCGTTGGCATGCGCGTAAGTCGTTTTGTGTAAACGGTTACGTGGATTTTGGGGCGGGGCGCACTCCGGCGGGATTCCCGAGATGTCGTGAGATTTCACGAAAACGTGGAGCGCAGGCGTCCTCGCCGGCTGGCCCGCAGGCGTCCCGCGCCTGCGTTCTGCCACGGCGGCGAGGACGCCGCCGGGCCAGCCGCCGGGACGGCGGCGTTCCACTACGGCTACTATGGGTCGTCCATGGAACAGAAAAGCGGAAGTTCGTTTCCGAAGGTGCTGCTCATCGGTTGCGGCGTGGTTTTCACCGGCGGCGCGATCTTCTTCGCCGCGTTGGCCTACTGGATCTCGTCCACACCGGAAGGCGGCGTCAAGCTCGGCTATGAGATGGACAAGTACGCTCTCGTGTACCTGGACAAGCACAAGATCCTGGCTCCGGGAGAAGAAGTCCTCGCCTACTACGATGTGACTCTCGGCATGGACGGCACCGAGGCGGCCATCCTCACCAACCATCGAGTCATCTACCACAAGGCATCGCGATCTACGGCCATCCGGCTGAAGGACGTGCGGGACGTCCGCCATCGCCGCGAGTCGCTGGTCGGAGACGTCATCGAAGTCGAGGACGGTGCAGGGAAGATCATGAAGATCGAGATCGCCCCGCTCAATCAGGGTGAGACCTTCAAGAATGCACTGATGAGCGCCTGGCGAGCGGCGCGCGACTCGTAGCTACGGCCGGTTGGCAATCGCCGCGGCGATTTTTTCGAGCGGCAGGACGGCGCGCACCCCACCCCTGCGAATGGCCTCGTTCGGCATCCCGAACACCGCGCACGTCGCCTCGTCCTGGGCGATCGTGTGCGCTCCGGCGCGGTGCATATCGAGCAGGCCGGTCGCGCCGTCCGCGCCCATCCCAGTGAGGATGACGCCGACGGCCTCGGGACCCACGGCCGAGGCTACGGAGCGAAATAGAACGTCGACGCTCGGACGGTGACGCGAGACCATCGGTCCTTCGACCACGTCGACGACGAGCCGCGTACCGCGCCGCGTCACGATCAGATGTCGGTTCCCCGGCGCGACGAGCGCGCGTCCCGGCAGCACTTCGTCGCCCGCCTCCGCTTCTTTCACCGCGAGCGCCGAGGTCTCATTGAGGCGGTTCGCGAACGGCCGCGTGAACATCTCCGGCATGTGTTGCACGATGACGAGGCCGCACGACGACGCGGGAAGCGCGTCGAGAATCTCGCGGATCGCTTCCGTTCCTCCGGTCGACGCGCCTACGGCCACGACCCGCGCCGTCTCGCACCGGCGTCCCGGCACGACGGCGGGCGGCGGCAGCATGGCGTCCACCGGCACGCGGCGGATCGGGATGCGGACGGCGGATGCGGCGCGCACGGCATCGATGAGCATGAGCGCGGACTCGTTGAGGAAGCCGCGCACGCCGAGACTCGGCTTCGCGATCAACTCCACGGCGCCGGCTTCGAGCGCGCGCACCGCCTGCGCCCCGCCATCGCCGACATGACTCGAGCAGACGATCACCGGCGTGGGCGTCTCGCGCATCAGCTTCCGCAGGAACGTGATGCCGTCCATGCGCGGCATCTCCAGATCGAGAATGATCACGTCCGGCCGGTCGCGTTTCATTCGCTGCATGGCGATGAGTGGATCGGCGGCGATCGACGTGCGGATGTCCGCCTGCGTGCCGAGGATCGCCAGGATCGTCTGCCTCACCAGCGCGGAGTCGTCGACGACAAGGACGTGCAGACTATTTGACATAGACCGTGGGAATCACGGTGCGCGGCCCTTCGACGATGCCGGCCAGCGTCTCCGCGTGGCCGATGAAGAAGGAGCCGCCCGCAGCAAGATGATCGAGAAGGTTGGTCACTACCCGGCGCCGCATCGCGTTCGTGAAGTAGATCAGCACGTTGCGGCACAGGATGAGATCGTAGTCCGTGGGCATCGGGTAGTGTGCGTCGGTGAGGTTCACCCGGCCGAAGCGGATGATCGAGCGCAACTCCTGGCCGGCCGAGAAGGTTTCGTGCTGCGTGCCCGTCCCGCGCAGCATGAAGCGCCGCAGTAGCGGCTTCGGGATCTCGGCGGCCTTGCGCATGGGCCACTGTCCCGTCCGCGCGACGTCGAGCACTCGTGTCGAGAGGTCGGTCGCGTCGATACGCAGGTCCCATTCGAACGGATCGAACTGCTCGAGCAGCGTCATCGCCAGCGAGTACGGCTCCTCGCCCGTCGAACAGCCGGCGCTCCAGATGCGCAGCGATTTCGGACGCTCTCCGTTCGCGGCCGCCGCCCGGATGGCCGGAAGCAGCCGCGTGTTGAGGAGCTCGAAATGCTTCGGCTCGCGGAAGAACCGGGTCTCGTTCGTGGAGATGGCGTCGAACATCGCTACGCGCTCGTCGGCATCGTGAGCGACGTGATCGAAGTACTCGCTGAAGGTCGCCAGCGCGAGTCGCCGCACACGCTTGCCGAGACGGGCCACGAGCAGCGGCTTCTTGGCGTCGGAGAGGTGAATGCCCACCTCCTGCTCGATGAGCTGCGCGAACTTCACGAACTCCGCCTCGGTGAGCTCGGCGGTCACGACCGGACCGCCTCATGAACGGCGAGCAACTCGTCGGCCGACAGGATGCGGGCCAGATCGAGGACGAGGACGTATCGTTCGCCGATGCGGGTAACGCCCGCGAGATAGGCCGGATTGACCCGCGCGCCAAACGCGGGCGCGGGATCGATCGAGGCTTCGTCGAGCATGACTACGTCCTGCACCTCGTCGCTGATCACGCCCATCGGCGAGCGGAGCCCGTCCGATTCCGGCGCATCGACGACGGCGACGCAGGTCTGCCCGGAGATCTCAGTCTCACCGACGCCGAGCTGGCGGGCGAGATCGACGACCGGCATCACGGTCCCTCGCAAGTTCATCAGTCCGCAGATGCAGCGGGGCATGGCCGGGATGCGCGTCAGCGGCTGGAGCAGCACGATCTCGCTCACCGCGGACGCGGCCACGGCGTAGGTCTCGCCGGCGACGCGGAGCGTTACGTAGGCGGCGGTCATGCGATCGCCGCCTTCCCAAAGAACATGTCGAGATCGATGGCCGGGATCGCACCCGCGTCCGCGATGATGCCTTCCACCGAGTCGACGAGCATGCCCGCGAAGCCGTCCGCGGTATCGACAAAGATCACGCAACTGCGCTCGTCGAGCCGAAGCTGGCCTCGGCCGAGACGACGCGCCGCGTCAAACACTTCGACCGGCCTCCCTTTGAGGTCGACGAAGCCGCGCACCCATTCAGGCGCGCCGGGAATGCGCGTGGTTCCGTGATGCACACGGATCTCCACCACGCGCTCCATCGGCAGCACTCGGCTTTCGCCGGCGATCACGACCACGAGTGCTTCGCTCATCAGAACCTCTTGTATTCCGTCGCGTCGAGCGGAAGCGGCGGCTGCAGACCGATCGGTGGCGCCGCCGGTGCGCGGCGGACCGGCTTCGGTTTGGATACCGTGACCTCGAGCTTCGCGGCCGGCGTACCGGAATCGCTCGACCCGTGGACGGTAAAGAACGAGATGGCTTCCTGCAGCGTCGAAGCCTGCGAATTCATCTCCTCGGCGGTGCTGGACAACTCTTCCGCCGCCGCAGCATTACGCTGCGTGACTTGATCGAGCTGCGACATGGCGCGGTTGATCTGGCTGACGCCCGACGCCTGCTCCGAGGAGGCCGCGGCCACTTCCTGAATCAGGTCCGAGGTCTTCTTGGTCGTTGCGACCAGCTCTTGCATCAACCCGCCCGAGCGCTCAGCGACCTGCACGCTCGTCCCGGCCAGATTGCGGATCTCCTTCGCCGCCCCCTGGCTGCGCTCGGCCAGCTTGCGTACTTCCGCGGCGACGACTGCGAAGCCGCGTCCCATATCGCCGGCGCGGGCCGCTTCGATAGCCGCGTTCAGCGCGAGCAGGTTGGTCTGGAAGGCGATCTCTTCGACGATGGAGATCCGCTCGGCGATCGACTTCATCGCCGCGACCGTTTCTCCCACCGCCGCACCGCTCTGCTCCGCGTCGCGCGCGGCTTTGATCGCCATCTGCTCCATGATCCGGCTGTTCTCTGCGTTCTGCGCGATCGACGCACTCATCTCTTCGAGGCTGGAGGTTGTCTCTTCGACGCTCGACGCCTGCTGGCCGGTCGCCTGCGACATCTCCGTCGCCGACGAGAACAACTGGCCCGCGGCCGAAGCGAGCGTATTCGCGCCCGCTCCGACATGACTGATGATCGTGGAGAGCTTCGTGGACATCGCCCCCATCGCACGAAGCACCTTTCCAGTTTCATCGGCGGAGTCGACGCCAACCTCGGTCGTCAGATCGCCCTGGGCCATGGCCTCGACGATGCCGACCACCCGCTCGAGCGACGACGCCAGGAGACGCGCGACCTGGAACGAGATTCCGACCAGCAGGGCCAGGCACACCAGCACGGCCACGGCCATGATGATCATGCTCGTGCGCTGCGTGCGTCCCGTCGTCCGGAAAGCCTGCGTGACCGCGGCGCTGTCTTTCTTCAGATGATCGGACAGCAGCTTCTCGACGCCGTTGTACTTCGTCCTCATCTGCTGAAGCGCGGTCAGGATGGCGTCGCCCGACTCGCCGTTGATCATGCGCAGCGTCGTGGGACGGGCGATCGCGTAGTAGTCCTCGAACGTCTTCTTGATCTCGGCCCGGTCGGCGGGATCGATGACCGGATTCGAGGCGGCGCCTTCGAGCTGGGCCAGGAACTGATCGCGCTGCTTGTCCGCGTCATCGATCGCCGCGGCGTTTGCCGCGGCGACCGAATCCTGCAGACTGCGTTGAATGCTGGCGAGGTTCTGGTTCAGTTTCTCCGAAGTCGCGACCGCGGGGTAATAGCCCGTTTCGATCAGCGACAGCAGCCGCTGATTGCGCATGCTGAAGTAGAGACTCACCGCGAAAACGATGAGAAAGCCCACACCGGCAAGCACCGGCAGCACCAGCAGCTTGTGCCGGAACTTGAGGTCGTTGAGAAACGTCGCGCCGACCCGCGCGAATCGTGACTTGGACATTGCGACTCCTTACTGAACCGCGACGACTTTGACGCCGCCGGTGTCGGCGCTCTCGCCGACATAGCCGACCGCGCCAGGGTTTTGTTTGACGAAGGCGATGACTTGCGCATCGGAGGCCTTCTCGACCGGCGGAACGTCGCGGCCGGAGAAGATCTGCTGCTGCCAGTAGCTCTTCACCGCCGAGACGCTCTTGCCGTGGACTTCCTGCGTGAACCGCTCGCGGACCGAAGACTTCTCGGTCTGATCGACGGCCACGACAGGCGTACCGTCGCTCCACCGCGCGGTCTTCTTCATGAAGAGTTGCGCGAGGTCTTTCTTCGGCACCGAGGACGCTCCGTTGGCGTTGTTGACGACGACCTTGTAGCCGGCCGCGAGCGCCGCCCCGTGCCATGAAACGGCCACGAGCAGCGCCAGGAATATCGATTGAATTCTCTTCATCGGGCGCTCCTCAGAAACGTAATTCGGTGGTTACGACGACGCGGCGGCCGGCGTGATAGGTGCTGGTAAAGCGCGGGATGTACTTCTCGTCGGTGAGGTTCTCCCCGCTGATCGCGACGCGCAGCCACTCGAACGGAGTGAGCCCCATGCGCAGCTTGATGTCCTTGGACGTCGGCGTGAGCACCGTGCCGTTCGTCTCGAAGGAGCGGTTGAAGCCGTAGACCAGCTCCGCCCACGGAGACATACGCCACGACGGCGACACGCGCACCGAGGCTGCGCCGTACGGCGGCGGGACGCGCTGGATCAGAGCCGCGTCCGCGGCCGAGCTCACGTGCCCCTTGACTTCGGTGTAGTTCGCCGCCAGCGAGAGCCAGGGGCGCGGCGTGACGCGAACGTCGGCTTCCCATCCATCCAGACGCGCTTCGCCGAGGTTGTTATTGCGGTTGACCGCCAGCTCGCCCGTGTCGCGAACGCCGTTGTGGTTCGTGTCGACGAACGGCAATCCGTTGTAGGTCGAGCTACCGACGATGAGCATGTTGGAGAGCTCGTTGCGGAAGTAGAAGGCGCTGCCGGAGAAGACGGAGTTCTCGTACTTCACTCCGCCCTCGTAGCTGTTCATCCGCTCTGCCTCAGCACCCGTGGCCGGGACTTCGATGCTGCTGGAGGACATCGAGAACCGCGACACGTCGCGGAGGTTCGGAGCGCGGAAGCCGCGCATGGCATTTGCCACGAAGTTGAGTTGCGGCGTCGCGTGGAACACGACGTTCAGCGCGCCGGTGAAATCGCTCTTCTTCCCATCGAGGTCGACTTCGCCGACGACCGGCAGCGTCTCGGTCCCTTCGGTCTTGAACACGCCGTAGCGGACGCCCGCGGTGGCCGTGATCCATTTGGTCAGCGAGAAGTGATCCTGCAGATAGACGCCCATCGTCTCGTAGCTCGCGTCGTTCGTGTAGCGGCCACGGCGCGGCGTGACGACGCCCGTCGTCTCGTTGCGGTCTTCGCCAGTGGAGCGGACGACGTCGCGCGACAGGTCGAGGCCGTAGACCAGGTGATGTTTGCCGACGAAGGACCCGAGCTCGCTATTGAGTCCGACGAGGCTGACCTCGTCGATGAGCGTGGTCCGGCGGGTGGGCGTAGAGCGGGAGATCGTGACGGTCCCGTTGTCCTGCTGGTTCGCGTAGGCGGTGACGCGCAGCGACTGGGACCAGCCGCGGTCGGTGAGGTCCTGATAGTTGATCGTCCCGAGCTGCAGGCGAACGGGCGTCGACGCGTTGACGAGCGACGAGCCGCTCGCGAGCGGGCCGTTGCTACGTACGTCGCTCTGCTCGGTGGCGCGATAGGAGGCCGACAGCGTTTTTTCGGAGGAGAGGAAGTACTCCCCTGAAAGGTGTGCGGCGCGCTGGTCGTAGTCCGTGAATGGCTGTGCTGCCATGCCGCCACCGCCGCGCACTTCGCCGAACTGCTGCAGGTTCGCGCCGGTGTTCCAGCGGAACCGGTCGCCGGCGCCCTGCACCTGCATGGAGGTCGTGAACGCCTCGGCCGCGCTCGAGTACTGCAATCCGACCGAGCCGCCGACGCCGGAGCCCGTGCCCTTGCGGGTGATGACGTTGATCACGCCGCCGAGCGACTCCGTTCCGAGAACGGAGACCACGCCGCGCACGATCTCGATTCGCTCGATCTGGCTGATGTCGATCAGGTCCATGTTCGGCGTGTCGCCGGCCAGGGTGTTGTTCACCTTCACGCCGTCGACGAGCAGCATGATCTGCCGGCCGACCATGCCCCGCAGCAACGGGGAGGCGCCGGCGGCGCTGGTGCGGTACTTGAAGAAGCCCGGCTCGTCGTTGAGGATGTCGCTGAGCGAGGTGGCGTTCTTCCGCCAGATCTCCTCGCGAGTGATGACGCGCACCGCGCGCGCGGTTTCGAACGGCCGCTCCGGAGTGCGGCTGACCGAGAAGATCAGACCTTCGCTGAGCTTCGACGCGTCCGGGTTTGCCGCGCCGTCTTCGCTCTGCGCGAAGGCGCTCGAGCTCAAGAGCAATGTAATGACGATGACGCTGAAAAGACTTCGCATGTTTCTCTCTTTCTCTATCTATCTCGTTGAATGTGAATGCCGTTCTCGCGAACGGCGCGTCGGACCAGCTCGCCCGTGTCGAGGATCAGGCCGACGCGTCCGTCGGCGAAGATCGTCGACGAGGAAACGCCGGCGAGTTTTCTGAATACTTTTGCGAGGGGCTTGATCACGGCCTGCATCTCGCCGATGAGGTCATCGGCGATGAGCGCGACTTCCACCGAGTGCGACTGCACCAGGACCATCTGCTCCACGGCGGGAGCGTCCGCGTGATCGATCTCGAAGAGCTCGCGGAGACGGATGTACGGGACCGTGCGCTGCTCGATCTCGGTGAGGCCGTAAGCCTTGCGGCGCGGTTCGCCGGCGGGTACGGCGGCGCAGCGCGTAATCGCATCGGCAGGAACGACGAACCGCTCCCCGCCCGCCTCGACGACGAGTCCGCGCAGCACCGCGAGCGTTAGCGGCAGCCGGATCGCGATCATCGCGCCTTCGCCGGGACGTGAAGTCACGTGCACGGTGCCGCGCATGGCGCCGATGGCGCGGTTCACCACGTCCATCCCGACGCCGCGTCCCGAGATCTCGGTGACCGTTTCCGCCGTCGTGAAGCCGGGCGCGAAAACGTACCCGTAGATCTCGTCGTCGGACGGCACCGCTCCCGCCGGCACCATGCCGCGCTCGCGGGCGTGCTCGAGGATGCGCTCGCGATCGAAGCCGTTGCCGTCGTCGGAAACCTCCACGACGACGTTGCCGCCGTCGTGGTACGCGCGCAGCGTCACGGTGGCAACGGCGTTCTTTCCGCGCGTGCGCCGCAACTCCGGAGCTTCGATGCCATGGTCGACGGCATTGCGGATCATGTGAGTGAGCGGATCCCTGATCTGATCGACGAGCGATGCGTCGATCTCCACGTCGTGGCCTTCGGTGACGAGGCGGACCGGCTTGCCGGCCGACTGGGCGAGATCGCGAATGGTACGGCGCTGTTGATCGAAGCGCGGTCCGATCGGAACCATGCGCACGCGCGTGACCTGCTCCTGCAGCTCACCAAGGATCCGCTCCACGTCCTCGTGGCAGTCCAACTGTTTGCGATCGCGCTCGGCGAGCATTTCGATCGCGCTGCTGGAACGGCCGACGGCGATGGACAGCTCGCTGGTGAGATTCAGGATGACGTCGAGGCGGTCGAGGTCGACGCGAAGGCGGCGTTTCGCCGACGCGGACGCACCCTGGGTCTCGGCGTCGGCGTCGTCACCCGCTGTTTCTTCAATCTCGGCAGCGACGCCAAGGGCTTTCGCGGTCTCGAGCGCTTGCACGAGCGACACGGCCGCAGGCGAGAGCTCGTCCGCGCCGGCCATGGCTGATTCGATGAGCCGGCGGCAGACGTCGCCGGACTTCAGCATGAGCGTGATGAACGCCGGGGTGACCGCGAAGCGCTTCGCGCGGACCTCGTCGAGGAGGTCCTCCATCGCGTGCGCAAGGGCGGCCGGCGCGTTCAGGCCGACCGACGCCGAGTTCCCCTTCAGCGTATGCGCCGCGCGGAAGATGGCGTTGATCGTTTCCGAGTCGCTCGGACGCAACTCCAGCACGACCAGCATCTGCTCCAGGTTCGCCAGGCTCTCCTCGGCCTCGGCGAGGTAGACGCGCATCAGCTCTTCGCGATCGATCTCGAAGGACATCAGACCTGCCTCACCAGAGCCGTTCCGTCGGCCGTCGAGAACACCAGCTTCCGGCCCCGGATCCCGCCGACGTCTTCGCTCACGACCGGGATCCGTTCCTCGGCCAGCTTGACGCGCGCGGCGTCGATGTTGCGGACGCCGAGATCGCGGCTCGAATCGGGCCCGATCTTCAGCACCGAGGCTCCGCCGAAGAGCTTCGCTTCGATCCGGCTTCTCCTCGCCCCCAACGCGGCCAGCTGCGCGAGGAGCAGGTCCACGGCATTCTTCGCATAGCGCGGGCTGGGAGTCGGGGACTCGCCGGGCAGCATGAAGTGATTCACGCCTCCCACTCCGCGCACGGCGTCGTACAGGCAGACCGAGACGCACGATCCGAGAATCGTGATGATCTCCGTCGGCTCGGCCGAGGCATACAGCTGCCCCGCGTGCAGGTAGAACTTTCGGACGCCGTCGCCGTTCGTCGGAGCGGCGTCGCGGCGAGGCAGGCCTGAGCTCTCGAGGAGCTCGTCGATCGTGGCGCTCATGATGCCAACGCGACCTCCTGCAGCGTGCAGCAGTAGAGCGCCGTCGAAGCGTGCGTCGCGAGGAGGTCGAACAGCTCGTGGTCGAGAGGCTCGAGCTGCGGCTTGTGCGCGAGAAGTTTGAAGATGACGATCACGCCGACGAGCTGATCGTCGACCTGCAGCGGGAGGCAGACCAGCGGGTCGCCGGCGTCGCGGTCCTCGCCGCCGATGTAGAGGGCCCGCAGCTCCGCGGCATCTTTGACGCGCGGTGTGGCCCAGTTGATGTCCGCTGCGCCGATGCCCACCGATGCCGCGACGTTCAGATGACCGCCCGAGATCTCGCAGATCGCAAACTCTTCGGAGCCGATGAGGTTCACGATGATCTCCTGGAGGGCCGAGAGGATCGCGTCCCGCTTGAGCGTCCCGTGCAACTGGTAGCTGGTGACGTACAGGTTCGCCAGGTTGGCGTTGTGCATCTCCACCTCGGCGAACTGTGCGAGGTACTGCTGCCCCTCGGCGCGAATGCGCTCCATGGTCTCGGCGAGCTCGCGCTCCACATCCTGGCGCTGCGTCAGCTCCTGGCGCACCGCAACCACCTCCTGGCGCAGCCGCGCCAGCTCGGACTCGATCTGCGCTCCGGCGACGCGAAGGTTTTCGTTCTCGGACAGCAGGTGGCGGATGTACCTCTGCGTGTCGTCGCGGACGCGGTCGACGTAGGAAGGATGGCTGGATTCGTAGCTCATCGTTCCTCCTCAGTCGCCGAGATACGATTTGAGCTTGGCCATCAGCTCGGGCGCGTTGATCGGCTTGGTGACGTAGTCGTTGCAGCCGCTCTCGAATCCGGTCTCGACGTTCTGCACCTCGCCGCGCGTCGTGACCATGATGATCGGCGTGCTGCCGATGGCCTCTTCGCCCCGAATGCGCCGGCAGGCGTCGAAGCCGTTCATCTTCGGCATCATCACGTCCATGAGGATCAGGTCGGGGCGCTCGGAGAGTGCTTTCTCGACCGCCTCTTCGCCGTCGTTCGCGGTGATCAGGTCATAAGGACCCTTGGTCAGGATCATCCGCTCCATCATCAGAATCGTGTTGGAGTCGTCGACCAGGAGAATCTTCTTGCGTAGGGACATCCAATAGCCTCCGTCGTTCGTGTCGCGCCGCCTTAGCGCAATGCGGACGCCACGCGTTGGCACGCGCGTAAGCCTTGTGATGTGAACAGTTACGGTGATTTGTGCGTGTGCGGCGCTTTCGCGGGATTCCCGAGATTTCGTGAGATTTCCCAGAAATCTAGGAGTGCGGTGGCGCGGATGGGAGGAAGGGCGGGAGCCACCGCTCTGGTAAGGTGCCATGGGCAGCGCTCGTGCGTACCAGAGCGGTGGCTCCCCGCCTTCCGCCCATCCACGCCACCGCACTCCTAGATACGACAGCTGATGGAATTACGTCTGACTGTAACGTATCATTTGATGGAATGATGGCGTTGCCCATATCGCGTCGGGATCTCGGTTTGGTGTCGCTGGCGGTCGTCTGGCTGATCGTCGTCGTGGGAGGCATGGCCTACACATGGCGCTACAAGACGATCCCCGGAAAGGCCGCCGCCGCTCCGGAGCGATGGCCAGCCGCCTCGGAGCTTCGGCGGCCATCCGGACGCCCGACTCTCGTCCTTCTCGCACATCCGCGCTGCCCCTGCTCGAGAGCGAGCATCGCTGAGCTGGCGCGGCTCCAGGCGGTCGTCGGTTCCAGAACCCACTCGATCGTTCTTTTCCTGCGGCCCGAGGGCATGCCGGAGGGTTGGGAGCGGAGCGATCTCTGGTCCAGGGCAGCGGAGATCCCGGGAGTTGCGGTCGTCGCCGACGCCGATGGACGCGAGGCTCGCGTGTTCGGCACGCATACGTCGGGAGAAGTCCTCTACTACGACCGTTCCGGGACCCTGGCGTATTCGGGTGGACTCACTGGAGCGCGGGGACACGAAGGAACCAGCGCGGGGTTTCGGACGATCGTCTCGCTCGTTCGTGGAGAGAGAGCCGATCGCCGCGAGGCGCCGGTATTCGGGTGCTCGCTCGATACCAAATCGGCGGAGTTGAAAGGCCGCACATGATGACCGAGGCCAATAGGAACGTGGAAAAACTCGTGCGGATCGCGGACGAGCGCTTCGACGCGCACCGTGACGCCAACAATCGATACACCGACCGGATGTTGGCCTACTTGCTGATCGCCGAGTGGGTCTTCGGAGTCGTGCTTTCTCTCGTTTTCTCTCCCGACGCGTGGGAAGGAAAGACGAGGATCCTCAACATTCACGTTCCGCTCGCGGTCCTGCTGGGCGGTGCGATCGTCGCGGTCCCAGTCTTTCTGGCATTCGTCCGCCCCGGCTGGACGCTGACCCGGCACGTCATCGCGATCGGTCAGCTTCTCACCTCGGCGCTGCTCATCCATCTGAGCGGCGGCCGGATCGAGACGCACTTCCACGTCTTCGGATCGCTGGCATTCCTCGCGTTCTACCGCGACTGGAAGGTGCTGATCACCGGCACGCTGGTGGTCGTCGCCGATCACTTCCTGCGCGGAACGTTCTATCCCGAGTCCGTCTACGGCGTGACGAACCCCGAGTGGTGGCGCTTTCTCGAACACGCGTTCTGGGTCGTCTTCATCGACATCGTCCTCGTGATCTCGTGCATCCGCGGCGTGAAGGAAATGCGCCGGCTGGCCGAACAGAGCGCGGAGCTCGAGGCGGTTGCGTTGAGCCACATGACCGCCGGCGCCGCGTGAGGATGAATCGATGAGTGCTTCGAACAGCGGTTTCGACCTGGCGAAAGTCGAGCTCGAGCCAAGCGTCTGGAAGAGCATGACCAAGCCGCAATTCGAAGCGTTGCCGTTTCCGGAACGGATTCGACTGGTCCTCGGGAGGAAGGTGAAGTTTCTCAGAAAAGGCGAAGAGATCTCGCCGACCGAGGCCTTGCGCGGGATCTGAAATCTACGGCTTCTCGATCGCGAACGACTTCATTCGCGACTCGAGCGTCGACGGCTTGATCTCCAGCAGCTCCGCCGCGCCGCCTTTTCCGGAGATCTTCCAGTTCGTCTGCTTCAACGCATTGAGAAGATTGCGGCGCTCGAGCTCACGCCAGGAGGCCTCGGGGATGACGCTGTCGCGCACGATGTCTTCGCTGCTCTCGTTCTCCACGACGTCGCTCCCGCCGATCGATTCGAGAAACGGATCGACCGGCAGCGGACCGCCGCTGTGCCGCGCCACCGCGTCGAACACCAGCGCGCGCAGCTCGCGCACGTTTCCGGGAAACGCGTACCGCGACAGCACTCGATAGAGGCGATCGGGCACGACGGGCGGCTTTCGATCGAGATCGTGCGAGGCCTCGCGCACGAAGTGGTTGACGAGCGACGGCAGATCGCCCGTGCGCTCGCGCAGCGGCGGGATGCGCACGTGATACGCGCGCAGGCGGAAGTAGAGATCGCGGCGCAGCTTCGCCGGATCGTGGTGCGTGGCCGCGACCACGCGCGCTTCGAGACGCTTGGGCGCGTCGTCGCCGAGGGTGTGGTACTCGCGCTCCTGCAGCACGCGCAGCAGCTTCACCTGCGACGCCTCGGAGAGATCGCCGATCTCGTCGAGGAACAACGTCCCGCGTCCGGCCGCTTCGATCATTCCCTTGCGCGTGCCGATCGCGCCGGTGAACGCGCCAGGTTTGTGTCCGAAGAGCGTGTCGGAGAACATCGTGTCGTCGAGACCGGCGACGTTGACGGCGCAGAACGGACCGCGCCTGTCGCTCAGGTTGTGAATCGCGCGCGCGAACAACTCCTTGCCCGTGCCGGTCTCGCCGGTGATGAGCACGGGATTCGATCCGGTCGCGATCACTTCGAGATACGCGAAGAGCCCGTGCATCGCCGCATCCACAGTGATGATCTCGTCGAACTGCTCGGGACGCGCGAGCTCTTCCTGCAAGAGCTTGGAGCGCAGCCGCGCGTTCTCTTCGCGCAGCTCGCGATGCTCGAGCGCGCGCATGATCACGGCCATCAACTCCGGCGGTGCGGCCGGCTTGAGCAGGTAGTCGTACGCGCCGGTCTTCATGCAATCGACGGCGGTGCGGATGTCCTGCTCCGCGGTCACGATGATCACGGGAATCTCGGGATGCGCCGCGGCGATGCGTTCCAGCAGCTCGCGGCCGGAGATGTGAGGCATCATCAGATCGAGCAGGATCAGCGAGACTCGTTCAGCGTCGAGCAGCGGCTCGACGTCGCGCGGATCGCGGCACATGAGCACGTTCTCGAAACCCTCCGCGCGCAGTGTTCGCCGTACGCCGTTCAGCACGGCTTCTTCGTCATCGACGACGAGAATCGTCACCGCGTCGCGCGCGCTCATGTTCGTCCAAGCGGCAGCCAAAGCGTAGCGGTCGTGCCGCGACCCACCTCCGATTCGAACGTCAGCTCGCCGCCGTGCTCGCCGGCGATGCGATCGGAAACGGCCAGGCCGAGGCCCGTGCCGCCCGCGGTGCGCTTCGTGGTGAAAAACGGCGTGCGGACCTTCGGCAGATCCTGCGCGGCGATTCCGCAGCCTTCATCGCGCACGCGGATGTAGGCGCGCTGCGCTTCGACTCCGGTCGAAAGGCGAATCGCCTGATCGTCGCGCTGCAGCGCCTGACAGGCGTTGATGACCAGATTGACGACGACTTGCTCCAGCCGGCGCGCGTTTCCGAGGACAACCGGCTCGTCGTCCGCGAGCTCCAGTTTGAAGTCCTTCGTGGCGCGGGCGATGTGTTTGCCGAGGAGCCGCAGCGATGAGGTCACGATGTCGTTGACGGAGACGTTGTGACGCTCGCCGGCATCGTGATCGAGCGCAAAGCCGCGGAGCTCCGTGACGATGTTGCGGATTCGCTCGGACGCGTGCTCGATGTCGTCGAGCATCGACGCCACTTCGCGGCGCGCCTCGCTCCACGGCATCCGGCTGACGCGCAGATCGGGTCGTCCTTCCGCGATCTCGTCGAGCAGCTCCGCGGCGTCGTGCCACGCATTCCGGACCAGCGGCGCGTTCAACCCGATCGAGTGATTGGGATTGTTGATCTCGTGCGCCATTCCGGAGACGAGGATGCCGAGGGAGATCATCTTGTCCGCGCGCACCAGCTCGTCGCGATGCCGCGCCCCTTCCTCCTCGGCGCGCCTCGCGTCGGTGATGTCGCGGAGGATTCCGAACGCCCGGATCATGGAGCCGTCCGGCGCAAAGGTCCCGAAGGTCTGGCCGCGGGCGAGGGTGATCGAGCCGTCAGCGCGCACCAGGCGGAAGTCGCTGTCGATGACGTAAGGCCGAGGTTCCGTCGACGGTGCGCGCAAGTTGCTCCAGAGCGCGGCCGCGGCCGCGGCGTCCTCGGCATGCAAGAGCGCGAGGACCTGCTGCAACGGACGCTCCTGAGGACCGCCGCCGTGGCGCCCGTCGAGAATGCGCCAGAACTCCACCGAGCCGTAGATCATGTCCTCGACGGGATTCCACTCCCAGCTTCCGAGATGAGCGGCCGCCTCCGCGCGCTCCGTGAGCTCCTGCTTGTGCTCGAGCTCCAACTGGATGCGCTTGCGATCGGAGATGTCGACCGCGATGGGGAACATCATCCATTCCTCACCCCATCGCTCCGAACGCGCCACGCGGAACAGGACTTCGAGCGGCTCTCCATTGGACCGGATGAGCGTGAACTCGTCCGTGATGAACTTGCGCTCGCCGTAGATCAATTGCGGGAGCGCGAGCCCGTATCGCCGTGCCGAATCGGGCAACCAGGCCGTCCAAGTTCGGAATTCCTCGAGCGTGGTCACGCCGGCCATCTCGAGGGCCACCGGATTTACGCCGACGACGCTGACATGGCGGCCGAGCTCGAAGAAGAGATCGGGCTGCCCGCGAAGCGCGTTGGTGAGCGCCTCGGCGCTGTCGAGACCTCTCCGCCGAAGCTCGGGCATCAAGGCCGACCAGTCGCTTTCCCACGCCGCGATGGGCAAGCTACTGAAAAGTCTCCGGTAGCGCTCCTCGCTTCGCACCACCCGCTGATCGGCCTCGTGCTGCTCGGTGAGGTCGCGGCCGACGGATTGGATCTCGATCAGCCGCCCTTCAGCGTCGAAGAATCCGCGGTCGGTCCACTCGTGCCAGCGCATCGCGCCGGTCGGACCGACCACCCAGTGCTGATCGGTGATTACCGGATTCGACGGGCTCAGCGCCGCGAACTTCGCGCGCACGCTCTTCTGCTCCTTGTCGTTCATGCAGGTGAAGAACGACGTTCCGATGAGCTCGGCCGCGGTGGCGTCGTTGTAGCGGCAGTACGCTTCGTTCACGAACGTGCGCGTCCCGTCGGGAAGGCAGCGCACGATCAGCTCCGTCTGATCCTCGACGACGCGCCGGTAGCGCATCTCGCTCTGGCGCAGCTCCGCCTCCATGGTCGTGCGGTCGGTGATGTTCTCGATGAATGCGATGCCGCATACCGCTTCGCTGTCCTTCGAGTTGACCAGCGACACCGTGACTTTGGCCTGGATCACTTTTCCGCTGCGCGCGACGTAGCGGCGATGCACCACGTAATGACCGGTCCGCCCCTCGCGCAGATCGCCCGCTCGCATCAGAACGTCGGAAAGGTCGTCCGGATGGCTGATCTCGGTCACCGTGTGACCGATCAATTCCGTGCGCTGATATCCGACCATCTCGCACAACGCGGGATTGACGTCCACGATCGTCCCGTGCAGGTCCGTCAGCACCACCCCGACGGGCGTGTGGCGGAAGAGCTCCTCGAGAACGAGCTCCGTGTCTTCAATGGGCGGAAGCGGCGGGCTGCCTTTCATCGGACCGTGGAACTAGGATACGCCCGAAGCGACGTGAGCTCCCATAGGCAAAGCCTCTTGTCCGGGTAGTCGTGACTCACGTTTGCCGGTATTTCGTCGATGACGGCAACCGGCTCCGGAAACGCGAACGGCTCCGCCTGCAGGTTCAGCGGGCGCCATCCGCCTGTGCGAATGTCGATGTTGACGGCTTTCGTGAAGGTGGTCGTCAGCAGGTATTTCGAGCCGCTGTGCTGGAAGTTCGCGATCGCGGCGCGAATATCTGCATAAGAGAAGTGGACGAGGCAATCGCGGCAGAGGATGAGATCTGCTTTCGGTAACGGATCCCGCGTCAAGTCGCCACAGAGGAAACGGAGATTCGCTGCGACATAGCGTTCGCGATTCGCGGCGATCAACTCGTCGACGATGTCGATGCCGACGTAATCGTGTTCCCCGACAACGTCGCGCATCCAATTGAAATCGCCGCACGGCGCATCGACGATGCTCCGGATCTCGAACCGTCGAAGGACTTCCAGTAGTTCTGTACGAAAGTGCGACCCGCGCTCGCGCGTCGAGCCGCCGCCGGAACGGGACTCCGCGCTCCCCCACGCGTTCTGTTCATACACATTGGTGAAGATGTTGCGCTGGAGCGAAGAAGAGGCGCGGGGTCGCAGTCCCAGTTTCCACAGGATTGCATAGAGAAGCTTGCGGAGGCGCATCGCCTCGTCACGCCGCGCGCCGCAACGCCACCGCCGCGTGCCATTGCAACGGCGAGATCGCCTCGGCGGGCGCGAACTCGATGTGCAGGACGCGTCGATGCTGCGGGGCGCGCGCGGAGGACGACGAATGCACGAGCAACGGTCGCATGAGCACGAGCGCACCCTGCGGCGCGTACAACTCGACCGCGGGACCACCGGAGACCACCGTCGCCAGTTCGTCGTCCATCAACTTGCCCAAACGGTGACTGCCGGGGATCACGCGCAGAGGTCCGTTCTCCGAACCGCATCCGTCGAGGTGCACGCGGATCGCGATCATCTGCGCGAGCACCTCGGCTGGCGGCTCGACGTGCAGCGTTCCGGCCTTCGTGCTCCAAGAGCCATACCCGGCTACGTGAAGTCGCTCCTTCACCGCGATCGCGCGATCCTGATGCCATTGCACGCGCCAGTTCGCGTCCGCGGTCTTGTCGAACAGCGTGGCCTTCACCGCGACGAGCTCGCGACCGATGATCGACCATAGATATTGACCGAGGCGCTCATGCATCAGCAGGCGAATGACGGTGGGATGGGTGATGAGATTCCGGATGCCCCCTCGGGCGGAACCGATCACCGCGGGTAACGAGGAGGCGATGTGCTCGCATTGGTGTCCTGCCAGGACGATGTCCGCGAGCGCGTAACCGTCTCCATCGAGGTCGTTCATCGACGACATCGTATCCCGAATTCTCGGAAGCCCGGCCCTACGGCTCTTTGAACAGCGTGCTCAACGCCACGATCACTAAGGGCAACAACAGGACGAGCACTCCCCACGGCAGCAGGAACATGATCCCGAATGCTGGCGACGTGAGGGCGATGAGGCCCCACACGATGAGCGTGATCCCGCGCCAGCTCTTTCGTTGCGGCAGGTTCCAGGCACCGATCGCCACAACCAGCCCTCCGACGATCACACCCGACGTGATGACCGGCAGGAAAGCCGAGCCAACCAGCCATCCGAAGTCTTCTTTGTCGAGGATGACCAACGCGACGACGATCATCGCCAAGACCACCAGCACGCAGCCGATCGTCGTGACCATCAGCCAGTTTCGTTTCATACGCATGCATGCATTCTCACTCACCGCACGCGATCGCGCACCATGACCGCCAGATCGCGCAGCGGTTTTGCCGCGGTGCCGAGCGGCTCGATCGCGGCGAGCGATGTCTCAACGAGCTCCACGCTGAGCTTGCGCGCGCCCTCGACTCCGGCGAGCTTGACGAACGTCAGCCGCTGCTCGTCCTTGCCGACGTCCTTGCCGAGCGTTTCGGGATTCGAGGTGACGTCGAGAACGTCGTCCGTGATCTGGAATGCGAGGCCGAGATTCTTCGCAAAGACTTCGATGCGCTGTAATGGCGCCGGGTGAATGTTCGCGATCATCCCACCGACCGCTGCCGCCGCGACGAACAGAGCGCCGGTCTTGCGCGAGTGAATGAACTCGAGTGTGTCGAAGTCGAGCGTCGATCCTTCACTGTGCAGGTCCACCGCTTCACCCGCAATCGTGCCGTCCCATCCGACGGCGTCGACCACGCGCTGCATCACCTGGTGCATCGGCCAGCGCCGCGGCGAACAATCGGCGTGGTTCTGCGCGACGAGGCCGTAGGCGTGATTGAGCAACGCGACCGCGGACAGGATCGCGAGGTCCTCGCCGAACTCGCGATGCAGCGTCGGCGCACCGCGGCGCAGTTGCGCGTCGTCCATCGACGGGAGATCGTCGAGGATCAGCGACGACGCGTGGATCATCTCGATCGCCGCCGCCACCGGCACGAGCCGCTCCGGTTTCGCGCCGACCGACTCCCCTACTGCCAGCGCCAGCACGCCGCGTACGCGTTTTCCGGCCGAGGTCAGCGAGCGCCGCAACGGCGCTTCGAGCTTCGCGGGCGCATTCGGCCGCAGCTCCGCCAGAAAACGATCGATGAGTGTGCGGCGGGAGGAAAAGTAATCGTTCAAGACCGGTTGGCGGTTGACGGTTGGCGGTTGGCGGGAGACCGAGGAACTTCGCCGCACGTGAGCGAGTCTTCCTCCGCCAACCGTCAACCGCCAACCGCCAACCGTTTCCTCATGTTAGCATCCGGGAACTCTATGCGGATGAGCCACTTCGGCCGGACTCAGCAAATGTGGGTCCTCATTGTTGCCTGCCTCGTGCTGTTCGCCATCTTCCTCTGGTTCGTTCCGGGGATGACGTTCGCCTTCTGGTGGAAAGTCCTGCTCGCCGGAGCTGCCGCGTCCAGCGTTGCGGTCTTCCTCTTCAATGTCTGGCTCAGCCGAGTGATCCTGCGGCGCGAAGGGGTGATCAACCTCATCGACCGCATCACCAGCGGCGACCTCGCGCTGTCCGCGCGCGACATCGTGACGCAGACGCAGTCGATGCGCATGTCCGCTGCGATGCGCGGCCTGGTCACGAACCTCGAGCGCACCATCCGCCGCTTCGCCCAGCTTGCCGCCGACGTCGCCCGCGCCAGCGACCAGATCAGCGGCCGCTCGCGCGTGCTCGCGCGCAGTGCCACCGAACAGCTTTCCTCCACCGAAATCACCTCCGCCTCGGTCACGCAGATCGATCAGTCGATCAACAGCGTGCGCCGCAGCATGGAGGAGCTCTCCGCGAACGCGGAAGAGACGTCGACGTCGATCCTCCAGATGTCGGCGTCGATCGAAGAAGTGAGCCGCATCGCCGACACGCTCGCCGAGTTCGTCGAGCAGACCGGCTCTGCGATCGAAGAGCTGATCGCGTCGATCAACGAAGTCGCGCTGAACACCGAGACCTTCTCCTCGTTTGCGACGCAGACCGCGTCGTCGATGATCGAGATGAATGCGAGCACCGAGGAGATCCGGAACTCGGCGCGGCAATCGTCGGAGCTCTCGCGTTACGTCAAAGACGCGGCCAACGAAGGACGCTCCGCGGTCGAAGGCACCGTCGACGGCATGCGCAAGATCCAGGTCGCGGTCGACGAGGCCAAAGTCGCGCTCGGCGAGCTCGCCGAGCGGAGCACGGAGATCGGCGACATCGTCCGCGTCATCGACGACATCGCCGGACAGACCAACCTCCTCGCGCTCAACGCGGCCATCATCGCCGCGCAGGCCGGCGAGCGAGGACGCGGCTTCGCCGTCGTGGCCGACGAGATCCGCGACCTCTCCGAGCGCACGTCGGTGTCGACCGAAGAGATCCGCACGCTCATCCAGAACGTGCAGAAGGGCGTCGGCCGTGCGGCCGAGCAGATGACCGTCGGCGCGGAGCGCGTGGCAGACGGCGTCGGCCTCACTGCGCGCGCGGCGCAGGTGCTCGACAAAATCCTCGAGCTCACCGACCGCTCCACCAACTCCATCTCCGAGATCGCGCGCGCGACCGAGGAGCAGGCTCGCGGCAGCTCGGCCGCGACGACGGCCATCGAAGAAGTCACGAAGATGGTCCAGACCACCGCCGCCGCGACGCAGCAGCAGTCGCAGACCTCGAGCAAGATCGGCGAGCAGGCGGCACTGGTACGCGACTACACCAAACACCTCAAGCGCGCCATGGGCGAGCAGGAGACCGGCAGCCGCGCCATCAGCCGGGCCATGGAAAACATCATGGGCCTCGTGCAGACGGTGCTCGAGTCGACGTCGATCCTGGCCGCGGAGAGCTCGGCCATCGTCAAGTCGATGGACATCATCAAACAAGGATCGCGCGAGTCGAACTTCGGCGTCGCGGACCTCAATCAGATGTCCGGCGCGCTCAGTCACGAGTCGACGCTGCTCGAGCAGGAGCTCGCTCGCTTCAAACTGCCCGAGGCGACCAGCGGCGGGAAAGTGACGACGGCGACGGTGCTGTGGCAGAAGCTGACGTTCGATCCGGCGTACACGTCGGCGTCCGCGCTCGGCTTCATGGCCAAGTCCATCCACTCTAGGCTCGTGCGCTTCGGCGAAGGGGCCGAGCTTCTCCCCGATCTCGCCGAGCGATGGGAAGTGCTCGAGCAGGGCCACGTGTATCGCTTTCATCTCCGCCGCGGCGTGCGCTTTCACAACGGCCGCGCCTTCGAGGCGCGCGACGTTTACGAGAGCTTCCTGCGGATCCTGCTGCCGGAAACGAAGTCGACGGGTGCGTGGCTGCTGCGCAACGTGCGCGGCGCCGATGACGTGCTCGAAGGGCGCACCCGCACGCTGTCCGGCATCGTCATCCGCGACCAGTACACGATCGACATTCAGCTCGCCGAACCGCTGGCGTTTTTCCTCTCGCTCGTCTCGACGAACGAGACGGCGATTGTCCCGGCCGAAGAAGTGAGAGACGCGGAGCGCTACCGCTTGAGCGGGATCGGCGCGGGTCCGTTCCAGGTGCAGGAAGCGATCGAAGGCGAGCGCGTGCGGCTGGTGCGCAACGAGAGCTACTTCATCCCCGGCGAGCCGCACATCGACGAGCTGACGTTCCGCCTTGACCTGCGCAGCTTCCGCGAAGTTGCGGATGCGTTCTTCAGCGGAGAGCTCGACATCGCGCACGGGATTCCGCCGAAGGTCGTGAGCGAGATCCGCAACGACCCGCGCTATTCGGCGTACCTGCTGACGACCATCCAGTTGCACACGTCGTATGTCGGATGGGACTCGTCGTCCGCGCCGTTCAACAACACCGAGGTGCGGCAGGCGGTGAACTACGCGATCGACCGCGAGCGCATCAACGACCAGGTCTACGGCGGACAATCGGTCATCGCGCAATCGCTCCTCCCGCCCGGTCTCCTCGGCTACGACGAGAACCTGCGCGGCTACCAACACGACCCCGAGCGCGCGCGCGCGTTGCTGCAACAGGCCGGCTACGGCTCGGGCTTCAGCGTCGAGTACCGCACCTGGGACAGCGACGAGTTCAACAACTCCGGGATGGTGCCGCTGATCATCGAGGACCTCGCGCGAGTAGGCATCCGCATCAACGTGACGCGGCACAGCGCGACGGACGCGAGCGCGCCGCGCGCGCAGCGCGGCCACGGCCTGATCTATCTCGCGAACTGGTACGCCGATTTCCCCGACGCGGACAACTTCTTCTTCATCTTCTTCCACAGCGAGGCGACATCGATCCGCGGCCTGTACTACCACCGCCCGGAGATCGACGCGGCGATCCTCGACGCCCGCCGCTCGAACGACGTCGACCACCGCGCGTCGATCTACCGCGGCCTGAACGAGATGGTGATCCGCGAAGCGCCCATCGCGCCGCTGTTCCACGAGCGGCTGTTCGTCCTGCACAAGCCGGAAGTGCGCGGCGTGCGGACGTCCCTCGTGCCGCCGCCGGTGCGATATCACGATGTGTGGGTGGAAAAGGACCAATAGGACCAATAGGACCGATAGGACGAATAGGAAGTCCCATGAGTCCTATTCGTCCTATTCGTCCTATTCGTCCTATGTCCAAACTCAGAGTTCATGCCGCCCTCATCACCGTCGCGCTGCTGTTCACCGCGAACTACATCATCGCGAAGCTGGGCATGCGCGAATTCAGTCCGCTCTCGTTCGCGTGGCTGCGCGTCGCGGGATCGGCGGCGATCCTCTGGTTCATCGCACGACACGATCCGCTGCCGCGCGAGGACCGAGGGCGGGTGGTCTTCTTCTCGATCCTCGCGGTGGTCATCAATCAGACGATGTTTCTCAGCGGCCTCGCGTTCACGACCGTGCAGGTCGCGGCGATCCTGATCACGTCCATTCCGGTCTTCGCCCTCGGACTCGCGATCGCGTTGGGCCACGAGCGGGCGTCGGCGGCGCGCATTGGCGGGATCGCGCTCGCAGGCGCGGGCGCGCTGCTGGTGGTCGGCGGCGAAGGATTCACCGGCACCGCTCGCTCGCTCCTCGGCGCGGCGATGATCCTCGTCAACTGCTTCGGGTACGCCCTCTACCTCGTCGTCTCCAAACCTCACATGGCGCGGTTGTCGCCGCGGAGCGTCGTGGCGCGGATGTTCACCGTCGGGACGGTGCTGCTGCTCCCGATCTGCGCGGTGCCGCTGTGGCGCGAGAACTGGGTCGCGATCTCGTCCGGCGCGTGGCTCGCGCTCGCGGCGGTCGTTCTCGGCCCGACGGTCGCGGCGTATCTCCTGCAGGCGTGGGCGCTGCGGCATGCTGACAGCTCCTCGGTCGCCGCCTACACCTACGTTCAGCCGGTGCTGGCGACGCTCCTCGGCGCGATGTTTTTCGGCGAGCGCATCCGTCCGATCGTCGTGGTCGCGGCCGTCATGATCTTCGCGGGCGTGTGGCTGGCCGGACGCTCGACCGTTACCATGTAAACAAATCCGGCCTCAGTACGTCCAAGCAGGGTGAGAGGCAGCGTGAGAAGTAACGTAGCGGCGTTCCGCATGAACGACTCCGACAATCTCCCGACCGATCGCGAGCTGATCGACCGGTCGCTGGCCGGGAACGGCGATGCGTTCGCGATGATCGTGGAGCGGTTCCAGCGGAAGATCTTCCGCGTAGCACGCTCGATCGTGCGCGATGACTCTGAGGCGGACACGATCACGCAGGACACGTTCGTGCAGGCGTACATGCACCTCGCCAAATTCGAGGGACGCGCGGAGCTGGAGACGTGGCTGACGCGAATCACCATCAACCGCTCGCGCGACGCGCTGCGCCGCCGCCGCTTCGTCAGCCTGTTCACGACGCGGGACGACGGAACCGAAGGTGAAGTGTTCATCGAGCCGGTGGACGAGCGTCCGGACCCGGAGCGGCAGTTGATGTCCGCGCAGTTGCGGACGGCCATCGGACGCGCGGAGCGGCATCTCTCCGCGCAACAGAAAACGATCTTTCGCCTTCGCCACTACGAGAATCTGTCGCTCGAGGACATCGCCGACGCCCTCGGGCTCCGCGCGGGCACCGTGCGCGCGCATCTGTTCCGCGCGATCCACAAGATCCGCAAGGAGCTCGCGGGGTGGCGCTCGGGGCGCGACATTCAGGGGACCGAACATGAAACAGCACTTCAGTGAAGCCGATCTGCTCGAGACGTATTACACGCGGCCGGGCGAGTCGATGCCGGTGATGATGCACCTCGCCGACTGCACGGACTGCGCGGCGCGCTACGAGCGCCTGGAAGAGAAGATGCGCGGCCTGCGCGAGTGCCCGCATGGCGAGAAGCCGGAGACGTTCTGGGCCCGCCAGCGCATCGCGGTGATGCGGAAGATCGACGCGCGCCGTACGCGCACGGCATCGGTCGCGCGCATCACGCGAGTCGCCGCCGCGGCGATGCTGGTGCTGGTCCTCGGCGCGCTGGTGACGTGGGACCGAGTCGACGAGTCGACGAGCCCTCCCGTCGTCGTGACAGCGCAGACCAACACGAATCTCGACGACGCGACGACTCGACGACTCGACGACTCGTCCAATCCCTGGAAGTCCGACGAGCTCAATGACTACTCGTCGATGGTCGCGTGGGAATCGTGGGTCGAGGACGGGGACCAGTCATGAGGCGTGTTCTCTTCGCGGCCGCGCTCCTCGCATGCGCCGCGATCGCACAGGGTCAGGGGCTTCCGCCTGGCAAGTGGTGGCAGCGCCCCGCGGTAATCCAGGAACTGCAGCTCACGAACGAGCAGCAGGACCGGCTAGACGAGATCTTCCGCGGCGCCGCAAACGATCTGATCGACGCGAGGGGCGCGATCGAGAAACTGCAGATCGCCATCCGCGGCGAGCTCGATCGATCGCAAGTGCGCAAACCCGAGTTGCTCCGCCTCGCGAATCAGCTCTCGGACGCGCGCGGGAAGTTGTTCGAGCGCGAGCTGGTGATGCTGATCGACATGCGCGCGGTGCTGAACGAACAGCAATGGACGCGCATGCGGCGAATCCTCGACCGGATGCAGGGAAACCGGCAGGAGCGCGGCCAGGGAGCTCCGCCGCAGAGGCGAAGACCCAATTCTCAGTAAACTGCATCGGTGCTCGACGTCGCGCTGCGCAACGTGACCTTCCGCTACGACGGCGGATTCGCACTACGCGACGTCACCCTCACCTTCCCTCGCAGCACGCACACCGCGATCATCGGTCCGCCCGCCTGCGGCGCGTCGACGCTGCTGCGTCTCATCGCCGGCACTCTGCGCCCGCAATCGGGTGACGTCATCCTCGGACAGCGGCGCGTGAACGACACCAAGCCCGCGAATCGCCCGCTGCTTCATGCGACATCCGCGATCGACGTGCCTGGGCGCTGGAGCGTCCAACACGTGCTCGTCGCCGCGGTGCGTTCGCGGTCTCTCGACCGCGAAGACCGTCATCAGGAGTACGCGCTGGCGGTTGAGAAATGGGAGCTCGCGCCGCTCCTCGAGCGTCGCCTGTCGACGCTGTCGTCGACCGAGGTTGCGCGCGTGCACTTCGCGCGGATCGAGCTCATGCGTCCGGCGATTCTCCTCGCCGACCGCATGCTCGAAGGGGTGAGCGCCTCGGCGCGGACGAGTCTTGCGGACAGGTTCTTCCGCACGCTGCGCGTCCACGGCACGACCGTCATCTCCGCGCCGTCATCGCATGAAGAGCTCGCGATGACCGACAGCGTCGTCGTGCTGACTGTCGTTCTGAATGAGGGCCGCGTCGTGCAGAGCGGCTCGGCAGCGGAGGTTTTCGCACGCCCGATCGATGAAGCCGCGGCGATTGCCGTCAGCGACGCGGACGAGGTGCCGATCACGATTCGGGGAACCACGGTCGAATCGGTGATCGGCTCGTGGGAGGTCGATCCGCCGCCGTTCCAGGGAGACGGCATCGCCGTCGTGCGTCCGGGAGACTTCGCTCCCGCGCTCGCCGGCGAAGACTCCGACCTCATCTTTGGCGTCGAGGAAGCGGGATTCTCCGCAGGACGCTGGATCGCGCGAGGAGTGCTCAGCGGCGGCGTGACGCTGCGCGTCGAGTTGCCGCCGGGGAACCAGGTACACAAGGGGCGGCTTCTCGCGTTGCGTTATGACCCGGCGCGGTTCACACTCTTTCCGCGCGAGCGCGCGCCTCTCCAGACGACGGTCCCTACGAATGTCGTACCGCCAATGAGTGAAACTCGCTGAGGCCGGGCGCGGCAATTGCAAATCGCACCTCGGAAAAGCCGATCGAGTGGAGCGCCGAATTGATTCGAGCCCGCAGAACGCCTTATCAGTTACGCAAGCTTCTGGTCATCGACGACGATGAGCCTACCGTCAAGTATTACCGCGAGCTCTTGACGCCGCACGGATTCGAGGTCCTGATCGCGCACGATGGCGAACAGGCCATCCCGCTCGTCGAGTCCAACCCCGACATCCAGCTCGTCATCCTCGACCTCTCCATGCCCCGCATGGACGGCCGTCAGTGGCTGCGCTGGTTCCGCAGCAAACGCCTGGACTCCCCGGTCGTCGTCGTCACAGGCTACAAGCTCGATCCGGCGGATGAAGACCTGCAGCCGAGCGTCGTGCTTCAGAAGCCGGTCGACGTCGCTGAGCTGCTGGACATGGTGGGATTGTTTTGCGGGCTCGGGACGCCAGTCGGACGAGCCACGTAACTCGCTTCACATTCTCGCGAGCAGCCCGCCCGACTCGATCTTCTGCAGATCGAGTTGCAGCGAGGCGACGCTCTGCTGGATCTCGATGCGTACGGGGATGTGGCGATCGTCGTTCGTCAGCCACACCGTCACGCCGCCCGACCACTTCTTCCCGCCCGGCGCGTCCACGATGTGGAACGCCCGCGCGTTGACCTTCTTCCCTTCCACCACGAACGGCTTCTGTTCGCCGGGGCGGAAGATGACGCCGTACTCGCGTCCGTCGGTATAGATCGAAGTCTGCATCGGCCCCGACATCGTCTTCGCGTTCTGGCGCAGGAAGTAGATCGCCGTAAGGATGTCGCGGTGCTCGTCGCTTTCGGTCGGAAGTTTCTTGACGCGGTTCTCGACTTCCTCCGGCGTCTCCTTGCGGATGCGCGCCAGGCCCTTCACGTAGTCGAAGATCGTCCGCTCGTTGCGCGACTTCTTCCCCCACGCGTAGCCGTGATAGGTCATCAGAGTCTTCGCGCTTTCGTCCATCTGCGACTCGTATTCGTAGTAGCCGCCCTGCTTGCCGTTCGGGGCCGTGATCAACAGCTCGCTGTGGATCGTGTCGCCGAACGTCGTCCTTAGATTGCCGACGCCCGTCGTCGGAAACATCAGTCCGGCAAT
>DASYGV010000159.1:0-54792 GCA_035999335.1 Thermoanaerobaculia bacterium | reverse complement strand
ACGTCCGTCGCGACGACCGCCACCCCTACCAGAGCGGTGGCTTCCCGCCACCCACACCTCCTCGCCACCGCACTCCTAGAAAAAACTAAAACGGCAGCAGCGCCTTCCACCAGGGCTGCTTCTCGACGTCCTGCGCCGCGACGGCCGGCATCGTGGCCAGGGTCTCGTTGCCGCGCTGCACGACGATCGTGCCGATGCGTTGTCCCTTCTTGATCGGCGCAGCGACGGCGCCGCCGTTGAACTTCACGGTCACGCCTTTCTCCTCGCCGCGTTTCACGAGTGCCCTCACATCCGTCGCCGCCATCACCGGGACCGACTTCGCGCGCCCGTGATTCACCGACGCCTGTGCGACGACCGCGCCTTGCTTCACCGGCGTGACCATCTTGTACTGCAGGAAAGCCTTGTTCATCAGGCGCGCCGCGATCTCGAACGAGCTCTCCGGCCCGCGCGACGTCTTCGCGCCCATCACCACGGCGATCAGCTCCATGTTGTTGCGTTTCGCCGACGCCGTGATCGAGAAGCCGGCCGGCCCGCTGTAGCCGGTCTTGATGCCGGTCGCGCCCTCGTAGAAGCGCAGGAGCCGATTCGGGTTGTAGATTCGCTCCAGCGTGCCGTTGCGGAACTCCATCTCCGGGATCACCGCCAGCTGGCGCATGAACGGATGTTTCATCAGCTCCTGTCCGAGCTTCGCCAGATCGCGGGCGCTCATCACGTCGTTCATCGACGGATCCTCGGCCGGCAATCCGTGCGGATCGTAGAAGCGGCTGTTCTTCAAACCGAGCTGTTCGGCCCGCGCGTTCATCAGGTCCGCGAACGACTCGCCCGAGCCGGCGACCTTCTCCGCGAGCGCCGAAGCCGCATCGTTCGCAGAGTGCACCATCGTGGCGATGAGCAGGTTCTTCACCGGCCAGACCGAGCCCGCGCGCAGATAGATCTGCGAGCCGCCCATCTTGCTCGCGCGGGCGGAGATCGTCACCGGCGTGTCGTAGTTCAGGTTTCCCTGCTGGATCTCCTCCATGACGATGAGGAGAGTCATCATCTTCGCCATCGACGCGGTGGGAAGCGCTTTGTCGGCGTTGTCCTCGAAGAGCACGCGGCCCGTCGAAGGCTCCAAAACGAAGGCAGAGGTATAGCCCTTCGGCGCGTTCGCGACGGAGGCGGACACCGGTCCGCTTTCTTCAGGATTCTGTGCGGATACGGAGATCGCCAGCATGGCGATCATCAGGGCGAAGAGTGCTTTCCTCATGTGTGTGGCTCCCTATGTAGTCTCAGCGCCGAGACTGCACCGGCCATGCCACGGATGAGGTTTATTTGAGCTCGGCGCGCTTCTTCGTCGCCCGCGACGTGCGGGGGATGGAGCTGATCACCGTCCAGTCGTGCTTGTGCACGACGACCGGCTCCTTCGCCTTGGGCCAGAGGTCGACGGGAATGTAGTAGTAGCCGTCGCCGAGGACGCGGGACTTGATGGCCAGGTCTCGCATCGACTTGCAGAGACCCTTCTTGCCGCGGATCGCACTCCGCTCGACGAACACACCCGTCGATTCCCCGACACCCTGAAACACACTGATCTCCGCGCAAAGAGAGTTGACTAAGGTCATCGAGCGGGGGAGATAGCAAGAAGCGGTCCCGATTGGTTGCGAGTGGCGCGTTGCGGGTTGCGGGGACCTCGTCGCAAGTGCCTCACAGCCCTCGCAACTCGGAACCCGCAACTCGCAACTATGACCTGAGCTCCACGTTCCAGTACGCCTCGTCCAGGAAGTTCTTCCAGATCTCCGGATAGGTCCTTCCCTGCAGGCGATGGAGCGGGTGCCACTTCGGGCGCACGGGCGCGCGCCGGAGCTTCATTTCACTCTCCGACAATAGCTTATTGCCCTTCCGCACATTGCACGGCAGGCAGGCGCAGACGACGTTCTCCCACGACGACTTGCCGCCGCGCGAGATCGGCACGACGTGGTCGAGCGACAGCTCCGACGACGGGAACTTCTTCCCGCAGTACTGGCAGCGGTTCTGGTCGCGCAGGTAGATGTTCCCGCGCGAGAACTTCACTTCCTGCCGCGGCAGACGGTCGAAGACCAGGAGCTGGACGACGTGCGGGATGAGGATGTTCCGGCTCGGAGTGACCACATAGTGGTCGTCCGGCTGGACCGGGATGTCCATCCAGTTCTCGAAATCGTAGGTGCGATATTCGGAATCGACGGCGCGCACCTGTCCCTTGTACAGAAGCGTCAGCGCGCGTCGCACCGACGTGATCTGCACGGCCTGAAACAAGCGATTCAGCACCAGCACATGACCGTCGAGCATATCGATTCCGGATCATGATAAACGATGAACCGGCCTCACAAAGTCCGCCGAAGTTGCATCGAACCCCTGATTTGCGACACACTTAGCTCCTAGACGAACTCGTTTCGGCTCTTTGGAGCGGGGGCCGCGCTGACGAAACGCGCGGGAATCCGCATATCGTGAGACGCTTCGGGCGCGGAGATCCCGGGCGTCATGGGTGTGCTTTTGGGAGGCTAGTATGCGCGTTTGGTCACGGGTCGCTCTCGTCCTCGGGATTGTTCTCTCCGCTTCATTTGCATTCGCAGATCACTATCAGGGGGATTGCCCGCTTTCGCTGGTGGACTCCACGCCGGCGATCACCTCGTTCGATCTGTCGCCGCACGGCGTGTTCCGCGCCGCCGGTAACACCGTCCACTCGCTGCGGGGCCAACTCCTCACGACGTACACGGCGAACGACGTCGGCAATCTCACGATCGCCCGCGAAGACTTCCTCGGGCTCGCCGCGAGAGAGACCGAAGGCGGCGCCGCGTTCTCGGACGGCTATCTCTACGTCAGCAGCGAGGCCGGCCTCGAGATCTGGGATCTCACCAACACACGCGCCGGAGGCACGGCGCCGGTGCGCCGCTCGATCACGCCGAACCTGCACTACCGCCGGCTGACCGCGAGCGGCAACCGTCTCGCCGGTCTCTATCCCGCCACCGACCTCCCGTGCTATCCGCTGGGCAGCACGACTCCGTTGTGCGTGAATCAGATCGAGATCCTCGACGTGACCAACCGCGCCGCGCCGGCGATCGTCGGCGTCGTGCAGTCGCGCTCGCGCACCGAATATCGCGGCCTCAACGACATCGCCTTCAACCAAGGCTATCTCCTCGCGGCAACGGAAGAGGGGCTGGTCGCAATCGACATCTCCAACCCCGCCTCTCCGATCCGCACGGCCTTCGCGGCGTTCCCCGGACACTGGCTGGTGAGCAACGGCAACTTCGTCGGCATCGGCACGGACACGCAGATCAACACGTTCTCCGTCCGCCCCGGCATGTCGCCGTTCTTCCAGCGCACGTCGCTGCTCACCGTTCCTGAGTACCTCACCATCGATCTCTCCAATCCCATCCGGTTCAACCGCAACGCGTATTGGGATGAGGCCAACGCACGACTCATCACGATGATCGAAGAGGTCGACCCGATGACGCTCGACGCCGCGCGCACGGTCGCCTTCGACGTGTTCGACCTCAACGTCATCCAGTTCGAGGGCAATGTCGAACGCCTCTACGAGGACGTCACGCTGGTGCGGGAGGAAGAGGTCAAGCACAACCCCGTCGCCGTTGGCCCGTTCGTGTACGTCATCGGCGAGGAGACCGGTCTGCAGAGCTACGGCTCGTGCGGACAGGTCACCGGACGCATCGAGCTCGATGGACCGCATCACCTCACCTGCAGCGGCTCGGAGATCCGCGGCTGGGTCACGGGCGTGCAGAAGATCGTCTCGGTGGAGTTGTTCCTGAACACGACGCCGCTCGGCTTCGTGACCCTCGGCGGTCCGCTCCGCCATGAAGTGTCGTCGCGCACGCCGGTGACGCCATGGCGCGTCCGCGTGAATCTCGACGCCACCGCACGCGGCGAGTATCAACTCCGCGCGGTCGGCACCGACATCCTCGGGCGCCGCCGCCAGTTCGCGAACAAGCGGATCTTCTTCGAAGGCCCGGGCGATAACTGCACCAACCCGCGCCGGCGCGCCATCAGATAGCGCTCATCTCCTCGACCACTCTCCGTGCGGCCGACCTCGGGTCGGCCGCACCTGTGATGGGCCGCCCCACCACGATGTAGTCCGCGCCCGCGCGCACCGCTTCTCCCGGCGTCATCACCCGCTGCTGATCGCCGACGTCGGATCCCTTCGGGCGAATGCCCGGCGTCAGAATGACGAAGTCCTTCCCGCAGGCCTCGCGAATCCGCTCGATCTCCAGCGGCGAAGCGACGACTCCTCGCAATCCGCTGCCTTGCGCGAGGCGCGCGAGACGCACGGCGTTGTCGACCGCAGTGCCGCCGAAGCCGATCTGCACGAGGTCGGTTTCCGTGAGGCTCGTCAGCACGGTGACGCCGAGGACGAGGAGTGTGTGGTGATTACAGGCGCGCAGCATCGACTCGCCGCCGGCGATGTGCACCGTCGCGATCGACGCGCCGAGAAATGCGGCCTCGGCGACGGCGTGCCTTGCGGTGTTCGGGATGTCGTGAATCTTCAGGTCGAGGAACACGCGCTCTCCGCGCGCGACCACGTCGCGCACGATCTCCGGTCCATTCGCGACGAACGCCTGCAACCCGATCTTGAACACCCCGACGCTGCCGTGCAGCGTATCCACCAGGCGGAGGATCTCATCGCGCGCGGAGAGATCGACGGCGACCACGAGACGGTCGTGTGGTTGCATGAGGGCATGATATTAGTTGGCGGTCAACCGCCAACCGATCATGGACAAATTCACCATCGCCCGCACGCTCGACGAGATCTCGCGCTACATCGAGCTCAGCGACCCGCAACCGTTCCGCGCTCGCGCGTTCGAGAAGGCCGCACGTGCGGTCGAGAATCTCGACGAAGACATCGACGCGCTCGTGAAGGCCGGCACGCTCACCAGCGTCTCCGGCATCGGCAAGGCCACGGCGCAGGTCATCGAGGAAATCGTCCGCACGGGATCGTCGCCTTATCTCGACGAGTTGCGCGCACAGTATCCGCCCGGCATCTTCGAGCTGCTGCGTGTGCCGAAGCTCGGCATCAAGAAAATCGGCGTGGTCTACTCGGAGCTCGGCATCGCGTCTCTCGATCAACTCGAAGAAGCCGCCAAAAACGGGCAACTCGCGAAACTGAAGGGCTTCGGCGCGAAGACCGCGGAGCAGATCCTCGCTGGGATCGAGACCGCGCGCCTGCGCGAGTCGCAGTTCCTCCTCCCGGTCGGACTCGAAGTCGGTGAGACGCTGCGCGAGCGGCTCGCGGACCTCGACGAAGTCGAGGACGCGGAAGTCTCCGGCAGCATTCGCCGCAGGCTCGAGGTCATCCGCAACGTGAACCTCGTGGTGGCAACCAAGAAACCCGCGGCCGTCGCGGAGAAGCTCGCGACACTCGTCTCCGATCTCAAGGAGCTCGATGGACAGACGTACAAAGGCGTCGTACGAGGCGAGATGGACGTGCTCTTCCACCTCACTACGCCCGCGGATTTCGGATCGACGTTGCTGCGCACGACCGGGAGCGCGGAGTTCGTCGAAGCATTCGGCAAGATCACGAAAGCCGCGACCGAAGCAGACGCGTTCAAGAAGGCGGGAATCGCTTACGTCGAGCCCGAGCGTCGCGAGACCGCGGACGATCTGCAGTTGAAGAAGCGTCCGAAGCTCGTCTCTATCGACGACATCCGCGGCACATTCCACGTCCACACCACCTTCTCCGACGGCCGCAACACCGTGCAGGAAATGCTCTCCGCCGCGCGCGACCGGGGCTGGGAGTATGTCGGCATCTCCGATCACTCGAAGGTCGCGTATTACGCCGGCGGCCTGACCGAGGAGCGGTTGAAGGAGCAGCATGCGGAGATTGCGCGGCACGAGAAGGGCGTCGCGCCGATGCGCGTCTTCCGCGGCACGGAAGCCGACATCCTCCCGGACGGATCGATGGACTACGGCGCGAAGGTGCTCGCGAAATTCGATTTCGTCGTCGCGTCCGTGCACTCGCAGTTCCAGATGGACACCGAGCAGATGACCGAGCGCATCCTTCGCGCGATGGACGACCCGCACGTTACGTTCCTCGGACACCTCACCGGCCGCAAGCTGCTCTCGCGCGCGGGGTATCGCGTCGACTACGACCGCATCTTCGACAAAGCGGCCGAGCGCGGCGTCATGATCGAGATCAACGGCAATCCCAACCGACTCGACGTCGACTGGCGCTACCTCCGCCGTGCCGCCGACCGCGGCGTGATGTTCAGCATCCACCCCGACGCGCATTCCGTCAGCGAGTACAACGCGGTAATCACCGGGACGTGGGTCGCGCGCAAGGGCGGGCTATCGCCGAAGCAGATCTTCAACACGCGCGATGTGGGCGAGGTGGAGGATTTTCTGGAAGGCCGTCGGGCGCGACGCGCCGGGTGAGCATCCCACGCGCCGCGCCCTCGGGAAGTGAGGAGAAACGTGAGCTCCATTCAGGCGCTAACGCCTCAAGGAGCCTTGGGCAATCAGCGCTGCCGGCCGTGCCGGCTCAGCGCTTCGCGGACAGGACCATCATCAGCGCGCGCTGGCTATTCGGCTGGCGCGTGACGCCCACGATGATCTTCTGTCCGAGTTTGAGATTCAGGGTCGTCTTCATCATCGGCGCGAGCGTCCCGTCGGTGAGACGGCTCAGCGTGAAGTCCGTGACCGCGATCGTGTCGCTGGCCGGGTCATATTCGCCAAAGTTGAACTCCGCGCGGTACGAAGTGAGGCTCAGCAGTCCCGGCTCGCCTTCCTTGCCGTCGAATTCGGCCACGCCGAGGCTCTCGATGCTGTCGTAGCGCAGCACGGCGAGCTTCGATTCGATGTCGCGAAGCTCGTCGGGAATGCGCGCACCTTCCGTCTTGGCACCACCGCGGCCCGCCGAGATCAGACGCACCGTCAGGTGGAACGGCTGCGGCGGCGCGTCGTACGCCGCCAGCGCCGCGGCAACCTTCTTCAGGCTCTCCGGGTCGTCCGTGACGATGAGAGAGTTCGCCGAGGGCTGAATCGACATCGACCCATCCCGGCTCATGAGCGCCTTGATGATCGCCGCGGCCTTGTCTGCCTGCTTGTGCTTGAACTGGAACGTCCGCACCGACAGGCTCTTGCCCACGTCCGCCGTGTCGGCCAGGGCAGCCGATACGAAGAGGAGGGCCATCAACACAATTGCAATTCGCTTCATAAATCCGCCGGAAGATTCTCGTCGAAGATCATGACGATCTTCACGTCGTCATCCGCCTTCTCCGTAGGAATTTCGATGATCGTTGCATTTTGTGAGTCATACGCGGCGACGATGGGCTTCGTCGTGAGCGCGTGCGTGCGGAGCTCCGCGCGCTTGATCGGTTCGAACGTGGTAGGCACTTCGGAGCGATACACCAGCGTCGCGCCGAACGCCGCGATCGCAACCGCGGCGACCATCGCGAGACGGCGCGGCCAGGCGATCCCGTGCGACGCGGCGATCGTGGTCTCCGCGTCCCGCACGCGCACCTGCTGCATCACACCCTCGACGAATGCGTCGATGCCACCCGGGGGAACGATCTCGCTGCCGCCCAGCGAGCGGAACATCACGTCCGGGTCCGCATGCGCGGCGAAGTCCAGGCAGCGGTCGCACGTACGCAGGTGCTCGAGCAGCGCGGCATCGTCGGTGGCCGCGTGGAAACGCGTCCGGAAGGAGTCACAGGAGATCATTTCTCCCTCCAGAGCTGCGCGTACTCGGGAAAACGCCGATGCAACTGCGCCTGCATCAGCTTGCGCGCGTTGAACAGGTGATTGCGGACCGTGGACTCGCGGCAGCCGAGGACCTTTGCGATCTCGGCCGATGGGAGGTCCTCCATCTGATTCATCACGAAGATCGTCTTCTGCTTCGGCGAGAGCACCGCGGAGACTTCGTTGAAGACGTTCTCCACTTCCTTCCGCTGCACGACCACACTCTGCTCTGCCTCCGCGGCCGTCTTCACCAGCCGCAGGTTCGAGTTCACGGCGTTGTCGCGCGACTGCTTGTTGCGCATGAAGTCGATGGCCACGTTCGTCACCATGCGGTACAGCCACGTGTCGAACGCGTACTGCGGGTCGTACTTCTCGAGGTTCTCCCAAAGCTTGATGAACACGAGCTGGGAGATGTCCTTGGCGTCTTCCGCGTTGCCGATGATCCGGTAGCAGAGCGCATAGACTTTGGAGGTCTTGCGGCGGACGAGCGTCTCGAACGCGTCGGTATCGCCGCCGCGGATCGTTTCCACGAGCTGCCGGTCGTCGGGCTCGACGCTAGGCGTAGTCGGAATCATCAGACGGAGTCCAGGGGCCATGATCGCCCTAAATACGGGCGCTGCCGGAGAAACGTCTAATCCGCCCCATGTCATCCCGACACAACGCCAATATCCCTTACAATTCCAAGAACATGCGAGTTCTCGTCATCGGGCAGGGTGCGCGGGAGCACGCCCTCTGCTGGAAACTCAAACAATCGCCTCTCGTGCGGGAGCTCTACGCGGCTCCCGGCAACGCGGGCATGGCCCAGGTCGCGGACTGCGTCCCGATCGGCGTCGCCGACATCATCGAGCTGGCCGATTTCGCCGAGCAGCTGAAGATGGACCTCACGGTCGTCGGCCCCGAGCTCCCCCTGACCCTCGGCATCGTCGACGAGTTCCAGAAACGCGGACTCCCCGTCTTCGGCCCCACCCGCCTCGCCGCGGAGCTGGAGGGCTCGAAGGTCTTCTCGAAAGAGTTCATGCGCAAGTACGACATCCCGACCGCGGATGCCATCGCCGTGAACACCGTCGACGAGGCGAAGAAAGCGCTCAAGCAGCTCGGCTATCCGAGCGTGCTGAAGATCGACGGACTCGCCGCGGGAAAAGGGGTCGTCATCGTCAACTCCGCGAGCGAGGCCGACGAATACCTGCGCATGGTCTTCGACGAGAAGAAATTCGGCACCGCGGCCACGCGCATCCTCGTCGAGGAGTTCCTCACCGGCGAGGAAGTCTCGTTCATGGTCATCACCGACGGGACGAAGTCCCTCCCGCTCGCGCCGGCCAAGGACTACAAGAAGGCATTCGACAACGACCAGGGCCCGAACACCGGCGGCATGGGCGCGCACTCGCCCGCGGTCATCCTCAGCGGCGAGACCGCCGCGGAGATCATGAAGTCGATCATCCTGCCGAGCGTCGCCGGCATGACGTCCGAAGGGCGGCCCTATAGCGGAGTGTTGTACGCGGGCGTGATGCTGACCGCGAATGGACCGAAGGTGCTCGAGTACAACTGCCGCTTCGGCGATCCGGAGACGCAGGTGCAGATGATGCGGCTCGACGACGATCTCGCCGACATCCTCCTTCGCGTCGCCCGCGGTAACCTCGGCGACATCAAGACGCTCAACTGGAAGAAGGAAGCGGCCGCCTGTGTCGTCATCTCGGTCGATGGCTATCCCGACGACTACGCGAAGGGACAGGAAGTCGTGATCGACCCGATCGACGATCCCGCGGTGGTCGTGTTCCATGCCGGCGTCGTGAAACGCGAGGGCAAGCTGATCAACCAGGCCGGCCGCGTCGTCAGCGTCTGCGCGCGCGCAGCGTCACTCTCGGAGGCGCTGGCGAAGGTGTACGAGGCGGCGCCGAAAATCCGCTTCGAAGGCGCGCGCTATCGCCGCGACATAGGATATCGAGCGCTCGAAGTGCGAGCCTCGGGCGCCTATCGCGTGCTTGACCCCGACAACCTCCCTTCCTAGGCCGGCACGCTTCCCGCCTGTGGGGCGCTTTTCGACGCCCAACTGCTAGCATTACCCGCGCATGAGCAAGCCGTGGGTTCTCATCATCATGGGCAGCGACTCCGACGCGGAAGTCATGTCGCAGGCTGCCGCCGCTCTCGACGAACTGGGAGTGCCGTACGAATTTACCGTCGCGTCCGCGCATCGCTCGCCGGAGCGCACGAAGACGATCATCACCAATGCAGAGGCCAACGGAGCCACCGTATTCATCGCCGGAGCGGGGATGGCCGCGCACCTGCCGGGCGTGGTGGCGTCTCTGACGACGAGGCCGGTGATCGGGGTGCCGCTCGCGAGCGGTGCGCTGCAGGGACTCGACGCGCTCTACGCGATCGTGCAGATGCCGCCGGGCATCCCCGTTGCGAGCGTTGCCATCGGCGGCGCGCGCAACGCCGGCATCCTCGCGGCGCAGATCATCGCGACGTCCGACCCGCATCTCGCCGCCTTCATGAAGGAGCAGCGCGTGTCGATGGCCGAGGCCGTGACGGTGAAGTCGAAGAAGGTGGAGAAGTCGACGCGGTGATGCGATGGCACACGCGCATCCCCATCATCACGACATCTCGCGCAAGCTGATCATCGCCACGGCGGCGAACCTGCTCGTCGTCGCGGGGGAAGTGTTCGTCGGCATCTGGTCCGGCTCACTGGCGCTGATCGGCGACGCGCTGCACAACCTCACCGACGCCGTCGCGCTCCTGATCGCATTGTTCGCCGTGCGGCTCGAGCGCCGCGCGCCGACGACCGCGAAGTCGTTCGGCTATCAGCGCGCGGGCATCCTCGCGGCGTTCATCAACGCGGCCATGCTGGTCACGTTCACGCTGTTCGTGTTCCTCGAAGCGTACGAGCGCCTGCGCGCGCCGCGCGAGGTCTCGACGACGGCGATGCTCATCACCGCCGCGATTGCGATGCTCGTGAACGGCTCCACGGCGCTGTCGATCCATCACGAAAGCCGCGAGGACGTGAACATCCGCGGCGCGTTCGTGCACATGGTCGGCGACGCCGTCTCGTCCGCGGGGATCATCGTCGCCGCGGTGCTCATCCGCGTGACGGGGACACCGATCTGGGACGCCGCGGTTTCGATCCTCATCGGCCTGCTGATCCTCTGGAGCAGCTACGGCATCCTCCGCGAGTCGGTGAACCTCCTCCTCGAAGGCACGCCCTCGGCGATCGATCCCGCCGCCGTGACCCGCTCCCTCGGCGAAGTCGACGGCATCTACGGCGTCCACCACCTCCACATCTGGGCGCTCGGACCGTCGAGCCCCGCGCTCTCGTGTCATCTGATGGTCGGCGACGTCCCGGTGAAAGAAACGACCCGCATCCTCGACGAGATCAACGCCATGCTCGCCCGCGACCACCGCATCGCGCACACGACCATCCAGTTCGAGTTCGCGATGTGCGCGGAAGATGATCCGTACTGCGTGCCGGTCAGGAAACCTTCGGCGCGCGTTTGAGACGGCGCTCGATCGCCTCCTCGATCCAGCGCGTAACGGTTACGCCTTCTAGCTCTGCGCGTCGATGTGCGCCAACAATGAGGTGAATCGGCAGGCGCAGCGTGACCGCGTGCCGCGGCGTCGCCGCGGTGGAGGGCCTACCGGCTCCCTTCCTCGCTCCCCCTCTCGTCATCTGCGACCTTTCCCTGGCGAACTCCCAACTCGAGCCACATGTCGGTAAGTGCTCGATAGAGCGGGTGCTCAAGGATGTTCTTGTGCGACCGCGTCTTTGCAAAGACCGGAGACTGCATGCCAAAGGCAAAGCTCTCGAACTCCAACCAATCGGTGTTCTCAGCGAACATTCGGCGGGCGCGTTCGAGGTACTTTTTTTCAGCTTCGTTCAGTCCAGTGATCGGCTGATCCAACGTTGCGTTCGCCATCAGCGCACCTCCTCGAAAGTGACCGCGTGATATTCGAAGTACATCGCTTCCTGCCTGAACCGATTGCGGGCGCGGACCAGGAGGCTTCGAATCGCGCTCACCTCGTCCATCGACCTGACGATAATCACGGTGCCGCGGTTCCGGTCTGAATAGCCGCGCCACCAACCGGTCACGATACCGATGTCGGTGAATCCACTCACGAGCGATGAAAGCTCGTGGTGCCACCAAAGCCACGTGCGCGAGTCGAATTGCTTGCCGTCGTTGTCCTTCATCGGAATGAGCAGGGTGACCTTGAAACTATCAGGCACCTCGTTCCCCCTTCGCGAACGTAAGTTCGGCCTTTGAAAATGTCAAGCCGGTTTCAAATCTCTCACGGCGGGTACGCAAACGTCACCACGGCCCTGGTCACCCCGTTCGGCAGAGGGATCGCCAGATTGGGGGACATCGCGTAGAACGGGCGGAGGTCGATTGGGTTCGACAACAACGTCGCGCCCGCGGAGGCGCAGACGTCGCCGGTGCGTTGCACGCTCTCCACCGGTTTCTTCACGCGCATGCCGGCGTAGAGGCGGCTGACTTCGTCGCGCAGGGCGCCGAGGGGCTTTTGCGTGTAGGTCTTGATGAGCGACGTGACGGTCAGCTCTTCGTTCGTGACGCGGCCCTTGTCGTCGTACGTGTAGGCGACGTTCGCCTGCCAGTCCGTCTTCGGCGCGCCCTCGGGCACGTAGCCGTCGTAGCCGCCCTTGATCGCGACGGATGCGAGCGCGTCGCCGTTGTAGGCGTAGTCCGCGGTCATCGAGATGAGGTGATGGCACGCGGCCACGTTCTGGTAGTCGACGCGCTGCTGCGCGATACGGCCGCCCGCGTCGTACGTGTACTGATTCGCGTAACGACTCGCGTCGATGACGAGGTCTTCGCGATCGAGCAGCCACGCGCCCACGCCTGCGGCGTGTGCGAGGTACGCGAGGATCTCGCCGCCGGTCGTCGACGTGACCTTCTCGAGGTAGTCCGCCCCCTGGTGATACTGCACCTCGCGGTTTCCCTGGAGCACGTCGCCCTGGTACGTCCATCCCTCGGCCTTACGCGCGTCCTGAATCGCGCGCTGACGCGCCGCGGAGTAGCGGAGCGACTCGAGCATCGTGCCGTCTTTCCAGAGACACGGGAGGATGTCGTTCTTGTTGAAGCGCTGATCGGAGTAGTAGGTCGCGCGCGTCGCGGACGCACCTTCGACGCACGGGCGCGAATTCCAAACCGCCGACTGCACCGGATACGGCCCGTGCCAGCAGCGCTCGCACCACATCGCGCCGGCGGGCAGCTTGCGGCCGCAGAACGAGCAGACGATCTTCGTCCGCATGTCGTCGACTTCGCGCTGCAGCGTGAATACGCGCTCGTCGATGCTCGCCTTCAGATCGAGATCGCCCTCGAGCTCAGCGTAACGGCGATAGCGGCCGATCGCCTGTGTGAGCTCGCCCTGCTTCTCGAAAACAATAGCCTGGTTGTACACGGACGCGGCGTCGTTCGGACGCACCTGCTCCGCCTGACGAAACAACCTCAATGCATCGTCGAGCTCCCCGCGCGCGTACGTGAACTTCGCGCGGTTGAAGAGGTCCGCATACTCCTGATCGGCCTGACGCTTTTTCTGAAGCTCGCGCTGGAACTGAAGCTCGAGCTGCAGCTTCGCGACGTTCGCCCTCTCCTCACCCTCGGGGAAGAGCTGCAGGTAGCGATCGACCTTCACCTGCGAATCGGAGTATCGCCCCGCGCGTGCAAGCACGACGGCGAGGTTGTACAACACCGCCGGCTGATCGGGCTTGATCGTGTCCGCCTTCGCGTACTGCTCCTGCGCGGAGTTGTATTCGCCGAGGTCCGCGAACTTCTTTCCGAAGAACACGGCCTTCGTGAATTCTTCTTCGACGTTCGGCGCCGGCGCTTCTTGCGCGGACACGCTGAGGGCGAGCAGCACGGCGATCAGCGCGCGTTTCATCGCAGAAGTCCCTCCACCACCGTCGACAACCACAACCTCTGGTCCTCGGTCGGCTGCGTCTGCGCGAGGACGAGGTAGAGCGCGCGCTTCTTCTGATCGGCCGTGAAGCGTCCGGTGGTGTCGCGCAGTGCGCGCTCGGGCTCGGCCGCGATCGACGACTCGACGTCGAACACGACGTCCGACGCGTCGCTCGGCGCCCAGTGCGGCTTCACGCTGTCGCCGAACAGCCGCGACACGAGCGCGAGACGATCAGCCTCGGTCTGTGCATCGCGCGCGGCCGTCGCAAGACGGCTGCGCATGCCCGAGCCTTCGATGAGCAGGCGGAGGTTCGACAGCAACTGGATGCGCTCCATGCACGCTTCGAAGATCTTCGTCTTCACGTTTTCGTCCGCGATCACGGAGGAAGCGCGGAGGACGTTCTGGATGCGCTGAGTCTCGTAGCTGATGAAACGCTCGGCGGTTTCCTCGGCAGTTTGGGTGTCTTCGTTCTCGGTGGGCTCGGGTTCTTCTGCAGTCTGTTCAACCGGAGGAGTCTCTTCGACGCGGGTTTCTTCGACGGGGGGTTCAGTGGTTGTCGGCACGGGGGGCGGCGGCGAGGACGCCGCCACGTCAGCCGGCGGTCCGCTTCCGATGTCGAGGATCGGAAGGTCCATTGCGACGACGGTTGGTTTCGACGTGTCGAGGGTGCGTGTCGGTTTGAGGTCGTCGGCAATGGTGACGACCGGAACGCGCGACGCCGCGGGCATCGGAACGAGCTTCGGCGCTCCGAGGGCCGGCGTTGTGGGAGGATCGGAGTAGAGCGCGCGGATCAGTTCCGAGTCGCTGGTGATCTTCTCGTCGAGCAGGCGCTCGCGCACGCGCAAGCGGATCTCCTCAGCCGTGCGCAGCTGCAGCGTGCGCTGTGGTTCGGTGAGGTACGTCGGGCCCGACTTCTCGCCGGTCATGTCGCAGTGACACGCGCCGATGCGGTCGGCCTGGTAGCGCTCCTCCTTCTTCACGTCGCGGAAGAAGCCGGCCACTTTCTGATTCGCAGCCACCTGCTGCTCGCGCGCGCGGTCGCACGCGGCCTGCGTCGCGAACTGCGGTCCGGCGTAGATCTCGGTGAACGCGCGCGTGTCGGGACGGAACATCTGCACGTGGTAATGAAAGACTTCGCACGGACGGCCCGCGGGCGCGGGCGGGCAGGTGAGCTGTGCAGCCGCATTGGCAGCGGCCAGACAGCCGGCGAGGAGCAACGCGATTCGGGGGAAATGCATGACCTGCGGGGATTATAGATTCAACGCCTACGGGTGCCGGTCGTAATGCCTTCGAAGGAGAACGACATGAAGAAACGCATCACAATCGCCACTGTCCTCGTCGCCGTCGTCGCGCTTACCGCCGTGCCTTTGGTCATGGCAGGCCCGCACGGTGGCCGCGGCCACGGAGCCGGTCACGGATTCGCCATGCTCGGCGCGCTGCATCACGCGAAGGAAGAGCTCGACCTCACCGATCAGCAGACCGAGCAGATCAAGGCCATCTTCGTCGAGGCCCGCGAGCAGAACGCGCAGTATCGCGAGCAGTTGCACGGCGGCTACAAGAGTGTCGCGGAGACGCTGCTCGCGAATCCGAACGACGTCGCGGCCGCGCAGGCGCTGGTCGACCAGCAGACCGCCGCGGAGCGCGCGCTGAAAACGAACATCCTCAACTCGGCGTCGAAGGCGCTGGCCGTGCTGAACGCGGAACAACGTGCGAAGCTCGGTACCATGCTCGAGAAGCACGCGGAGAAACATGCAGAGCGCCATGGCCGGCGCGGACGGTAACGATTGGCGAATGACGACCCGCTGGAAGCACGCGTCATCGCGCGCGTGCAGGATGGCGACGCGGAGGCGTACGACACCCTCGTGTCAAAATACCTCCCGCGGGTCGTCGCGATCGCCTGGGGCGTCGTGCGCAACGCGCACGACGCCGAGGACCTCGCGCAGGAGGCGTTCGTGAGGGCTTACCAGAACATCGGGCGGTTTCGGACTTCCGATCCGTTCGGACCGTGGATCGGACGCATCGTCACGAACCTCGCGCTCGACGTGATGAAGCACCGCAGGAAGTTCCGTCACGAAGAGCTCGCGGGCACGGAGCCGGCGGCGCGGCGCGACGATGCGGACGTGATGGCGGCGAGCAACGACATCGGCGCGCGCATCGACGCGGCGATCGAGGAGTTGCCGGAGATGCAGCGGCTGGTCGCGCGGCTGCATCTGGTCGAAGAGATGGAGCATGTGGAGATCGCGGCGATCACCGGTCTCAGCGACGGCACGGTACGCTCGCACCTGTCGCACGCGCGGGCGAAGTTGAGAGAGAAACTGGCGGACCTCTATGACTGACGACGAAAAGTTCTTCGAGCGGCTGCGCGGCGACGGTGCGTCGCTGCGGTACCGCGTCGACGACGCGACGCTGGCGCGCATCCGCGCGCGGATTCAGGACCGCGTCACGTCAAAGGTAACCCTCGCCGAGTTGCTCGCGTCGTGGTTCCGCCCGCTCGCGGCCGGACTCGCCGCGGTCGCGATTGCAGCGGCGATCGGTCTCTCCATCGACAGGAACGATTCGACTTTCGGCGAGCAGGAAGTGGAGATCGTCATGGGAGGAGATACCTACCTTGTCGGCGACTAAGACGACGCTGATCGCGGTGCTGGTGCTGCTGCTGACGTTCGGCGCAGGATTCATCGGCGGCGCGGCCGTGCACCACCTATTGATCGCGCACCGCGAGAATCTCCGGCCCGTCGCGATGCGCGCAATGCTCAATCATCTCGACCGCCGCCTCGATCTCACCGACGCGCAGCGGAAGCAGGTCGAGGAGATCCTGAGGCGCCGCCACGACCGCATCAACGCGATGTGGTCCGGCGTCCGTCCGCGCGTGCGCGCGGAGGTGGACGCGACGAACGCGGAGATCGCGAGAGTCCTCACTCCGGAGCAGCGCGCGAAGTTCGAGAAGATGCGGATGCGCCTCGGCGGAATGCACGGACGTCACGCAGATAGATAGCGAACGGAATCCACCACAGGAAGTCGTTCGTCACGCAGAGGATCACGCTCTTCATCGGCCAGGCGCCGCTCGCGATGAGCTGAGCGAGCCCGATCGGGCCGAGGATCTTCCCGAGCAGCCCCACCGCCGCGATCGCCGCGCCGTGCTCCGGATCGCGCGCGACTTGCCAATAGAGAAAGCCGTAGATGCCGACGACCATCGCCAGGCATGCGAAGACTTCCGGATGGTTCGACAGCGGCATCCCCGCGTAGCGGAACAGCCATTGCGGATCGAGCGCGGAGTACGCGCCCCATGCGAGGTTGTACGCGCCGGCGAACGCAAAGATTATCTGGTGGAAGCGGCGGCGTTTCATATTTTGGAGTGCGGCGGCAAGGCCGCCGCTTTTTGTATGCGAGGCGAGAGCTGCACTCCCGGCGCTCACCGGAACCGAATTAGAAAGCGGCGGCCTTGCCGCCGCACTCCACAAAGCGTAGCAGTTCTTCGGGATCGAACACCGTCGGCGAGAGACAGCCGGACTTTCCATCGAGATTCTGCAGCGCGAACACGAGCGGCAGGATGGCCATGCGCTGGCCGCCGTCGACGCGCACGCCGTTCACTTCGACGTAGCCGCCCTGCGAGCCGAAGCGAGGGATCAGGCGAGAGAGGATCTTCGCGAAGCGAATGCGCGCACGCAGCGGCAGCACACGCAACGCGGCGATCGCGAGGTGCGCGCCGGGCATTTCGAAGCGCGGGCGCACGACCGCTTCGATGCCGAGCTCTCGCCGGAGGAGCTCGCGGTCGGGCGTGTTGAGTACGGCGCAGCTCGCGATGGCGGCGGCGCCTTTGGCGTTGTCGTTGCCGATGAAGAGCGTGATGTTCACGCGCGCCGCGGGCATCACGCGTCGCGCGAGCGCGCACGAGATCGCGGGCAGCGAGGACAACCCGGAGATCACGGCGACGCCGCGCTCGCGCGCAAGCGCATCCAGCGCGCGATCGTCCAGAAGATCGAAGAACCAGCGCTCGTCGTCGCTGATGTCGAGCCAGTGCGCACCGGCGTCGACGACGGCGCGCACGATCGCGCGGTCGAGCTGCTGGAACGGACCGGCGGTGCACGCAAACGCGAACGCGCCGCGCGCGAAGCGAGCCACGGCATCGACATCCGAGAGGTCGAGCGTCTCGCGCGACGTGGGGACGACGTCATACGCGTCGCGCAATGCGTCGACAAACAGCGATCCGAACACGCCTCCCGCGCCGGCTACGACGACTCTTCTTTTCGCAGCCACAGCGCAATCACCACGATGAAGAGCGTGAACAGCGGAAAGAGAATCGCGGAGGTGATGGTCTCGAGCCGCGCGTCATGCCACAGCGACGCAAGCGCGAGCGCAAATCCGCTCGCCGCGACCGGCCCGGCGAGCGCAATGGCAGGTTTCGGCAGCACGCGCCATCCTGCGATGACGAGCAACGCGAGCGCGACGGTGTAGAGACCGTTTGCGCCGTAGCCGATCAGCACCTCCAGCTCGCGGTCGAGCGCCGCGAACGCCTCGCCGCGCAGCTCCGGCAGCACGCCCATGTAGCGCGCCTCGCACGCGATGTCGAGCGCGAGTCCGGCGGCGGCCGGCGCCAGGGCCGTGATCGCGAGCGGGCCACGCAAACGGCCGGCGAGGACGACGTAGAACCCCATCAACGAAATCGCCGCGAGCTGCCACATCAACCAGCCGCCGAGCCACGCGGCGCGATGCGAAGCGATATACGCGAGCCGCTCCTCCTCGGCGAACCCGGGAAGCCCTCGGCGCAGAAGAAACAACATGCCCGCCGCGGCGACGACGTGCGTCGCCGCGGCGAGCCAGGCGATGTGCGAGGAGCGCATGAGCTATCGGAGCGCCGGCTTCCAGCCGGCCGCTACGCCGGCATCCTGCCGGCATGCCGCCTGGAAGGCGGCGTAGCGGCCGGCAAGGATGCCGGCGCTCCAGTGTTTTCCTACGGGGCCGGCGCCTGCGCAGCGGCCTGCTCGGCGAGCATCTGCGGCGTCGTAGTCGGCTGATTCACGAGGTCCGTGTATTCGAACAGCGCCGTCGATAGATACCGCTCGCCGGTATCCGGCAACACCGCGACGACGCGCTTGCCAGGCCCGAGCTCTTTCGCCATCTCGAACGCCGACCACGCCACCGCCCCCGCCGAGATGCCGACGAAAATGCCTTCCTCTTTCGCCAGCCTCCGCGCGACCGCCACCGCATCGTCGAACGCGACGTCGTAGATGCGGTCGACCACGTCCGCGCGATAGATCGACGGGACGAGCCCCGCGCCGATGCCCTGGATCTTGTGCGGGCTGTGCGTCCCTCCGCGGAGGAGCTGCGACTCCACCGGCTCGACCGAGCCGACGAGCACGTGCGGCGCTTCTTTCTTCAACACCTCGCCGACGCCCGTGACCGTACCACCCGTGCCGACGCCGGCGACGAAGCCATCGAGCTTCCCGCCCGTGTCGCGCAACACCTCGCGCGCCGTCGTCTCGCGGTGGATCTTCGTGTTCGCCGGATTGTCGAACTGCTTCGAGAGCCACGCGCCCGGCGTCCGTTCGGCGTATTCGATCGAGCGCTTCTGCGCTTCTTTGATCCCCAGCGGCGCCGGCGTCAGTATGAGCTCCGCGCCGAGGGCCTGGAGCAGCTTGCGGCGCTCGACGGACATCGAGTCGGGCATGAACAGCGTGCACTTGTAGCCCTTGGCTGCCGCCACGAAGGCGAGACCGATTCCGGTGTTGCCGCTTGTCGCCTCGACGATCGTCGAGCCGGGCCGCAGCTCGCCCTTGCGCTCCGCGTCCTCGACCATCGAGATCGAGATGCGGTCTTTCACCGACGAGAGCGGGTTGAACGACTCGAGCTTGACGACCACTTCCGCAACGCCGTCGGGCACGACGCGGTTCAACCGGACCAGGGGTGTATTACCAATGAGCTCCGTGATGCTGTCGTAGATCTTTCCGTGCTGCATGAGAGGCTCCTTTCCGTTTCGAGAACAAAAGAAAAGGACCCGGGCTGAGAAACCCGGGTCCGATATTCGAAGGCTGAGTTGGAGCTTCGGCTATGGACCCGTGGCGGGCTTACGACAAGCGCACGCGAAAAAGCCCATTCGAAACATGAGGGCGGATTCTACATCAGTGGATGCTGACAACAGCCCTAATGGGCTAACGCCGCCCCGCTGGCCGCGCCGAGGTAACGGTAGCCGATCTTGGCGACCGCGACGATCACCGCCGCGTCCGTGCCGACCGCTTTTTGCAGCTTGCGGCGCAGGCGCGTCACGTGCGTGTCGACCGTGCGGCTGTTCAGGTTCAGATCGACGCGGTAGTTCCAGACGCGCGAGAGCAGCTCGTCGCGCGGCACCACGCGCTCCTTGTTCTTGAACAGATACATCAGCAGGTCGAACTCTTTCGGCGAGAGCTTGAGCTTCTCGTTGTTCGCCGTGGCCTCGCGCGTCGCCGGATCGAGGCGGATCAACGCGTCTTCGCAGACCGTCTTCGCGCCCGAGGTCACGACCTCGCTGCGGCGCATGACCGCGTCGATGCGCGCGAAGAGCTCCTGCACGCCGAACGGCTTGGTCACGTAGTCGTCCGCGCCGCCGCGCAGGCCGCGGACCTTGTCCGTCTCCTGCCCGCGTGCGGTCAGAAGGATCACCGGGATCTTCGAGATCTTGCGGATGTGATCGAGGACTTCGAAGCCGCTCTTCTTCGGCAGCATGAGATCGAGCAGCACGAGATCGGGGGACTCGGCGTGGAAGAGGCGGATCGCCTCCTCGCCGTCGCCCGCGGTCACGGTCTCGTAGTTCTCGTGGCGGAGATTAATCTCCAGGCCCTGACGCAGCCCGGCTTCGTCCTCGACGATGAGAATTTTCGTCATTCTTTCCCTCACCCTGACAATGTTACGGCTCAGCCGCGGCCAGGTTTCTCTTTAACGCTTCACGAGGCGCTCCCAGCGCCGGGATCCCTGCGACATCGCCCGCGAGACCGCGCGGGAACAGGAGCCGGAACGTCGAGCCGCTGCCGGCCGCCGACTCGACTTCCACCTTGCCGCCGTGCGACGCGAGGATCTGCTGCACGAGCGTCAGTCCCAGACCCGCGCCGCGGCGCGAGATCGTGTCGGAGAACTGCGCGCGGAAGTACGGCTCGAAGATCTTCCCGAGATCGGGCCCGGCGATACCGATTCCGCGGTCTTTGACCTCGATGATCACGTGCTCCGCGTTCTGGCGCAGAACGACCTCGATCGCTTTCTCGTCCGCCGAATATTTGATCGCGTTGTCGATCAGGTTCAGCAGCGCGCGGGAGACGGAGTCGCGGTCCCACATCTGCTCGCCGATCGCGTCGTCGATCTGCACGCTGCAGGTGAAGCCCTTGCTGCGGATCCACGACTCGTACGTCGTCAGGAGATTGCCGATCAGATCGCGCGGATGCACGGGCGTGAACGCCAGCGCGCGCGTGCTCTGATTCTGCATGCGCGCGACGTCCAGAACGTTTTCGACCAGATGAGAGAGCAGCAGCACTTCGCGGAGGATCTGATCCTCGATCTCCGCGCGCTCTTTGTCTTTGACCTTGCCGCGCTTGAGCGTTTCCGCGCCGAGGCGGATCATCGAGAGCGGCGTGCGGAGCTCGTGCGAGACGTTTGCGATCAACGCGCCGCGCAGCATCATCGTCTCCGCTTCCTTGTGCATGCCGCGCCATGCCAGCGCGGCTCCGACGCCGAGGAGCACAAGAGCGAGGAGGCTCACCAGGAAGCTCAACAGGCGCTGGTTCTGCCAGCCGGTGCCTCCGACGTATTCGGTGCGCACGGTCGAACGGACACCGAACCCGTCGAGCGGCGGTGCGAGCTCAGCAACCGCCGCGAATCCATCCGGCAGGTTCGTCACCCCCGCCACCCGTCCCTGCACGAGCGCGGTCCGCGCCGGCTGGTCGATGCCGAGACCGCCTTTGGTCTGCGGGCGCGGCGCCATCGGGTTCTGGCGAATCGCGTTCAGCACGGCCGGCCGCGAAAGCAGGCGCCGCGGGTCGTACGTGTATCGGATCATGCCGGTGGCAGTGAAGAACTCGCGCGTCAGGCGGAGGTCATTTTTGGATCGCGTCGCCGTCTCCGTGACGTAGATCGAACTGGCAGGATCGTAGTCGGGGACGTAGATCGCGGAGACGATCCACTCGTGCTGCGTGATCCAGTCGCGGAGCGCGGCGAACGTCGGATCGCCGAGGCGGCGCTCCATCTGCTGCCATTCGTCGGAGACGAGGGCCATCTCCGTGTGCACGGCCGCGTCCACGCGGCTGCCTGTGATCTCGGCAGCATAGCCGGCGTACTGGCGCGCCAGCGTCTTCGCGCCGGTCTCGGTGCGGACGGAGAGGTTGTACGAGCGCCAGGCCAGGACGCCGAGGCCGACGGAGATGATCAGAAGGGGAAGAAAAATCGAGACGTGGTCCGGCCTGCCTCCGCGGCGGGAGGGAATCCTCAACTTCGCAAGGATCGCGTCGAACATGGGCCGTCAGGGAGCTCGATCATCGATGCGCGCCTGCCGAAGACGTGTGGCTCTGCGACAGGTGGGCGGCGACGATCTTGTCGACCTGCTCTTTCGTGTACGGTTCGAGTCTCGCCTCGATGACCTTGTACGCCCCTCGCCGTCCGACGATCATCCGCAACCTGCCGGTCTCCCGCGCATCCGCCAAAAGCTGCTTGAAATCCCTCGGCGTAGCGTTGGTGAGCGACTTGCCGTTGCAGGCGATCAGCCGATCGCCCACCTGCAGGCCCGCGCGCTCGGCCGGCCCGCCGGGATTCACGGCGTCGACCACCAGCCCGGGATTGCGGTCCAGGATCGTCGCGCCGAGAAAGCGGCGGCCGCCCAGGAACTGGCGGATCTGCTGTTCGCAGTCACGCGCGTTCCCGTTGCACCGCTGCTCGTCCGCAATGAGGACGGCAGCGCCGGCAAGGCAGGCGACGAGGATGATTCGGGTGATCTTTGGCGTCATCGGACGAAAGGGGTTCCCTACGGCCGCGCTCAATGTAAAGCCGTTCGGGGGGAACGCTGTTTACAAATCAGAAAAAGTCGGATGAATTCCCTATGGATCAATGCGTTAGCGCTCTGTGTCGCGCGCGTGACGCGTCAGTGTCGGCTCACTCGCCGCCGGGCGGGAGGCGCAGGCGGAGGGGCCGTGTTCGGGCCGTACACGCGGACCGAGTAGCGGTCGGCGATCACGATCTTCTCCCCCGCGACCGACATCTGCATCGGCGAGGTGACACGCAGGTCGGTCGCCTGCAAAGCCAGCTCTTGCGTGAGGTCGACGTAATGCAGGCGTCCGTCTTTCGCGATGTACGCGTTGCGGTTGCCGGTTGCGAAGACGCCCAGGCCGGTCATCGGGAGGAAGTCGAGCTCGGCGGGATGGAAGCGATCTTCGAGCGAGTAGAGGTGCAGTCCGTCCTCGCCGCGCGCAAGGAGATACTCGGGACGGGATGAATTCGGCGGCGCGATGTCGACTTGTGCGTGGATGTAGTGGATCTGGTCCTGATCGACGACCGTCCGCTCGTCCGCGATCTGCACGACGAGCATGATGTCGTGCTGGACGGCGTACGCGGCGTCGTCGCTCGCGGCGATGTCGCGGTAGTGCCAGATGCGCCCGCCGATCTGCACCGGCTGCGAGGCGTTGCTGAAGTCGACGACGTGCATGCCGCTGTGCTCGTTCGCCTCCAGCACCCGAGTCTGCAGAATCGCGGCAGCGCTGGGCGGATGTCCCTGCGTGTCCCACGTCGAGATGAAGCGCGGGCGCAGCGGGATCGAGACGTCGAGCAGGTTCACGAACGCGCGGCCATAGATCACAGCCAGGCCGTTCTTCACGCGGATGCGGTCCTGCAAGTTGGGGACGACGAGCGACGTGACCTCGCGCGGGGTGCTGGTCGTCGAGACGTCGAGTACGCGCAGGTACGGCGGATCGACGACGTACGCGATGGAGCCGTCGGTCCAGACGCCGCTCACCGGCCCGGCGAGCTCCTGGTACTCGGCCGCGATCTCGAGAGTCGACGCATCGAGAGCGCGCACTGGCTTGCCGAGCTCGCGCGGAATGAGTCCGGGATCGTACGCCAGGCCGGAGTCGTCGATGATCGGGCCGGCGAAAAACGCACGCGTGCTGTCCGCCGCCAAAACGTTCACCCACTCGGTGACGGTCGAAACGAGCACGGGCTCCTCGGGATCCGAAGCATCGAAGACGTGCAGCTTGTCCGGCGCCTCGAATGCGTACACGCGCGTACCGCTCGCGGCGACGCCGCCGAGGCGGAGCTCGTTCGTGCCGGTGAATCCGAGGACTTCCGGCGCGGCGGGATTGGAGACGTCGATCGCGGTGAGGCCGTCGGACTTCGACGCCGCCCACAGCACGTCGCCGGAGAGCGCGAACTGTTCGGCGTTGACGCCGGGCAGGAGATCGACGCTCGAGGTTGAGGGCGGCAGGTAAACGCGCGTCGGCTCACGATCGGTGCGGACGTAGAGATGTTCGCCCACGAACGTGACCGCGGTGACGACGTTCGCATACAGGATGCGGCTCACGATGTTGAAGCCGCCGATGCTGTTGCGCTCGAGGAGCGTAACTGTCTTGCCTGAAGCCGCCGCGGCGTAAGTCGCGTTCGCGGCGATGTGCGCGGTGTTCCCTGTCGCGATCGTGCTGCCGAGGCGCGTGAGCGTGCCGTTCGCGGCGACGGAGAAACGCTCGACGCCGGTGCGCGTCGCGACGACGAGGTCGGACGAACCCATTAACGCGAGGTCGTAGGTCTCGTCATCACTCCATTCGACGTCGATCCGCGTGATGCGGTCGGCGGCGCTGACGTCGTAGGCCGCAACACCGCGTCCATCGGCGGCGTACAGGACGTCGCCGCGAATCGCAAACGCGCGGCTGATGCCGCGCTGACCCCACTCGCCGGAGTCGGCGAAGGCGGAGAGGGAGACGAGGAATGAGACCAGGAGAAGGCACCGGCGCATGAGGTCGGCGCGGTGCAAGCGGCAGGCCGACGTCAATCAAATCGCAGTACGCCAAAAACAGCAGCCACGTGAAAATCGGCCGGCATTCGCATCGTCGGCTGCCATGCGCTGAACTCGTCGCCGTGCTCGGGGTGGCGATCGATGCGGAAGAAGTTTCCTCGCCACGTTTCACCGCTGCCGGGCGTCGAGCGCTCCAACGCGACGAAGGGAATCCGCACGACGGTGTCGATCGACATCACGCCGCTCGACTCCGTGATCTTGCGCAGCGCGACGAATCGTCCCTCGCACGTCCATCCTCGGTCGGTCCGCATGTTCACCCGCGTCCCCTCGGGCGACACGACCGAGGCGTCGAAGACCGCGCCGTGCGGGTTGATCTCGATCTCGAAGTAGCGCTGGAGACCGTCCGGCGCGAGAAAGACTTCGACGACGTCCTGTTCGTAAAGCGGTTCGTCGTCGCGGTGATAGGTCGCGCGAATGTGATCGTCCGTGGCGGAGAAGAGGACGGTCAGATAGTCGGCGTCGTACCAGACCGCCACGCTCGTGGCCATGCGCGGCGCCGCCGCGTCCGTGGCGCGCCGGAGACGGAACGGCGAGCAGTTCGCCGGCGTGGCCCACGGCTCGTCCATCTCGAACCGGGCGCGGGGGACGACGAGCGTCTCGGTCATCTCGCGGCGAATGATAGCCGGAGGTCACGGCATACCGCGTGCAACGACGGTGGGATCGATGGTGGTAGATCAGGAACTGATTGACCTCAAGCGCGAGTTCTTAGACGAGGCTCGCGAGAAGGTGACGGAGATCCAGACGGCGCTCGACCGCGTTCAGGACGAGGAAGCGCGCGAGCGCGTCGCCTACCTCGCGCATCAGCTGAAAGGCTCCGGCGGCAGCTACGGCTACCAGCGCATTTCGACGGAGGCCGCGGCTCTGGAAAAATGCGTGGAATCGACATCACTCGATGAGCCGAGGATCCAGCAGTACGTGGTCAGCCTGCGCTCGGAGATCGATCGTGCGGCGATGGAACTGATGTGAGTGCTGGGTGCTGAGTGCTGGGTGCTGAGTAGGGCTGGGCGGGACTCAGCACTCAGCACCCAGCACTCAGCACTTCGTGAATCTGCGTGACCCTCCCGGGATCGCGGCGTTTCTCCGCCTGCACCTGATTCCTTCCGCTTTTCTTCGCCCGATACAGAGCGCGGTCGGCGGCGATGATGAGCTCTTTCGCGGAGTGGATGCGCGAGTGCGGGACGCTCGCGACACCGATGCTCACGGTCGCGTGGATCACGCCCGCCTGCGTCTCGAACTCCGTCTCCTCGATCAGGTGGCGGATCTTCTCCGCGAACGCGATGCCGTCCTGCAGCGTCGTCTCCGGCATCATCACCGCAAATTCCTCGCCGCCGTAGCGAGCCACGAGGTCGGTGCTGCGCACGGAAGAGCGGAACAGCGCAGCGCATTGCTTGAGGACATCGTCGCCGGCGGCATGGCCGTAGGTGTCGTTGATCTTCTTGAAGAAATCGATGTCGATCATCGCCAGCGACAGCGGGCGCTGGTAGCGCTGTGACTCCTCGAACGCGCGCGCGAGCTCGTCCTGGAAATGGCGGTGGTTGTGCAGTTTCGTGAGGCCGTCGGTGATCGACAGCAGCTCGAGGCGCTTGTTCGTCTCGACCAACTCCTTCTGCAAGTCGACGATGCGCTTGCCGGCGCGGATGCGCGCGAGGAGCTCGGGATACTGGAAGGGCTTGGTGATGTAGTCGTCCGCGCCGAGCTCCAACCCTTCGATCTTGTCTTCCTGTTCTGCCTCGCCGGTGAGCATGATGATGTAGCGCGAGCGGAGCTGGGCGCTCGATTTGAGCTCGTGCGCGAGGACGACGCCGTCCATGTCGGGCAGCTTGCGGTCGAGGATCGCCAGGTCCCACGGCACGCTCTTCAACGCGGCACGCGCTTCCTCGCCGGTCATGTACTCGAGCGTTTCGTATCCCGCGCGCCGCAGAAAAAGCCGAACCAGACGCCGGATGGCGGCGTCATCGTCGACGATGGCGATCGTGAAGTCGGTCACTGGTTTGCGTAGCGGGCGCAACGCGCATGCCACTAGGCCTGGATTCGCATCGAGATGTCCAGCGCCGTCACCGAATGCGTCAGCGCTCCGACTGAGATCCGGTCGACGCCGGTCTCTGCCACACCGCGCACGGTCTCTAGTGTGATGCCTCCGCTCGCCTCGAGCGGGATGCGACCGTTCGTGCGCCGCACGGCCTCGCGCAGCTGCTCGTTGTTCATGTTGTCGAGGAGGATGAAGTCGGGATTCTGCGCGAGCGCCTCCTCGAGCTCACGCATGTCACGGACCTCGATCATCAACTTCTGCGGCATGTGCCGCGCGCGGATGCGCTCGGCGGCGGCGGTGATCGAGCCGGCGCGGTCGATGTGGTTGTTCTTCACGAGGAACATGTCGTGAAGTCCGATGCGGTGGTTCTCACCGCCTCCGGCGGCGACCGCGTATTTGTCGAGCGCGCGTAGCCCCGGCGCGGTCTTGCGAGTGTCGTAGATCTTCGCGCGCGTTCCCACGACCGCATCGACGAAGCGCCGCGTCATCGACGCGATGCCCGACGCGCGCTGCATGAGGTTCAGCGCGGTACGCTCACCCGAGAGCAAAGCGATCACGGACGCGCTGACGTGCGCCACGATGTCGCCCGGCCGCACGCGCGTCCCGTCCTCTACGAGCGAAACAACCTCAGCCGCGGGATCGAGCGTTCGAAATACGGTCTCGATCACCGCCAACCCCGCGATCACGCCCTCGCTTTTCACGAGAAAGCGGGCGGAGCCGCGGTCCGAAGGCTCGAAGATCGCCTCGCTGGTGATGTCGGGAAGATCTTCCGCAAATGCGTTCTGGACGATTCGATCAAGCTCCGCTTGGTTCATCTGCTTCCGAAATTCTCCCACCATCAGACCCGTTCTCATCGGCGGTTCGTTGACAACTTGGGGGCGCACCGGCTTCGACGGGATCAGTCGGGGTCATGGTTGCATGCCGAGCTTCGGTTCGCTCGTAAAACCGATCGAAAAAACACAAACGCGAATAACGATTTCGCTCTCGCAGCCTAAAGACCTGTGAGCGCTCGCCCACCGCCTGCTCACGACGGTGGGGCCGAGCGTCATGATGTGAGCTGGTCGCGTGCGTAACGCCTACGCGCACGCGACGAGAACAAGAGGCTGGTCGCTGAACGGTTCCCGCTCTCCGGACAATTCAGCGACGAGATCAATCGGAGAGACAAGCATGTAGTAGCCAGGCTGCCACTGTTTTCGGACGCGGGTTCGACTCCCGCCGCCTCCACCAATCAATTCCCCAACAAGCGGCTGGTGTGGGCCGCGACAACCGCCAGCGCCCATGCGACGAATGCCAGTAGGCGCCAACCCTTCGGCCTCACGATTCGAAAGGGGGCAAGCATGAGCGCCGCGCACATGATCAACACGACCGCGGCCGCCACCGCGCCGGCCGGGAAAAGCAGCAACGTGGCCACAGCGAGCGCTCCCACCGGCGCGGGCAGACCGATGAACACTTCGTCGTCGGAGAGGACGTTGTAGAAGCCGAGTCGCGTCACGACGGCAATGACATAGAAGAGCGCCGCGACGCCCCACGCGGCGCGCGCGACGATCGGCGCCGGGGTCAGAGCGATGGGCGCAAGCACAGCGACCGGGACCAATCCCGAGCACACCGCATCGGCAAGGCTGTCCAGCTGCGCACCGAACTCGCGCTCGACGGCCGTTCGTTCAAATCGGCGGGCGAAGCGACCGTCGAGGGTGTCGGCCACCACGCTGAGCGCCATCGCCAGTCCGGCAATGGGCGCGTTTCGATACCAGACCGCGGCGCTCACCGCGAGCAGCCCGCAGGCGAGCGAGGCGTACGTCACCAGGTTGCTGGCGGCCAGCATCGCGGCAGGCGACGTCGGGTGCGTTTTCGGCTCTACGGGAAGTGAGCCCTTCATGGCGTCGTCCATGGGAAGTGGTGATTGAGCGTTTGCCACGTGCGCACCACACGCGGCAGGAATCGCTGCGGGCGAAAGCGGTTCACCATTGCGTACATCGCGAGGCGGTCCACCAGCAGGTCGCAAAGCGAGGCGCGAAAGCCGCGGTCCCAATCCGCTGCGTCGATCGGGTGCCCGGTCTGGTCCTGCAGCAGCTCGCGCGAACGTTCCACCCAACGCGCCACGGTCGCGCGCGACACCCTTGCGGACAGTACGAAGCAGAGCAGCTCAGCGAGATCGCGCTGCGGTATGCCGATGCGCGCCAGCTCCCAGTCATACGCGCAGAGCCGGCGCACGCCTCCAATCTCCCGAATGACCATGTTTCGCGGATTGAAGTCGTTGTGGATGAGGGTGGCGGGCAGCGCGTCGAGCGCCACGGCCCAGTCCATTCTCTCGGCGAGGCGTTCGTGGAGGTCCGCCAGGTCGCCGTCGCGCCACGCAGGTGAGCGCTCGCGGGCGTGATGGGCCAGCGCGGCCCAGAGCGGCTTCATCTCTTCCATGCGGGCAGCGGGACGCGGAGCCGGCAACCATGTTTCCTCTTCAGACGAGGGGGCGCGTTCGTACCACACGGCGTGGATCTCGGCCAATCCCTTGAGGGCGGCCTCGATGTCTCGTCCCCGCCATCGGCCAGAGCCGGCTTCGTTGTCTTCGTCGCCGACGAGCGTGGTGTCGTGGACGGACTCGAGGACCAGCAGCCAGCGCCGCGATTCGTCGTTACGCTCGACGACGAACGCGTGTGGACTGTTCCGGCGCAGCCGCTCATCGGGGTGGGCATACAGAGCGAGCTCGCGGCGGTGCGAGTTCGTGAACCCGATGTCGTCACGGAAGCGCGTGTAGGTTCCGCCGAGCTCGGGAGCAGCGAGGGCAGCGAGGCACTGCGCCACGTCGAGCACCTGCTCGTCGGCGGCCTTGGCCTTGACGAACAGCGGCAGATGCTCAGGCCCGGAGTCGGTTGCGATTTCCGCCTTGCAGCGAAAGAGCCCGCACGTCGTGGCGTATCTCCACGAGGTGAGCTCGCCGACAATGCTCTCATCGCCCCCCAGCGGCTGGAGTGAGAGCTTGCTGATGCGGAGAGAGGCATCGCGCCGCTGGCGGCGTAGCGCCTCCTCGAGCAGCGGGATCACCGGGTCGAGGTCAGGTACAGCCGGCGAGGCGGGCGCGCTGCGCTGCCGCTGCGGCGCTTCCGCGATCAGCCCCTGCTTCACGTATTCGTCGAAGTAGCGGTCCAGCATCGCCGTGTCCACAACGGGGCAATGCATGCCGGCAGTGGAGAGCCGGGCTTCAGTGCGCGCGCTGCCCGCGTGGGAGCGCCGGCTCTCTTCGTAAAGCTCCGGCAGGGTGAGGTGACCCTCGTCGGAGTGTCCGTGAAGAAAGAAGGAGCGCAACTCATGCAGCGGGTGAGCTGCCGTGGCGCTGGCCCTAAGCACGCGCATCCACTCGCCATAGGGCACTAGGTCGAGGTCGTAGCCGCAGAGTCGCATCCAGAGGACGCACTCCCGCCAGTGCCGCGCGCGCGAGTTTGCGAGGTGGGCGACGGCGATGCCCTTCTCGTGGCCGCGTGACAAAACGACGACGGCCCGGGCCACATGGTCCACCGGCACGCAGTCCACCCGCCAGTCGAGATCGGGCGCCGCGCCCATCCGTATGCACCCCGCGATGAAGCGGGCGAGCAGATCCTCGGTGTTGGACACGCCGCTCACACTGTGGCCCGACACCAACGCCGGCCGCGTAATAGTCACAGGCAGTCCTCGCGCGCCGGCGGAGCGCACCAGCTCCTCGGCCACGCACTTGCTCTGGGCGTACCCGAGGTGCAGCCCATCGGCGCGTGCGAAGACGTCGGCCATCTCATCGACCGTTCCCGACGTCCGCGTGGAATAGCAGACGCCGAGACTGGAGAGGAAGTGCACTGGTGTGGCAGCGTCGTGGCAGGCCAACCGGAGGATCTCGCGCGTGCCCAGGACGTTGGCGTCGCGGAGGCCGTCGTACCCGTGCACCCAGTTCACCGCCGCAGCGCCGTGATAGATGGCGCCGATGCGCCGGGCCAGGGCCTCGTACTCTGTGGCGCCGAGACCGAGCATGGGTCGCGTGAGATCGCCGTTGACGATCCGCACTTGGTCTGATGAGTCGTGCGCCCACAGGCCGTAACGTTCGAGGTTGGCACGTACGCGCTGCGCGGCGCCGGCGCCGCGCACGAGGCAGTGCACCAGAACGGGGGACTCGTCCAGCAGCGAGCGGAGCAGATGCGCGCCAACGAAGCCGGTCGCGCCCGTGAGCAACACTTCGCGCGCGTCCCGAGTCAGCGGCGGCACGCCGCGCGACGGAGTGATGTCGCTCGGGAGCACGCTGTCTGCCTGCATCCGCTCGAGTGTAGACATGCGCGCGAGCGGTGCCAGGCCCGCTTGGATGAACCGGGCCAGTGAAGCGACGTCGGGACACTCGTACACGGCGGTCATCGGCAGCTCCGCGCCAAGCGAGTCGCAGACGGCAGCCGTCAGCTCCATCGCACCCAGCGAGTCCATGCCGAGGATGGTGAAGGGCGTGTCGGATTGGACGAGATCAACGGGCACGCGAAGCGTGGCAGCGACGACGATCGCGAGGCTGGATTCGAGTTCCCGAGCCGAGCCGGCGACGCTGACTCTCATGATCCCTCGCGAAGCGCCGGACGACTCGCGGGCGCGCGGTCGCGCTGGTCCAGGACCACAGGCTGCGTCCACCGCATCAGTTCGTCGAACGAGGCGTCGTGAAATGCGGCGCGACACGCCTGACGCTGCAGCTTCCCGCTCGATGTCTTGGGAAGCGCGCCGATCCCGATCAACGAAACGGCGGCGAGCTGGATGCCGTGCTGGTCAGCGACGCCGCGCCGCACGGACGCGACGACCTGAGCGAGCGTTCCCTCGCGTTCGCCGGAGTTCCGGGAAAGCGCGCGTTGGTTCACTTCGGCGACGATGGCTACCGTTTCCTGGTCTCCCACCTCGACGGCGAACGCCGCGACGCAGCCAGGGCGGATGATCTCGTGCTGCTGCTCGGCGGTGAGCTCGAGGTCCTGCGGATAGTGCTTGTGGCCGCGGACGATGAGCAGGTCCTTGAGCCGCCCGGTGACGAACAGCTCGCCGTCGCGTAGCACGCCCAGATCGCCGGTGCGGAGAAAGGGCCCGTCGCCGTCGCGGGTGTGCGCCTGGAAACACTCGGCGCTTTCGGCCGGGCGACGCCAATACCCCCCCGCCACGCTGGGCGAATCGATCCAGATCTCGCCGACGCGATCGGGGGGGCAGCGTTCGAGCGACTGGGGATCGACGATGAGGACTCGTGTGCCGTACGACGCCGGTCCGCTCGACACCAGGGAGACGACGCGCGTGTGATCGTCACCCCTGGCCAGGGTCGCCGCCTCCGAGAGAAGATCGGCAGCGGCCTCGCAGATCACCGGTTCATCGTTCCTTCGGCCGCTCGACACGACCAGCGTCGCCTCGGCGAGGCCATAAACCGGATAAAAGGACTTCCATCGGAACCCAAAGTCTCGAAACGCCTCGTGAAACGCAACGAGCGTGTCCCTCCGGATCGGTTCAGCGCCGTTGTATGCCACGCGCCACGATGAAAGATCGAGCGCACGGCGCTGAGCCGGCGCGATTTTCCTCACGCAGAGATCGTAGGCGAAGTTGGGTCCGCCGCAATTCGTGGCGCCGTAGCGGGTGATGGCGTCGAGCCACCGAATGGGGCGCTGGAGAAAGGAGGCCGGCGCCATGAGATAGGCGGGATAGCCTGCGTACGCGGGCTCCAGGACGCCTTCGATGAGCCCCATGTCGTGGATGACGGGAAGCCACGACACGGCGATGCTGGTGCGGTCGTTTTCCTCGACGTAGTCGGCGTAACCAAGGTTGTGGAGCAGGTTGCCGTGGCTGACCATCACGCCCTTCGGAGCGGACGTCGATCCCGACGTGTACTGCAGAAAGGCGAGTGAAGTAACGTCGATGACGGGCTCGCGCCACTGCGCGGAGCGATCGGCGAGGGTGTCGGTGGCGAGCCAGGTGAGCTCGTGCAGCGCGGGGGCGAGACGCGAAAGGCTGGCAGCCATCGACGCGACCGCGTCGACGCAGAGCACGACACTCGCCTCCGCGTCGGCCGTGATCGCGAGGAGGCGCGGGAGCGCACGCGCGACTTGTCCGGGGTGCGGCGGGTACGAAGGGACCGCGATCACGCCGGCGTACAGACACCCGAAGAACGCGGGGATGAAGTCGAGTCCTGGAGGATAGAGGAGCAGCGCGCGATCCCCGGGCCGCACGCCCCGGTCGGCCAGCAGGACGGCGATGGACCGCGCGCGGCGGTCCAGCTCCTTGTAGGTCAGTCGATCGCCCTCACATTCGCCATCCACGAGGAATGTGTATGCGACGCGGCTGGCGTCGCACTGCGCGCGAGTGCGCAGCATATCGACGAGCGTGCGATAGCCGGAGGTCATGCGACCAGCTCCGTCGGGGGCTTGCCGGTGGCGCGCACGGTGGCGTGCACCTGTACGTAGAGGTCATGTACCGCGTCGCGATTCTTTTCCAGGTCTTCGAGCCGCCAGTCGTGCGTCTCGATGGGACGGAGGAACCAGAGGTCGATCTGCCCGGGCTTCGCGTCGTAGCCCTTGCCTGGATTGATCTCACGCGGAATGGCTATGTAGATGGGAATGATCGGAGCGTGCAGGCTCGTGGCGAGATGGAAGGAGCCCTTGTTGAAATGACCCACCTCGCCGTTGACGACGCGCGTCCCCTCGGGGCTCAGAAACACGGAGTCGCCGCTGCGGCGCAGGATGCGATCGGCGCGCGCAAAGATGCGCCGTCGCTGCTCGGGAAAGTCCTGCGGCACCGTCCAGAAGATGCGGATGAGGTATCCGATGACGGCGAGCGGAACGATTCTGCGCATGGTCCCGATCATGAAGAATCGGGTGCGCGGCAGCCCGAGGGCGATGAGCAGAAAGGCGTCGAGGGTGGACGTGTGATTCGCGATGTAGATCGCCTGGCCCTCCGGAAGCGGCCGTGAACGGTATACGACGGATTGAATGCCCCACACGCGGAGAATCATTCTCCCGATCGCCTGGCCGATGATCTCTGAGTAGAACCGCCGCGCCAGCCCGAGCGTCGGAATGGCCGCGGCGAGCATGACCAGCGCGCCGGCGCTGAGCACGACAACGCTGGCGACGACGCGAATCCGCTTCTTCAGCTTGGTCATGCGCGCCTACGGCAGACGACGGTTTGCATGGCGAAGTTGAGATGCTTCTCGAACGCGAGGATGGGGGCGAAAAGCAGCTGTAACAGGAAGTAGGGGTAGATGGCCCTGGAGAGATTCAAGCCGCGCCCCCGCAGCATCATGAACGCGGCGCCGGCGAAGAAATAGAAGAACGCCGGGAACGCTCCATAGGGCAGATACTCTTCCACCTCCAGCCCCGCCTTCTCGACGGCGGCCAGCAAGGCCCGCTTGTCGTACAACACGGTATGTTGCGGCGCCTGAATCCCCGGCCAGCGGCGGCCGTACATCCGGAAGGTAAGACTGTCGAGCCGCGGCACTTCGATCACCAACCGTCCGTTCGCCGCGAGCAGCTCACGCGCCGTGGCAAGCGTGCGCATCGGGTCGTAGTCGTGTTCGAGGAAATGCCACATCGTGATGAGATCCATTCGCTCGTTGCCGAAGTCCTGCTCGTAAAACAGTCCGCAGCGAAAGTCCACGCCGGCGAGCGACGGGTGCGCGCGGAGGTCCTTGAAATCGACCCCTGTGACATGCGCCGCATATCGCGCCCGCATCTTTTGCAGGAAGGTTCCCACGGCGCAGCCTACGTCGAGCACTCGGCTACCGGCATCGAGCGCCAGATAGCGGCGCACGATGGCGTCCTTCTGCCGATCGTGGCGATCCATCACCCAGCTGAAGAAGCCCGTGAGGACTCCCCAGTCGCTCTTCTTCCGGTGCGCGATGTACTCATCGTCGTAGTACGCCTTGATGTGCTCCACCGAAAGGCGGGGGTTCTGATACCGCAGGCCGCACTCTGCGCACGTCACGAAGCGGAAGCGCCCCGGTTTTCCGGTGAGGTCATCTTCGGCCTCGAGGAAGGGCGTGCACTCGGAGGAGCCGCAGAGGTAACAGGGCACGGTCTCGAACGCGTCCGGCGCTGGCACGTTCGCCGAGAGGGGCATGACCTCGAGGGGTGAAGCGGTAGCGGTCAAGGAAGGAGTCCTCCGAGCAACAACAGCGGAATGACGAGCACACCCTCGAGCAGAGCGAGACGGCGTGCGGCTTGGGAGGCGTGGAGCACCGGGTCGTCAAAGGTCTCGTACGCGCAGAGGACGGCATAGAGCGCGACGAGCATGGAAACCACCGATCCCGTCACGCTTCGTGGAAGCGCCGGCGCCGCGGCCAGGGCGATGATCGGGTATTTCGAAAGAACGACGTGGGCGGCGAAGAGCGGCTTCGCGTTGCCGCGCGCCGCATACCAGACGCCGAGCACAAGCGCCGCGAGACCGATCGCGATCAGCCGCGCGATCGGCTCCGGCGTGGTGGCGATGAGCGCGCCGGCGAGAGTGGCCGCGGCGGTGAGCAGGGCGATGAAGGGCCGCCGGTCCGCGGTGCGGACGAGCACGCGATCGGGATGCAGCACACTGTCGCGCCGCGCGTCCGCCAGGTCATCGCCAATGCGAAAAACCAGAACGAGCAGGAAGGCGATGGCAAAGGACCGAACGAGCGCAGCCGCGGCCACCGGGCCGGGCGAAATCGCCAACCCGGTCGCGGCAAGCAGCACCGCAAGCACGACAAAGACAGGAGACGCATAGCGCTCCCGCAGATACGCGGTGGCGGTGTCAATCAACGAGATAGACGTTGCCATGATCTCCGTCGACAGTAATGGTAGTGCCGTCAGGAATGACTTGCGTGGCGCCGCGTACGGCGACGACACAGGGGATGCCGAACTCGCGGGCGATGATCGCTCCGTGCGACAGCATGCCGCCGCGCTCGATCACGAGCCCGGCGATGAGGAAGAACACAGGCGCCCATCCCGGGTCGGTCTGTCTGGTCACGAGGATATCGCCACGTGCGAGCCGCGCCGCCTGGGTGACGTCGCGAAGCACGGTCGCGCGCCCGGTCACGCGGCCGCCACACGCGGAAACGCCGGCGAGCGTGGCGAGTTCGTCATGAGCGGCTACCGGATTGAGGGAGCCGACGGGCAGAGACTCGCCCTCGGCGAGCACAAAGGCATCGGGCGGTGTCGTGGCCGTGAGCGCCCGATGCTCGCGTGCGCGAGTATCGACGAGCTCGAAGGTGGCCTGCCGATCCATGCCGCTTTCCGCGGCAAGCTCGCGCAACTCGTCTACGTTCAGCCAGAACACGTCGTCGCGCGTGGGGAGCAGGCCGCGCGCGACCAGTCGCTCCCCTAACGCCAGCGCAATGCGACGGCACCGGCTGTACAGGAGCGCCTGCTTGAGCCGGGCGCGCTCGCGGAACCGAATGGCGGAGTGCGTCCAGGGCAGGAGCAGACGAAGCAGCTGGGCGCAGGTCGGGAAAGGAATGCGTCCCAATGCCGGCCGCCACGCAAGCTGTCTGGTCAGCCGAGCGGTCAGCGCCTCGCGCCCTGCGGCCTCACGAGCCAGCGCCTCCGCGGGCGAGTCGCCGTCCAGTCGCGCGTATGCGCGCAGCATCTCGAGGAGAGGCGCGGCATCCTCCTGGAAGCTCGGTGCCGTGAGCATGAGCTCGGACGAGCAGCGAAAGCCCCAGCGCTCCAGGTACTCGCCGAACATCTTCTGAAACGCGGCGAAACGCGGTTCGCTCGCCAGGGCTTGGAGAATGACCTCCGAGCTCTCGCTCTGGAAGAGTCGGGACAAGGCCTCGTCCTCGCGGATGGCGCGTGAGAGAGCCCAGAGTGCGTGAACTGGCTCTCCGCTCACAACACCCGGAATGGCCTTGAGCAGCGACGTATGCACGGCGCCGTTCTCGCCGGCCGGGTCGTCGCGCGCGAGCAAGCGCTGAAGAGCGCCGTAGCACACCATGGCTGCGGCATCGGCGAGCGATGCGTCGAGCCAGCGGTTACAGCGGATGTCCATGAAATCATCCAGCGCGCCGCGCAACTCCGGGAGCGGCGCACCTTGCAGGCGGTCGGGATGCGTCCGGGCGGCGAAGGCGTCCACGGTGTGCTCGAACCGGCGAATGCGTGTCTCGAGCGAGCGATAGTGCCACGCCGTCTTCATCGCTACGATGACGGCTTCCCGGACGTCCCGTACAAATCCGCTGCGAGACGATGCTGCCATCGCGGGCCCGTCCGCGCCGACGAAGCTGTCGAACGACGAGGCCACCGCCTCTCCAAATGGGGCGAGACGCAGGATGGAATGGATACTCGTCAGGTTGTAGTAAATCCGTGCGCCGTGAAGACCGATGATCTGGCGGAATGCCGGCTCCATGTCAGCGATGCGGGCCGGCGCGATGCCGAAGGCGCGCGCAAGATTGCGGAAGTAGCTGGTGTATCCGGCCGTGGCTATGGAATAGAGCAGCGGCGAGACCGGGTCGGGATAGTTCTCGTTGACGTTCGCGTTGGACCAATGCACCGATGGCGCCTGCGGTCGTGAGGATGAGGGCCCTTCCGGCCAATGAACGGGCGCGGTGATCGGCCGCGATTGCACGACGAACAGCGTGTTGCCGCTGTCCATCGCCCACTCGATATCCTGCGGCGCGCCGAAGGAACGTTCGATACAGGAGGCGGCGTTGGCGAGTGCCGCGATGGACTGCGCGGACAGGATCAGGTCATCGATGTCACTCTCCGCGGATGCAGCAAGCTGCCTGACGCTGCGGGTCACGGGATCGATGGTGATCTGGCCTGGATCGATCGCACCGGCGACCAGGGCATCAGCGAGACCTGGTCCGTATTCGACGAGAATGGCGCCGGCGCTCGCCTCGCTGAACATCACTCCCGACGCACGCGCCGCCACCTGCAGCTGCACCACCACGCCCATGCCGTCGAGCGCCGCACCACGCGCCACGCGGTAAAAGAGGGCGCGCTCGGACCAATAGGACGCCCAGCAGGTGAGCAGGGCGCGCTCCAGATCGGCGTCCGTTGCGACATGCAAGACAGAGTCGAGCTGCCCGGCAAAGGATCCGGTGCTCGAGTCTTCGCCCACCGCGGAGCTGCGCACCACCACGGGTCCGTTTCGCAAGAGTGGCCGCGCGGCATGCAGAAGTTCTTCGCGCAGCCCAGGCGCGAGGGCAGTGCCGTACACGAGCGCCGCGATAGTCGCTGACGCTTCGCTGAGACGCGCCGTGTCGAGTGCGGTCATTCCGTCGCACAGCCTGTCAATGCGATCGGTAAGCGCGTTCTGTTCGAGATGTGCCGCGAACGCGCGGGTGGTAATGACGAACCCCGCCGGCACACGCACGCCGAGCCGCAGCATGACACCAAGCGCATGCGCCTTGCCCCCGACCAGCCTGCGCTCGGTGTTCGCGGCGAGAGGGACGCAGATTCGTTCCGCCGCGCGGGAGAAGGTCTGCGGTCGCTCGGCGGTCGTCGTCATGCCGGGCGCGCCTTCACGCCGAGTTGATACAGCAGCACGCTGAAAGACCAATGGATCGGCGGCCCGAGCACGACCACGTACGCCCATGTGGCCCACGGCGCGCCGGCTACGAGCGTCACGACGGCGAGCATCCCGAGGATGGAGTCGTATCGGTCGATGAGAAAGCTCACCATTCGGGCCATGGGTGCGCGCGGCGCGGCGCCCGGCGCGATGTCGAGCTGACGCTTGACGAACGAGTTGGGGAGCTCGCCGAGCATGAACCCGAGTGCGGCCAATGCGCCGAGCGCGGCCATCTCACCGAGCGTGAGGGGCCAGAGTCCGCGAGCGAGACCGGGTGCGACGCGGCGCAACAGTGCCGCGAGGATCAGGAACGCCATCGATGCCGCTGGGATCATGACCGCGAAGCCGCGCACGGTCTTGTTGTCGCCGAAAACGCGGCGGCCGCGCACGCGCGCGCCGCCATCAAGGGGAATGGCCAGCCGTTGCGAGACCGCATTGCGCAGCCACACCGAGTGCGCCAATCCCGCGAGCACGAATGCGCCGATGAGGAAGAGCGCGCAGACGAAGGGATCGAGCGTGGTCATGTCGCGCGCCTCAGAGGTCGGCGCCCGTTTCCAGGCGGTTGTGGAACAGAAAGAGCTCTCCTGGCATCGCGCGCGCCCGTCGGACCCATGTCCACCAGTGGATCCCGTTCTCCGTCTCGTACGAGATGCCGGAGAGCCGATAGCCGGGAACGAAGGGATACATGTGATGCAGCTCGTGTGCGTCGATTTGCAGCAGCAGCGACGAGAGCCAGCGGGGAAAAACCAGCGACCGCGTGAAGACTTCCTGCTCGACAGTGGGAAACGGAAGGACCTGCTCGCCGTGACTCACCATCTGCGGGATGTGCGTGTGCTGGCTGAGCAGAAGGAGGTCTTCCGCGACGAGCGAGAGGAGCAGCGCGAGGCCGGTCATGCGGAGCAGGAGAGCGGGCCCGGCAAACACCACGAGGGCGGCATAGACGCCGAGCACCGCCAGCAGGTTCAGCGCAAGGAGCCGTCGCTCACGCGCCTTTGAGAAGAGCTGGTGCAGTCGTGGCCAGTTCCAGAAGTTGTTCAGACGGTAGAGCACGGAGAAGAGCGGGATCCAGTACTTCCAGCACACATTCACAAGCGTCCGCTCCATGCGTCCAAGAGGGCGCGGGACGAGTGCCGCGGTGGTCGGGTCCACGTCCTGCCATCCCGTCCATTTGTGGTGCCGCCCGTGCACCCGCTTCCAGTTATAGAACGGGATGAGGGAGAAGAACGCGGCAAGGTGGCCAAGTAGGAGATGCAAGGACCGCGTCCGGAAGAGCGTCTCGTGCCCGCACTCGTGGAGAATTGAGAACCATTGCACTAGCGCGAGCGCGAGCAACAGTTGGCCGGTGAGCCAGAGCGGCGTTTCGGGTCGGGACGACAGCCACAGTGCCACGGCGGTGAGGAGGATGCTCTGCCCGGCGACGACGACTCCGGCCTCGTTGGATGGTCGAAGATGCATGAGTTCCGCGGGGAGGGGCGCGGTGCGTTCCATGTACGGCTCCTCGATCGAAACGTCGGTTCTTGGTTTCGGAAAGGTCCGCGAAACTCGACTTCAACCGCTACACGTTCTGGATATCGAGACCTCTAGAGTACCGCGGGCGCGGTCCGTGAGCGAATGCGGCACCAGGAAAGGAGAGGCGCGCGTCACTGCGTAGCCTGGATCACCGGCCACGCAGCCGCTCGAGCTGCGCGCGCTCGCTACGAATCCCCGAATTCAGCGGGTCGATGCGCAGGGCGTCGTCGTAGGAACGCAGCGCGTCGTTGTACTGGCCGAGGAGCGCCAGGTAGCGGCCGCGCATCCGGAGCGCGACCACGTACACGGGAACGATGTCGCGCTCGACGACTTCGCCTCCAGTCCTTCGCGCCTGCGGGTCGTCCAGCCCGCGCAGTTCGAACGCCACGTTGCGGATGGGATGCGGACCAACACGTCGCGGGAGCAGTTGCAGGGCCAGTCCGCCGGGCACGACGTCATAAGACGACTTGATCGGCATCATGAGCAGCCCTTCGACGCCGGTGTTTTTGAGCGCCACGTCCGCAGTGACGTACACGTGCGCTCCACGCGCGAGCTGGCGGGAAACGAGGGCGACCACCAGGTTGCCGAACCGCCTCGTGAACTCGTCGCGAACCTGCGCGTCGCCGCGCCAGCGCTCCTCGTCGTTTTCGAAGGTGTCGACGAGCGGCCGGTAAGCGGCCAGTTCGCCCTGGACGGAAGCCATGAGCGCAGGCTCGCGCACGACGAGCTGCTCGAGGTACCAGGAGCGGATCAGAAAGCTGTACTGAATGGGAACGACATCGCGACGGACGCCTTCGGATTCACGGAGGTACAGCAAAGCACTCCAGAGATGACCGTCGTTCGTCAGCAGGACGGCGTTGCGCTCGATTCCGCGCAGCGCGTTTTCTGCGTAGTCACGCCCGACACGAAAATTGCTGCGGTCACGGTCCTTCCAATGCGCGAACACCGCAACCGCAGGGATCGCCACCAGCGCCCATGCCATGGCCTTCCGTTCTCGCGCGACCGTTGCGACACCGTATCCGGCCGCCGTCGCGAGCACCACAAACAAAGGAAGCAAGTACGAGTCTTCGTCGTCCAGGATCGGATAGACCGCGAACCACACCGCTGCCGCAACGGCAATCACGCTCCAGGTCCAGAACAACGTGCGATCGCGCCGGAATGAAGTTCCGAGACCGATCAATGCCAGCAGGAGCGCGGCGGGAAACAGCGGAGGCCCGAGCTCGCGTGCGACCAGCCGTCGAAGATCACCGATCTGATCCCCCTGTTCCTCCGCCGTGACATAGGAGCGGTACACCTTCGCCGTGACGTGCCGCACGAAGTCGCGAGGGTCGTCCGGGTCCCCCCAGTTGAGGACCGGATTTCTCCGCGCGGCCAGCGGCAGGTACGCATACACGGCCATCGTCGTCAGCGCGCCGAGCACCACTGCCATAACGAAGCTCTTCGAGCGGAGAAGTGCCACTCCGCCAGTCCTCACGATGAGGACCAGCACTCCGGCGAGAACGAACCCGGTCGCGAGGTAATGCACACCGAGCGCAGCACCGACCAGCACAGCCCCGGCATAGAGAAGTCGCGTCGACCTAGTACGACGCCACCGCAACACCACAGCCAACAACGCGCAAGTCAGAAATGTGTTGAGCGCGTATACCTCCGTCACCGTTGCATAGGCCCAGAGCGTGCGGGAGTAGGCCAGCAGCAATCCTCCCACGGCCATCGCCGGAGCGATCACGGCGGCAGACGGTGCGGGAGACGGTTCCGTACGTGCGGCTTTTCGCCGCCCGGCCTTCCGCGTGGTCACCGCCGCCAGGAGAATCTCCGCGACCACGACCGCGGCCGCGGCCGCGGCCAAAGCGGCAAAAAACGCAGAGGCGAGGTTCGTGCGCCAGGCGATGGTGCCGACAGGCAGAAGCGTCGCCAGATGCGTGAGCATCAGAAAGAGCGGGAAGCCCGGCGGATGGGCGCTGCCGAGGGACCAGGCTGCGACGGTAAGCGCGCTGCTGTCGATCAAAAAGACAGTGGGTGCCACAGTCGCCGCATACACGCCGAACGCGACGACGAAGACCGCCGTCGCGACCACCTTCACGACGTTTCGATCCCAGAACACGGCCGCGGACGGTAGCACGTTTTCGACGGTGGTAGCCTACTGAGCCGCCGCGCCCTTGAACTGCAGCGGCCAAACCTGTTCGGCATGGGGTCTGGTGCATCGTGGTGCACCGTGGTGTAGCATGATGCCATGGCCCAATCACAGCGAAGTGTTCGCCAGAGCGTCAGCCTCCCGCCAGCGGTTGCGCGTCGCGTTCAGGCGCTCGCAAAGCGCCGCCGAACCAGCGCAAACCGCGTCATCGTTGATTTGATCGAAAGCGGTCTTGAGGCGAAAGAACGGGAGAAAGTCGCATTCTTCGAGCTGGCTGATCGGCTGGCCCATACCTCGGATCGCACCGAGCAAAAACGTCTCAAAGAAGAACTGGCCCGGATGACCTTCGGTGAGCCGTAGTCGGCTCGTTCAAAATTTGCGGCGAAGGCAAGTACCCGAAGACATTTCTCCTCCGAGGTCAGCCTGGGAAAGGGGAGAAGCTCTGACCTGAGCAGGCGGCGCCATCGTACCTGAGGCGTGCCCAAGGCTCGGCCAATCAGCGTTGCCGGCCGTGCCGGCTGAAACCACCTTCCTTCCGCGAGCGTAATACGCGCCACATGCTTTCCATCGCCCACCTCTCCAAGACCTATCCCAACGGCGTCCGCGCCATTCACGACGTCACGCTGCAGATCGACAAAGGCCTCTTCGGCCTCCTCGGGCCGAACGGCGCGGGCAAGTCGTCGCTGATGCGGACCATCGCCACGCTGCAGGAGCCGGACGAGGGAAGCATCGTCTTCAACGGCCGCGACGTGCTCGCCGATCCGCGCGGGCTGCGCAAACAGCTCGGTTATCTGCCGCAGGACTTCGGCGTCTATCCGCGCATTCCGGCGATCGATCTTCTCGATCACCTCGCGGTCCTGAAAGGCGTGAGCGACAAACGACAGCGGCTCGCGCAGGTAGAGTCGCTGCTGCAGCTGACGAACCTCTACGACGTCCGCAAGCGCGCGGTCAGCACGTTCTCCGGCGGCATGAAGCAGCGCTTCGGCATCGCCCAGGCGCTGCTCGGCAATCCCGCGCTGATCATCGTCGACGAGCCGACGGCCGGGCTCGATCCCGAGGAGAGGAATCGCTTTCACGACCTGCTCAGCGAGATCGGGGAGAACGTGGTGGTCATCCTCTCGACGCACATCGTCGACGACGTGAGCGATCTCTGCACGCGCATGGCCGTGCTCGCGAACGGACGCGTGCTCTTGCAAGGCAAGCCGTCGGAGCTCATCTCGCAGCTCGACGGCCGCGTGTGGCGCAAGACGGTTCGCAAGGACGCGGTCGCGCAATATCGGGAGACGCACACGGTGCTCTCCTCGCGGTTGTTCGCGGGCGAGACGCGCATTCACGTGCTCGCGGACGAGCGCCCCGAAGAGGGATTCGAGCGCGTGGCGAGCGACCTGGAAGATGTGTACTTCTCCGTGCTGGCGCGGGGCCGCGCATGATCGGGAAGATCATCCGCTTCGAGTGGCGCTATCACACGCGCCAGATCTCGTTCGTCGCAGCGGTGCTGATGTTCGCCCTCTTCGGCTTCGTCCTCACCGCGACCGGCTTCGGCCCCGACAACATCCACATCAACTCGCCGTACAGCATCGCCCAGTCGGTCGGGATCCTGTCGCTGCTATCGGTGTTCGCGCTGGCGGTCTTCTGCGCGAACGCAGTCGTGCGCGACCGCGAGCATCAGATGGAGGAGATCGTCTTCACGACTTCCGTCGAGAAGCTGCAGTTCCTCCTCGGCCGGTTCACCGGCTCGTTCCTGGCCGCGTTCACAGCGTTCAGTTTCTCGATCGCCGGCATGCTGATCGCGCGCTTCATGCCCTGGCACGACCCGGACCGCCTCGGCGCAACGAGTCTCGTCCCGTATCTCTGGTCGCTGCTCGTCATCGCACTACCGAACGTGCTCTTCGCCGCGGTGCTGCTCTTCGCGTTCGCGACGATCACGCGCAACGTGCTGGCGAGCTACGCGGCGTCGGTCGGGTTGTACATCCTCTACTTCGTCGCGTCGTCGCTGACGAACTCACCGCTGATGGCCGCGTCCGCGCCGGGAGCAAACGAGTGGGCGTGGGTCGCGGCGATCCTCGATCCGTTCGCGCTGTCGGCGTTCTTCGAACAGACGGAGCATTGGACGGCCGCGGAGCGAAATACACGGCTGCTCTCGTTGTCGGGAAACTTTCTGTGGAATCGGATGGTGTGGGTGGCGGCGGCGGTGGCGGGGCTGGCGGTGGTGAACAGGCTCTTCGCGTTTCGGGTGGAGCGCCGGCATCAACGTAGGGCGGTGCTTCAGCCCGCCTCTCCCGCGGGTGGGCGGGCTGAAGCCACGCCCTACGTTGTGAGCATCACCGACAACCCACTACAGGCCTATCTCTCCGCAACCAAATTCGAGATCCGCGCGTTTCTCCTCAGCGCGCCGTTCATCGCGCTCACACTTCTGTGGATCGGTCTCATCACCAGCGAGATCCTCTCCGATCTCTCCGGCGGCGAAGTCGGCACCGCGCTGTATCCGACGGCGGAACGACTCTTCCGGAGCATCGGAACGCCGCTCGGGCTCATCGGCGTGATCCTGATCGTCTACTACAGCGCGGAGATGGTCTGGCGCGAGCGCACGCTGCAGATGTCGCATCTGCTGCACGCGTCGCCCGCGCCGAATGGCGTGTTCGTGCTCTCGAAGTGGACCACGCTCACGGCACTCATCGGCGTGCTCACGGTGGCCGGTGTCGGCGCCGGGGCGATCGTGCAGATCGTCCGCGGCTATCCGCTCGACGCCGGCGCGATGCTCGCCTTCGCATACTTCAACGCCGTGCCGCTGGTGCTGTTCGCGGTCATCGCGATCGTCATTCAGACGCTCAGTCCTCACAAATACGTCGGGATGCCGATCGTTCTCGCCGCGTTGATCATCGGCCAGCGCGGCGACGACTTCGGACTCGAGCATCCGCTCATGCTCTTCGCCTCGGTCTCGTCGATCCTCTACTCCGATCTGTACGGCTTCCTCAACACCACAGGTTTCCATTGGTCGGTCATGTACTGGAGCGCCATCGCGGGCCTCCTGCTGCTCCTCGCCATCGCGAAGTGGCGTCCCGGCGCGAAGGAGCGCATCGGCCGCACAATCCCCGCGACTCTCACCGTCGTGCTCCTCGCGACCGGCGCCGTGATTTTCTACAACGCGAACGTGCTCCAGGCCTGGACGACCGGCGCGGAGCTGCAGCAATGGAAGGCGGACTACGAGAAGAAGTACCGTCCGTTCACCACGCGCCCGCAACCGCGCATCAGCTCGATCCGCGCGAATGTCGATCTTCATCCGGAGGACGGCAGTTATCGCCTGCGCGGCGAGTACGTGCTCGTGAACGAGACGACGCAGCCGATCCACGAAGTGCTGGTCGCCGTGCGTCGCGATGCGAACGCGGCGACGATCGCGATGTCCTCGGCGCGAGAGATCAAACGGGATGAGCGCTTCAATCAATACCTGATCACGCTCGAATCACCGCTGCAGCCCGGCGCGCACACGACGCTGCGCTTCGACGTGAACTATCCGAACCGCGGCTTCGTGAGCTCCGACGCGAACGTCGTCGAGAACGGCTCGTATCTCATGAGCTTCATGGCGTTCCCGTCGATCGGGTATCGCTGGACCTACGAGATCGAAGACCCGCGCGAACGGCGCCGCCTCGGCCTCGGCGCATCCTCCGCGCCGGACCAGCCGGAGATCGCCGCCACCGACTGGGTCGACCTCGACTTGACGGTGTCGACCGCGCGCGATCAGATCGCCATCGCGCCCGGACGTCTCCTCCGCGATTGGCAGCAGGACGGCCGCCGCTTCTTCCGATACAAGACAGACAAGCCGATCCTGAACATCTTCTCGATCGCATCGGCGCGTTACGCGGTGAAGAAAGAGACGCACGGCGGCGTGGCGCTCGAGCTCTACTACCACCCCGGGCACGACGTGAACGCCGAGCGCATTCTTCGCGCCTCGAAAGACACGCTCGCGCACCTCAGCGAAGCGTTCGGGCCGTATCCGCATTCGCACCTGCGCATCGTCGAGGTTCCGGCGCACTGGCAGTTCGGCGGCTTCGCGACGCCGGGTGTGATCTTCCTCAACGAGACGCGCGGCTTCCTCATCGACGCGCGGGATCCGCGGCGGCTCGATCTCGTCTATCGCCGCGTGGCCCACGAGGTCGCGCATCAGTGGTGGGGCCACACGGTCAGCGCCGCGAGCGGACCGGGCGCAACGACGATCACGGAGTCGCTGACGAAGTACTCCGAGCTGCTCATGCTCGAGCGCGAGCACGGACGCGAGGCCGTGCGCGAGTCGCTGACGCACGAGCTGGACCGTTATCTCTCCGGACGCACCGGCGAGACCGACAAAGAGCCGCCGCTCGCTCGCGCGGGCCGGCAGTCCTACCTCTATTACCCGAAAGGCGCGATCGTGATGTACGCGATCAAAGACCTCATCGGCGAGAAGGCCGTCAACGACGCGCTGCGCACGTTCGTGCGCGAGCAGGGCGGACCGCACCGCAATCCAACCATGACCGGGCTGCTGCAAACGCTGCCCCGCCATCCGCTGATCGACGAATGGATGAACGACGTCGTGCTGTACGACCTCGAGCTCGAGTCCGCGAACGCGCGGAAGCTCGCCGACGGACGGTACGAGGTGAAGATGCGCGTCAGCGCGACGAAGCAGCGCGAGGCCGGTCCGAAGCTGCCGCTGCGCGAATCGATCGACATCGGGATGTTTTCTGAAGAGAACATCCCGCTGTATGTCGCGAAGCATCCGCTGAAGGACGGACTGAACGAAGTGACGGTGATCGTTGCAAAGGAGCCTGCGTTCGCGGCGGTGGATCCGTACGTGACGCGGATCGATCGCAATCGCTTCGATAACGGGAGGGATGTGGAATAGTGGGGCGCGGGCTTTCAGCCCGCGCGAACTTTTGTGCGGGCTGGAAGCCCGCACCCCTCTTTGGAAGCGGGGATAATGCGCGCGTGCTCCGCACCATCCACGCGACCGAATACGTCACCCCTCTCCGCGAGGGCGGCTCCCTGCCGGCGATCGTCGAGGGCGACGACGATGGCACGTACGTCCTCAAGTTTCGCGGCGCGGGGCAGGGTCCGCGTGCGTTGATCGCGGAGCTCGTGTCCGGCGAGCTCGCGCGCACGCTCGGGTTGCCCGTTCCGGAGATCGTCTTCGCCCAGCTCGATCCACGCATGGCGAAGACCGAGCCCGATTCGGAGATCCAGGATCTGCTGCGCAAGAGCGAGGGGCTCAACCTCGCACTCGACTACCTCCCCGGCTCGATCACGTTCGATCCCATCGTCCCGCGTCCGATCGAAGGAAAGACGCGGCTGGCGTCGTCGATCGTCTGGTTCGACGCGCTCGTGACGAACGTCGACCGGACGGTGAAGAACACGAACCTTCTGGTCTGGCACCGCGAGCTGTACCTGATCGACCACGGCGCGACGTTGATCTTTCATCACTCGTGGAATGACGACTACCTCGAGCGCGCTCGCGCTCCGTACAAGCAGATCCGCGAACACGTGTTGCTGCCTTGGGCCACGGAGATCGCCGCAATCGACGCCGAGCTCGCGAGCAAACTCACGCGCGACGCCATCGAGAGAGTCGTAGCGATGATTCCGGAGGAATGGCTCGACGACGAAGGCCGCCGCGCCGGATATCGCGACTATCTTCTGCGGCGGCTCGACTCGCCGAGGGAATGGGTGGAGGATGCGGCTCGTGCGCACGAATCACGCGTTTGACTACGCCGTCGTCCGCGTCGTCCCGCGCGTCGACCGCGGCGAGTTCGTGAACGCGGGCGTGATTCTGTTCTGCTCCAGCGCGGGGTTCCTCGACTCGCGCATCGCGCTCGACCGCGATCGCCTCACCGCCCTCGCGCCGGCGATCGACGTCGCGCTCGTCGAGAGCTACCTCGAGGCCATCCCGAAGATCTGCGCGGGCGGCGGCGAGGCCGGCTCGATCGGACAGCTCCCGCAGCGCGCGCGCTTCCACTGGCTCGTTGCGCCGCGCAGCACGATCATTCAGACCTCGCCGGTGCACTCCGGCGTGCATCACGACCTCGACGCGGCGCTGAACAACCTCTTCGAGAAGCTCGTGCGATCTCCGTCAGAGTAGCTTCGCGAGCCGGCTCATTTCGATTCCCACGCCGACCTTGAATCCTTCGTCTGAAGCCTTGCCCGCCACGTGCATCCCGACGACCCTGCCGTTCTGCGCGTTCACGACTGGAGCGCCGCTCGTCCCGGCGGCGGTGAAGCAGTCGTAGTCGAGCGTCCAGGTCTTCCCTGGCGCACGCCGCACCGTCCCCGGCATCACGTTCCTCTCTCCCGACGCGCCCGCGAACTGCTGCGCGAAGGTCTTGCTCGGAATCGAGTAGTCGAACGGGAAGCCGATGACCGCAACGCGTTGCCCGGCCGCCGAAGCTCTTCCGAATGTGAGCGGCGGAAGATTGACCTTCTTCTTCAATTGCAGCAGCACCGGCCAGCAGATCTCGAGCATTTGCGCATCGAGCGAGCCGCCGTCGGGATTCGGATCGTCCGGCCGTAGCGTACGCAAAATGCTCTTGATCTCGCGGTCGTATGCGGCATTCGCGAGATCGAATCGCACCCGCATCTTCTTCTTCAGCGTCCACGTTCCGTCGGTCTTCTCTTTCGCGAACTGGGTGACGACGTGGATGGGACAGAGCACGAGATCGGGCGCAACGAGGAACGTCGAGCTGAGGGGGTCCCCGCCGACGTGCTCGAGCCGGCCAACCGAATGCGCCGCCTTGGCGAACACGGCACTGTCGGCGCTGTCGCCGGTGGAACTGCGTCCGCTCTTGCTGACGACGCGTACGTCGCTGGTGCGCGTCGTGCGCGTACGCTCCGTAAACGCCGTCCAAACCATGCCCGGCAACACGTTCTCCTGCAGAATCGGTGTCGGCTTCTTGTCCGCCACCGACTTCGTGCCGAGCCATTCGACCAGCGTCCAGAGCCCTTCCGCGAGCGCGGGCGTGCCGATGTCCATCGCGCGCTGGAAGTGTTTGTCGCGCTCTTCCGGCTCGTACATTCCGGCCAGGACGTGAACGTCGGGCAGCTTCGGAAAGAGACGCAGCATGTTCTTCAGCGCGGTCTTGCGGAACTCATTCTCGCGTTTCGTCCGGAACATGCGATAGCCCGCAATGACGGCGAGCATCGGGTTGGAGCGCTTGCCCGCGAGCAGGCCGCCGAACTCGATGTCGTCGAGCGGATCGCGTCCTTCGAGCGCGCGCCACGCGAGCTCAACGAGCCGCACGTCGTCCGGCATCGGAAGGTCGAATCCCTTTCCTACCGGCTTCGTGACGTCGACGGGATTCAGGTGCTGCTGGACGTCGATGTCGTCGTCGGCCTCGCGTGTGATGACGAGCGCGGTGACGAATCGCGGCAGCAGCGTGAGCGCGAACGACGCGGGCGCGAATCCCGGCATGACCACGCGCACGCGGAGCGAACCGCTCGCGTGCACCGCGGACGCCTGCACCGCGGGAAGTTTCGGCAACGCCTGGAGCGGCAACGGCTCCTTTACGCCTTCGAGCGTCACGCGACAGCCATCGAGCAACGAGTCGCCGCTCTCGCCGACGTCGCCGATCAGGACCTGAACCGCGCTCTGACTCGCTTTGAGCCCCTTCAGCGGATCGACGCCGATCGCGCGCAAGGGCTCGAAGCTCTCCTGCTTCGGCCAGCGCGCCGCCCAGGCGCCGTACGCGAGCAGCGACCCGAGCCGCACGTTCGCGACGTCGCCGAGGTCGGCCGGGAGCTTCGCAAAATTGTTGTCGACGGCGATGTCGTGGTCGTGGAGGATCTTCTCCATCCGCCCGCTGGGCGGAGCCGCAAACGACAGCGCCTTCTCGATCGTCTCGCCCGCGCGGAGGACGATGTTCTCTTCCGTGCGCTCGGCCCGGGTCAGCTCCGCGCTGATCCTGTACGGACCGGGCGCGAGATCGCCGAGCTCCACCTTCTGGTAGGCGCGGGCAAGCTCCTTGCCGCTGCCGTCGGCGATCGCCACACGAGCCTTCGGATCCTGACAGGTGACCACGAGCTTGCCGGTAGTCGGCACCGGGGCCGCTTCCGCGAATGCCTCGAGCCCGAGGTCATCAGCGACGGAGGTCTTCAGCAGCTCGAAGACGTACCTCTTCCCGTCGTACGTGAGAATCTCGCGCTGATCCTCGCGAAATCCCTTTGCCCTCACCCGCACCCAATACTTGCCACCGCCGATCTGGAAAGGCACTTCTTTCGCGAGCTTTGGTCCGGCCGGAGCGGGGTCCTTGCGCGCGACCCACCCCTCTTCCTCGTCCCATTTCAGAAACTCGATCTTCGCCGACTCGCGCGCGGCAGGGGGATCGACGAGCGCATAGACCTTCATCTTCGGCAACGTGCCGTCGTCGAACTCCGCGACGGAGATCTCTTCGGTGATCCGATTCAGCCGCGAATACGGAATGCCTTTCCGGCCGGCCTCATCGAGGTCCGTCATCGCGGCCAGACTGCGCTCCACCTCTTCCCTCACGAACGTGACGAGGTCGGTGAAGACGAGCCGCCGCCGCATCGTTTCGCCAGGCGGAGGCGGTGCCGCCGGAGCGCGCAGCCGCGGCCCGAGCCCGCGCAAGGCGTTGAGGAGCGCGCGGCCGAAGAGTCCCTTGCCACGGACCTCTTTGGACTTCTGTCCCGCGGTCGTGCCGAGGAACACCGCCTGCGTGCTCAACTGATCGTCGTCGATCTTGCGCACGTCCCAGGAAAGCTGCTGCACGAGTGACTTGTTGGACGTCGGCGGCAGCACGTCGCGGCACGCGTCGACGAAGAAGAACTGCTGTTTCGGAAGGACGTCCTGCATCCGGCCGCGGAACAATTCCAGCCCGACCGGCTCCTGATCGACGTAGTAATTGATGTCCTTCGTGTCGGCGGGCACGACGAGCGGTCCGGCGGCGGTGTCCTGACCCGGAGCGGCGAGTCCGTGTCCCGCGTAGTAGAACCAGAAACGATCCGCGTCTTTCGCGGCACCGTTCTGGTACTTTTGAAACGCGTCGTTGATGGCCTTGCGCGTCGCTCGCTTCGCGCCGGGTACGTCGCCCACCGGCGAGAGGAGCAGCGTCAAGTTCTCGGGAGCGACGCCGCCCGCTTTCACGACCCAATCCGCGAACTCGAGTGCGTCCTTCACCGCTCCGGTGAGATTCCAGGCGGGCTTCGGATAACGATCGATGCCGATGACGAGTGCGTGCGCGCGCATGTCGAAAGACCTCAGCCGAACACCACGCCATTGTCGACGAGCACGGGATCGTCCTTGAACTTCCACAGAGGCACCGCGTTGTTGGCGATGTTGTAGTTCCCCGAATAGTGCAGCCCGACCACGCTCCCCTGTTCGAAGTCGACGATCGCCGAGCCCGAGCTGCCCGCGAGCGTCGAAGCATCGTGGCTGAACTTCTTCGCGCCGCCCCACTCGATGATCGTGCCCGGCGAAAACCGCTTGGTGCCGAGGCTCTTTTCGTCCGCGCCGAAGACGCGCTTGAACACGGGCACGGGCGTGACTTTGTTTGAGTCCACCATCGGATATCCGACCGCGTAGATGCGGCGGCCTTTGAACGTCGGCGGCTCGTCCTTCGACAGCGAGAGCTGCCGCGACCCCTTCGGATCGGCATCGAGCTCCAGGACCGCCATGTCGACTTCGAGATGATGTCCGAGGATGCGCGTCACGCGCGCGGTCGAGGTGTCCTTGGAACCGAGCTCGCCGCGCAGCTCAAAGAACGGCGCGTCGGTTTTCTTTTTCTTCGACCACACCTTGCTGTTGCTCTTGCACAACTTCGCGAAGTCGTCCGGCGCCGCCTGCCAGGCGTTGAGCATCAATCCGAACAGGGAGCAGAGCACGTGGTTGTTGGTGAGGATGCGCCGCGGCCCGACGATGAACCCGGTGCCGCGTCCGCCGCGCGCCGCGTTCTCGATGCGTCCGACGCCGGCGATCACGCGAGGAAGGACCTCCGAGCTCTTCTCCACTTCCGGCCAGTTCTCCGGCCTCTCCGCGACTGTGCCTTTCCGTACGAAGATCGCCGGCCGCGAAACGAGGAGGATGAAGAGATCGAGCGCGTCTTTTTCCTTGTCCGTGAGCTTGGCCTTGGCGCCGCTCTCGGCGACTTTCTTCGCCGCGTTCGTCGCCAGCTTCAGCGCGGCTTTCACAGCCTTCTTGTCAGCGTCCGGCTTGGCGACGGGATCGAGCCCGATGTCCACGACCGCACGATCCGTGGCGATGCCGAGCAGACGGTCGACAGGATCCCCCTGCAGCACGTCCACGAGCACATCCTCTGACGGCATCCGCTCTGCGAACCAACGCGCGTTCCTCTCGTCCGGCATAGAACCTCCGTTTGTGAGTGCGTTCTATTATCGCTGCCCGACCTGTCATCCCGAGCGCAAGTCGAGGGACCTGGGCGGGTGGGGCGCCATGCACGTTCTTCGTGTCCCCGCCCTCCCAGGTCCCTCGACTCACGCTCAGGATGACACTCACCCCACCATTCGCAGTCCCGGCTCGCGCAACAACTGCGAGCGGTCGCGCAGATCGACGCGCAACCGCGCACCGTATCCGCGGAACTCATACCGGGTCCCGGTCACCTTCCCGACGACGGCTGCGCTCTCGGAGCCGGTGTACTCGAAGATGACGGCCGGCTGCGCCGCGGCGCGGTGCGTTTTCATCGGCGCCGGTGCGGCCGTGTGACGAATCGAGCTCAGGGCCTCACGGCCCTTTCCGCAGCAACTCATAGTGATTCTCCTTTTGTGGTCGCGCGCTCGAACAAGATCGCGCCGGCGGAGATGCTCAGCCAGTGCAACACTCCCTCGAGCACATTGTGTGACGTAACCACCGCGATCGGCAGCGACACCCAGAGACTCAGACAGTAAAAACAATCCAGCAGTTTTCCGAAGAAGCCCTGACCCGCGAACCGCCGAAGATGGACCAGGACATCGCCCGGCCCATCCTCGGCGTGAAGCAAATGCGTCACCCGCCAGCACGCGAGCACGCTGATGAGTAACGCAACCATGATCAAGGCAGGTCCAGGCAATACCCGAGGTCGTACTCGTCCGACAGCGACGTCACGTAGAACGTCGGGCCGCCGGAGTAACCGTAGATCGTGCGGTCGTAGGCGACGAAGCGGATGGCATATCCGCACGGCTGGCAACCCGAGGTGTCCACCGTCCACGTTCCGTTTCCTCCCGTTGTCGGGATCGGCGGGTGCGAGCGAGAAGACAGACCCGTCCCGTCGAAGTTGACCGGGCCGCAGCCGAGCGCCGGGATGATCGACGCGTGGATGCTGCTCCAGTGCTGGAACTCGACCAGCGTATTGTCGGGAACGAGCGTGGTCGATCCCGGATCGTGAGACGACCACGTGCCCTGGATCAGATCACCCTTCTTGAACTTGCCGCACTGGCCGATGCCGGTGAACTCGGCATGGACCGTCGGTGCGGTGTTGTCGATGCGGACGACCACCGTCTGCGTGTCCTCCGCGGTCAGCGGCGCGCCGGCGTTCCGGAACGTCGCCTTGATCCGCCAACGGCCCTCGTCGTTCGCCGAGGTGTGCCAGAAGCCGAGCGTGTTGTCGGTCAGGTACGTGCGGTTGCCGCCGCCGGATGACCGGTTGGGATACGGATACCAGCCGCCAGCCGCCGGGACCACGTGCTTGACGCATTCGAAGTTGAAGAAGCCGCCGGGATCGCAATCGACCGGATTCCCGATCGCATCCTCCTCGGCGAAGAAGACGTCGATCTCGTTCTGGAGCACGCGCACCTCGCCGGTATCGACGTTCTCCACCGTGATCTTGTACTCGCGGTCGATGAAGCCGGCCATGCGGCCCCGGATGGCAACGATGCCGCCGAACGGACGCTGGCCCACGGTTGTGAGACCGGTCGCCCCGTTGATGCTCGCGAGATCGGCCGGCACGTCGCTGATGTTGAGCAGTGACGGGATGAGCGCCTGCGTGGGATCACCCGGCTGCAGTTGCATCAGGCACTCTTCGCGATTGCCCCAGTAGGGCGTGTAGTCCGGTTGGTTCGGCGGTGGAGGAGCGCCCCAACGCAGAATGCCGCGGAGCATGCCGACGCGCGGTGTGTCGCAATCCCTCAACCACTTGCCGACGTCGACGGGCATCGTGATGCTGTACTGCACGCCGTCCGCGGGCACCGCCACAAGGTCGTGCACCTGCACGCCGGCGGTGCCGAGGTGGATGAAGTTCCCGTCGTTGTTCGGTGAGAAGTAGAAGGCGACGTATTCGGTCGAGCCGTTCGTGCACAGCCTTCCGGAATAGCCGCCGCCTTGCTTCACCGTGAGGACCGCGGTGACGGTGTTGTCTTCAGGACGATATCCGACGCAGCGCAGCTCTTCGTATGTCGTGTTGCCGTCGCCGGGCGACAGGAACGACGTGATCAACGTGTCGAGCTGCTTCTTCGCCACCAGCTTCTGGAGAGGCGTCTCCGAGATGGCCGCGGTGAGCGCGAACGAGTTGAGCTGCGCGAGCTTCTCGACCTCGTCGTGTCCGAAGCGATCCACGCCGACCTTGGTTCCCTCGTAGAGCGCGATCTTGTCGTCGAGCGTGAGCTTCTTCGGCGTCACCGCGATCGCGGTGTCCGGATCGAAGAATGAAAGCGACTCTTCGAGCCCCTTCGGGATCTTCTGAAGCTTCAGCTCGTCGAAGATCTCGTACCAGAGTTTCTTGTAGGTCGGGCGGATCTGAATCGTCCGGTCGACCACGTTGCCCCACACCGGCGGGTAATCAGGCGTGTTGGGCGGCGGGATCGTCTGCCACGACAGGATCGCGCGGACCTTGACCAGGCTGTCGTTCAGCCAGCAGCCTTTGCGCGGCGGGTCGATGCTGATCCTCGCGTGATAGCAGATCGGCTTCGGCCCGGGGATGTCGTGCACGCGCACGGACGAGAAACCGAGGTCCTGCCACCCCGCGCCGTAGTCGGCGTAGAAGCGAACGTACTCGTTCGTTCCGTTCAGGCAGATGTCCGTGCCGTAGCCGGAATTCAGCTTGACGGTGACGACCGCCT
>DASYGV010000157.1:0-42525 GCA_035999335.1 Thermoanaerobaculia bacterium | reverse complement strand
TCCTCCAACACGTCGAGTACGGCGCCGGCCTCGTCGTACTTTTTCTGCTTCAGATAGACCTCGGCAAGAAGGGTATCGATCTCAGGAGGTTCCGAATCGCCGAGCGGGATGCGCGCCGCCTTCTGCAAGTGGATGAGTGCGGCGTCGAGATCTCCAAGCGCGAGGTCGCTCTCGGCCACGCTGTATGCCGCCACCGCTGTGAAATAGACGTTGCCGATCTCTTCGCTTCGCTGAAGCGCGTTCTGTTGGAGGCTGCGTACCTTCTCGACATTCCGCATTTCCCCATACAGATCGGCGCGAACGAACTGCGCCGCCAACGCCCCCTCTTTCCAGCCAACCCGGTCTGCAAGTAGCGACTGCCGCTCGGCAACGCGCATCGACTCGCGCCACTCACCGCGCATCCGGAGCACGTGTGCGGTCATCTGAAGGCCTTTGATCGACCGGATCGGATCGGCGCATCGCTCGGCGAGGTCTCCGGAGGCAGCGAAAAACTTCGCCGCGGGACCGAGGTCGCCGAGCAGGTAATGCACCAGCCCGATGCCGAAAACTCCTTCGGCGAGGTCATCGGCCGTACCGCGGAGGCGAGCCAACTCCTCGGCCTGCAACGCACAACGGAAGGCCTCATCTGCGCGACCCGAAAGCGCCAGGAGGGCCGCGCGCCAGCGCAGCGTGAAGACCTCCGCCGTGATGTCGTGCAGCGCGCGTGCGAGCTCCACCGCGTGCTCGCTGCGCTCGATTCCGAGTTGCTGCTTGATGTCGCGTGTGTAGTGCCCGACGACCAGGCCGCGATCGACGTCGACCGACTGCTCGAGAATGCGCTCGGCTTCGGCCTCCGAGGCCGCGGCGAGCATGCAGCGAGCCGTCCAACGCGCGCCGGTCATGACCTCGACGATGCGCCACGTTTCGCCGAAGCGACGCGCCTCGACGTGCCACCAGCGCGGGAGCTCTTCGATCGGCCGCCACTCGGCGAGCTTCGCGGCGTATCCCGGCGCGGCGATGCGCAATGTGAGATGGTCCTCGGTTGCTGACTCGATCGTCCACTCCGCGCGGTTCACGACGATGCAGTCGTAGTGGTCGATGGCTTCACGGAGATCCTCGAATGCGTAATTGGGCACCTGGAGACCCGTCGTTAGCGTCCCAAGCGCGCGAATGTCATCGCCGCGCAGCGCTTCGACGAGCGTATCGGTGATCTGCTGCGCGGGTGACGTTGCAGCGGCGAGACGCGGAGCGAGGAGCAGGAGGGCGAGCAGGAGGAGCCGGTTCATTTGGATTCGAGCTGAGATATCACACGTCGCGCCACGACCGTGTCCGCGGGATCGCTAACGCGCCGCAATTCCGCGATGGCGGCGTCGACGAGCCCGGCGCGCGCGTAGAGGAGACCGAGGAAGAGGGGATCGGAGGGATGCTCGCGGCGGGCGGCTTCGAGCTCGGTGTACGTCGTTGCATCGAGGACGTGGAACCGCGCCGGAGGAGCGGGTGGGGCTGGGAGGATCTGCAGCTCTCCATTCTTCTCGAACTGCACTTCCCAGGTGTACGTGAGCCCGCGCGGCAGATCGCGCGACGGCGTCCATCGACCAGCGGTCGTCGGCGTGCTGCGCGCGATCTCGCGGTCGCCTGAGAAGATGGTCACCGTTGATGAGACGTTCGGCGCCTTCCATTCGAAACGCGGCCGCGTCGATTCGATCACCACACCCGACGGCGCGAGTGAGCCCGACGACCCCTCGTTCGGACTCCGCAACTCGCCGGGCGCTCGCCGCAGTTGCTTCAGAACCTCGGGCAGCTTCAGCGATGTGCCGGCCCGTGCGTCACGCACGAGCGCGTCCCACTCGGCGCGGCCGTACTTCTTCGGAACGTCGATGGGAACGATCGGCCTCGTCTCGATGATTTGCGGCTGCACGGGAGGGACGTTCGGCGTCGCGGGAGAGCGCAGCAGCAGTACGCCGATCAGGGCCGCCGCGACGGCCGCGGCGATGCCGAGGATCCAACCGAGGTGTGAACGGTCGTCGCCGGTCGTGAGCTCGCTGCGCAACGCGGCGAGATCCTCGTGTGCGCGCCTCGGCCCGGCGCTCGAACAGGTCGCGCAATTCTCGAGGTGGTGCAGGACCGCGGAGAGTTCGCCTTCCGCGAGATCGCCGCGCGCGAATCGATCCAGGACCTCGGGCTCGACGTGATCGCTGCTGTTCATCGGCGAAGCCTCCGCGAGAGGCGCGCGCGCGCGGACTTGCGCAGGTTGATGACCTGCTGGCGTGTGATCGAGAACCGTTCGGCGATCTTCGCGTCCTCCATCGGCAGAGCGTTCCAGATCGACGACAGTTCGGCGCGGGTGAGTTCCAGCGCGGCGGCGATCTCGTCGAATCGGGCAATCCGCGCGAGGACGAGCAGGGAGACGATGTTCGCATCGCTCCCGTAACGAAGATTGAGCAGGAACGCGCGGCGCTGCATGGCCGGAAGCAGTTGAATCTCCAGCCAAAGGACGCGCGCGAAGTCGAGATCTTCCAGGCGCTGCTCATCGGAATCCACGCGCCCGACCTCCTCGACCGTCGGCGTCGGCGTGTCGATGACGCGCCAGGCCTCGGCGATGGTGTTGACGGTGGCCTCGAAGAGCACCGGTCGTTCCACGGCGCGGAAGATCTGCGCCAGCGCGGTCGCCGCTTCACCCGGCGCGATGGCCGCGGCGATGGAGACGGCGCGCTGCGGCAGTTGTTCCAGCGCCTCATCGCGTCCGCTCCAGGCAGCCAGGCCGCACACGGGGCCGATGTTCGCCGGCCACAGCGCAAAGCGCTCGTCCGTGGTCAGCGTGTAACGCAGCCGGGCCTTGAGGCGCGTGCGTTCCGGATAGCGCTTGCGCAGAAAGTCGCTCACGGCGTTGTAGGTCAGGCGCGCCACGTAGCCGCGCAGACTGAGAATGGCTTCGCCCAAATCCGTGGGGATGCAGCGGAGCTTGAGCACCAGACGCAGGTGGACGTTCGCGCTGACGTCCTCCGCATCCTCGGGACCGAGGAGGCGCGTGCGGGTGTAGTGGGCGAGGATGGCGTCGATGATCGGCTGCTGCCCGGCGATGATCCGCTCGGTCTCCCGCTCCACATCGACGTCGTCGCTGCGAATCAGCTCCGCGAGGTGTCCATCGTTGCGATGAACGAGCTCCTCGCGATCGGGAGGAAGAGTGGCCAGTAGCACGAGATCTCGATTGTAAGACGCTTCGTGCAGCAAATAATGTGTGGGGACTTGGTAATACGATGAGGGTGTCGCACGTCAGGATGAGTCGTCTACGCGTCGGTCTGATCTCGGACACGCACGGCGTCCTTCACCCGCGCGTGCCGGAGCTCTTCGCGAACGTCGACGCCATCGTGCACGCCGGCGACGTCGGCGGCGCGCACGTGTTGAAGGCGCTGCGCGCGCTCGCGCCGGTGACGTACGTCGACGGCAACAACGACGACGCAACCGGCGAGGACGTGTTGCGCTTCACCATCGGCGGCCTGCGCTTCCTGCTCACGCACATTCTCCCGCGCGTGAGCAAGCCCGCGCCGCGCGTCGTAGCGTCTCTGCGCGACCAGCCCGCGGACCTCGTCGTGTTCGGACACAGTCACCTCCCGCACAACGAGCGCGTCGGTGGTGTCACGTACTTCAACCCCGCCAGCGCGGGGCCGCGGCGATTCGACTACCCGACGTCGGTCGGATACCTTGAAGCTCGGGCGAACGAGTGGAGCGTCACTCATGTCGCGCTCGACGAACGTTCGGTCGAGGCGCTGAAGAAGCGCATGAATCAGATGTAGCCGTGGCAGGGCGGGTCAGTGCGACTCGCGCTCCATGGTCGCGACGATGTCGGCGAACTGCGAGACGGGCGTGAGGTCATCGAGAGCCTCGACAACCCGCCGCATGTCCAGCGACACGTAGTCGTGCACGAGCACGTTGCGGAAACCGGGCAGGCGTTCCAGTGCCCGCACGACCTCATCCGGAAACCGCGGGTCGGTGCTGAGGTTCCGGATTGCTTCCGCGTAGGTTTCGAAGCGGCGGTTCTGCTTCGCCGAGAGCTCGCCGGCGATGTCGATCACCAGTTGGCAGATCGTCAGAAGGGAGAAGAGAACGTCGTTGTGAAGGGAGAGATCGCGCTCGAGAGCGGCGCCACCGGTGACTCGCGGCCGAAGCTCGCGCAGGTGCTCGAGATGTCTGCGCAGTTCGGCGACGCGTTCGACGAGGAAGGTCATTTCCGCTCGCCCGCCGCCAGCTTCAATACGCGCATGCGCTGCAGCCACGGATCAATGTCCGCGGCAAGGAGTTGTGAGTCGCGCACGAACGAGTGATCCAGCGCGGGGTCCGAGCAGTAGATGCGCTGGCCGCGCGTGACGATGGCGCGGGCGAGCTGCGGCGGCGCCTCATTGAGAATGACGACATCGGCCGCACGGCGGGCTACTTCGCTCATTCGCGTACCGAGAAGGAGCCGGCATTGGAAGCGATCACGATCGGTCGGATACACGGCGCGATCGAGCAGCACGCCGACATCGACGTCGCTCTCCGCGTGCTCGCGCCCCTCGGCGAAGCTCCCGAAGAGATAGACCGAAACGATCCCTTCCACCGTGCTCGCGACGTCTACAAGAGCCGTTCGAAAATCCACGCGTGGAGTTTAGATCACAAACCCCGAGCTCTCCCCATGCTTATAATCGAGCGCAATGCCCTTCCTCGAAGGACAGCAGCTCGCGAAGACCTATCGCAATGCCGAGGTGCCGGTGGTCGTGTTCAGCGGCCTCGATATCCGGGTGAGGAAGGGCGAGATGCTGGCGATCGTGGGGCCGTCGGGCATCGGCAAGTCCACGCTCCTCCATCTCCTCGGCGGACTCGATCGCCCCGACCACGGAAAGATCCGCGTCGACGACCGAGACCTCGGCACGCTGACTCCCGACCAGCTCGCGCGCTTCCGCAACCGCAGCGTGGGATTCGTCTTTCAGTTCCACCATCTCCTTCCCGAGTTCACCGCGCTGGAGAACGTGGCCATGCCCGGATGGATCGGAAGAGCGGATCGCGACGAGACGTTGTATCGGGCGTCCGAACTGCTGGCCGAGCTCGGACTGGCGGAGAGAAGTCGTCACTTTCCCAACCAGCTTTCCGGCGGCGAACAGCAGCGGGTCGCCATCGCGCGTGCGCTTCTGGCGGACCCGATCCTCTTCCTCGCCGACGAGCCGACGGGGAACCTCGATCTGGTCACCAGTGAAAAAGTGTTCGATTTGATGAGGCAGTGCCACAATAAGCGCGGACTGACATCCATCATCGTGACCCACAACCCGGAACTGGCTGCACGCTGCGACCGAATCTTCGAGATGAAGCAACAGCGGCACAACTGACATGTTCGAGAAATACAACGAGAAAGCACGCCGCGCACTCTTCTTCGCCCGCTACGAAGCGTCCAAGCTCGGTTCGCGCGTCATCGAGTCCGAGCACATCCTCCTCGGCGTGCTTCGCGAGGGGGAGGAGATCATCAAAGAGATCTTCTCCCGCTTCAACGTCAAACCGGAGCAGATCCGGCGGGAAGTGGAGGGCGATCGACTCTTCGTCGACCGCATCTCCTCCTCGGCCGAGCTACCCCTGAGCGAGGAGTCGAAGAAGATCCTCGCCTACGCCGCGCACGAGGCGGAGTCGATGCTCCACCAGTACGTCGGCACCGAGCACCTCCTGATCGGCATCCTGCGCGTGGAGTCGTCCACTGCCGCCCGCATCCTCACCGCGAAAGGCCTCAACGTTTACGGCGTGCGCGAGGAGACGATCTCGATCCTCAAAGAGAGAGAGGCCGACAAGCAGAAAAAAGAGCTCCCATTTCTTGCCGAGTACGCGCGCGATCTCACGGCGATGGCGCATCAACAGCAGTTCGATCCGCTGATCGGCCGCGAGAAGGAAGTCGAGCGCATCATCCAGATCCTCTCCCGCCGCACGAAGAACAATCCGATCCTCCTCGGCGAGCCGGGCGTCGGCAAGACCGCCATCGTCGAAGGACTGGCGCAGCGCATCGTCGACGGCAACGTGCCGCTGTTCATCGCGAACAAGCGCATCCTCTCGCTCGACCTCTCGCTGATCGTCGCCGGCACGAAATACCGCGGCCAGTTCGAGGAGCGGCTCAAAGGCATCATCAAAGAGCTGAAAGAGAATCAGGACATCAACATCTTCATCGACGAGATCCACTCGCTCATCGGCGCGGGCTCGGCCGAAGGCTCGCTCGACGCGGCGAACATCCTCAAGCCGGCGCTCTCGCGCGGCGAGATCTCCTGTATCGGCGCGACGACCATTCGCGAGTACCGCCGCTACATCGAGAAAGACCGCTCGCTGCTGCGCCGCTTCCAGGCCATCGTCGTCAATCCGCCGACCGAGGATGAGACGCTGCAGATCCTCGAAGGGGTGAAGGAACGCTACGAGTCGTTCCACAAGGTCAAGTACAGCGACACCGCGATCAAGAGCGCGGTGTATCAGTCCAACCGCTACATCACCGACCGCTTCTTCCCCGACAAGGCCATCGACATCATCGACGAGGCCGGCGCGAAGGTGAAGCTGCGCCGCGTCGCGGACACACAGAACCTGCGGCGGCTCGAAGCCGAGACGCGCTCGATCGTCAAGGAGATGAAGAAGGCCATCTCGGACAAGGACTTCGAGAAGGCCGTGTTCCTCCGCGAGCGCGAGATCGAGCTCAAGGAAGAGATCGAGCGCTTCAAGCAGGAGCGCGAGATGATCGGCGACGAGATGATGGAAGTGACCCAAAAGGATGTCGAGGAGATCATCAGCTCCTGGACCGACATCCCGGTCACCTCGATCGAGGCCGACGAGGCCGCGAAGCTGATCAACATGGAAGAGATCCTGATGCTGCGCATCGTCGGTCAGGACAAAGCCATCCGCGCGATCTCCCGCGCGATCCGCCGCTCCCGCCTCGGCGTCGCCTCACCGAATCGTCCGATGGGCTCGTTCATCTTCCTCGGCTCCTCGGGCGTCGGAAAAACCGAGGTCGCGAGACGGCTCGCGGAATTCCTCTTCGGATCGCAGAAGCACCTCATCCGCTTCGACATGTCGGAGTACATGGAGAAGCACGCGGTGTCGAAGCTCATCGGCTCGCCCCCCGGCTACGTCGGTCACGAGGAAGGCGGACAGCTCACGGAACGCGTGCGCCGCAATCCGTACGCGGTGGTGCTGCTCGACGAGATCGAGAAGGCGCATCCCGACATCGCGAACATCCTCCTGCAGATTCTCGAGGATGGGATCCTCACCGATTCACTCGGCAACCAGGTCGACTTCCGCAACACGCTGATCATCATGACCAGCAACCTCGGCACGCGGCATCTGGCGACCAAGGGACACATGGGCTTCCGCGAGAAGGGCGGCGACGCCGACCAGAAGTCTGCGGAGCAGCTCATTCACGGGGAGCTCAAGCGCGAGTTCTCGCCCGAGTTCATCAATCGCATCGACGAGGTGATCATCTTCAATCCGCTCACCGAGAAAGAGCTGCGCTCGATCTGCCAGCTCCTGATCGACGACGTGAACCACACGCTTCTGCACAAGAACGTGCAGATCACGGTGGACGACTCGGTGGTGCGCTGGCTGCTGTCGAAGGCGGCCGAGGAGACGAACTCCGGAGCGCGCCCGCTGCGCCGCGCGATCCAGCGGTACATCGAGGACGAGGTCTCCGAGTTCATGATCCGCCACAAGGACACCGTCCCCGAGCACATCGACATCACGATGAACGGGGATGAAGTGGTGCTCGTGCCGCGTCCGGTCGAAGAGCCGATCCCGAACTGACAAACGCCCTACGTCTTACGTTACGGGAACGTTGCGGCATACGCCATCGATGACCACGCGTCGCCGCTCACGTTGTCCACGCTCGAGCCGAACGCCACCCAGGTGAATTGCGAGCCGCCGTCGCCCAGGATCTTGACCAGGAACGGGTCGTTGCTGTTCGGCGGCCGGGGAAGCGTGATCAGGTGCATCGACAGCGGCGGGAGCGTCATCGGAGTCGTCTCCGAGGCATGGAGGATTTGCCATGTGCGCGTGGCCTGCAGGTCGAAGTTCACGATGCCGACGTTCATCCGATAGCGGAAGTCGTTCCGCTGATTCGTGAGCGCGCGTCGGTCGCCGCTGATCTGAGTGACCCGGATGGCCTCGAACGACTGGGACGTGAATCCGAGCGTGTTCGGCTGCGGAGTCCAGATGCGCGATTGAATGGTCAGCCGTGCATTCGGGTCGAGCGTTCCGTCCGGCCGGACGGCGGTGAAGTAGATCGCGCCGAGGCTGCCGGTGCGATGCATCACGTTGGCGACGAAATCGTCGTCCTGGATCCCGCTGTACGCGCCGATGGTGATCTCGACCGTTGGAAGACCGACGCCGCTCGTCGCCTGCGGCAGCCAGCGCATCACGATGCGCTGGCTCTCGTCGCGGAAGTTCCAGATCGAGACGTCCGATCGGAAGTACGTCCCGTTCGCGCCCTGCACGCTGCCGGCCGCGGGAAGGATGTACTGCTGCGCCGAGACGAGAGAGGGAAAAACGATGAGGATGGTCAGGAGAAAGCGTCGCATGCAGAAACCTCCAGCAAATGCTCTGCCCGTTATATCCCGGCCAGGCGCTTCTCGAACTCCTCCCGACGCGCCCGGCTCAGCCGGATTTGCGTACCGTCCGTGAGGACGAGCACGGAATCGCCGCGGAAGAGCGGGTGCATCTCGCGGACCCGCTCGAGATTCACGATCGCCGAGCGGTGCACACGCACGAATTTCGCTGGGTCGAGCTGGCGCTCGATCTCCGCCATCGTTTGCCGCAGGAGATAGCTCTTCCCGCCAGTGTGCAGCGAGACGTAGTAGTCCGCGGCCTCGATCCATTCGAGGTCGTCGGACTTGAGGAGAAGCACCTTCTCCCGCGTGCGCACGAGGAAGCGCCGCACGAACGAGCTCGGCGACTTCGCGCGCACCCGCTCCTTGGCGCGCGAGAGCGCGGTGAAAAAGCGACGGTCGTCGAACGGCTTGAGGAGATAGTCGAGCGCGTGCACCTCGAACGCGCGCAACGCGTAGTCGTCGTGCGCAGTGATGAAGACGACGGCGGGCACGGTGTCCGCGCCGACGCGCTCGATCACGTCGAACCCGTCCACCTCCGGCATCTGGATGTCGAGAAAGAGGATGTCCGGACGCTCGCGGGTGATGACCTCCGCCGCGTCGATGCCGCTGCATTCGCCGGCGATGGTCAGCTCGCGATCGCTCTCGACGAGCATCCGCACGACCTTTCGCGCCAGAGGCTCGTCGTCGACGATCACCACCTTCACGCGACCACGCTCCAGGGAATCGAGATCGAGGCCACCACGCCGCCGTCGCGCTCGCGCAGCTCGAAATGGTGTGCGTCGCCGTAGAGCTGCCGCAGCCGCTCCACGGTGTTCGTCAGGCCGATGCCGCGGCGATCTCCGTTCGCGAGCGAGCCGGTGTTGAACATCTCGATCTCCAGCTTCTCGTCGCGCCGGAACGCGCGCACTTCCACGCGTCCCGCGCTCGCGGCGCGGGCGATGCCGTGGCGGATCGCGTTCTCCGCGAGCGGCTGGAGGATGAGCGTCGGTACCGCGGCGCGGCGCGCGTCGTCGGCGACGTCGATGTGTACGTCGAGCCGGTCCGGGAAGCGTACGCGCTGGATGCCGAGGTAGCGCTGGACCATGGCCGTCTCCTGCTCGAGCGGGACGCGCTGCTCGCCGGCGTGATCGAGCGTGTAGCGCAGCAGGTCCGACAAGCCGGCGATCACTTCCACGGCCTCTTCGTTCTGCCTCGCGCGCACGAGGGAACTGATTGCGTTCAGGGTGTTGAAAAGAAAGTGCGGTTGAATCTGGAGCTCCAACGCGTGCAGGCGCGCCTGGCTCAGCGAGCGCTCCAGCGTCAGCGTGTGCCCGATGGCCATGGCCGCGAGATAGATCACGATCTCCAGCGGCATCCGCGTGACCGTCGCCGAGGGGAAGACCGGTCCGAATTCGCGGATGGTCATGTCGTCGTAGGGCTGGATGAGGATCGTCAGCGCGATCCAGTACGCCACGTGCGTGATCGCCATCAACAGCGCGACGCCCGAGTGCAGGGCGATGTTCCGCCACCGGCGCGGCGGGAAGCGCTCGACGAGACGGATGACCAGCGGCGTCAGGAAGATCCATCCTGCCCAGACGCAGAGTTGATAGAAGACGATGCGCGGGAACGAATGCCCGTGCGTGAGCATCGCCAGGAAGGTCTGGGTCGCGGACATGAACGCGAACGCGCACCAGAACAGGGGGATCCACCACCGCCGCATGGCGACAGTGTGCCGCGATTCGGGTGTGCGCGTCACGGCGTGCAGCGAACGGTCGCGTATGTGCAGCGAACGGGCTACAGAATTGCCCGGTTGCTTTGCGGGTCTTCCGGCATTACTTCATTCAGCAAGGAGATTTGCCATGGGCCAGCATCCAGTGAACATCGTTTACCCGATCGATGGGGGCACGTATCCGATCGTGGACCCGCCGGCTGCCGGAGCGAAATCGGCGTACATCACGGCCAGTTTCGGGACGACTTGCGGCGGTGGTCCGCGCACCGTGAAGTGGGGGTTCGACAAGACGACCCTCGGCGAAGCGAAGTTCTATGACGAGTTCAGTGCTCAGTTCACGCACAAGCTCGCCAAGGGCAAGCACACGTTCTGGGTGGAATCATCCTGCGGAAAGAACGCGGTCAGCTTCAAGATCGGGTAATCCCCGACTCATGCGCGCGGATGAACGAAGGTCGTCGCGAACGAGCCCATGATCCTGCGTTTCGGCCAGCCGAGGATGTCGATCGTTCTCGCGACTGCGGGGAGAACGAGCGAGAGGGGCAGAAAACCTCCGAAGCGGAAGGCTCGACGTGCCACGCGTGAGAAGGAGATCGACTCGTCGTTGACGGGGCGGCGCAGCCGCTCGTAGGGAAGCAGGCGCTCCCGCGAAACGTCGCCGGTGCGCAGCGCGGCGTCGGCGACGTCCGCCAGCGCAAGCGCGTCCCAGATCGAAGCGTTTGCTCCCTGCCCGCCGGCAGGCGTCATCGGATGCGCCGCGTCGCCGATCAGCGCCGCGCCGTCGGCGACATACGACGCGGCGTGACCGAATGGCCGCGCCACGCGTTTGAAGTCGCGAGGGAACTCGAGCTGCTCGCGCAACGCGCCGGCCATCGGCGTGACGCGCTCGAGCGCGCTCCAGAAAATTTCGGGTGGCTGCTCGAACAGGCGTTTGGCGCGATCTGCCGTGAGCGGCACGAGAAGAACACCTTCGTTCTCCGGCCAGGGGATGAAGCCCGCCGCTGGAATGCCGTCGCTCGATGCCTTCGGGTGGATCCAGATGCGGACGCGATGCGGCGGGAGCGGCCAGCGCCCGATCATCGCTGTGACGAACTCGATCGGGAAGACGTCGAGCGTGATCGGGATGCCGAGCTGAGTGCGGACGACCGAGCTCCCGCCGTCGTCGCCGACGACGAGGGACGCCTCGAATGCGAGCGGCGCATCGCCGCGCCTTGCGCGCACGCCGATGACGCGGCCGTCGTCGTACTGCAGCTCCTCGACGGTGACGCCGCGGTGAATCTCGACGTTCCCGGTGGCGGTCGCGGCGCTGGTGATGATCGTACGAGTCATCGACGGGTTCGTCGAGAAGGCGTCGACGCCAACGGCAGCGAAGTCGTCGCGTGTGATCTTGATCCACGGCTTCTCGCCACCGATGTCGATCGCCTCGAGCTGCACGCTGGCGGTATGACGGATGGCTTCGGCGATCCCGTAGCACTCGAGCGCATGCGGCGTGGCTCCCCAGAGGATCTCCGGACGGGCGATGCGTGGCGGCGCACTCTCGCGCTCGACGAGGGCAACGCGCCAACCACGTCTCCCGAGGTCGAGCGCAAGCACGGCGCCGCCGATGCCCGCGCCTACGATGACGACGTCGAAGCGCATCGTGTCAGCGTAGCGCAAACCTGCTCTACGCGGTCGGCACTACAATCCTCATCATGCCGCTCGTCCGCATCACCCTCCGCAAAGGCCACACACCCGAATTCCTTCGCGACGTGTCGAGCGCGATTCATGAGGCGCTCGTCGCGACCGCCAACGTTCCCGCCGATGATCGCTTCCACATCATCGAAGAGGTCGAGCACGATCACCTCATCGCGCATCCGTCGTACGGCGGCGTCGAGCGCTCGGACGGGCTGGTGGTCATTCAGATCACGTTGAACGCAGGACGCTCGGTGGAGGTCAAGCGCGCGCTGTACGTCGACATCGCGAGGCGGTTGCAGGAAGCGGTGGATGTGCGTCCGGACGACGTGCTGATCAGCCTCGTCGAGGTGACGAAGGAGAACTGGTCGTTCGGGGGCGGGCGGGCGACGTACGCGACGTAGCGCCGGTACGACCGGCTGCGCTGGTTGGCCTAGCCTTGGGCACGCGCGGTCGCTTCGAGGCGGACTTTCTGCGCAGGCTCCTGATGGGTCGATTCTGACGCCGTGTGGCGGGAGCGACTTTGACCCTTGGTCCTTGCTCTGACCCGTGGCCACACGCCACTCTTTAATGAAATCAACAACTTACGAGTGGCATTCAGCGTGCCTTAGGACGCCCGTTCGTCAAATCACGCCCCGGCTCAAAATCATCCTAATCATTTAAGGAGAGGCTCGAATGCATCGTCGGTTGACTCTGGTGGCCCTTTGTCTCCTGTTCCCGGTAGGTAGTCTCATTGCGCAGGATTTTGCGGTTGGCGACGATCGCCCGTCCCGCGACCTGCAGCGGATGTGCGGCACGCATGTCTTCTCCGACGAGGAGACCCTCGCGATCGAAGAGCACACGGACATGCTCCTGTCGCAGAAGAGCGCGGAGGAGCGCTTCCGCATTTCGTCGAATGCAGTCACAGTGACGATCAGCGTCTGGGTTCACGTCATCCGCAACACGTCGGGTGCGGGAAACATCAGCGACCAAATGATCGCCGACCAGATCCGCGTGCTGAACGATGCGTACAGCGGCGTCACGGGCGGCGCGAACACGCGCTTCCGGTTCCAGCTCGCGGGCACCACCCGCACGGCCAACAACTCATGGTTCACCGCCGCTCCGGGCTCCGCGGCGGAGGCCCAGATGAAGAATGCGCTGCGCGTCGGCGGCGCGGCCACTCTCAATTTCTATACGAGCAGCCCCGGCGGCGGTCTCCTTGGCTGGGCCACGTTCCCGAGCTCGTACGCCAGCAACCCGAAGGACGACGGCGTGGTCTGCCTCCACTCGTCACTTCCGGGCGGCAGCGCGGCGCCTTACAACCTGGGCGATACCGGGACCCATGAAGTCGGCCACTGGCTCGGCCTCTACCACACGTTCCAGGGCGGCTGCAAAAACAACAACGACTTCGTCGCCGACACGCCGGCCGAAAAGTCCCCGGCGTACGGCTGCCCGGTCGGCCGGAACACCTGCACCGGCAACAGGTGGCCGGGCAATGATCCGATCGAAAATTTCATGGACTACACCGACGACTCCTGCATGTACAAGTTCACGACCGGTCAGGCCGATCGCGCCAGCTCGCTTTCGGGCACCTACCGCGGCCTGTAGAATTTCGGCCTGTAGAATTCGATGGGGCGGGCGGAAGCCCGCCCCACATTTCTCATGATCCTGCTCCTGCTGGCCATTCTCACGAAAGCGGACGTTCCCCGGGTGACCGTGGAGGAGCTCCGCCCTCTGCTCGCCAACGGCGACGCGATCGCCATCGACGTCCGCGGCAGCGTTCCGTACGAGCTCGGGCATCTTCCCGGCGCGGTCTGGATGCCCCTCGGCGTGCTGCAGTCGCGCGCCGGCGAGCTGCCCGAGGAGAAACTCCTCGTCATGTACTGCACGTGCAAGGCGGAGGAATCGAGTCTCGATGCCGCGATGCTGCTGTCGAAAGCCGGCTTCGCGCGAGTGGCCGTGCTGTACGGCGGCTATCCCGCGTGGGTGGGCGCCGGTTTTCCGGTGGATTCGCGCCGCGACGACGAGCTCGCAGCGCCGGCGGCAGTTTCCTGCGCGCAAAAGCTGCGGAAGGTCTCCGGTCCGGTCACGCGCTATCGACGCGAGCAAGGCAAGACCGTGTTGACGATCGGCGAAGAGACGATCACGTTGCGCCACGACGGCGGCGACGATCCTTCACGGTTTTTCCTGGTGAACGGCACACCGTTCGCGAACAACGACTGGAATCGGGTCGAAGTCCGCAAAGGTGAGGCGCGCGAAGGAGTGAAGGCGACGGCCTGGCTCTGCCCGGATGCCGCGACGATCATCGACTGGCAGCCTTGACAGCGCGGCGCGGATGATATGGTGCGCCGCCGCGAAGAAACTTTTCGCGACAGTCGCGCCGGAGCCTTGGGCAATCTGCGCCGCCGGCCGTGCTGGCTGTAGAATGCGCCGCTGTTTCCGGCTGTTCAGGGTCGGGCGTGACCTCCCTCCAGGGTCGTTCGTCTCACTTCAAAAACGTGTCTCGACAGAACTTATGACTCGAATTCTCGTGATGCTCGCGGTCCTGGCGATAGCCGGCAGGGTCGCCCGAGCCCAAACCGCGCCCACGCAAGAGCGGCCCAAGCCGCGCCCGGGCGTGATCCTCGATTCGCCGTCCACCGGCCGCATCACCGATGCGCCGACCACCAAACCGGAGCAACAACTGAGCGGGCAGACGGTGGAACGGTTCGAAGCCGTCGGGAACTCTTCGGTGGCAAGCGACACCATCCGCGTTTACCTCGGCATCGTTCCCGGCGAGGCCTATGTACCGGAAGCGATCCAGCGGAACTTCACCAACCTTTGGCAGACCGGACTCTTCGACGACATTCGCGTCGAGGTCGAGCCTGGTGAGGCCGGCGGCGTGGTCGTGAAGGCGTTCATCCGCGAGCGCCCTCGTATCGGCTCGGTCGAGTTCCGCGGCAACAAAGAGCTCAATCAGACCAAGATCAACGAAGCGCTCGAGCGCGAGAAGATCGACCTCCACGTCGGCAGCACCATCGAGCAGACGCTCGTGAAGCGCGCCGCGGAAGCCGTCAAGCGCGCGTACACCGAGGGCGGCTTCGAGGGCGTTTCGGTGGACACCATCACCGAAGACCTCGGCGAGCCCGGTGAGAAGAAGATCGTCTTCATCATCAATGAAGGCGTGAAAGCCAAGATCGGCCAGATCGACTTCATCGGCAACCGCCGCTTCTCCGACGGGAAGTTGCGCAGCCAGATGAAGGAGATCAAGAAACACAATCTCATCACCTGGGTGCGCAAGAAGAACCTCTACATCCCGTCGAAGCTCGACGAGGATCTCGAGCGCGTCAAGAACTACTACCAGGACTTCGGTTATCAGGACGTCTCCTTCGGCGATCCGCAGATCGTGACCGCGGGCAAGCGCGTGAAGGTGACGATCCCGGTGAAGGAAGGCGAGATCCACACCTTCGGCGAGGTCTCGGTCGAGGGCAACACCGTCTTCACGAACGAGCAGATCATCGGGAACTGGCCGTTGAAGAAGGGCGACACGCTCGGGCGCAAGCCGATCCAGACGCGCGTCGACGCCTTCGGCGATGCCTACCGCATGCGCGGCTACATCTACGCGTACGTCGATCCGGAGTACACCGACAAGGGCAACAACGTCGTCGACGTGAAGCTGCGCGTGTTCGAGGGCGATCAGTTCCGTCTCGGACGCCTCGAGTTCACCGGCAACTCGACCACGAAGGACAAGGTGCTCCGCCGCGAGGTCTTCATCGAGGAAGGCTCGATCATGGACATGGAGACCTTCAAGCAGTCGGTCTACAAGCTCGGCCAGCTCGGATACTTCAAGGTCACCGAGAACCCGGACTTCAAGGTGAACCCCGACTCGAAGACCGTCGACATCACGGTGAAGGGCGTCGAGGAAGGGAAGAACGACATCCAGTTCGGCGGCGGTTACTCCGAGGGCGGCGGCTTCTTCGTGCAGGCGCAGTTCGCGACCCGCAACTTCCTCGGCGAGGGCGAGAACTTCTCCCTCGGCTATCAGCGCGGACGCCGCACGAACTTCTTCAGCATCTCCTACGCCGATCCCTGGTTCATGGACACGCCGAACAGCCTCGGCGTCTCGATCTACAACCGGGAAACGGTTCTGCCGGCGTCATTCGGTTACGAACAGCGCGGCAAGGGCGGAACCGTTGCCTACGGCTATCGCCTCCGCCGTTTCGACAGCGTTGGGCTGCTGTACGGCTACGAGCGCTCGCGGAGCGTGTATCAGACGCAGGAGGTTCCGGACCCGCAGGGCAACCTGCCGATGCCGCTCATCTCCGACTTGAACTTCGTCACGTCGACGATCGTGCCGTCGTACCGATACGACTCGCGCGACAACCCGTTCGACACGGCGCGCGGCTCGCGTTTCAACCTGAGCTTCGCCTATGCCGGCGGCCCTCTCGGCGGCTCGGTCGACATGTTCAAGCCGACCGTCGGCGCCACGCGTTTCTTCCGCCTCTCGCGGAGGAGCTCGATCAGCGCGAATGTGGAGGCCGGCTACATCTTCTCCTTCCGCGACGATTGCGCGCATACGTACAACGAGCTGTCGAACGAGGTTCCGGACCTCTGCGTCCCGACTTCGGACCGCTTCCTCGTTGGCGGCGAGTTTTCGGTGCGCGGCTTCGGCTACGGCACGCTCGGGCCGTACGAGGAGTTCCCGGGCCGCGGTTTGCGTCCGGCCGGCGGATACAGCTATCAAACTTACAACTTCGAGTACCTCTACCGTGTCAACGACCCGATCCGTCTCGTGCTGTTCGCGGACGCGGGTCGCGCCTACGGCTATCAGGAGTCGATCGACTTCGGCAAGCTTCGTTACAGTTTCGGCGCCGAGCTCCGTTTGTTCCTGCCCGTGTTCCAGTTCCCGCTGCGGTTCATCTACGCGATCAACCCTGCGCCGGAAGACGCCGATGAGTTCGAAGGATTCCAGTTCACGATTGGGAATACGTTCTAAACGGCGACGGCTTTCACCCGTTGTCCGACGATCAGAAGGAGACCTCATGAAGAAGTTCCTCGTTTCGGTTGCAGTAGCCGCGCTGGCGGCGCCGATGTTTGCGCAGACGACGCCTGCGCGTGTTGCGGTGATCGACGTCCAGAAAGTTCTCACGCAGTCGACGGCCGGCAAGTCCGCCTACGAAAAGCTGAAGAAGATGCAGGACGATCGCATGGAGAAGGCGAAGGGGATGGACGAGGAGCTGCGCAAGCTCGACTCGGACATCAGCACCAAGCGCCTCTCGCTCAGTGAAGACAAGCTCGCCGACATGCAGAAGCAGCTGGCCGAGAAGCGCATCTCGATGCAGCGCTACGCTCAGGACGCCGAGCGCGAGATCGGTGAAGCCCGCGACCGCGAGCTGCAGGCGCTCGAGGCGAAGATCAAGCCGGTCATCGACGGGATCGGCAAGGAAATGGGTCTGGCCGCGATCTTCAACAAGTTCGAGTCCGGACTGGTCTACGCGTCCGAGGCCATCGACATCACCGACACGGTGATCAAACGCTTCAATGAAGCGCAGCCGGCCCCGGCTGCCGCCAAGAAGTAAATCTACTCTTGCGCTTTACGGAAAAGCCTCCCTCTCGGGAGGCTTTTTTGTGGAGTGCGGTGGCGAGGCGGCCAGGGCGGTGGGAAGCCACCGCTCTGGTAGGTGCCACGAGCAGCGCTGCGGCGTACCAAAGCGGTGGCTCCCCGCCACCCACCACCCTCGCCACCCGCACTCCTAGATTACAATCCGCCCCCGCCATGCCCGCCGTCCGTCTCTCGGAAATCGTGACCTTCGTCTCCGGCCGCTACAGCGGCCCGGACGTCGCCATCACGGGCGTTGCGCCGCTGTCCGAGGCGACCGAACAGCACATCAGTTTCCTCTCCAATCCGAAGTACGCGCCGCAGCTGGAGAGCACCAACGCCGCGGCCGTGCTCGTCGCAAACGATCTCGAGGGCGACTCGCCGAAATGGATCCGCGTCGCGAATCCGTATTACGCGATGGCCACCACGGTCGCGCGCTTCTTCGCGCAGCGGCCGCGCCCCGACGGAATCTCGCCTCATACCGCGATCGCGCAGAGCGCGAAGCTCGGCCGCAATGTGGCCGTGGGCGCGTTCACATCGATCGGTGACGATGTCGCGATCGGCGACGACGTCGTGATCTATCCGAACGTCACCATCGAGCCGGGCGTCGTGATCGGCGACGGCACGATCATCTATCCGCAGGTCTCGATCTATTACGGCTGCAAAATCGGCAAGCGCTGCATCCTCCACAGCGGCGTCGTCATCGGCGCGGACGGCTTCGGATTCGCCACCGACGACACCGGCACGCATCACAAGATCCCGCAGGTGGGGATCGTGCGCATCGAAGACGACGTCGAGATCGGCGCCGGCACGACCATCGACCGCGCCGCCCTCGGCGAGACGGTCGTCGGCGCCGGAACGAAGATCGACAATCTCGTGCAGATCGGACACAACGTGCGCATCGGGCAGCGCGTCCTGCTCGTCGCGCAGGCCGGCATCGCGGGATCGACGCAGCTCGGCGACGACGTGCAGGTCGGCGGGCAGTCAGGATTCGCCGGACATCTGAAGATCGGCGACCGCGTGCGCGTCTACTCGAAGAGCGCGGTCTTCGACGACGTTCCCGCGGGAGTGTGGGTGCGCGGCATCCCGGCGGTCAGCCAGCGTGAGTACGTGCGCCAGCAGCGAGGAAGAAAGAAATGAGCGCCCTCAACATCAACGAGATCATGAAGCTCCTGCCGCATCGCTATCCGATGCTGCTGGTCGATCGCATCCTCGACATCGCCGAGGACGGCAAACGGATCGTCGGCCTGAAGAACGTGTCGGCCAACGAGCAGTTCTTTCAGGGACATTTCCCCGGCGCACCGGTCATGCCCGGCGTGCTGATCGTGGAAGCGATGGCGCAGTGCGCGGCCGTGCTGTTCCTCCGCGATATCGCGGACCGCGACAAGAAACTGTTTCTCTTCGGCGGCGTCGACAAGGCCCGCTTCCGCAAGCCGGTGGTGCCGGGCGATCAGCTCATTCTCGAATGCGAGGTTCTGCAGCGGCGCGGAAGCACGGTGAAAGTGCGCGGCGTCGCCAAGGTCGGCGACACGGTCGTGGCGGAAGCCGAGCTGCTCAGCGTGATGGTCGACCGCCCGGAGTGATGTCGATGCCCACCATCGCAGAAACCGCGGTCATCAGCAGCGATGCCACGCTCGCGCCCGACGTCAGCGTCGGGCCGTATGCGGTCATCGGTTCCCACGTCACCATCGGCGCAGGATCGGTCATCGGTCCGCACCTGCGCATCGAAGGTCCCGCGACCATCGGCGAGCGCAATCGGTTCTTCGGACAGGCATCGATCGGCACGGAGCCGCAGGACCTGAAGTTCCGGGGCGAGCGGACGGAGCTCCGCATCGGCAACGACAACGTCTTCCGCGAGTTTGTCACCATCAACCGCGGAACGGTCGGTGGCGGCGGCATCACGACGATCGGCTCGAACAACTTCTTCATGGCTTATTCGCACGTCGCCCACGACTGCCACATCGGCGACGGGACGATCTTCGCGAACAACGCCACGCTCGCGGGGCACGTGGAGGTCGGTGACTTCTCGACGATCGGCGCGTTCTCGGCCGTCCATCAGTTCTGCCGCGTTGGCGATCATGCGTTCATCGGCGGCGGCTCGATTTGTACTCAGGACGTATTGCCGTTCGTGAAGACGGTCGGCAATCGCCCCGCGAAGACGTACGGCGTCAACACCATCGGCCTCGAGCGCAAGGGCTTCACGAAGGAAACGATCGAAGCGCTCCAGCGTGCCTATCGCATCCTCACGCGCTCGAAGTTGCTGCTGCAGGATGCCCTCGACAAGATCGAAGCGGAGCTCGGATTCCACGCCGAGGTGCGGTATTTCGCGGAGTTCGCGAGGGAGTCGAAGCGGGGCGTGATCCGATGAAGACGGAGCGAACGCAGTGAGCGTGACCGTCGGCGTAGTGGGTACCGGTTATCTCGGTCGTCTCCACGCACGCGTGCTCACCGAGATCGCCGAGGCGCAAGTCGTGGGGTTCGTCGAGACGAATGACTCCGTTGCGGCAGAAGTCGAGTCGTCACTGAAGATCAGGCGCTACCCGAGTGTTGCCGCGCTGGCGAAGGACATTCAGTGCGCCGTCGTGGCTACGCCGACGACGATGCATCACGACGTCGCGCGCGAGCTCCTCGAGGCCGGCGTCGATGTGATGATCGAGAAGCCGATCGCCGCGACGGCCGAGGAGGCGCAGAGCCTCATCGAGCTCGCCGCGGCGAAGCAGCGCATCATTCAGGTCGGCCACGTCGAGCGCTACAACCCAGCCATCGTCGCCATCGCGGACATGGTCCGCGGCACTCGCTATTTCGAATCCGAGCGACTCGGCGTCTTCGTGACGCGCTCGCTCGATGTCGATGTCCTGCTCGATCTCATGATCCACGACTTGAATCTCGTGATGTCGCTGCTGCAGCAGAAAGTCACCGAGATTCGCGCTGTCGGCGTGCCGGTGCTCACCGACAAGGTGGACATCACGAACGTGCGGCTCGAGCTCGAGAACGGTGCCGTCGCGAATCTCACCGCGAGCCGTGTTTCGCAGGAGCGCATCCGCAAGCAGCGTTTCTTCGGCAGCGAGCACTACATCTCCGTCGACACGAAAGAACAGGAAGTGAAAGGCTATCGCCTCGCCGGCCGCGACATTCAGCCGCTGATGATCGAGGTCTCCAAGAAAGAGCCGCTGCGCGCGGAAAACGAGGCGTTCCTCCAATGCGTGCGCGACCGGACACGGCCGATTGTATCGGGCGAAGACGGGCTGGAGGCGGTGGTGCTCGCGCGTCGCGTCGGCGAGGCGATCGATGACGCGGTCAGGAGATTCAAAGGATGAACGAAGTCTCGATCGGCATCGACGTTGGAATCATTGGGGGCTCCGGCCTCTACGCGATGGAAGGGCTCAACGTGCTGGACGAGCGCACGATCGACACGCCGTTCGGAGCGCCGTCCGATCCGTACGTGATCGCCGAGGCCGACGGCATCGGCGTCGCGTTCCTCGCGCGTCACGGCAAGGGACATCGGTTCACGCCGTCCGAGGTGAACTACCGCGCGAACATCTACGGCCTCAAGGTTCTCGGCGTGCACACGATCCTCTCCGCGAGCGCGGTCGGTTCGATGAAAGAGGACTATCGCCCGACGGACATCGTCTTCCCGCGTCAGTTCATCGACCGCACGCGCCACCGCGCGGACACGTTCTTCGGCAACGGCATCGTCGCGCACGTCCCGTTTGCGGACCCGATCTGCACTGCCGTGTCGGCGCTGATGGGAGAAGCGGGACGCGAAGCCGGCGCGAAGGTGCACCTCGGCGGCACGTATCTCTGCATGGAAGGCCCGCAGTTCTCCACGCGCGCGGAGTCGTACCTCTATCGCACCTGGGGAGTGGACGTGATCGGAATGACGAACCTCACCGAGGCGAAGCTCGCGCGCGAGGCGGAGATCTGCTACGCGACGATGGCACTCGTCACCGACTACGATTGCTGGCACCCCGACCACGACGACGTCGACATCGAGCAGATCCTCGGCTATCTCCGCGCAAACGCGGCGATGGCGCAGCGGATCCTGCGGACGTCGATCACCCGCGCCGCGAACCGGCGGCGCGACTGCGGCTGCGCCAACGCACTGCAGTTTGCACTTCTCACCGACCGCGGTGCGATTCCGCAGGCCACGAAGGACGCGCTGGACCCGATCATCGGCAAATACATTCGCTAAGGACTGATATGCCCATCCTCGTAGTCGGCAGCGTCGCCTTCGACGCACTCGAGACGCCGTTCGGAAAGGTGGACCGCTGCATCGGCGGGTCCGCGACGTACTTCTCCGTGGCTGCGTCGTTCTTCACGGAAGTCGATCTCGTCGCCGTCGTCGGCGAGGACTTCACCGAGGACGACGCCTCCGTGTTCCGCGGACGAAAGATCAACACCGACGGACTGCAACGCGTGAAGGGCGAGAGGACGTTCTTCTGGAGCGGCGAGTACGGCTACGACCTGAACGTGGCGAAAACGCGGGACACGCAACTGAACGTGTTCGCGGATTTCGCACCGCGGCTGAATGAGCGGCAGAAGAAGGCGGACGTGCTGTTCCTCGCGAACATCGATCCCGACCTCCAGTACGACGTGTTGAAGCAGGCCGAGCGCCCGCGGCTCGTCGCGCTCGACACGATGAACTACTGGATCACCTCGAAGCACGAGGCGCTCGAGCGCGTGCTCAGGGAAGTCAACCTGGCGATCATCAACGAGGCCGAAGTGCGGCAGTTCACAGGGGAAGCGAACCTGGTGAAGGGCTGCCGCCAGATCCTCGCCCTCGGACCGTCGACGCTGGTCGTCAAGCGCGGCGAGTACGGCGTGCTGATGATCACGAAGGACGCGATCTTCGCCGCACCCGCGTATCCGCTGGAGAACGTGTTCGATCCCACCGGCGCCGGCGACACCTTCGCCGGCGGCTTCCTCGGCTTCCTCGCCTCGCGCAGCGAGATCCACGACCGCGAGCTCCGCCGCGCGATTGTCTTCGGCAGCGTGCTCGCGTCGTTCACGGTGGAGAAGTTCTCGCTGGATCGGTTGCGCGAGATCTCACTCCGCGACGTGAATGAGCGCTTTCAGGATTTTCGGGCGCTTACGCACTTCGAGGACTTTGAGGGATAGGACGAATAGGACGAATAGGACCTATACGTCCTATCAGTCCCATCCGTCCTATGAGTCCTATTTTCCGAACACCACTTCGCCGCCCACGACCGTGTACCGCACCTTCGCCTTATAAAGCTCCGGCGCCGTGAACAGGTCGCCTTCGACGATCGTGAAGTCGGCGAGCTTGCCCGGCTCGATCGTGCCGCGGGAGGTTTCCTCGAACGCAGCATACGCCGCGTCTTTCGTGAAGCCGCGCAGCGCCTCCGCGAGCGTCAGCCGCTGCGACGGATACCAGCCGCCCTCGGGCCACCGCGCCTGATCCTGCCGCGTCACGCCGGCGAAGATGCCGAAGAACGGATTCACCTCTTCGACTGGGAAGTCGGATCCGAGGGCGAGACGGCCGCCGGCGTCCAGCACTGTGCGCCACGCGTACGCGCCCTTCACGCGCTCCGGTCCGAGGCGTGCTTCCGCCCAATACATGTCGGACGTCGCGTGCGTCGGCTGCATCGACGCGATGATTCCGCGCTCGACGAGTCGCGGCACGTCCGCTGGCGCGATCACCTGCAGGTGCTCGACGCGGAAGCGATCGTTCGCGACGACGCCCGCGGTTGCGTACGCGTCGATCACGTTGCGCACGCCGCGATCGCCGATCGCGTGAGCGTTGATCTGAAATCCGGCCGCGCGTCCGCGCTTCGCCACGTCCTCGAGATGCTCCGGCCTCGCGAGCATCAAACCGCTGTTGTTCGGATCGTCGCTGTACGGCTCGAGGAGCGCGGCGCCGCGGCTGCCGAGTGCGCCGTCTGCGTAGAGCTTCACGGAGCGAACGGTGAGGCGGCCGCCGTAGCTCATCAACGGCCCGCTCGCGAACCACGTCCGCAACAGCGCATCGTTGTCGCCGAGCATCGCGTAGACGCGGATCGGGAAGCGCTTCTCGTCGATCAGTTCCTTGACCGCGGTGATCGTCGCGCCGTCCATGCCGGCGTCGTGCATTTCCGTGAGGCCGTTCGCGGCGATCGCCTGCGCAGCAGCGAGCACGCGCGCTTTGCGTTGCTCCGGCGTCGGCGCGGGGATGTGGTCTTCGACGAGATCCATCGCCGCGTCGATGAACGTGCCGGTGGGATTTCCGCTCGCGTCGCGAATCACGCGTCCGCCCTCGGGATCGCGCGACGCCGCGGTGACGCCGGCCGCGCGCAGCCCGGCGGTATTCGTGACGGCCGCGTGTCCGTCGACGCGCCGGAGGAAGACGGGATGATCGGGAATCGCCGCGTCCAACGCGGCAACGGTCGGGAACTCCTTCACCGGCCAGTCGTTCTGATCCCATCCGCGTCCAAGGATCCACTGTCCCGCGGGCGTGGTCGCGGCGCGCTCTTTCACGCGCGCGACGACTTCATCGAACGATCGCGTGCCGTTGAGATTCACGACGTCGAGCGCGACACCGAGGCCGTAGAGATGGCCGTGCGCGTCGGTGAGGCCGGGGAGGATCGTTGTGTTGGATGCGTCCACGACCTTCGCGTTCGGATGCGCCGCGCGCAGATCGGAAGCGAGGCCGACCTGGCGGATGACGCCGCTTGCCGCGTAAACCGCGAAGTCCTTCCGCGGAATCTGATCGGCGCCGGTCACGACCGTACCGCCGAGAAAGAGAGTGCCGTCGTCAGCCATAGGAGCATCTGCCGTTCGCCGCGCGGGTGCGCAGGCGAACAGAGCGGTGAAGAGTAACAAAGGCACAATTCGCATGGCGCGGAATGCTACACGGGGAGGGCGGCGTTTGGTGATTGCCTCATGAAATTCGGAAATGTGATCGCGGTCACACTGGTGCTCGCAACGGCCGGCGGCGCTGCCGCGAACGAGCGCCGCTTCGTCGCGTCGTCCGTTCGGGGCGCGGGCTTGAAGAAGCCGGGCAAGGTCGTGATCTCGAACGACAGCCGCTCGATCACCGCGTATCGCTTCTTCGGCAACATCCGCGAGGCGCTCGTTTCCCTCCGCAGCACGCGCACGTTCGGGACACATTCATTCGGCGCGGTGCTGTTCGACTCGCGCTCGAGTGCGAAGGTCCCGAAGCACCTCGACGCCGCGATTCACGAGGCGGCGCGCGAGCACGGCGTCGATCCGCGACTGGTCGCTGCGGTCGCGCGGCGGGAATCGGCGTTCAACGCCAACGCGGTCTCGCATGCCGGCGCCTGCGGCGTCATGCAGCTCATGCCCGACACCGCCCAATTCCTCGGCGTCCGCAACGTCTTCGACGCGCGCGAGAACATCTTCGGCGGCACACGCTACCTGCGAACGCTGCTCGACACGTTCAACGGCGATCTCGATCTCGCGCTCGCGGCGTACAACGCCGGCCCCGGCGCGGTGGAGAAGCATCGCGGCATCCCGCCGTATCGCGAGACGCGCGCGTACGTGGCCGCGGTGCGCGGGACGTACGAAGCTTCGCTGCGCTGACGAGTCGACGACTCGATCACTCCGAATACCACTCCGCGATCGCGCTCACCACTCCCTCCCGCACGAACACGCTCGTGTGCCGTGCGCAACCTTCGGTGACGCGGCAGATGAAGAAGTATTCGGTGTCGCCGAGGCGTTTGAGGGAGGGCTCGGGAGCGGCAGAGGCATCGGGGCGGCCCATGATCCCCAGCACATCCACCGTCTTCTGTCCGAGCTCCACGCCCTTACGATGGCGGACGTCGATTCCGACGGGGACATCCTCCGGTTTTCTGCACGGCGTATTCGTGAGCGCGACGCGCCACGGCTTGCCTTCCTTCTTGTCGATGTCGATCATCACGTAACGGTCCGCCGCGACGCGATAACAGCCGTCCTTCTTCAGTCCGGGGAACTGCTCGCGCAACGTCGCCAGCGGCGTCTCCATGAGCTGATCGAGGTACACAGGATCGCCGGCGGCGCCGCCGGCCATGAACAGCAAAGCCAGAACCGCGAACGCCAGTTTCATCCTTCGCCCCATTTCAGCTTGTTGCGCAGAACGTCGAAGTAGTTCTTGTCGGGTGACTGGACTAAGAGTACTCGCTCTTCGGACTTTCGTACGCACACGCGGTCGCGTTCGCTGATCTCGAGTCCCTCCTGGCCGTCGAGAGTCAGGTAGATGTCCTTCGCATCCGGGGTGGCGAGGCTGATCTCGATGTCGAGCTCGTCCGGGAGGACGATCGGCCGGTTGGTGAGCATGTGCGGACAGATCGGCGTGATGACCACCGCGCCCATCGTCGGATAGATGATCGGTCCGCCGGCGGAAAGGTTGTAGGCGGTGGATCCGGTCGGCGTGCAGACGATCAGGCCGTCTCCGCGGAAGGTAGAGACGAACAGTCCCGCGACGCTGACGCGCATCTCGATGATGCGCGCGACCGCGCTCTTGTTGATTGCGGCGTCGTTGAGCACGCGATAGCGTTTGCTCGCGTCGCGATCCGGACCGCTCACGCTGACGCTGAACGTCACGCGCGGCTCGACGTAGTAGTGGCCTTCCAGCACGCGGTCGAGCACGGCCGGGAACTCCTCGACGCGGATCTCGGTGAGGAATCCGAGCGTGCCCATGTTCACGCCGAGGATCGGGACGTGCTCCGGCGCGTGTCGTGCGACCGAGAGCAGGGTGCCGTCGCCGCCGAAGGTGATCAACAGATCGCAGTGACGCCCGAGCTCCGCCTTCGGATAGTTCTTGAAATCGCCGTCGATGAGCGCCGCCGTCTCGTCGTCGAAGACGACGCTGAGTCCGCGCGCGGTGAGAACGTCCGCGATCGTATGCGCGTACGCCAGGGCTGGCGGTGCAGTGACCTTCGCGGCGATTCCGATCGTGCGCATGCGCGTGAAGTTTATCCTGAGCGCAGCGAAGGATCAGGGGAGCCCTCACGCTGAGCGTCGTTGTCACGCGACGCGAGAGGGCTCCAGTGACCCTTCGCTGCGCTCAGGGTTCATGAGACGACGCGAGCCACGTCTTCGGGTCCGACGATGATCCGCTCGCCGGCGCGCTCCGGTCCGACGAAGAGGATCGGATGCAGGACCTTCTCGAGGATGGCGCGGAGAGCGCGCGCGCCGAGGCGCTGCTTGAGCGCGGCGTGGGCGATGGCGAAAAGCGCGTCGCGGCTGAACTCGAGCTGGATCTGATCGAGCGCGCAGAGACGTTGGTACTCGGGAACCATCGCCTCGCGCGGCTCGGTGAGGATCGTGACGAGATCCGTCGGCGTCAGCTCCTGCAACTCCACGCGCACCGGCAGGCGTCCGAGGAGCTCGGGGAGGAAGCCGTACTTCACGAGGTCCTCCGACGAGACGCCCTGCCGCGGCGGCTCGTTGCTCTCCACGAAGCCGACGCTGCGGCCGTCGGTCTCTTCCTCGAGATCGGAGAAAGAGCCCGCGCAGATGAAGAGGATGTTCGCGATGTCGATCTCGACGTAGTCGTACTTGTTCCAGTGCGCGGTGACGTTCATCGGCACGAAGAGCTTCTCGCCCTCGAGGATCTTCAGCAGCGACTGCTGCACGCCTTCGCCGCCGATGTCGCGTTGTCCCGCGCCGGTGCGCGCGCCGCCGCCGCGCCGCGCGATCTTGTCGATCTCGTCGATGAAGACGATGCCGTTTTCGGCGGCGTTCACGTTCTGGTTCGTCGCGTAGAGCAATCGCCCGATCGCGACTTCCACGTCCTCGCCGTAATAGCCCGCTTCGGTGAACGCGGTCGCGTCGTTGTACGCGAATGGGACGTCGAGGATCTTCGCCAGCGTGCGCGCGAGATAGGTCTTGCCGCTGCCGGACGGACCGATCATCAGGATGTTCGACTTGCGGATGGAGACGTCGCCGCCGAACTTCAGGTACTCGATGCGCTTGAGGTGGTTGTAGGCCGCGATCGCGAGGACTTCTTTCGCGTGACGCTGCCCGACGACGAACTGATCGAGCTGCTCGAAAATGCGCCGCGGGGTGACGTGGAGGAAGCGATAGATCTCACGCTTTTCCTTCATCAGGCGCCTGGCACGCAGTGTAGCGCAAAATCTTTTGCATCCCGCCTCTTCGCGCTCGCGATTTAGACGTCGCCCGAATCGCGCAATCGCGCTAACGAACACCAAATCAATCGTTTAGCCATCTCGTGCCAATGGCGGCGCGCTTGAACTCTGTCCGCCGCGAAAGGAGGTGGTGATCGCGAGGCAGAGCAAAGCGTGAAACGGAAAGTGGTCGTAGAGACCGGAATCTGTGTGGAACAGCCAAAACCGAAATCGAAGCAATCGACAAACCCTCAACAGAAAAGAAAGGAGCAAAGACCCATGCGGAAGTCCCTCCACATCGTCACTCTTGCCCTCATCCTCGCGGCCATCGGCACGGTCGCCATGGCCGAGGAAGGAACCGCGCCGTCGGGCGTGGTCAACATCAACACCGCCGATGCCGCGCAGCTCGCGCTGCTCCCGCGCGTCGGTGAAAAGTCCGCGGCGCTGATCATCGAGTACCGCACCGAGCACGGCCCGTTCAAGAAGGCCGCGGACCTGATGCAGGTGAAAGGCGTCGGCGCCAAGACCTTCGAGCTGATGTCGCCCTACATCTCCGTGTCCGGCAACACCACCCTCTCGACGAAGGTCAAGAGCCCGCGCAAGCCGCGCGCGAAGAAGCCCGCCACCACGGCGTCGAACGACTGACGCCGCCCACCCCCCATCCCACCCGGGGCCGCCGCACGGCGCGGCGGCCCCGATCCCTCTCGGTTGGCGGTTGACAGTTGGCGGTTGGCGGACCCACCGCCCGACGTCCACCGCCAACTGCCAACCTGAAAGGAGATTCGTGTGCGTCGACAACAACAACAACGGCAACGGCAACGGCAACCCAAGCGGAAGCCCACTCTCATCGACGTCCTCATCCTCGTCGCGTTCGTCGGCATCGTGATCGGCATCGGGTATCCGAACGTCGTGCGGGTGCAGCGTCGCATGGCGCTGAAGTCGGCGACGGGCGAGCTCCGGTCGATCTTCCACATCGCGCGCATCCGCGCGATCTCGGGCGGTAAGGGCGCGGGGCTCAAGTTCGAGGAGATTCGCGGCGGCTGGCATTACGCGATGTACAGCGACGGCGATCGCGACGGAATCCAGAACGACGACATCAAGACCGGGATCGACACGTTGATCGTTCCTCCGCGCGCCGTCTTCTCGCAATCGCGGAACGTGACGATCGGTCTGATCGACGGACCGGTGCGGGGCCCGGACGGCGATCTCGTGCGGGAGCCGGTCATGTTCAATCAGTCGGCGATCTGTTCCTTCTCGTCGGTCGGCGAAGCGACGCCCGGCACGATCTACGTGCGAGACAAACACGGCGATCTCTGGTGCCTGCGCGTGTCAGGCCTGACCTCGAAGGTCCAAACGCTGCGCTATGACCGCGAGACGAAGAGGTGGGAGTCGTGAGGCGCGCGTCAGGTGCCGGCTCTTCTAACGACCACGCGCTCGGCCTCATACGTCTGAATCGCCGACAGCGAAGAAGCCCGCAACATCTCCTCGGAGAACGCGTCGGTGATCACGCGCCCGTCCATGTCGCGTCCGACCGGGAGTCCGGCGGCGAAGAGCAGCGTCGGCACGACGTCGACGACGTACGCCGGCTTCGGGTTCTCGCGATGCGCGGCCGCGGGTCCCATGACGAGCACGAACCCGTCGTCGGCGCCGGGATCGCTCCGCGACAGCTCCGTGCGCAGGAGAGCGAACGCGTTCGCGGGGAGCTGCGGCGGCGTGACCGCGGACGGCGAGCAGATGACGAGCAGATGGTCGGGATACGCGCGCGCGACCTCGCCCAGCGCGCGGTCGAGTTGCTGCGCGTAGGCGCGCAGGGCGTCGCCTTTCACCGTGCCGCGCGGCGGCAGCTCGTTGAGATAGATGTGCAGCGCGCGCTGCGCCCGCGAGAATCCTTCGACGGCGACGGCCGTCAGCGCGGCGTCGCCGCGGATGTTCGTGATGCCGCCCATGTCGCTCGCCAGCGCTTCGAGGATCGCGGGCTTCGCGCCTCGCGTGGCGTTGAAGCGCTCGGCGACGCCGTCGAGCGGCGGAGCGCTGAGGCGCGGCGTCGCGAGGGAAGGCCAGAGCAGCACGCGCGACGAGAGTTGCAGACGCTCGAACAGCTTCCATACCGGCAGCGCCTCGCCGGAGGGAAGCGGAGCGGAGATCCGCTCGACCGGCGGAATGAGTCCCCAGGCGCGGAAGCCGACGCCGTATGGCAGCAACAGGAACGGTTCGTCGCGATTGAGCGGAGTGCGGTACGAAAACCGTCCCGTGACGCGGTGCCGGTATGGCAGCTTCCCGGTCGCGAGCGAAGCCCACAGCGAGTTGGGATGCGTGGTCCGGAACGGCTCGAGGCGCGTGAAGTACGCGCTCTCGGTGGCGCGGTCGAAGAACGGCAGCAGCCCCTCGCCCTTCATCGTCACGATCCAGTCGTGGGGCAGATTGCGGACCGCGACGAGGATGACCGGCCGGTGTCCGGCGACCGCTCCGATGGTCGCTACCACGACCTCCTTTCGCTCGCGGCGATAGCTCTCTCGGCGCTGGTAGAGCGAGACCGACGAGAGCGCGATGAGAATGACCCCCCCGACGAAGATTGCCCGCGATGTACGGCGGTCCGCATTGCGCTGCAGCACCCAGAGCGCCAGCAGCACGAAGGCGGTGACGGTGATGACGTTCGTCGCCTTCGAGAGGATGCGCACCGCGCCGCGCGGCAGGTAGATCTCCACGAGGTTGAGGTGCATCCAGTAGATGAAGGAGGAGAAGAACGCCGCGAGGACGATGAAGCCGAAGCCGTGCGTCCTGTACGTGTCGGCGCGGCCGAAGAGCCGCACGCGCAGCAGGCGCAGGCCGTACAGCGCGCTGCCGAAGAGGAGGCCGCAGGTCAGGCCGTAGACGAGCGTCACGGTCGCCAGACGCACGGCGGTGATGTCCACCTGCGGGTTGAGGAAATAGAGCAGGTGGGCCATGTACAGCCCGAAGATCGCACCTGCGAGGATGCGTTTGAGGTAGGCCCAGCGGATGTGCATTCGAAATCAGAGAGCAACACGGAGCTGCGGCCATGCTGACCGCCGCCACTCTCCGACAATATACCGGGGAGGATGGCGCACTCGACCTTCTCCGCGCCCTCGGCTACCCGATCGCCCCGATCGACGTCGACCCTGGGGAGTGGCGGCGCGGCGGCGTGAGCATCCCCTGGAACGGCGAGGGACGGCTGCGTCTGGTCTCGCGCCTGCGCCATTTCGATCTGTTCCTGTTGCACGGAAACGTGCGTGAAGAATGGATCGCTGAATTCATGCGCAGCTATCGTGAGTACAATGTAATTACGAAATCAGCAGTGATTTATTGTGCTGATGAATCGTTGTCTGTATTCGATCTCTCGCCGGAGCGGACCCTGCGCCGGCTCGACGTCGATCTCGCTCATCCTACGACGCACGCTCTCGATCGGCTGAACCTTCTCGCACGCCCTGTCGATCGAACGGACGAGGACTCGCTGCCGCGCATCTTCGACCGCGCGCTCGACCGCGAGCAGGTCACGCGAGAGTTCTTCCAGCGCTTCCGGGCCGCCGTGCGCGACGTGGCCGAGGCTCTGGCCGATGAGTTTCCGTCGGAGGAGCGGTTGGCGATCGACGGCGAGGCACTGCTCATCCTGTCGCGACTGCTGTTCCTCTCGTTCGTGCAGGAGAAGGGGTGGTTGGGTGGGGAGCGCCGCTTCCTCGTCGACCGGCTCGAGCACGAGATCAAGCGCGAACGCGAGTTCTTCTCCGGCGTCCTCCTGCCGCTGTTCTTCGGCTGCCTGAACACGCCGCTGCACGAGCGTTCGCTGGCGGCGCGGAAGCTCGGACGCGTGCCGTACCTGAACGGCGGTCTCTTCGAGCCGTCCTCGTTCGAGCAGCGCCATCCGGAGATGCACCTACCGAACGCGCTGATGCAGCGCGTGCTGGAGGAGGTGTTCGAGAAGTTCGATTTCAGGATCGACGAAAGCGACGGTGCGGGAACGCACATCGACCCGGAAATGCTCGGACGCGTGTTCGAGTCGCTGATGGCCAGCGACGAGCGGGTCGCGAGCGGGAGTTTCTACACGCCGAAGGAGATCGTCGACGTGCTCACCGAGCGCGCGATCACGGAGTGGCTCGGCCCTGTCGATGCCGAGACCGGCATCGAGAAGCTCGAGCGCATCACCATCCTCGATCCCGCCTGCGGCTCCGGCGCGTTTCTCCTCTCCGCCCTCGGCGTCATCGAGAGAATCTGGCGCTCGCTGACGAGCGACGTTCCGCGCGATCTCCGTCGGCGCATCATCGCCAACTCGCTCTACGGCGTGGATCTGAAACCGGAGGCCGTGCGGCTGTGCGAGCTGCGCTTGTGGTTGGCGATCGTCTCCGGCAGCGAGACGACTGTCGATGACGTCGAGCCGCTGCCGAACCTCGACCGCAACATCCTCCAGGGCAATTCGCTCCTCAGCCCGACGGACTTCCTCGGCGATGGGAGGATGGACATTTATCGCGACTGGCTGGCCGCCGTGCGCGCGCAGCGCGATCTGCTCGAGCGTTACCGCACCGCGCCGTTCACGCAGCGCCCCGCGCTCTACCGCGTCATCCGCGGCAACGATCAGCGCCTGGCGTCGGAGCTCCTCGCGCGAACGATCGACGTCAGCGAGGCGGAGCTGCAACACGCCTCCGCGCCGCAGAAGGATCTCTTCGGCCGCTCGGCGCCGCTCGACGGAGTCCGCTGCCGCGAGCTGCAGCAACGCATCGCCGAGGCGAAGGCGATGCTCGATCGGGTGGAGCAGGGGACGCTCGATTTTTTCTCGTTCGACGTCCATTTCGCGCCGGTGATGGCCAACGGCGGCTTCGACGTCGTCGCCGGCAATCCACCGTGGGTCCGCAACGCGCGCATCGACGCGCGCGCGAAGAAGATGCTGACGGATCGCTACGCGCTGTTCCGCTCGCAGCGCGACGGCGCGGCGTTCCATCAGCCGGATTTGTCGGTCGCATTCTTCGAGCGCGCGATGCAGCTCGCTGCGCCTGAAGGAGTCGTGGCGCTGCTCATGCCGGCGAAGATCCTCAACGCTGCATACGCGGCGCCGCTGCGCCGCGCGGCCGAGGGGCGCGTGATCGCGATCGACGACTGGAGCGATGATCCGCGCCGCAGGAAGTGGTTCGAGGCGGACACGTTCCCGCTGGGGATCGTGTTCTGTGGGGGGCGGGCTTCCAGCCCGCCGCCCTTCACCGTCATCGGCTCCGACTGGGCGCTCCTCCCACCCGATGTCGCCGCGATTCTGCGGCGGCTGCGAACGCAACATCGCGCGCTCGCCGAGGTGCTTCACCGTCGGCCGTTCATGGGCGTGAAGACGGGAGACAACCGCAACTTCTTTCTCGACGCGAAGACCATTCGCGAGCTGCGCATCCCGCTGGCCGCGATCTGCCGCTGCGTGCGCGGACGCGACCTGCAGCGCTGGCGCGTCGGCGAGTCGCAGTGGATGCTCTGGCCTCCACGCGGCGGCTGGCGCAAGCCGCCGAAGTGGCTGCAGAAACTCGCCGACGCACGCGGCCTGCGGCCGATGGATTTCCGTCTGAGCTTCGTGCGGCCCGAGCACGTCGGGATCAAAGTCGCGTGGAAGGACCTCTCGCGCGGCGTGGCCGCGGCGGTGCTGCCCGACGTCGTGCACGTCCGCGAGCAACCGGTGCCGCTGATTCCGAACCAGACGCTTTACGCCGTCGATGCCGCGTCGCTCGACGAGGCGTATGAGATCGCGGCGATCCTCAACTCGACGATCGCCGGCGCGCTGCTCGTGAGCGTCGCCGAGCGAGCGAAGGACGCGCACTTCCGTTACTTCGGGCGCACGGTCGCGGCGTTGCCCTGGCCGGATACGAGCAGCGAATCGGAAAGGCTTGTTCGGCTCTCACGGCGTGCACATCGCGGCGCGGACGTCATGAACGAGCTCGATCTCACGGTCGCGCGTCTGTATGGCGTCACCTCGGACGAGCTGGCCATCCTGCGCGCGTACCTCGACCGGAGGCTCGATGCTCGCCGCGCATCAGACTGATGCGGTCGAGCGCGTCCTCGAACTGCTCGCCACGCGGCGCGGCGCGTTACTCGCGGACGACGTCGGCCTCGGCAAGTCCTTCATCGCCGCGGAGGTGATGCGGCGATTCGACCGCTGCGACCTGATCGTCCCGGCGGCGCTCGTCGAGCAGTGGCGCGAGACGCTGCGCTCATTCGACGTCCATGCGAATCTCGTCACGCATGATGGCCTCGTCCGCGATCCATTCTTTCCTGAGGCCCGCGAGCGCGTGGTCGTCGTCGACGAAGCGCACGCGTTCCGCAACCCGCGCACGCAGCGTTATGCCGCGCTGGCGAGGCGCACCGCCGGCGCACGCGTGCTGCTCGTCACCGCGACGCCGATCTGCAACGGAGTCGGCGATCTCGAAGCGCTCGTTCGCGTCATCGCACGCGACGACCTTCTGGGTGATGTGGGCGTGCCCTCGATCGACGTCGCATTCGCGACGCGCGACCGTGAGCTGATCGCGGCCATCGTCGCCGCGCTCGTCATCCGTCGCGACCGCAGCGCGCTCCCGGCCGCGCTGCAATTCGGCGAGCTCGAACGCCGCGTCGTTCGCCATCCCGTGCTGAGAGCGAACGGCATCGACGAGCTGCGGTTTCCGCTCACCTGTGAAAGAGCAGCAGAGAGCGCGATGCTGCGGCGGTTCCTTTGGCGCAGACTCGAATCGAGCGAAGCCGCGTTCATCGAGTCGCTGCGACGGCAACGGCGCTTCTACGAGCGCGCGTTGGCCGCGATCGCCGCGGGACGCACGCTGCCGAAGCGCGACTATCGCGCCGCATTCGCGCACGAGGAAGACCGTGACGCGTTTCAGGAAGTTCTGTTCTGGGACCTGTTCGCGCCGAGGGGCGAAGCCGACCCGCACGCGATCCGCGAAGAGATCGCGCGCATCGACGCGCTCATTCAGCGCGCACGCGACGCGCCGGAAACGAAGCGGAACCTGCTTTTCGAGCTCCTCACCGGCGAGCCGACGCTCGTTTTCACCGGCTCTGCCGCGACCGCGCGCGATCTGCACCAGGCGATCCAGGGCTCCGGTCTCGTCACGTCGCGCGAACGATCGCGCGACGCGGTGCTGGACGCGTTCCGGAAGGGGAAAGTGAACGTCGTCATCTCCACCGACATGTCCGCCGAGGGGCTCAACCTCCAGCGGGCGGGAACGGTCGTTCACTACGACATCCCCTGGAATCCCGTGAAGCTCGACCAGCGCAACGGCCGCGCACACCGCATCGGTCAGCAACGCGACACGGTGAAGGCGATCTACTTTCTGCCGGATACGAGAGAAACGCGCATCGTCGAGACCGTCGCACGAAAAAACCGAGTGCGAAAGCGCGCGCTACAGCCCTCGCAGCCCGGAACCCGTAGCTCGCAACCCACTCTCCGCCCGCGCGTCACGAAGGAAGCCGCGATCACGCGTCTGCACGTGGTCGCACCGGAGACCCTCCTGCGCCGCCACAAAGCCGGCCTCGAACAGCTCATCGACGAGATGTCCCGCGAATACCTCGATCAGCGCCGGATCGACGATCTCGTGGCGCTCGTGGAATTAGAATGCGGTTCGTGAACCTGCTCATCGTCGATGACGAGGCATCCCTCCGAGACTTCCTCAGCATCGTCTTCGAGGAAGAGGGATGGCGCGTCGAGACCGCGGAGTCGATCGCGGAAGCGCGCGCCGCGATCCAGCGCCAAGAGCCGGACGTCGTCTTGTGCGACCTCATGCTCCCCGACGGCTCGGGCATTGATCTCGTCCGCGACGTGAAAGCGGGCTCGGCGTCCATCATCTTCGTGATGATCACGGCCCACACCTCCACGCGCTCCGCGGTCGAGGCGCTCAAGGCCGGCGCGGTCGACTACATCGCCAAACCCTTCGACATCGAAGAGCTGAAGATCGTCGTCCGCAAGGCGATCGAGCGCAAAGAGCTCGAGGACGAGAACATTCACCTCCGCACCGCGTTGGAGGAGCGCTTCACCTTCGCGAACATCCTCGGCAAGTCCGCGAAGATGCAGGAGATCTTCTCCATCGTCCAGCGCATCGCGAAAACGATGTCGACCGTGCTGATCTCCGGCGAGTCGGGCACCGGCAAGGAGCTGATCGCTCGCGCGATCCATTACAACTCCGATCGCCGCGGCAAGTTCGTGTCCATCAACTGCGGCGCGCTGCCGGAGACGCTCCTCGAGTCCGAGCTGTTCGGCCACGAGCGCGGCGCCTTTACCGGTGCGGTGCGCGACAAGCGCGGTCTCTTCCACGAGGCCGACCGCGGCACGATCTTCCTCGACGAGATCGGCGAAACCTCGACGGGGATGCAGATCAAGCTCCTGCGCGTGCTGCAGGATCGCATCGTGCGCAAGGTGGGCTCGAACGTCGAGGCGCCGGTCGACGTGCGCGTGATCGCGGCAACGAACCGCGATCTCAGCGAGTCCATTCGCGAGGGGACGTTTCGCGAAGACCTCTTCTATCGCATCAACGTCATCCCGATCACGCTGCCCCCGCTGCGTCAGCGGCGCGAGGACATCCCGCTGCTGGTCGAGCACTTCATCGAGAAGTTCTGCAACCGGATGGAAGTGCCGCGCAAGCGCATCTCCGCCGATGCGATGCGCGCGATCGAGAAGTATCACTGGCCGGGCAACGTGCGCGAGCTGGAGAACGTCGTCGAGCGGATGATCGCCCTCGAGACCTCGGAAGTCCTCACCACGAAGTCTCTCCCCGAGCACGTCCTCCTCGGCGGGCGCATCCCCGACGCGACGTTCGAGCTGCCGTCCGAGGGGATCTCGCTGCAGGATCATCTGGAGGCGATCGGGAAGATCTTCATGCTCAAGGCGCTCGAGCGCGCCGGCGGCGTGCAGACCCAGGCCGCGGAGCTGCTGCGGATGTCGTTCCGCTCGTTCCGTTACTACGCGAAGAAGTACGAGCTCATTGCTCGCGACCGCGACGAGTCCGACGTGGTGGAGGTCGAAGAGAAATGAGAGTGCTGCTGGCCATGCTGCTCATGATCTCGTGCTCGAGTCCCACGCCGGCGCCGGTCGACGAGACCGCCAACCGCCAACCGTCAACCGTCAACACCGGCCCACGGGTGATCTTCCCCGACAACTTCGTCGTGAGCGTAGAGATCGCCGCCAGCGACGAGATGCGCGCGCAGGGCTTGATGTATCGGGATCACATCGATCCGGGCAAAGGGATGCTGTTCATTTTCCCGCGCGACGACGTCTTTTCGTTCTGGATGAAGAACACGCGCATTCCGCTGGACATGATCTGGATCGACGCGGACAAGCGGATCGTCGGCATCCGCGAGAACGTTCCGCCGTGCAAGGTGGAGGACTGTCCGAGCTATGGGCCGGGCGTCGTCGCGCGGTACGTGCTGGAGGTCGGCGGCGGCGAGGCGGCGAAGCACGCGCTGAAGGTCGGCGATGTGTTGCAGTTCGTTGAAATCGAACGGGAGGCGCGCTGAAATATCGGTGCCGCCGTCCGGCTTCCGACTGAGCGAACGGTCATGTTCCGGTCCCGAGGCGAGAACCTCCGCAGCGTCTACATTCTTCTCTTCCTGAACGTCGCGTTCTTTCTGCTCGAGCACCAGGATCCGGAGAAGTACGCCCGTCTGTTCCGCTTCGAGTGGAGCGCGGTCCTCGGCGGCGAGTCCTGGCGCGTCCTCACCTGGCAGTTCACACAGGCCGGGACCGGCTGGCTCGAAGCGCTGGCGTTGTTCGTGACGCTGCTCCTGCTCTACATGATGGGTACGGCGTTGGAGGAGGAGTGGGGGACGCGGCATTTCGTCACGCTCTTCATGCTCTCGACGCTGACCTCCGCCGGCGTGGCCGCATGGCTCGGCGTCCCGCTCCTCGGCACCTACTTCGTCTACTACACGCTGCTGTTCGTCTACGCGGCGATGTTTCCGCATCAGACTCTGTATCTGTTCGGCGCGATCCCGGTGCGTTTCCGCCTCATCGCGATCGTGTCGCTCGCGGCGTTGCTGTACGGCGTGTTCGCGGGAGGCGTGGCGAACATCGCGGCGCTCGCCGGTGCGGGTGCCGGGTTCGTGTACTTCCTGATGTTGCGCGTGCGCATCGTCATCGTGACCACGACACAGCAGACACCGGCGTCCGCGTCGCGCGTCGATACGACCGCGATGCACAACGCGGCGCGGTTCGCGGCGGTGAAGCAGGCCATCGCGTCCGGGTCGACTACCGAGGCCGAGAGGCTCATCGCGCAGTGCGATCGCGACACTGTGCAAGGCGTGAACATCTGTCCGCCGGCCGATTACAAGCCCGAGGGCACGGACGGCTACTGCATTCGGTGCGAGGGTTTCGCGGAGTGTTCCGCGCGGTATCTAAGAGCTCGGCTCGCTGCCGCCCCCTCCGCTAGTGCCGCCGCTACCGCCACCGCCTCCGCGACGGCGCCGCCGGAACCTGCGCCGCTTGTTTGACGCCGCCGCGCCGGCCGCGCCGCCTTCGGCGGGCGGACGCTCGGGACGCGGCTCACGAGGCGGACGTTCCGGCCGTGGCTGCTGCGACTGCTGCTGTTGCGGCGGACGCTCGCCGGTAGCCTGCGGTTGACCCGCGCCGCCACGCCCGCGACGGCGTCTGCGTTTGCGCGATGCCTGCTCTCCCGTTGCACCTTGCGGAGCCGCGGGCTTCAGCCCGCCAGACTGCCTCTCCGGACGCGGAGGGCGTTGTTGTTGCGGTTGTTGTTTGCCGCCCGGTTTCTGTTGTTTCTGCCGCTGGCGATCACGATCTCGTTGCCGCTGCCCCTCGCGCGGCGGCTGCGGCTGCTGCTGCGGGCGCTCTTCCTTCCGCGTCCGTCCCGTCCGCTGCTCGTACTCGCGCATCTTCTTGTCCATGAAACGCAGCGCCTGACGCTCCTGCTTGAGGCGCAGTTCGTCGTGCCCGCAGTACGGGCACCGCTTCCATCCTTCCGGATAGGTCTTCTTACAGGCGGAGCAAAGGACGCTTTTCGGGAGCGGCATCGTTAAATCGGCGCGCATTGTACACTTCGGGCCGTGGACGAAAGCCGCCGCCGTACGCTCCTCGCGCTGATTCATCTGGCCGAGGAAAACTCGCCTAACGCGTGCTGGGACGACCGGCGGGCGATCGAGCTTCTGCGCAAGGAAGCGACGGCCGAGGAGCTTCGCGAGCTGGGTGCCGGCGAACAGCTCATCGCGCATGTTTTCGCGGAGGAGCATGCCCGGTAAGTACACCGTTCGCGTCGAGGCGCGATTCGAATCGGCCCACTACCTGCGCGAGTACCGGGGCATTTCCGAGCCGCTGCACGGACATTCGTACAGAGTCGAAGCCGATCTCGAGGGGCGGGGCGGCGGTGTGGACCAGGACGCGATCGCCGTCGATTTCGTGAGCGCGAAGCGCAAGCTCGAGCAACTCGCGAAGAGGCTCGACTACGGCTGCATCAACGATGTTGCGCCGTTCACCGAGATCAATCCGAGCGCGGAGAACATCGCGGAGTGGTTTGCACGTGAGCTGCAGACCGCGGTCGCCGACGAAGACGCGATCGTCGTCGCCGTGACGATCTGGGAAGGCCCGGTCAACTCGGTGACCTACAGCCCGTAGCGATGGAACTGCTCGCTCTCCTCTTCATGGTCGTCGGCGGCGGCGCGCTTGCGGCGTTCGTGATTGCCGCGATGGCCATCGCCACGCGCGAGCGTGAGAAGAGCGAAGGGGCGATGCCCGCGCCGCAGCGCGACTCGGTCGCTGCGTCGCTGCTCTTTCACGTCGTCGCGGCGGGTGGAGGAAGCCAGGAAGACGCGTTGCGGCAGGTGCGCCGAGGCGCGGGACTCGCTGCGCCGGTGACCCGCGGCATCGACGTTTCGAACTGGGCGGAGAGCTACGCGCGTCTGGCCACTCCGCAGCAGCGCCGCGACCTGCTCGAGGTCGCGGTCCAGCTCGTTGCCACGCGCAGTCCCGTACCCGTGCGTCAGTATGCCGCGCTGCTCGACCTCAGTTTCGGCCTGGGATTTCAGACGGATGCGCTCGCCAAGCTTCGCGAGCTTTATGGATTCGAATACGTCGACCACGCGAAAGACGGCCGGCCGCAGGGCGCCGATCGCGAGCCGCTCTTCGCGCGGAAACCGCGTGGGAACGAAGAGCTCCTCGGTATCCTGGGACTCACTGGAACGCCGACGCGGCAGGAGTTGAGCGCCGCGTACAAGCGTCTCGTCGCGCAGCATCACCCCGACCGGTTCCATGGCGCCTCCGGCGACGCGCAGACCGCGGCGGCGGCGCGTTTCATCGAGATCACGCGGGCCTACGAAGAGCTTTTGCGGACCGTGGGTTGAAATTCTTCTACAGGCTGTGTATCATTCGCCGGTTGTCGGGAATACAGGCCGTTAACCGTTTGTTCACAGCCGGCCTACCAGCAGTTCCCTCACAGTTGACCTTGGATTAATCACTGGAAGAGCCGCTTTCGCGGACGCACGTGTCCGTCAATGAAGACGGGTGCAGGAATTTCGACGCGAACGAGCGGGCCTGAACGCGGCCGCGGCTCCGTCACGTAACCGTAGTCAAATCAACCGCTTCGGGTAACGTGTCGCGCTGGAAGTAACTATTTTATTTGCCAACGCATCTAAGGATGCATGCGGCACGAAGGTTGAAGTTTCGGCGGTAGTGCCACGGGAGAGATCATGAAGAGCGCGGAAGTCTATACACACGAACAGGGATGGGATTTCGAACAGGCGGCGATGCCGTACGTCGACTCCCTGTACAACACCGCCTACCGCATGACGCGGAACTCGGAAGATGCCGAGGACCTCGTTCAGGAGACGTACCTCAAAGCGTACAAGTACTACGACAAGTTCGAAGAGGGTACGAACTTCAAGGCGTGGCTCTTCAAGATCATGAAGAACACGTTCATCAACAACTACCGGAAGAAGAAGCTCACCCCGCACAAGATCGACTTCTCGGAGATCGAAGAGTCGTACGAGCGCGTGATCCAGAAGAACGCGCCGGACCTCATTCGCGATCCGGAGAGCGAGATCTTCCAGGACATGATGGACGCCGACGTCAAGCGCGCGCTCGACTCGCTTCCTCATGACTACAAGATGGTGGTGCTGCTCGCGGACATCGAAGGCTTCTCGTACAAGGAGATCGCCGAGATCCTCGACTGCCCGGTCGGTACCGTGATGTCTCGTCTGTACCGCGGTCGGAAGATGCTCGAGCGCACGCTGCTCGACTACGCCCGCAAGTACGGCTACATCCGCGGCGAGGCCGAGCCGGCCAAGATGCGCTCGCGCAAGGACGAGACGAAGGGCCGTAAGAAGAAGGACGACGCCAAGCCCGAGGATGGCGAAGTCGCCGAGCCGGACGAGAACGAAGAAGAGATTCTCTTCACCGCCAGCGAGGACGAAGAGGACTTCGAGTTCGAAGTCGAAGAAGAGGAAGAAGAGCGCTTCGACGTCGAGTGAGCGTTGAACTGAGTTGCTAGGAAGCGAGGGCGGCCGGAAGGCCGCCCTCGCTGTTTCTGGTCGCGCCGTTGCAGTAGGTCCATCCGGCGGAATTCACCGTTCTGCAACGGAGTTCCGGACGAGTGCAAGTCGTCACCCTACATGTCAACGGAAGGGAAAACGCAGCAATGCTCTGTGACGATGTAAAACGCGTCATCTACTTCTTTCTCGATGGTTCTCTCGGCGAAGGGAAACGAAGCAGCTTCGAGATCCACCTGAGCGACTGCCCTGACTGCGAGATCCGCGTCGTCATTCAGCGACGCCTCCGCGGCTTCCTGCGAAAACGACTCACGCCTGTCTCCGCTCCCGAGGCTCTGCGTGTTCGGGTCGTGCAGTCGTTGCGAACTCAATAGGCAGTGAAATCGACGAAGCAGGACGGCGAGCGTCTCATCCTCGTCTCCACCAATCCGAACAAAGGCATCGAAGCCGAACGCATCCTCGGTACTCCCGTGCTCCGCGTCGCGCTTTCGTTGCCGGAGATTCAGGCCGCGACGGTCGAGGACGTCACCCGCCACAAACTCGAAGTCGCCCGCACGAAGGGGTATTCACGACTCATCGTCGAAGACGTCTCCCTCGGCTTCGACGAGCTCGGCAATTTTCCCGGTCCGTACGTGCGCTGGCTGCTCGAGGCTGCCGGCGGCAAGGGATTGGCCGCGATCGCCTACGCGCTCAACAACCGCGCGGCAAAAGCGCAATGCTGTGTCGGCTACTGGAATGGCCGCGAGGTGAAGGTCTTCCTCGGCGAAGTCCAGGGAGAGATCCTCGTGCTGCCGCGCGGCGAGCGCCAATTCGGATGGGACGCCTGGTTCCAGCCGCGCGATTCGCAGAAGACCTTCGCGGAGATGACCGCGGAGGAGAAAGACGCGATCTCCCACCGCGGTCTCGCCTACCGCATGCTCGCCGACTTTCTCCGAAAAGAAGGACGGAACTGATCGGGTTTCCGGACGGCGGCTGTTTCGAAACTGACACCGGCCTCGGCAAACTCTTCGCGTAAGCCCTGCGTATATCGTGTGTTGGCAGCGATGATCGCATCGGTGCCAAGTGGCAGGCCCCTTGAAGTATTGCAGTCGCGGAAAGGACAGCCTATGTGGGTTTTCGACGGAGAAGAATGGACGCAGGACGACGGCAGCATCGGGGGCGCGACCAAGCCCGAGACGAAGCGGCCGCGGTACGACGAGAGGATGCCTGAGCTTCAGGTCATCGAAGTCGAGATCGTGCCGGTGCCGACGAAGAATCCGCTCATCCCGCCGTTCCCGCTGCCGTAAGGCAAACCAGAGTGACGCTCATTCGAGGCCGCACGCGCAAAGCGTGCGGCCTTCTCTTTTTGGAGTGCGGCGGCAAGGGTTCAACCCGGATACATTCCTTACACCTGTGTCCGGGGACATGCTTTACACATCGAAGCAGCTCGGGGGCGGCGTGAGGAGAGTGAATGCCGCTCAGAGCGAGGACGATCGTGGAACTTCGGGAAGAGGTTGTGTCGCG